>JAXGMN010000010.1:0-362282 GCA_040768665.1 Thermoguttaceae bacterium
CAACGCCTCGCGAGCAACTGGTGTGATCGCCGCCGAAGCTCGCCCACATCGAGCAGACGCCCCGTGTGCAGGAGACCTGTGGCGATATTCTCCGCCTGCACCCACCCGCGCCTCTCGCCGCCGTCGATCAGCCGATACGCCATGTCCCGCAGCGGAGCCAGTTCCCACGCCAGATCGCGCTGGCCCCACCGCGCGGCCAGGCGTTCCGAACAGTCGTAGGCGTAGTCCACCAGCCGCGATTCCCGCACTTGGCACTCGCCCTCCCCCAGTCGAGCTCGCACGACGTCCTGCACCAGGCGATGCATCCGGCCCAAACGCGCGTCGTCGCTCGCAGTGAGCAACCGCAACCCCTGAAGGCGGCGGACGAGCCCTTTCCACGGATCGGGGTAGCCTGGCTGGACCGGCGCGGTGAGCTCCGGAAAATCACCGCTTGCCAGATCCTTCAGCCAGGGCAATGGGACCGAGTCGGGCGGCGCCAGGGCGGCATATTCCACAACGCGCAACTCGGCAGCCGCCAACTCCGCCAGCGTGGGTTCGAGCAGCCGGCCCAGGAATTTCTCCGGGTGCCGCGCGAGTTCCACAGACGGATCACCGGCCGCCAAATTCAGCGCTCCCAGCCCCTCCCCCTCCAATCGCTGCCGATACCCGACATAGGAAATCTCCGGATTCTGCCAGAGATACACAGCCACCAGTTCCAATGCCAAGGCGTGGCCACCCAACCGACGCACAATGGCCAAGGCCGCCTTCCATTCCTCCTCACTGGCAAAGCGACGGTATTTCTCCAACAGCGCCAATCCCTCCTCGTCCTTCAACTGATCCAGCGGCAGGCAGGCCACGCCCGGCAGACGTTCGGCGTCTAGCCGCGTGGTCGCCAACACGTGGACGCGCTGCCGGTCCGGCAAATACTGCGCCAACTGGCGCGCCGCCAAGAGCCGCGCGTCGTCTACGTTGTCCAAGACCACCAGTGCGCGTCCGCGGCCTTCCAAGGCCCGCCGCAGCCGAGACCATTGCGTCTCCAGGTCCAGTTGTTCGCGCTCGTCGAACTGGATTTCCAGTTCCGGAGCCAGCTTGGCAAAAGCCGCACGCAAGTCGTTCAATCCCGTTGCGGACACGAGGAACCGTCCGCCCGCATAGTCGTCCACGTAGGCGTGGGCATACTCAAAGGCCAGGGCGCTCTTGCCGATGCCGCCTATGCCCTGCACGGCGGTGATCGCGCCGACCTGGCCGCCGACCAGCTTCGTGCGCAATTTCTGCAATTCGTCGCGTCGCCCCACGAAGTTCCGATTGTGTTCCGGAACGGTCGATCGCGACGCCTGCCGCTGGCGCAGCCGTTCCAGGCGGTCGTTCAAGTGGTGTTCCAGGGTCTCCAAACGCCGCGCCACGTCGAGCCGCTCCAGCGCCCTTGGTCCCTCCTGCCACCACGGCCGAATGTCGAGGAACTGCCGCCGCTGGAGGTTCTTGAGCCACTCGTCCAATTGCGGTCCGCCGCTGCCGTCGAAGGCCGGATGAGTGACCACGTAGATCGGCGCGATCCCTTCGCCCGGCAAAGCTTCGGCCAACTCGCGCTCCACGTACGCCGCCCACTCTCTCCTGCAATAGTCGCTGGCAAAATAGTTCGGCGACAGGACGGCCACCATGAGTTTCGACTCGCGGATGCCCTTGAGGATCCGCAGCTCCCAGTCATCCATCGAGCGGATGGCATCGCGGTCGAAAAACACACGCAGCGGCGTGGGAGTGAAGCGAGCGTGCTCCCCTTCGATCTGGGCCACCAGGGCGGTCACCCAGCCCTGGGCATCGTCGAGATGCGCATAGCTGACAAACAGGTCAAAGCAATCGTCGGGCGGTCGCGTGGACATGGACTCCTCCGACACAGAGAACTTCTTAACGCCCCATTGAAGCGGAAAACCCTGCTGGCATGCGAGAGTATACGGCGTCGGCAAGTCCGGCTGCAAGGGTGGCGCGTGGTGCTCCGCAGCCAGACTCCGCACGGTCCCCATTCCGAGCACCGCTTCCACGATTGCGGGCGATCCAATCCTGTGGTAGAAGGTAGAATGATGGCCTTCTGTTGACTCGGTGACAGAACAGACGATTTCCTCCTTCCAGCACAGGATCGAGCCATGTCGCAAAACGCCATAACGCGCCGCCAGCTAATCCAGGCCGCTGCGGCTCTGCCGGTTTTGTCGGCGGCCTCCGTCGCCGGCCAGAAAGAACCCCTCGCCGCCCCGGCGATCGGCATCGCCACGTTCGGGTTCGGCGATTACACCAATCGGCAACTGGCCGAGGAGTTGGCTCGCGAGAATGTCCACATGGTGCAACTGTTTCTCAGCCAAAGCGACAGCCGCTACTGGAAATTCAACGGACGGTCGGACCTTTCCGACATGACGCTTCAGCGGTCGGCAGCGATTGCCGAGACCTACCGCTCCGCCGGCCTTCTGATCCACAGCATCGGTGTGTACACCAATCTGGTGCATCCCGACCAGGACGAGCGGACAGCCAACCTGGCCTACTTCGATGCCATGATGCGGATCGGCCAGGCGATGGGCGTAACCACCTTCATCACCGAAACAGGGTACTATCGTCCGGAGAAACCCGAGTCCGGATTGCCGTATCCTTTGCGCGAGGATGTCTGGACGGCGATGATCGCCACCGGAAAGCAACTGGCCGCCATGGCCGAGCGGCACCATGCCACAGTGCTGTTCGAGCCGACACTCACCGGTGTATTGGCGAGCGCCAAACGGGCTCGGCTCTTTCTCGAGGAAGTCGGGTCGCTTAGGATTCGAGCCTTGTTGGATCCCGCCAACCTTATTGAGGTCAACGACCTCGGTGAGATGTTCGATCAGCTTGCGCCGTGGATCGACTGCCTGCACGCCAAGGATCGCAAACTGCACGCCGCCCGCGGCGTGGCTGCCGGCCAGGGCGACATCGACTTTGTGGAATTCGTCGCTCTGGCAGCGAAACACAGTCCGAAAGCACCGTTGATCCTCGAATACGTCGGACCAAAAGACTATCGGCAATCCCTGGCCTATGTGCGCAGCGCTATTCGCAAAGCCGGCTTGAAGGCTTCCTCCGTCAATTCGTGAACTTCGGCATCGGCAGCGCCGGGGGAGAAAAGGTGGGGGAGAAAAGAGGTTCCAGGAACCGTTCACCCGCTCCGTTTGGCAAGTCCGGCCGGCAAACGACCGCCCAAACCCGGCTAAGGCTCGTCCAGAAGCACTGCGCGGAACCCCGCTTGCTGGAAGTGCTCATCGGCGGTCAAGCAATCCACTAACTCGGCGTCCTGCATTACCAGAAACGAGATGCAGTCGGTAAGGCTCCAAGCCTTGTCCAGCCGGTTGCGGTACAGATCCCAACCACGCTGCCAGAGGTCCGCGGATAGCGCGACCACCGAAACGTCGGAGTGCTGCTGAAGGTGGTCGAGCAGCGCAACTGCGTGGGCGCGCCAAGCCGGCCGGGCCAGCGTGTTCGCGGTTTCCAGCAGCACCGGGACGGTTGTCGTAATCCGGCCCGTGATCCGCAGCGACCAGCCTTGCGCCCGCTCATGGTACTGGTCTTGCTTGACCACCAAGGCAATCCAGTACACGGTATCGGCAAAAACGTCGTGCAATGTGGCCGTCATCCCTTGGGGCTTCCGTACAGATAGCGGTCATGCTGCGCAGCCAAGTCAGGCGGTGCGTCCTGCAGATCGGCCGCAAATCGCAAAAAATCGGCAAAACGCGCCGCAGGGGCTTCCGGCACCAATTCGAGTTGCACACGCAAAGGTTGCCCCACTGGGAGTTGCACGGGCTCGTCGGGGACGATGACCTTACCGTCGAAATGCGCCGCAATGGTTCGCGTCATGTTCGTTCCTCACCAGGATCACGCCAGGAACTCTTGGGAATACGACAACCGCACGATTCTACCCAGTCCGGGGACGACCCAATCTATTGTACCTCAGCTCAGATGCAGACCAAACGCCGGCCTAAGCCAGCTCGCGCAAAGAGCCACCGTCGCGGGAGATCTGCTCAGGGGAGAAGGTCTTTGCCACTCGGCACGAGCACTGGGCGCGTACGTCGGAAGCACTCGTGCCAGACGACATAAAATATGGCACATTCAAAGGTTGCGACGCGAACAACGGCAGGACGCGCCCCCGTGCCCCCCCGCCTTCTCTGCCTCTTTCGGTGGGTCGCGTGATGGGCTCTCCTGGTCTGATCTTGACCGCCGGAAGAAGTCGGTTCAGAATGCCCACTCGAATTCAGCAAGTCCTGAGTCTCGCGTGCCCGTCCGCTCGATTGGGGGCGCGCGATGTGATGATACGGAGGTTACGATGAGACCCGCAATGATCGATGTCGAGGCGGCAAAGGAACTGATCCAGTGGAAGTCCCTCTTCGCCACGGAGGTCTGCGAGCGGGCAAAACGGCTGGCGGCTCAATCCGGCCATCCGGACTGCGTAACCTTGTCGCACTATCGGATGGCCGCTAAGATGGCACTTCAAGTGCTTTCAGACGCGATTCAAGGGGAGCGGCAGTCCGATGGCGAGCAGGAAGCCGCGTAAGTCCGAATCGGTGTCCCACCGCGGTTCGATTTCTGAGCACGCGAGCGATTGGTTCCGGCGGTTCTCAACGGAACTCGAAAACAGCTTCACCGATTCCGCTCTGGACCTTCCGGCCGACGCCTCTGCGCGCGCCTATCAAGACGCGACAATCCGGGCGGTGTTTTTGGTTCTGCTTGACTCTGGCATGGACACCGAATCGTTCGCCGAGACGGTTGGGCGGGTCCTGATCGAAAAACGTGCCGATTTCGTCGAGTGGACCTCCGAACTGAATCAACGGCGATTCGACCTGATCGACAAGGAGATCCAGGAAACCCTGACGCCTGCAGAGAGAATCGAACTGGCGGGTCTGACACGAATCATGCGTGAACGACTCGAATCGGAAACGAATCTGCCGATGGAAGGCGCGAAGGCGTTGCATCGGAAGCTCTTGGAACTGGCTGCCAAGGACAAACCGCGTTGATTTTCGACTACCCCGACCCGCGCAGACAGCGACGCCACGGCCCGTCGGGATATGCGTCGTGCGAATCGTACCGCCCGTGGCTTCGCGACGAGTTTGATTTTCGCTGCGTCTATTGCCTGAAGCGTGAGACGTGGGGGCAGGTCACGGGCGAATTTGATCTCGATCATTTTGAGCCTCAGTCGCTCAAACCCCGGCGACGACTCGACTATCTCAATTTGGTCTATGCTTGCCGCCGATGCAACTCCGTCAAGCGCGATCAGGCGGTGGGCGATCCGTTCTATCTGCTGCACTCGGAAAACGTCGCGGCACTGCCCGACGCATCGCTTTATGCGACGGACAACGAAACAAGGCGATTGATACGAGAGCTTGATCTGAATTCGCCACGACTCAAGAAGTGGCGTCGATTGTGGATGCGGATTGTGGCTCTCGCCGAGGAGCATGAGGCCGATCTCTATTACCAACTTGTCGGATTCCCCAGGGACCTTCCCGATCTCGGCAAGCTGAGGCCGCCGCACAACGACCGGAGGGGCGGTCTCGAAGAATGCTGGTTTGCTCGACGCCGGCGCAGCGAATTGCCAAGCGTCTACTGAGACTGAGCGGCCGGCCTTTGCTGTTGACCCGGAAACGCCGACAGCCGCAGTCGAGGAGCGGGATACGGGAGCGCCCACTCGCACCAGTGCGCGCGTCAACTGGACCGCCGTCCCGCGGGGCGCACCGAACCAGCGCCCGCAAGTCTCCACGGATGCCGCGCCGTCGACAACATCCGTGCCAACGACCACACCTCCGTCGCCGCCCCACAGTCCGGCACCGGTTACCGACCCATCGTCACCCGCCGCAACGCCAGGCTCCGGAGGGGCCGCTTCTCTCGCGGAGACCCCAGGAGTCCAGCAGGTTTCGGCTGACGGCCCCGAGGGTCCCTCCAATGCGGATTTTGCGTGGGCCGGCCCGGTTCAACGGCGTGTTCTCTCGGGTCTCGTCTCATCAGATCCTGTCACTCCGGAAGATCAATCCTGGCTTGCGGCGGAAGTTTCACGCCTACGCGCGGCGCTACTGAGCAACGGTCGCCAGACGCGAATCCTCGGCTCGCGATTGACGCCCAATGCCGCTCTCGTGCGTCTGCAAGAATCCGATCGGCTCCGCGTCAGCGATATCGAGAGCCGTCGCGAGGAACTGCTCACCACGCACGGTCTGAACATCACCAACGTGCTCGCCGAGCCCGGCCATGTCATCGTATCGGTCGCCCGACCACACCGCCAGGTCGTCAGCCTCATCGACGTGTGGCGCAATCGGGCGTGCGGTTCATCCACCACGGCAATGTTTGGCAACATGAAGCTTGAACTGTGCGATACCTGGTACGCACACCTGGAAGAACACGTCGATCTTGCAATGGACGGCCGTCTCAGCACGAACATCGCCCTTTGGCGTCGTCCGTGGTCTCGAAGACGAAGAGCTCGGCTCCTTTTCGTTCTGCCCACACTGCGGGATACTCCGGCTGAGCCGCCAAGCGGAGTTTTGTACCGTCGACGACCTGTCGGAGCGGCGAGCCTAAAGCCACGTGAGCGTTTCCGCATCTCTCGGAGGCGGCAAAGACCACCGGTTCTCAAAGTCCGCCTCACTCCTGAGGATCACAAAAACTCCAAAGCACAAAAGTACCGCCTGGCCGCATTCCTCGCGCTGCGACATCCCGAAACCCCTTTCCCTCCGTGCCCTCCGTTACCTCCTGTTCGCCCCTTCTCCTTTCGCCTGTCGATCTTCACCTTCGTCGCCACCCCGGCCTGCTCACCACTTTCCCATTCCCTTGGGCCTGTCCCGCCCGACCCCGCGCGACTGCCTCCAAGAACAGCCGCTCACGTCCTCGCAAGCCCCTTTTCTCTTCCATCATTTTTTAACGGCCATCTTTTAACTACCTCTCGCCCGCCTCCTGTCAGCGCCCGCCGAATAGTATTCAACTCGCCTTGCAACCCGGCTGCGATCCCACTTCGCCCCTCACGACACACCCCCCCCATCTTCCTCCGTGCCCTCCGTTACCTCCTGTTCAAAACTTTTCTTCTTCCCCGCTCACACCCGCAGCCGATTCCCCAACCCATCCTCATACCTCGGCGCCAGCATCTCCGCCGCCAACCGCACCGCCATCTCCAGCGCATCCGGCCCATCATCATGATCCCCCACCGGAAATTCCTCAAGCTGATGCACCAACAGCCGCGTCGACGCACAATCCGCCTTCATCCGGATCCGCCGCTTCGAAAGATACGGCCCCAACCGCCGGATCCGCACCAGCTTATTCGCGTCGTTCTGGATCAGCTTCACCGGCACACCCAGCATCCCCCGCCGCCGGAATTCCTCCTCCAGCGCCGTACCCAGCAAATCCTGATACGCATTCGCCTCCACGCCGAACGCACGCGGCCGAAACTGCCCACAATGCTCCACCCCATCCGCCACGATCTGCGGCGTCGGCCTCCTCGCCATATCCGCCTGCACGTAAATCACTCCCTGCCGATCGACACCCAGCCGAACGAACGCCGAATAGTCCCCGTGCTGCGAATCGCTTCCCTTGCTCGGATCCAGCGCCAGCACCTTGATCTGCAAATCTTGCGGCCACTCCTCGAACCAGATCCCCTCCCCGAAATAACTCTCCGGCCACTCGCACATCTCCGGATTGACCGGCGAGTTCTGCTTCTCCCGCTCGAACGCCGGCCTGCCGCTCTCCACCCGCAGACACATCAGTGTGTAAAGATCCTCCACGTCCGGCCACAGCACCGCCGCCCCCTCATCCATCGCCGCCCGGTGCTCCTCATAAAACGCGCGGGCGGCCTCACCCGCCTCCGGATTGTGCGGATCCGCATAGATCGCCTCCCACTCTTCCCACAGCGTCATCTTCGCCGGCCACGGATCGATCGACCGAAAAGTGCGGCTCATCCAGCCCGGCGTGTGGTCCAACTCCATCGCCAGCGCCTCCCGGTGCAGCGCCGTTCCCAGGTTCACCACGTTCGTCAGCGGCGTCCCCGCCTTCATCAGCGTCCCGTGAAACCACGTCCGCGCATGCTGCCGCCGCACCGCCGACTCGATATGCCCGTCATTCTGCAAATCATCGCAAACAATCAGCGTCGGCCGATGGTGCCGCCGCCGGTGTCCCCGGACCCGCTGTCCCGTCCCAAACGCCTCCACGGTCACCCCATTGCGCAGCACGATTGCTCCGGCCCGCCACACCGGTCCCCGCCCCGCCGATCCCCGATAAAAAGCAGCCAGCCGCGGATTCTCTACAATCTCCTGCTTGAGGTTCTCCAAATGCGCCCGCGCCTGGTGCGCCGTATCCGAAACGATCCAGATATACGGCTCCCGCGCCTCCAGTGCCGCCCGCAGCGGATACGCCAGCGTTGCCACCGTCGACTTTGCCGCCCCTCTCGGCCCCAGCACATTCAACTTGCTCCCCCGCCGCTCCTCCATCCCCGCCAGCTTCTCGGCCAACCACCGGTGCATCCCCGAGGGCGTCTTCGAAAAATGCTCCGGCAGATACTCCTGCCCCCAGCCCAACAGATCCCGCGGATCCCTCCGCGCCCAATCCTCCTCGATCCCTTTCTCATACTTGCGCAAGAACGCCCGCCGGCACCGCAGCACCAGCCGGTGCACCTCCCGCTCCGCAAGCATCGGCAGCACCATCTCGAAATGCTCCCGCGATGGCCCTCCCGGCGGCGCATCCAGCGACTTCACCAGCCGCAGCCCATCCGCCGCGATCTCTTCCAGTTCTCCAACATCAATCTTCATTGGTCATTGCTGCTTGCTTGGGGTGGTGAAAACGGGGGCATACGATCGGCTTGCTGGGTTCCCATTTTTCTTCCTCATTTTCATCCGTGCCCCGGCCTTGCCATCCGTGCTATCAGAACAACTCAAGGACAAAGTAGCACGGATGGCAAAGCCGGGGCACGGATGAAGAAATCGGTGGAACAGAACCAGTAATCGAACCAGCCGATAGAACCACTGAGTTTTCACCCGCCCACTGCTTGCTCATTGGTCCTTTATCCTTCATCCCTCATCCCTCCCTCCCGGCTCATACTCCACCAACACCGTCTTGAGCTGCTGGATCGCCCACTCCCGCTGCTCCGCAGGGATTCGCTCCCCGAGTGCCGCAAGCACCTGCCCCACGATCTCGAAGACATCCGCCACCGTGTACCCGCCCCCGGACTTCCGCCCGAAGTCGGTCGGGTTTCGTCGCTCCAGCAGCCATGCCGCGGCCCGCCAGTACCGATCGGTCCTCGCCGCGCAGCGGATCGCGTTCAGCGAAAGGATCTCTACCGCCGTTTCGGCACGCGCGAGCTCCGCCGCGAATTCCGGATCCCGCGCGGCCGCCCGCGTAATGGTGCTCGGTGCGCAGCCCACGTACCGCGCCGCCACCCGCCGGCTATTGCCGTTGCGGATAATGGCAAGCACCTCCCGCCGCGCAACGGCATCGAAAGGCATGCGGCCGCCCGACTTATCGGACTCGGTCGGCGACGTATCCGTGCAAGGGTTGGTCTGGTCAGACACGGCTCAAAACTCCTTCAGGTAGTGAACAAAACGGGGACTGGCTCCGAGCCAAATACTTGAAAACACGAGGAATACGCTCGTGGCGAGGTGCCTGTCCCCGTTTTGTTCTTTCAGTTAGTGATAGGACACAACAAAAGGGCCCGTTGCCTCCGCTCTTGCTCGAGCGGAGACAACGGGCCCTTCGAAATACCTGCCTTAAGTACAAGCTCTTTGGGTACCCACGAGACGATTGACTCGTCCGCGGTTCATCTTACCACGGCGGCGCAATCCTGCAAGCAACTTTTTCGGCCAGGCTCTGCCGGACCTCAAGAAAACCCGGCCAAACTGCGGCCGAAACATTCTTTTCCACCATCTTCTTTTCTCTTTGCCTCGGCTCGCATTTCTTCACGCCCGCGGCCGGGGACTGGTCCAGGAGGAGGCCGGGGTCAGACTCGAAAACTTCAATTTGCCTGGGACATCGATCGAGACATCGCGGCGAGGGAACATGAAAAGGAGACCGGCGCCGAGCGTGACTTGGGTCGGAATTGTCGAGAAACCGCTTCCCGCTCGGTGCCCGTCGCCTCGACGTTCGGGCATTTCCGTCGGCGCCACGCAACGCATCACGTCGGTGTTGCAAAGGATGTCGATTCGCCGGATCCCGTTGGTTGGAAAGTCTTTGTGGTGACACCAGGGCAGGCGATTTTTGCAGCTCTTCTGAGGGACGTGTTGCATGGTTCCGGACTCCCGGCAAAGATCTTCCTGCCCTTTCGGGTGTGGTGCCCAAGTTGGCAATTTCTCAGAACGGCGGCTCCTTGGGCACCACGCGCTTCCGGGCGGGCAAAGAGACCGCCCAGTCGCGCGGCCGTTGGTCCGCGGAGGGGAGTCGGCGGGCGGGCGGAGCGGGTTACCAGGTTGTCAAAGAGCTCCGGAGCGGTGAGCCGTAAAGTCGGCTGGCGCCGGTCCGAGGGGGCATGTGTTCACATGTCCATTCACCTGCGTCATTGTGGCCGATGCGGCGCGCCAGGTCAAGCAATTTTTTGAAACAGGAGCGGTAAGTGGAGGCGGGGATTGGAGTTATTACGCCGTCGCATGGGCGTCTGGCGCCCGTCGTTGGCCGGCTCAGCCGGCGAAAGCCGACCGGCGACGAAGCGCCGCCCATACTCCAGGACCGTGTCGAGCGACTTCGATTCCAGGTAGGCCCTTTCCTTCGGACCCGGCCGTTGCCGGCTGCGGAATTGGCTCCGGCGGAGGGCTGAGAAGAGGTCGTCGAGGTCGCGCATAACGGGCCACACGGCTGTCGCCGCGCGTCCATCCCTTTCGAATTCTCACAACCATCTATCGTACCAACTTCTCCTTGACTTTTCACAAGGTGTGTTGTATCTTAATACAATGCTGCGAGGTGGATCATGAGTTGGATTCACGTCTTCTGGGATTTGGAGCCGGGCGGCAATGCGGAGCACATTGCCGAGCACGGGTTGGATGTGGAGGAATAGGCATGGAAAGCAAGCACAAGCAGGCGCCAAAACGATTGACCGAGACCGCTACTCGGAAAGTTGGCCGGTTGCGCGACGAGAAGCGTACCGAATTGGCCGAGGTGATCCGGCAAGTGGAAGAGGAGTTCCGTGAACGCATCAAGGATGCGAGCCCTGCTCGCGTCGCTCTGGCGAAGCTCAAGCTGGCTCGCCTTCGCGAAGGCCTCAGTCTGGCCGATGTATCCGAGAAGACGGGGATCGACCGGGGGAACATCAGTCGACTGGAATCGGGTGTCGAGAACGTCGAGGTCAACACACTTGCACGCTTGGCCGATGCGATCGGCTACGACGTAGTCGTTGAGTTCAAACGCCGCGGCGTTTGAGCCGCGAGGCCAAAGGCTCACCAGCTAGTCGCTCCGCACCCCTCTGATTTGGTTGACCGCCGTTTTGCTGTCGAGTGCCATTCCGGGCTGTGGCTCAAGAATTTGCTTCCTAACAAAACGGGGGCCGAACGCAGGTGATCACCACCTCCTCGACTGCTGCGTCGGCTGCATGGTCGGCGCCGGTTACAGTAAATGATGCGCGAGCGCGCAACTCTTCCTATACTTCCAAAACTACACAGAGTGCGCGATGGCCCTGAGACGCACTCCCTTCGTTCCCCTTCCGGTCCATTATTGGTTTGCGAGACTTTTTTTGAACGGTTCGAAAACGCGCAGAGCAAGCACCGACTTGCCGAACGGAATGCTTTCAAAGATAAGGAATGCCCCTATGAGCGTCATCGCAGCAGTCATTGCCCTCTTGCTGGCCGCCGCAACGTGGATCACTCCGGCATCGGCCAATGAGAATACGAAATCTCGCCTCTCCTTTCTACCACTGGAAATCCCCTATGTCGGTCCTTCGGGCGAGCAGGGTCGGCTCGATCATTTCTCCGGCTGCCTGCCGATGGACGATGGCACGGAAGTGTTCTGGACGATGAATCAGCACGTGATTGCCCTAAAAAGCAGGGGCGCGGCGCGACGGATTTGGATGCCACCCTCACGATTTGCGCAGATCGCTTCGCTGAAGAGCGACGGGCGATATCTCTGGGCAACGGTCCGCGAGGGCGGCAAGATCCCGCAGCTTTGGATCCTCGATCCTGCCAGGGAGAAGACGTGGCAGATTACGGCGGAGCACGGGCTGCCTCTGGTGCCGACAGAGCAGCAAGAGTATGCCTATCTGCAGTCCATTGCGGTGGAAGGAGTGGCTCCCGGCCGCGCGATCGTCGTGGGGTGGTTCAACCGGCTCTGGCTTGCCAGCATCGAATTCGACGCTCGCGGCGATCGCCGTGTGCATGTATTCCACGAAGCGAATGAAGCCCCGCGAGATCCTCATGCGAAGGACGTCTGGCGAGACACGGCCGCCGCCTTGCCGCCGACTTGGCTCTTGACGCTGTCCAAGGTGGACGCGGGCAAGCCGGAGCAGCGGGTTTTGGTCGGCCGCGATCACGGTGGGATGGGACATCCGTTGATCGTGGACCCTGCCGACCTCTCCGTCCGCGCGATGGAGGACTATTTTCACATCGACGACGTTGCGAATTCGACGCTGGCCACGGGTGAGTTGCACCAGGGCAACTACTACCATGCCGCCATCTATTGGTCCCAGGGAAAGGCCGGAGCGATCGTACGGATCGGGTTGCCGGATCTGAAGCCGACACCCATTCGTGAGAAGATCCCGGAAGCCCTGGTGCGGTTCGACGGCAAGACGTTCGACATCGTCGGCGACCAGTGGTGGCGAACGGCGATCGAGGGTCGGCTGGAGTCGATGGGGGCGGTGCCCTGGCTCCATCGCAATGCCTGGGGCATCTCGCCGGAGAATCACACGACCGTCCAAACCGGGGGCATTACGCTCCGGACCCTCGCACGAAGCCATCGTTACGGGCTGATCGTGTCGTGTTACGAGGAGGGCGGCGACAGCCTGATGGCCCGGGTGGTCTTCGACGGTTCGGGTGTGCCTTTGCGAGAGGTGCGATCGTCGTCGGGCGCAATTGCTGACGGGTCGGAGGGGCCGGAGTCGATGCGGCAGTGGAGTGTTGCGGGGGGCGCTGTCGAGATGGAGGCAATCCTGGTGGCGTTGGAGAACAACCTGGTCCATCTCCGCAATGCGGGCGCGCCGGCCATTGTGCTGCCGCTGAACCTTTTCAGCGACGCCGATCAAGAGTATATCCGCCGGCGGGCCAACTCGCTCCGCCAGGCCGCTGCAAGGGCTGGAAAGCCGGTCACCGTCGAAGAGCTTGCACTGCCGATCGAAGTTACGCCGGACCGGCGCGAGTGGGCAGAATCATTGGCAGAGTTCCACGGCGGCCCGCGTGAGGAGACATTCAAGACGCTGGAGAAATGGCTTGCGAGGTTTCGGAGCAACCGGGGGCTGACGCGCGAAGGAGTCTCGCCGTTGGATGTGACGTACCGGGTGCTGAGCACCCCGATACCGACCACGGAGAATGGTTGGAAAGCGCATTTCGCGCGGATTGCCCGCTGGGAAGAATTGCACCCGGCTTCCGTGTCGCCGCTGGTGGTCAAGGGGCAGGCGTACCTCGTCCGTGCGTGGCAGGCACGGGGACCGTTCGACGCTTCGACCGTAAGCGAGGAGGGATGGCAGAAGTTCGTCGAGGAGGTTGCGAAGGCCCGTGAGGCGCTTGAGGCGGCCGCCAGGCTCGGCGGCGGCGACCCCCATATCTACTCGGATCTCGTCCAGGTCGCGAAGGCTCAAGGCAGCGCGAGGAGTGAAGTCGATTCGTACGTGCGCCGGGCGGCGGAAATCGACCCAGGCTACCTGCCGGTCTACCAGGAGATGTGCGACTATCTGCTTCCCCGCTGGCACGGTCAGCCGGGCGACGTGGAAGCGTTTGCGCTGGAATCGGCGAAAAGGGTCGGTGGAGAAAAGGGCCTGGAAGTGTTCGGAGCGATTTTGCTGCGTCTGGGCTACTACGAACAGGATTTCGCCGAGCGGTTTCCGTTGGAGATGGTGCACGACGCGGCACGCGTGATGCACCGGCGCTACCCCGAATCGAACAGGCACCTCAATTTCGCTTGCAGGGGGGCCTGCATGGCCGAGGACCGGAGCGAAGCTGCGGCGCTGTTCGAGCAAATTGGCGACGAAGTCGACGAATTGGCCTGGGGAGGCCGCGACCTGTTCGACAGCTATCGGCGCTGGTGCGATCCGGATTGGCCCCGGGGTCAGGAAAAACGAGTGTTGTGGCACAGCCGCTCCGGCTATGCGCGAGGCGTCGCCTGGTCTCCCGATGGCAAGACTCTGGTGACGACCGGCAACGCGGGACAAAACGCCGTCCAGATTTGGAGCGCCGCCAACGGCAAGTCGCTCCGCAGTCTCTCGCTTCCCTTCGCAGTCACCACGGCAGAATTCAGCAAGGACGGCAAAATGCTTGCGTTGGGAACGCGCGAGGGCGTGGTCCTGTTGCTTGCGGTGGCCGACTGGAATCCGGTGCGAGTGATCCGCGGTCACACGCGTCAGGTCGGGGGCGTCGACTTCTCGCCGGACGGGAAATGGCTGGCCACGGCGAGCATCGATAGGACCGGCCGGGTGTGGAACGTTGAGACCGGTGAAGAGAAGTTCGTCCACCAGGACGATCGGGCACTCGGTGGCACCGGCTTTTCCCGCGATGGCCGACAGGTCTTTTTCTCGGGAAAGGGATTCTCGCTGTACGATGTCGCAAGGGGGGTGCGCACAAAGACTCCCCATCGTCTGGTGATGGCCTCCGCATTCCTCTCCGATGGTTCGGTTATCGGTTTCGGCACCGACATCACGAGGATCGTTACGTGGAATCCCCGGTCGGACGAACTGCGTACACTCGCCTCGGAACCCAATAGCGGACGTGAACTCTTCGTCTCTCGGGATGGGCATTACTTCGCGATCGACCAGCCGGTGATCGGCGTTGGCGGGGAGCCGGTGCACGTATTCCGGCTTTGGCTGTACGACACGAGGAACCGCGAATTTGTGGGGACACTGGAAGGCCACACCGGCAAGATCGCTGCGGCTGCGTTCTCCCCCGACGGAACCACCCTGGCGAGTGCGTCCGCCGACGGCACGGTTCGCCTGTGGGACGTTGCGAAAAGACGGTGACCGATTCCGCGGGGCGGGTGGTGACGTTCGCCCACAGCGCGGACGGGACGCTGGGGTCGATCACGTGGCCGGATCCGGACGGGGTCGGAGGCCAGCCCGCGCCGAAGATGGAGTTCGGCTACGATCCGACGAGCAAGCTCTTGACGTCGCTGACCGACACGGCGGAGGTGACGACGACGAGAAACCGAAAAGGTGTCAGGAACCTTTTCCAGCATCTCATCGACACCGACAAGGTGTCAGGAACCTTTTCCAGCATCTCATCGTCGCGCAAGCGAGAATCGGCCTGTTTTCCAGCAAATTCGCACAAAAGGTTCCTGACACCTCTGACTCTTCGTGGCATTTCGCGAGACGAGGCGTTCGCGATCTGGAGTAGCGAGAAGCGTAAATATCCACGGGGCAGGCCCGTGGCATTTCCCGAGACGACGCGTTCGCGATCTGGAGTAGCGAGGAACGTAAATATCCACGGGGCAGGCCCGTGGCATTTCCCGAGGCGAGGCGGCCGCGATCTGGAGTAGCGAGAAGGAAGTTCCTTTTTGGGTCAGAGCGTGAACAGTGAATAGCGACCATCGTAAACTCTCAGGCATCTATTCACTGTTCAGGCACTGACCCCACGGTGTCCCTTAGCTGTCAAACCTCGTTCACCTGCCGGACGAGCGGGCAGCGGTTCGATGCGGCAACAAACAACGGGGAGCCGTCGGCCTTCGTGAGCTTCAAGTCGCGAACATTACGCCCAGCGGAACCATCGCAGCGCCAGGGCGAACGTGCCGACTCCCCAAGCGGCAACCAGCAGAACGTCGGCGCCGATCGTGGCGAGCGTCGCGCCTTCGAGCATCACGCTCCGCAGGGCATGTATCAACGGAGTCAGCGGCAGAAGGAATAGTGCGGGCTGCACGGCTTCGGGAAAACGCTCGATGGAAAAGAAGATCCCCGAGCCGATCCACATCGGCAGCATCACCGCATTCATCAGTCCGGAAACGGCTTCGATCGTCTGCGCTCGGCTAGCCACCAAGAGCCCGATCCCGGCGAATTCGAACGCACCGAGGAGAATCAACAATCCAATCCAAAGATAACTGCCTTCACTGGCCACCCCGAAGAAGACACGCGCAAAGACGAGCACGAGCACGACTTCCGGCACGGTAAAAGCCAGGCGGCTCACCAGGACCGAAGCGAGGAAGTGGCTGCGGCGCATGGGCGTGGCAAGATACCGTTTGAGCAGTTTGCGGATCCGCATATCGACGATCACGTAGCCGACTCCCCAAAGCCCACCGCCCATCAGGCCCATGCCCAACAGCCCGGGCACGAGAAAGTCGATATAGCGCCCGCCCGGCTCCTCGATCTTGTGGTCGGCTATCTCTGCAATGTCCCGGCGCCCGGCGGCCCGCTGCAGCCGATCGTCCGCGGCATTACGCGCCGCAACACTCTCCGGGCGAAACGGATCGAAGTAGTATTCATATCGCGGCGGCGATTCGCTCGGGGCAACGATCACCATATCCCGGCGGCCGGTTCGCAGTTGAGCTCGGCAGTTTTCTTGCGAGCAGATCGTGGTTTGGAACCGCGGATCCTGGTTCAACCGGGCTGCCACCGTCTCGGCAGCGCCGCCCTGTTGGATGGCCACCCGGAACACCTCGGCGGGTCGTTCGCGAAAAGCAATTCCCAAGGCTACTACCAAGACCAGCGGGAATACGTAGACCCAGAATACCGCTTCCGGTTCCCGCAGGAACTCGCGCATACGGGCCAGGATCAACTGGAGCACGGGATGATAGGCACGGGGCGGGGGGGCGCTCGGGCGGTCGCTCATGGGTGCGGTTCCTCCTCGGGCTCGAATTGGCGTCCCGTGAGCATGATAAACACGTCGTCGAGGCTCGCGTGGCGTGTGGTAAGGCTCGCCAGGTGCCAGTTGCGATCGCCCAACCTTGCCAAGAGCGCGGGCAGGGCAAGATGCGGCTCGGTCACCGACAGGTGAATTGCGTCGTTTTCGTAACGGCATCCGGTAACTGCCGGCAATTCCGTCCACCACTCCTCCGGCAGAGCCATCGCTTCGGACGTTTCGAGCGAGAACTCAATGACATGGTCTCCGCCGAGCCTCGCGATCAGTTCCCTAGGCGATCCCAAGGCGATAATCCGCCCGCGGTCGACGATCGCGACCCGATCGCAGAGCCGTTCGGCTTCCTCCATGTAGTGCGTGGTGAGCACCGTCGTGCGGCCCTGCCGCCGCCACCCGGCGACGATCTCCCAGACCTGACGCCGCGAGTGGGGATCGAGCCCGGTGGTGGGCTCGTCGAGAAACAGGATCTCCGGATCGCCGACTAGTGCAACCGCCACCGCCAGCCGCTGCCGCTGGCCCCCGGAGAGGTTCTTGGCCCAGGTGTCGGCCTTCTCTTGAAGCTCGACGCAGGCAATGGCGTCGGCGGGCTCGATTCCCGTCCGGTAGAAACTGCGAAAGAGAGTGACCGTTTCGCGAACCGTCAGCTTGTCGGAGAAGCGGGTCTCCTGGAGCGAAATGCCGATCCGCTGCTGGATCGCGTTGGCCTGATCGGTCCAACGCATTCCGAGCACCTCGATCGTGCCGCCGGTAGGCGCCAGCAGGCCTTCGAGCATTTCGATTGTTGTCGTTTTCCCCGCTCCGTTCGGACCGAGCACGCCAAAGCACTCGCCCTGCCAAACCTCCAAATCGATCCCGCGGACCGCATCGACCGGAGGTTTGCCGTGGTAAGTCTTTCGGAGATCGGTGCAGTGGATTGCCGGCATAACGACTGGAATCCGTTCGCTCGAGCCTCATTTGCCGAAGTCAATGGTCGCGGATGCCTCAAGGACGACCGGCCCCAATAGTCCGGCCGGCAGTAGCGGAGCGCTGCTCGGCAGCGTGTCCTTGGTGAGGAAGGTCAGCCGCTGGTCTGGGGGAAGCTTGGCGTCGGCGACAAGGCGGTTGTTCCAGGGGTTTACCACCTCAACCTCCAACTCGTTTTCCCCGGCCCGAACTGCAGTCGAGACATCCACTTGCCACGGCGAATCCCAAACGGTGCCGAGTTCCCGCCCGTTCAGTTGTACCGAAGCCAAGTCGCGGACATTTCCCAAGTCGAGCCGTAGCGGCCTTCCGAGAAACTGCTCCGGTATGTCAAATTTCGTGCGGTACACGGCCGTCCCCGAATAGTTGCGGATGCCTTCGTCGGGACGCTCGGTCCAGTCCCGCAGCCGTTTGAAGGTCACTTCGCGGGGCGCGCCCCATCCTGGCGGGAATCTCACTTCCCAGGGCCCATCGATCTCGACCGCGGCCGGAATGCTGTCGACAGCCACGCTCTTTTGCCTGCCGCTAGCCGTGTGGATCGCATAATTCCCCGGGGCCCAGGCAGTCGCAACCGTGCGGCCGTCGGCGGTCCGCTTCAATCGAATTGCTCCGGCTGCCAACCGGGCGCCGGGTCGCGGCATCGACTGCATCAGTTCGGCGACTTCGGCTGCCGCCAGGGCCCGCGGAATCTGTTCAATGCTTCCGATCTCTCCACGGAACGGCGAGCCTCCACCGCGGATGCTCGGAAGTACGGTGAAGTTGCTCTTCAAACCCTCGCGGGCTGTCTTGCCATCGAGATAGAGGGTGGGCCTGCCGTCACGGTAAACCACCGCAACGTGCGTCCAATCGGTCAGCTTTGCCGCGTGGACCAGGACCGGCGCGAAATAGCCCGCGCCGTGTTCGAACACACAGACCCCGTTTTGTCCCAGCGCAATTCCTGCCCCGGCGCACCCGGTGCCGCCGAGCGTGTCTCCATGGGTCGGAAACAATGCGTCGTTCCGCGGCCCGTGCACGCCGTGCACGCCGACGTTGGTTTCTTCCAACAGCGGCGTCTCGGCCGACGGCTTCGCCCACACGGCTAGAGCGAAGTTGCCGCCGGAACTCTCCTTGCCGGCGACCGGCTCGGGCTGCCGATCCGGCGGAGCCGTCGCTTCCCTAAGCGGCTCGCCGTCGCGTAGGACGGAGACGACGGGATCGTGTGCCGGCGCGCTGTTGCGAAAGACAACGAAGACGGAGCCCCGCGGTCCAAGATGGATCGGCATGTAAGTCCTATCGCGGTTCTGCCGGTAGACGGCCGCTCGTTCGATCCGCCCGGAGTCGGGCCACCACAGTTCGGGCGCCTTTCCATCGATGCGGAAAGCAGCGTTGGTGAGGACTTCCTCCCCTTCGGGATTGGCGAGGAAGTAGAGATCCGTATCGCCGGCCTTTCGGTGTGTGAAGCGTAGGGGAGTTTCACTGGTGAAATCACTCGGCACACCGAGTGAGCGGAACACTTCATGAAGCTCTTTTCCCCAATGGACTTGCCCTTTTCCGAACCGGCGCTGCCCGGCAGACGCCAAGGGGTCGCCGCCCCACAGTCCGGCCGCAAGCCGCCGCACCTGTTCGTCGCAGCGAGGATAGTTCTCCAGGCTGGGCGACCGCGAGGGCGGCGAGCCAAGCACCGTGGCCCCGGCTTCGACCAGTTCGCGTATCTTGCGGAGCAACTCCGGACGCATCGTCGGCAACTTCGGCAGCACCAGCACGCGATAGGTCGTGCCGTGCGGCAGCTTGAGCAGCCCGTCCTCCACCCTCATCTTTTTCTGGATCACCTCGGCGTTGACGTAGTCGAAGTCGCAACCGGGCGGCAACTCGGGATCGCGAACGCCGGTCATTTTCGGCGTGTCTTCCCCGATGAAGTAGGCGACATCGGCAACCCGGTGGCCCTGCTGCAAGAGAAAACACGATCGCCGCAGGTAGTCGATCCAGGCGCGGCCGGCGTCAAACCAGGTGTTGTGCCGGTTGAACTCGGTGCCGAACCAGGCATTGATTCCGGGCTTCCGGTCTTCCCAGGGTTGATGGATATAGACGTGCAGGACGAAGTGGTTTGCACCCTCGCAGAACGCCCAATCGCCGCGGGTCTTCAGCCGCCAGGGCGTCGATTGGAAGTGCGGCCCGCCGGTGAAAGCTTCGGCCGACACGATCGGCATCCCGTAGATATTGGCGGCGGACGAGGCAGCGCGGCACTCGATCTCGCCGAGGCCGGTCACCCAGAATTCGCCGCCAATCCGGTCCGACTGCCCGCCGTACTGCAGGAACTCGGCGGGAAAGCCCCAGTGGCCGTAGTTCTCCAGCCACAGTTCCAGCCCATGCTCGTGGCACAGATCCCGCAGTCCGCCGACGTAGTCCTTGGCTACGTGGTCCGCCACCAGCCGCCGCAAATCCCACAGGAAACGGTTTGACTGGTCCGCGCTCTCAATGATCCGGCCGGTAAGGACCGGCAACCAGGGCAACGGGTCGTAGCCGTAGCGGCTCCGAAAGGTCTCCGCGAAACCGTCGGTCCAGTTCTGCGGTCCCATTTCGTAGCTGTCGGCAACGACGTGCTTGAAGGCTTTGCGGTCCGATGGTGGCATCCGGCGGAGGATCTCGCCGATGAAGGCATTGAAATGGGCTCGGGCCGCATCGCGGTTCATCTTGTCGACCTCGAGTCCCTGGCCCTCGGGCGAGGCCGGAGCGTTCTGTGTGCCGGTCGGGGTCATGCCGATCCGGACGACCACCCATTCGCCGGGCGGAACATCCCAGCGGAGCAGTCCGTCGGGGCCGAGACTCGCGGTAAGATCCTGGATCTCGCCGACCGGCATGGCCAGACCGGGTGCATCGGGCTCGGGCTGGGCGGGCCAAAGGTAAGAGTCCCACAGTGGCGATGGGGTGGGGTGCACCTTGGCCAACTGCTTTTCGATAAAGAACTCGACCTTCGGCTCGGACGAAAGCTCCACCTCGGCCAGCGCCGCGGTACCCGTTACGCCGGTGAGGACGAGCCGGAACCGTTTGGCGGTGACTGCCGGGACGGCAACGGTCACCGGCCCCTGCGGCATCGGGCCGACGTTGATCTTCATGTTCGAGCGATCGAACTTGAACTGCCGCACGGTCTCAAACGTGCCATCCTCGCCAGGCGCCTGCAACTCGCACTCTGCCGCCCAAGGTGAATTGGAGGGCAGCATCGAGAGGCTGCGGACAGTCCCGGGCTCCGGTAGCTCGAACTCGACAACAAACGGGCGTTTGCCCTGTCCAGCCCCGGGCGGCAGGGCTGCCGCGGTAGCCAGGTCGCCGTCAACCAGCCATTCGACGTTCTGCACGGCGGGCGCGCAACTAATCTTGGCTGCCCGGGACACGACCGTAGCGGAGGCTTTCCGATCGGTCGGCAACGCCAACACCGCCACGTCCTGAAACGGCTCGGCTGGCCGGGGAAGCTTTTCTGCGAAACGAGATGGTCCTCGCACCCGCGTCTCCGACGACACGAGATACCGCATCGCCTGATTGGGCTTGATCCATGGTCCGCCGGACTGGCTCCAACCGGGACAGTTGAACATCCCGATGTCGACTCCCAGCCGCCCGCCCTCGCGGATCGCGTGCTGGACAAGTTCCCACCAGGGCTCGCTCAAGACCTTGATCTGGCCGGGGGGGATATCGTCGAGGAAGATATTCCCGATGAAGGCCTCTCCGATGCCCACGCGGGCCATGGATTCGAGATCGCGAGAAAGGCCCTCCTTGGAGAGATTGTCGCTGATCCAGTACCAGTAGCACCACGGTTTCGTCGTCTGCGGCGGATTGTGGAATCCGTGTGAGAGGGAATCGGCGGAGGAAGGAGTCGCAGCCTGCATCGATGCCGTTAAGCAAAGGCAGGCTGTCAGGGCGAAAATCCCGAGCGGGGGGAAGGGCTTTCTTTTCATCACGTTTGTCTGGGCGGATTGTCGTTTACTCGATCGCCGAAGGGCGCCCGCAGCATGTTCATGGCTGCGGCCACTCGGGCTCCAGGAAGCGGCCGTTTTCGGCGATCAGCTTGCCGTCGGCAAAGACCTGTCCGCCGTGTCGCAGATCGCAGACCATGTCCCAATGCAGCCCCGATTCGTTCTTGCCGCCGGTCTCGGGATATGCGGCGCCAACGGCTGCGTGGAACGTGCCGCCGATCTTCTCGTCGAAGAGCGTATTCTTGGTGTATTGCTGAATGGCGTAGTTGGTGCCCAGCGCGATCTCGCCGAGAATTCTCGCACCGGGGTCCTGGTCGAGCATGGCGAAGAGAAATTCCTCGTTCCGGGTGGCCGACGCATCGACGACCCGGCCCGCTTGGAAAGCGAGGCGGATTCCGTCGACCTCGCGGCCGCCGTGTACTGCTGGAAAACTGTATTGGACAACGCCTTTGGTCGCGTCTTCGACGGGGCCGGTGAACACCTCGCCGTCGGGAAAGTTCTCATGCCCGTCGCAGTTAATCCAGCGGCGGCCGGCGACGCCGAGCGTGAGGTCCGTGCCCTGCGGGGTGACGAAACGAATCTCCTGAACGGCGTTAAGGCAGTCGACGACTTTCTGTTGCCGGCGGCTGATCTCACCCCAGGCAGCCGCCGGGTCGTCGAGGTGGAGCAGGCCGGCGCGAAACACGAATCGCTCATAAGCGGCCAGCGACATCTGCGCGTCCTGGGCGGCCGAATGGCAAGGCAATTGCGTGCCGACCCAGCGGAGTTCTCCCTTGGCAGCCCGCGAGAGAAAACGATCGAGATACGTCCTCCGCGCCTGGCTGACGATTGCCTGGCGCTTCGGATCGGTCCCGGTGAGCGATTTGGTATTGTCCTGCCCCCAAATACCGATCGAGGCGTCGATCTTCTCGACGACGTACAGGTCGACCGGATCTTCAAACCGGAGTTGCTCCTCGCTGGCCTCATCCAGTTTGATCTCGGCACATTCGTCGGGAACCATGTGCACGAGCGGATGGCCGCCCGCACGAATCACCGCTCGATAGAGAGCGACCACCAGCGGCCGCGCAATCGGCGGGCCGGACAGCCGGACCAGATTGCCTGGCTGGATTCGGGTGGAGTAACGGACGAGTACATCGGCAAGTCTTTCAAGGCGAGGATCGTGCATCGGCGATTTCTCCCGGCTCAGAGGAACGCTTCCAGGCCAGTTTACCCGACTTGCGTGGACGCAACAGGCCCCCCTGGACGTACTCAGTGGTCCCCATGGTCGGGCGGCTGGCCGGTTTTCCTCGGAAAACCGTTGCAACATGGCGAACCGTTGCGGCAACAAGCTCCCTAGGACAAGCAACTCAGGTCCAGGTTGTCAGACGTTGTAGCCTGTTTTCGACCAACAAAAGGAGAGGAAGCGTATGAGAGGTTCGGTACCGGGTGTGAGGGTTCGTCGCTGGCTCGTCGGCACAGCCGTGCTAGCGCTGGTGGGTTTTGTCGCGCTGGGAACCTTGCCGGGCGTCGCCGACGTGAACAAGAACGTGAACAAGGCGGAACCGCTGGCCAAGGGCGAGAAGGCAACCAGCTATGCCAAGACGCTGTCGACAGCGTTCCGGGAAGCGGCCGACGAGGTACTTCCGTCGGTCGTGATGATTCGGACCACGCCGAAAATCGTCCAGCGGTCCACGCCGGAGCGTTCGCCGCGCGGGGGCCGGGATCCGCTTGAGCAGTTCAAAGGCACCCCTTTTGAAGATTTCTTCGGCGAGGATTTCTTCGGCGATCAGCCTGGAACGCGACGTTTCTTCCGGGAAATGCCGTCGGTTCCTCACGGTGACGGTGGCGGCAGCGGTCTTGGCTCGGGCGTGATCATCGACGAGTCGGGAATCATCCTGACCAACAACCACGTGGGTGCCGGCGGTGGCGACATCGTGGTCCGCCTGCACGACGGGCGTGAGTTCAAAGCGGCGGACGTCAAGACGGATCCGAAGACCGATCTTGCAGTGGTCTACATCGAGGGCGCGGATAATCTGAAGGTGGCCCAACTCGGCGACAGCGAAGAGGCCATGGTAGGTGACTGGGTCCTCGCTTTGGGCGATCCGTTCGGTTTGGAAGGGACGGTCACGGCGGGCATCATCAGCGCGAAGGGCCGCGGAATCGGCATTACCGATCGCGAGAATTTCCTCCAGACCGACGCAGCGATCAACCCGGGCAACAGCGGTGGGCCGCTGGTGAATCTGGACGGTCAGGTCGTCGGCATCAATACCGCGATCCACTCCCGCAGCGGCGGCAACCAGGGCGTCGGCTTCGCCATCCCGATCAATCTGGCCAAGTGGGTCAGCAATCAGTTGATCAACGAGGGGGTCGTCCGCCGGGCTTACCTGGGTGTAATGATCCAGCCGGTCACCCACCAGTTGGCCGAGCAATTCGGCGTCAAGGCGAAGCATGGCGTCGTGGTTTCCAACGTTCAGGAAGGCACGCCCGCCGAGAAGGCCGGTTTGGAGTCGGGCGATGTGATCGTCGAATTCGCCGGTCGTCCGGTTGTCAGCCCGCAGGCTCTGCAAGGGGCCGTCGAGCAGACGCCGGTCAACAAGAGGACCAGCATGGTCGTCGTCCGTGACGGCAAGCGGGTCAAGCTCGACGTCACGGTGGAGGAGCAGCCGAGCGACTACGGCGTGGCCTCGATGCGACGCCAGGGTTCGGATAAGAACACCGAGTCCTCTCGGTTCCAGAGACTCGGGATCGAGGCCGAGACGTTGACCGAAGAGGTTGCCGAGCAACTCGGCGTGAAGGCCGATCACGGCGTAGTGATCACCCGGGTCGAGTCGGGCAGCGTGGCCGATCGGGCCGGGCTCGAGACGGGCATGGTCGTGGTCGAAGCGGCCCGCAAGGCGATCAAATCGGTCGACGATCTGGAGAAGGTGATTAGCGACGAGTCGCTTGAGAAGGGGTTGCTCTTGCTGGTTCGCACGCAGACTGGCTCGAGCTTTGTGGTCCTCCGAGCAGAGAAGTAGGCCAGTTCTGAAGAACTGCGTTGCCGCCGGCATTATCGCCTCCCGCCGGCGGCACACCCGAAACCTCCGGTGTCTTGGGCGGGTCGGCAGCGGTCTACGCCGGCCTCGCCCCGACACCCGGAGGTTTTTTCTTTTCCCCGGCTGCTCGAAATGCTATTCTTGTGAGCGAACACCACTCTGCTCACAGGATCATCCGATGCCCAATCCATGGGGACTCCCCGACGACTACCGTCCGCTTCTTTCCGTCCACGAAATTGAAGCCGCGATCAAGGATATCAAGGACTTCTTCGAGCGGAACCTCGCCGGGGCGTTGAACCTCCGCCGCGTGACGGCGCCTCTTTTCGTCCGCAGCGGCACGGGCGTGAACGACGACCTCAACGGCGTCGAACGGCCCGTCCGCTTCCGTGTCAAGGACGACAACGACTGCGAGGTGGAGATCGTACAGTCGCTGGCCAAGTGGAAGCGGTTGGCATTGGCCCGCTATGGCTTCCAAGCCGGCGAGGGGATCTATACGGACATGAACGCGCTGCGGCCCGACGAAACCTTGGACGCGATCCACTCGATCTACGTCGACCAGTGGGATTGGGAGAAGATCATCCTTCCGGAAGAGCGAAACCGCATGACGCTCGAGACGGCTGTCCGCGCAATCTACGACGTGATCTGCCGCACGGAATTCCACATCGCCTCGCAATTCTCCTCGATCCGCCCGATCCTGCCGGAACAGATCTTGTTCGTCACCACGGAAGAGCTTTGCCGGATGTATCCGAAAATCACGCCTCGCGAGCGCGAGGATCGCATCGTTGCGGAGCACCGGGCCGTCTTCATTCTAGGTATCGGCGGCACACTTGCGGACGGCCAGCCGCACGACGGCCGCGCGCCCGACTACGACGACTGGACCACGCTGCGACCCGACGGAGGGCGGGGCCTCAACGGCGATATCTTCCTCTGGAATCCGGTTCTGAAACGGGCCTTCGAGATTTCCTCGATGGGGATCCGGGTCAACGCCCCGACTCTTGTCGAACAATTGAAGATCCGCGGCCTGGAGCAACGCCGGGAACTCCCTTTCCATCGGATGCTGCTCGATGGCGAGTTGCCGCAGACGATGGGCGGCGGCATTGGTCAGTCGCGGCTGGCGATGTTCTTCCTGCGTACCGCCCACGTCGGGGAAGTGAGTGTAGGCATCTGGCCCGAAGCGATGCACGCGGCCTGTGAGAAAGCCAATATCGCGCTGCTGTAGCAGTTCCGCTTGCCAGGCCGTATCGCGGTGTTTCATGAAGCCTGCTCGGGGTGGCCGTCGTTTGGAGACAGCACGTCGGCCGCCCACGGTTTCGCGGGGCACCACGTTCCTGACGTCGCGCAGACGATTCGCCCTCGCTCGCTAGCACGCCGAGCTCATTCCGTCAAGTGACCGCCACCGGCAATCTTTTCGCGCCCGTCGAGCGACGCGGAAATTCTTGGCTGAGGTGCTTGACAGGCACGGCACAGTTTGGCATTGTCTTGTGTATCGGCCCGCAAGGCTGCTCGGCCAGGGGCCGAAACCGGCCGTTCGTTGAGACGGGCATTCGCACCGCGGCAGCTTATCGTGGCCGCGCGGGGTATCTCTGTGTGCTGTTGGGGGAGAAACATGATGGGCGTTGACCGTCGCCGCTTTCTTGCAGCTTCTGCGGCAGCCGGCTTTACGCTTACCACCCCCGCCATTCACGGCGCAGAAAAAAATAAAAAATACCGTACCGCCCTGATCGGCAGCGGCTGGTGGGGAATGAACATCCTTCGCACGGCAATCGAGGCGGGTGAGTCCGATGTGGTCGCGCTCTGTGATGTCGATCGTGGTCAGCTCGACCCTGCTGCGCTGGAAGTCGAGAAGCTCACAGGAAAATCGCCGAAGAAATTCAAGGACTTCCGCGAGTTGATCGAAGCCGAGAAACCCGACATCGCCATCGTGGCTACCCCCGATCACTGGCATCCGCTGATCACCATCGCGGCGGTAAACGCGGGGGCGCACGTCTATGTCGAGAAGCCGATCTGCCATACGATCCAGGAAGGCCGGGCAATGGTCCAGGCCGCTCGGGCGAACAACCGCGTCGTGCAGGTCGGCACTCACCGCCGCGTTTCGCCGCACAACATCTCGGCCATGAAGTTCCTTCTTGAGGGCAAGCTCGGCGAAATCGGAATGGTGCGGGCGTTCGTGCACTACGGCGGCGGACGCGGCGAGGCAACGGCGGACAGCGATCCGCCCGAAGGGTTGGATTGGGATTTCTGGTGCGGGCCCGCACCGTATCGGCCTTTCAACAAGCGGATCCATCCGCGCGGCTTCCGTCGATTCCTTGACTATGCCAACGGCCAGTTGGGCGACTGGGGCATCCACTGGATGGACCAGATCCTCTGGTGGGCTGAGGAAAAGTGGCCCAAGAGCGTTTCCTCCACCGGCGGCCGGCATATCCTCCGCGACAATACCGACGCGCCGGATACCCAGGTCGTTACCTACGAGTTCGACTCATTCACCGCGACCTGGGAGCACCGCTTCTATGCCGCCAATGAAGCGGAGAAGCACAACGTCGGCTGCTATTTCTACGGAACGGCAGGAACGCTGCACCTCGGCTGGCGCGACGGCTGGACGTTCTACCCCGCCGGCAAGAGCGGCAAGGTAATCCATGAGGACCCACACCTGCACGATCCGGATCAGCAGAACATCCCCGAACTGTGGGCCGATTTTCTCAAGTGCATTGGCAGCGGCGAGCGTCCGGTATGCGATATTGAGATCGGTCACCGTTCGACATACATGAGTCTGCTGGGTATGCTGTCGCTGAAGCTGGGACGCAGCGTCCGTTGGGACGGAGCGAAGGAAGAAATTCTCGGCGATCCCGAGGCAAGCAAGCTCCTGCGGCGAGACTACCGCCAGCCGTGGAAGTATCCCGCGATCGCTTGAAAACACTGCAACGGAGTGCCACGCAAGGCACGGAGGCCTTATTTTTTCTGTCCGGTATCGACTCCCTCGACGATGACAGCCCTCCGGCGGTGCAGGCCGGCGCGGAGGGGCGATGCCCGGTGCCCGTCCTTCGCGTGTGGCCGGAAATCTAGATTTCCGGCATCCGGTACGGATCGCGGTAGTCGAGCTGCTGCAGTGCGTTGGCACCATCGTGATTGACAAACCGCTCCGTCTCGCCGTCGAATACGAGTTTCTCGTTTCCCGCTCGCAGCGCCGTATTGGCGAGGTGCTCCAGCGAGGCGCTGAAATGGCAGACTGCGACGTCGCCGTTGGGATTCTTGCGGGTGCGAACGCAATCGATGAAGTCGGCGAAATGGGGCTCATCCGGGAATCGACCGTACTGTTGTGCCTGGACTTTCGGCCCCGGGCCGCTCAGTTCGGTTCCACCGAGCGTTACCGCCTGCCACCCGCCGCCATGGCGGCCCAGGTACATCATTTGCTTGGTTCCGTAGATCTCGATCCGTGACGAGTTCTGAGGCCAATACGGGAACTTGTCGGAGTTGCGGATCTCGAAGGGCGTCTTGAACAGGTACGGCGTGAAACCGGTGTTCTCGAAAGTCATGGCCAGCTTGTCGAATTCGAATGTGACGATCTGGACGTCGGGCATCTGGCCGCCGTCGTCGAACTGCCAGCGGCCGCCCACGCAGTGGACACTCTTCGGGTGCGGCGGATCGCCGATCACCAGCCGGGCAACGTCGAGCGTGTGGATTGCGTCGGAGGCATTGCCGCCGGAGAATCGCCAAAAGCCATACCACTGCCGATGGAGTGTCTTGTTGTACGGCCGCATCGCGACGGGGCCCAACCAGCGGTCCCAGTCCAATCCGGCCGGCGGATCGCTATCGGGCTCTTTCTTCACCGGATAACCGCCGTAAACGAACGGCAGCATACCGAAGACCTTCACATAGAGGACCTTGCCGAGATTGCCCTCGCGAATGTAGTCCCGGGCACGGAGCACATAGTCGGCGCTGCGGCACTGAAATCCGGCATCGACCACTCGATGATATTTCCGGGCCGCCTCAATCATCTTGCGGCCTTCGGGAATCGATGCCGAGATGTTCTTTTCGACGAAGACGTCTTTGCCAGCCTGACAGGCCCAGACGGTGGCCAGCGCATGCCAGTGCTCGGGGGTGCCAATCACCACGGCATCGACGTCCTTATCGTCGAAAACCTCGCGCAGGTTGCGCGTGAGTTTGGGGGCTTTGCCCTGGATCTTCTCCAGTTCGCCGGCCCCCGCGGCAGCGCGAGCATCTTCCACATCACAGACGTACTTCGTCTCGACGCCCGGCAGGCTGGTCATCGCACGGGCAACCAGCCGGCCCCGGCCGCCGGATCCGATCAATGCGAGGACCACCTTTTCGTTGGGGGATTCCGCGCGGTTGGACCGCGGCACCAGGACCGTTGCACCTGCGGCCAGTGCGGCGGCGCCGCCGATAGAACCGCCGAAAAACGTTCTGCGGGTGATTTCGTGCATGGCAAGGCTCCCTTGCGAGGTGTGATTCGGCCGCGACTTGGCAGGGGCAACCGTGTACGCGGGCCAGCCGGGAAATGTCCGATGAAAACGCCGGCGCCGCTGCCTACTTGCGTCCCAGGCCCCGTGTCAGAATATCCATCCGGGAGGCTCCGTGCAACTCGCCGAGTAGCCTATGCGGGGTGCGCCGGGTCGCTTTTCCATGTAACCGTTCACGGGGCGGAAGAGAGGGGGACAGGTCCATGTTTTCGGCCAACGTCTTTGTCGGCAAAATGCCTTGATCAGCCGAAAAATGGACCAGTCCCCGGCCGCCCCGTGAACGGTTACCTTTTCCATTTGCCCCTCGTTTGGTATGCTCAAAGAGTGTGCCGGCGGACACGTGAGGAACGACTTCTCCCGGCAGACGGAGACATGCGGCACACCTTGCCCCGTGGGTGGGGCAAACCGGTCGCAACCTGCGCAGGGACCAGGCAGCCATGAAAGTCAAGCAACTCATCGATCTGCTGAAACGCTTCGATCCGGAGTCGACGGTGCGTCTCTGTGTCAACATGCCCAACCGAGTGCTCGAAACGCACGAGCGACTTTGGGTGGGCGATTACGGCGACGGGCCGCTGATCAACGCCACGTCGGACTTCCGCGGCTTCCAGGTTTACGTCGGCTGTGGTCTGGAGCAGTTCGTCACTCCGGTTCCGGACCACGAATACGGGCCTTCACGGGAGTTTCCGGCGGGACCGCACGTGCACGATCTCGACTTGGGCGAATACCAGGACGACGAAACGGCGCGCCGGGTGCGAGACTTCTATCTCTTCCACCGGGGATCCGCGGAGAGGCTGAGCGACCCGGCATTTGACTACGAAAACTGGATCCCACCGCGGACCCGCTCCGGCAAGTACAACGAACACATTGCCAGAATTCTGGAAGAGAAACTCCTGCAGGAGTAGCAGGAGTAGACCGGCCCGAATCGGGCTCTGCTGCTCAGGCGGACGTTGCCTGACGGCGTTCTCCAACGGTGGCCTACGCGCGGACCAGTTCGGCGGTAATCAGGCCGGCAGGACGCTCTCCGCGCTCGTAGGCGGAGATGTTTTCAAGCGTCTCGCGTGCGATCGCCTCCAGGGCGTTGCGGGTGAAAAACGCCTGGTGCCCGGTGATGATCACGTTGGGGAAGGTGAGCATGCGCGAGAAGACGTCGTCCTGGATCACGCGGGTCGAGAGATCTTCGAAGAACAAGTCGGCCTCTTCCTCGTAGACATCGAGGCCGAGATAGCCAATCTTGCCCGATTTCAGCGAGCGGACGACGGCCCGGGTGTCGACCAGGGCGCCGCGGCTCGTATTGATGAGCATCACTCCGCGTTTCATCCGGGCAAGCGACTCTTCGTCGACAATGTGATACGTCGCCGGCACCAGTGGGCAGTGCAGGGTAACGATGTCCGACTGGGCAAAGAGTTCGTCGGTCGAGACGTAGTGTCCCCCAATCGCTTCCACGTCGGGATTTCGTGCGACGTCGTAGGCGAGGATCCGGCAATCAAAGCCAGCCATGATCTTCGCCACCGCGGCGCCGATCTTTCCGGTGCCGATGATGCCGACGGTACGGCCCTTGAAATCAAAGCCCAGGAGCCCGTCCAACGCGAAATTGCCGTCGCGAACGCGGTTGTAAGCTCGCGGGATCTTCCGGTTCAGGGCCAGCATCAGCGCAACGGTGTGTTCCGCCACGCCGTGGGGTGAATAGGCGGGCACGCGAGTCACGGTGATACCGAGTTGTTCGGCAGCCGCGAGATCAACGTGATTGAAACCGGCCGACCGCAGGGCGATCAGGTGCACTCCCTCTCGCGACAGGGGTAGGAGCACGGAGGCATCGAGTTGGTCATTGACGAACGCACAGACAGCCGAAAATCCATCCGCCAGGCGGCACGTCTGCGGCGTGAGGCGGGGTTCGAAAAAGACCAGGTCGTGACCTGTCTCCTCGTTTGCGGCAGAGAGAAACTCGCGGTCGTAGGGCTTCGTGCTGAAAACGGCAACCTTCATGTTTTCCCCCAAGGTTCGCAGAGGGCGCAACGGGGCTGATGGAAAAGGGACAGGCACCGCAAGGAATCGTGGGTGAATGGGACCGAAGATACAAGGTCTTGCGGAGCCGGTCCCCTTTTCCATCGCCCCCATGGCGCGACGGTACTCGGGCATTGTATGCGCCGGGGGACAGACCGGAAACCGGCGGCGGATCGAGTGTGCGACTATTCCACCGAAAGCGGGCGGGATTCGAGGACGACGTCGTGCATGTAGCCAATCAGTTCCCGCTCGAACCGTTCGGCCGAAAAGCGTTCCGCTTGCTTGCGGCCGAGTCGCGGATCGCAGCAATGTCTGGCGGATTCGAACTGCTCGATTGCGTCGCACAACGATTCGACCGTTTGGGGCACAAAGAACAAGCCGGTTCCCGGTCGATCCGCCGTAGCGGACAGCACCGTTTCCGTTGCCCCTCCCTGGCCGAAGGCGATTACGGGAGCACCGCAAGCCTGCGCCTCGACCGGAACGATTCCGAAGTCTTCGTGGCCGGGAAAGATGAGCGCGGAACAACGGCGGAAATGCTTGCGGATCTGGTCGTCCGCAAGCCAGCCGGCCAGTTCGACCGTCCCCCCAGCCAACCTGCGCAGTCGCGACTCTTCCGGACCGGCCCCGATCACCACCAAACGCCTGCGAAGCCGGTTGCAGGCCTCGATCGCTAGATCGATCCGCTTGTAGGGCACCAGGGCTGAAACACACAGGTAGTAGTCGTCGCGGGGGCCGTCTGCCGGCGTATAGAACCGGACGTCGACGGGCGGATAGATCACACGGCTCGAGCGGCCGTAGCTTTCGGCAATTCGCTCGGCAACCGTCCGGCTGACCGCGACAAAGTGAGTCACCCGCTGACTTGTCTCGCGGTCCCAGTCGCGAAGCCAGTCCAGCAGCAGTCGCCGGGCCGCATGGACCGGTGCGTGGGAGATTCGGCTGGAGGCGACGAAATAGTCCTCGCGACGGTGCCAGGCATATCGCATCGGTGTGAAGCAATAGCAGATATGCGGCACCCCTGGCGCCGGCTTAATGCTCTTTGCCACCGCATGGCTGAAACTGATCACCAAGTCCACAGCCGCCGGAATCTCGAATCGCTCCACCGCACGGGGCATCAGCGGCAAAAGGTAGCGGTAGTGGCGTGCAACCCCTGGAAACCGCTGCAGAAAACTGGTTGTGATCTGCATTCGCTCGATCGCTGGCGACGTGCGTCCGGGGGTGTGGACGAGCGTGAAGAGCTGGGCGTTGGGAAACCGGCGGCAAAGCACTTCCAGGCACTTCTCTCCGCCCCGCATCCCGGTGAGCCAGTCATGAACGAGGACAATTCGCACGCTCTGCCTCGATTAATTGAGCGGTTTTGTACCAATACGAGGTGTCGACATGGGATCCGTCCAGCGGGGAATTCCGGGCGGCGCTTGGTGGGTCGCGAGGTGGCAGCCGGGCCCCCCTCTGTGCCGCCTGTTTGCGAAACCGTGCATCGCGGGAAATCGTTGCACAGGTCCGCCACGGGGGTCAAGACGAGATCTGTGCGAATCGCCCTTGGGAGCTGAACCGGCGGCGCGTTAGAATCGGCGTGGGAAAGAGCAGCCAGGGACGGCTGGGTGGGCTTTGCCGATGCTGGCCTACCAAACGCAGGGACCAACTTTCGGGGGAAGTGCTCCATGAAACGAATGAGCATTTTTGCGATGATCATGGCGTCGGCTTGGGCGACCCACCTTTTCGGTCAGGGTGTGCCACCAACCAATTCAAGGGACGGGCAGTACACAGCTCCTCCTCAGAACTACGCACCTCAGCAGATCGCTCCTCAAGCAGGCCCCGTGCAGCAGCAGTCTTCCCAACAGCCGGTGGCCGCCCGTCCTGCAGCAGGCCAGCAGCAACTCCCGGCGAGATTCCAGTTGACCCCCCATCAGACGGCAGAGCTGAACCGGGTGCTGAAAGCGTGGGAGGCGGCCAGTTCGCAGGTGAAGACGTTTGAGTGCGACTTCAACCGTTTCACGTACGATGCGACGTTTGGAAATCCAGATCGTCCGGTGTTCGACGAGGGCCACTTGAAGTACGCGGCCCCGGACAAGGGGATGTTTAAAGTGGAAGGGGCGCGGCCCGAACACTGGATTTGTGATGGTAAGGCGATTTTCGAGTACAATTTCCAGAGCAAGCTCCTGACCGAGCACCGACTCCCCCCGGAGCTCCATGGAAAGGCGATATCTGACGGTCCATTGCCGTTTTTGTTCGGCGCGAACGCCGACAAGTTACGGCAGCGGTATTTTCTCAGGATTACGACCCCCCCCGACAAGAGCGGCAAGGAGGTCTGGCTGGAAGCGTGTCCGCGCTATCAGCAGGATGCGGCCAACTTCCAGCGAGCGGACCTGATCATTGCCGTCAGCGGGATGCAGCCGACCGCGGTGCAGATTTGGGAGCCGGGTGGCAAACAGCGCAAGGTGTACGAATTCAAGAACATCCAGGTCAACCAAAAGAACCTGTTTGGATTCCTGAAGGGAGATCCCTTTGTGGCGAAGCTTCCGGGACTGGATTGGAAACATACCGTCGAGGAAGCCCCCGCGGCTGCAGAAGCCCGGCGACATTGATTATTGATTTCAGAGCGGCGCAAACCGCCGGTGGCTGATGGTTGAGTGAACGGCGCCCCGGTTCCCAACGCCTCGGGGTTCCGTGAAATTCAACCCAGCCACTGCGGTTTGCACACGGTGCCCTTCTGAAGGCTGCCCGTTCACGACCAGCCCGGATTTATTCACGAGCCGAGGTTTTTGCAGCAGACTGCGGAATATCAACCCGAAGCGCCAGCGAGGGCAACTCGTTGTGCGGCCCTCGCTTGCGCTTCGGGTTCCTATCGGGACGTGAATAATCCGGGCTAGCTCTTCCGGTGGCCTAATCCGGCCCTTCCGGCCGCGAATACTCTCTTGTTCCTCGACGGTCGCGAATTGACCTTTGTCGAGCGAGGGCGCTATAATTCAGAGGAATCGGCATTCGGAAATCCTGATTGGATATGCACTTAATGGCGTGTGAGGCGCTAGCCGGGACGACAGGGCGATGGCTTGTGCTCCTGGGAGATCGACGAAAGAACGGTTGCGAGACATGGTGAAGCTCGGAGGTCGCCTTCTTCTGACGCTTGCCGTGTGGATCGCCGCGGTTCCGCTCTTCGCGCAGGAGAAGCCGGAGGCTCAGGATGAGAAGCGGATGGGAAGGCTGATCCAGGTTCCGCTTCCGGTTACGGGCCGATCCACGGACCAGATCGTCCGTGCGGTGCACCGCGCGCTGGAGCGGTCGCAGGCGGAAGGGAAGCGACTCGTGCTAGTTTTCGAGTTCGTCGTCCCACCGGATCAGGACGAGTTTGGCCGCGGCAGCCAGTTCGGTGCTTCGTACGAGATCGCCAATTTCCTGTCGAGCGAGCAGCTCAACCAGGCGACGACGGTTGCATGGCTGCCTCAGTCAATCCACGGCCATGCGGTATTGATAACGCTGGCGTGCGACGAGATTATCATGGCTGCTGACGCCGAAATCGGAAATGCGGGGGTCGACAGCTCTACGATTACTCCGCCCATGCATGCGGCCTATCGGGAGATTGCCAGCCGCCGCAAGACGATCCCTGCAGAGGTGGCGCTTGGCCTGCTCGATCCGGCGCAAGAGATCTGGAAGGTGGAAACCGAGTTGAGCCGAGAGTATGTCACACGCCAGGGCCTGGAAGAGTTGAAGAAGCGGCGGACGGTGAAGTCCGACGAAAAGCCGCTGTTCGCTGCCGGGCAACCGGGATTGCTGTCCGGGCGGGAAGCGCGTGAGCTGGACTTCGTCGCCTACCTGGCCGAAAGCCGGATCGAAGTGGCCAAGGCGCTCGGATTGCCGCCGGAGGACCTTCAGGAGGATCCTTCGCTCAGCGGGGACTGGCGGGCGGTGCGCATCGATGTCAAGGGGCCCGTCAACTCGGAAATGATCAACCAGGCGCAGCGCATGATTCGGGATGCGATCAGCCATCGCGAGGTCAATTTCGTATGCCTCTGGGTCGATAGCGCGGGCGGATCGCCGGTCGACAGCGTTCGCATGGCGACTTTCCTGGCGGACCTGGACTCGGGCGAAGTCCGCTCGGTGGCCTACATCACCAACCAGGCCAGATCGGACGCCGCGTTGATCGCCCTGGCATGCGATCAGATCGTCATGGAACCCGGCGCCGTCCTGGGCGGTGCAGGCGACGGCACCTTGAACGCCGATCAAGTCGCCCAGGTTCGCGAGACGATTCGGGAAGAAATTGCTCCGCGGAAATCGCGTTCGTGGTCGCTGCTTGCGGCGGTGATCGATCCCGATCTCGAAGTGTTTCGATTCACGGGCCCTTCAGGCGAAGTTCGTTTCTTTTCCGAAGACGAACTGCAAGAGCAGGCGGAGCCGGATCGCTGGAGCAAGATTGGCCGGGTTACGACGCCCGGCAAGCCGCTTTCGGTCGAAGCAGAAGAGGCGGTCGACTACCGGCTGGCCGAGCACGTAGTCGAGAGCTTCGCGATGTTCAAGCAGCTTTATGGCTTGGAGAACGATCCGGCATTGCTCGCGCCTGGCTGGGCTGATTTTCTGATCACGGCGTTGGCTTCTCCGGGAATCGCGGTATTTCTGTTGGTCATCGGATTCGTGGCCCTGTACGCGGAACTGCAGTTGCCGGGAATCGGACTCGGCGGGTTCATTGCGGTCGTCTGTTTCCTGCTGTTCTTCTGGAGCCGGTTTCTGGGCGGAACCGCCGGGTGGCTGGAAGTGCTGCTGTTCCTCGCCGGAATCTGCTTCCTGCTGCTGGAGGTGTTCGTGCTGCCGGGGTTCGGCATCTTCGGCCTTGGGGGTGGGTTGCTGGTAATCGTATCGCTGATTCTGGCGAGCCAGACATTCGTGTTTCCGCACAACGAGTACCAGTTTGCCGCGCTGCAGCGGTCGCTGCTGATGATCGCCGGAGTGACGGTGGGGACGTTTGTCCTGGCCATGTTCTTGAATCGCTGGCTTCCCCGTACGCCGATGTTGGGCGGTGTCATGCTCGAGCCGCCATCGGATGAAGAAGCGGACCTCATCAGCCAGCGGGAGTCGCTGGTGGACTACGACGCGGGGCTGGTCGGGCGTCGAGGAATGACCACCACGCGGCTGATCCCCAGCGGCAAGGCCATGATCGACAACCGGTTGCTGGACGTGATCGCCGAGTCGAGCGAGGCCATTCCACGCGAGACCGAGGTGGAAGTCGTGGAGGTCCATGGCAACCGGATCCTCGTGCGCCCCGTGAGTGAGCTGACATAGATTGAGGTGAGCCATGGAGTTTTGGGCCTGGGCGGTTCTCTTGCTCCTACTAGGGTTGGGGTTAGTGGTTCTCGAGGTGTTCATTCCCTCGGGCGGCATTCTCGGCTTTCTGGCGTTCTGCTCGCTTGCGGGCTCGGTGATCCTAGGCTTTCTGGCTGGGCCGACGACGGGGCTGACGGTGCTCGGGGTCACCATACTGGGGTTGCCTGTGATCGTGATCGTGGCTTTGCACTATTGGCCGCATACTCCCATCGGGCGCAGGATCCTGCTGAGCGGCCCGGAAAGCGAAGAAGTCTTGCCGGACAGTCCTAAGCGGCGGCAGTTGAAAGCCCTGATCGGGCGGGTCGGTCGGGCCAAAAGCAAGATGCTGCCGAGCGGGGTGATCACAGTCGATGGCCGAACGATCGATGCGGTGAGCGACGGGACGCCGATTGATCCCGGGCAAAAGGTGCGGATTGCGGAGGTGCAAGGCAACCGGGTTCTGGTTCACTGCATCGACGAACAGACGCCTTCCGAGTCCGACGTGGATCCCCTGGCGCGGCCCATCGATTCGATCAGCGGCGACCCTTTCCAGGATACCTCTGCTTGACAATCGCGTGCCATGCCGGTAAACCGATGGCTGCGGGGGTGTTTTTGGCCTCCGCGGCGCGGGGCCGAGTCACTGCACTTTGACGCTGAGGGACCGTAAACATGCCGCTTTTCGCCCAAAATGCCGGGGAAATCCTCACCATTATCATCGTGTTCGCCGTGCTGGTGTTCGGCGTCGTGGTGCTGGCAGTTTTCACCCGCTATTTCCGCCTCTGGATCCAGTCGAAGACCACGGGTGCCGGGATCGGCATCCTCGATCTTCTGGGAATGACGTTTCGCAAGGTTAACCCGCAGGTGATCGTCCGCAGCAAGATCATGGCCGTGCAGGCCGGCCTGGGCGATGGCGAGGGGATTACGACCAGGGCCGTGGAGGCGCATTACCTGGCCGGCGGCAATGTCCCGCTGGTGGTTCGGGCGTTGATCGCCGCCGACAAGGCGAAACTGGATCTGGATTTCAAGCTGGCCACGGCGATCGACCTGGCGGGCCGCAACGTGCTCGAAGCGGTTCAGACAAGCGTTTATCCCAAAGTGATCGACTGTCCGGTGCGGGGGACCGGCAAGGACTCGCTGGACGGCGTGGCCCAGAACGGAATCCAGTTGAAGGTTCGTGCCCGCGTGACGGTGCGAGCGAATCTACAGCAGTTGATCGGCGGTGCCACCGAGGAGACGATCGTTGCCAGGGTGGGCGAAGGGATCGTCAGCGCCATCGGTTCCGCGGCTGCGCATGGGGAGGTTTTGGAGAATCCGGACCGGATTTCGAAGAAGGTGCTCGCGCGGCGACTCGACTCGCAGACCGCGTTCGAGATCGTGTCGATTGACATCGCGGACATCGACGTGGGCGACAATATCGGTGCCCGTCTGCAGGCGGACCAGGCCGAGGCGGACATGCGGGTGGCCCAGGCCGCCGCGGAGAGCCGCCGGGCGATGGCGGTGGCCGCGGAGCAGGAAAACGTCGCGAGGATCGAAGAGAACCGGGCCAAGCTGATCGAGGCGGAGGCCGAGGTGCCGAAGGCGATCTCGCAGGCGTTTCGTGAGGGGACGCTCGGAATCATCGATTACTACAAGCTCCGGAATGTTCAGGCCGACACCGATATGCGGACGGCGATCGCGCGTCCGACCGTGGTGCCGAGCCGAGGGGGATCCGCCGCATGATTGTCGTATTGCCCGTGTTTGGCGCAATCGAAGACTTCATCGGAATCCTGGTCTTTGTGCTGTTCATCGTGATCAGCGTTGTGGGCCAGATCGCTGCCAAGTGGCGTGAACAACAGGAGCAGGCGCAGCGGCGGGCGCGGCAGGCGCAGCCACCGCGGCCCGGCCAGCCGGCTCGTCCTCGTGCGGGCGTGGGCCAGGATCCGCTGAAAGACGAGATCGGCGAGTTTTTGCGCCGAGCTGCGGAGAAGCGGGGCGCTGGGCCTGCACAGCCGGCGAGGCGTCCGGGTCAGCCGCCGACGCCGCCACGGCCCGTGCGGGAGGTCCGTCCGGCGCGGCCGCCGAAGCCGGTGATCGAGGAACCGATCGAAGTGGAACTGGTGGAAGTGCCAAGTACCCCAGTAGCGCGCCGGCTGGGTGCGCTGGAGGCTCGGGACGCTGCCAACAAAGCGAAGTCGACCGCGGAGGCGCTTGGCCACCATATCGACCTAGCCGACGAACGGATGGCCGAACACCTCCACAGCGTGTTTGACCACCAGGTAGGGACTCTGGGGCACGCCACGAAGGGAGTCCAGGCGCAGAAGCCGCTACCCCAGACGAGTGCCGCCGGGCTGGCGGCAATGATCGGCGACCCGGTGCGACTGCGTCAGGCGATTCTGATGAACGAGATCCTCCAGCGTCCCGAACACCGATGGGAATGAGCTGGTCTTCGGATGCCCCCTGAACGGTTCTAAAGAGGTACTAAACTTGAACTGTCACGACATAAGCGTATAATGACATGACATTAAGGAGTACCTCATGCTGTCCAGGACTGCTCGCCACGCTGCTGCAGCCGTCATCGCCTTGGCGGAGTTGCCGCGGGGTACCTATGCGGGAGCCGGTGATATTGCCGACCAGATCAAGGCACCCCGGAATTACTTGGGCAAACTGCTCAAGACTCTTGCTGACGAGGGGATATTGGAATCACAGAAGGGCAAGGGAGGTGGGTTCCGGTTGGCAAGAGAGGCGGAACGCATCGCACTGTTCGACGTGGTCGAGCCAATCGATCACGTGAGTCGTTGGAGTGGGTGCCTTCTCGGCCGCTCTCGTTGCTCGGACGAAAACCCCTGTGCGGCCCACTCGCGATGGAGTGTCGTGCGTGAAGTATTCCTGAATTTCCTCAAAGAGACCACCATTGCGGACCTTGTTCTGCAATCGGAGCTGCAGACCAATGCACTCTAAGTCGTTTTCTTGTGCCCATAAATACGACAATCACATGCGATTACGTTCTTCGCGGAGCAAATACCATGGTGACTATCGACTACACCCGGACGGATTTCGACCAAAGCCCTTTCGTTGTTTTCTACGAAGTCACGCGCGCGTGTGACCTGGTATGCCAGCACTGCCGGGCATCGGCCCAACCGCGGCGCGACCCGCTGGAATTGGACGGCCACCAGGCACGGCAACTGCTGGAGCAACTGGCGTCGTTTCCCAAGCTGCCCTTGCTCGTTTTCACGGGGGGCGATCCGCTGAAGCGGGCCGACGTCGTCGATCTGGTCCACCAGGCGGCGGCTCTCGGACTGGATGCAGCGATGACTCCGTCGGCGACGCCGTTGGTTACTGCCGACGCTCTCCGGCGACTGCACGACGCGGGATTGCATCGCTTAGCCGTCAGTCTGGATGGCAGCAACGCGGCCACGCACGACACGCTGCGGGGCGTAGCCGGAAGTTTCCAGCGGACGCTCGAGATCATGGCCGACGCCCGCCGCATCGGAATGCCGCTCCAGGTGAACACGACCGTCACACAGGCGAACCTCGGCCAGATCGACACCCTGGCCGAGATCCTCGCAAGCGAAGCGATCGTCCTCTGGTCGGTCTTTTTCCTTGTGCCGGTCGGGCGGGGTGAACAACTCAACCGCATCTCTCCCCAGCAGTGCGAAGAGGTCTTTGAGAAGCTCTGGTTCCATGCGCAGCGGCAGCCTTATGGGATCAAAACGACGGAGGCGCCCCATTACCGCCGCTTTGTGCTTGCGCGGCGGGGCAACCCGCAGCACAAGCCCGATGAATTTGCGTCGGCACGGAACCATCGCGCCCCGTTGGGGATCAACGACGGCAAGGGCGTGATGTTCATCGACCACCGCGGGGCGATCTACCCGAGCGGCTTCTTGCCGGTGCGTTGCGGCCGCTTTCCTCGCGACTCGGTGGTCGACGTCTACCAGAACTCACCGATCTTCCGGCAGCTCCGCGACGCGAACCAACTCAAGGGCAAATGCGGGCGGTGCAGCTTCCGCCACGCCTGCGGCGGCAGCCGAGCCCGCGCCTACGCGGTCACGGGCGACCTGCTGGCTGCCGAACCCGACTGCGTTTACATCCCCAATGCCGTGCAGCGATACGTTGGTGCTCATCGGCTATGAAACCTACGAGAACCTTTGTCCGTCCAAATCGAGGCCGTCGGTTTCGGCCTGCAAGTGGCCGGTCTGCTTCTTCGCCGTCGCCTCCTGGAACCGGGTAGACGAGCAAACCTCACTCGGTCCAGATATCCGCCGTGCGAGCCTTTACGCCAGGCATCGCCGGCAGCGGCTCGCTGGGGACGGGCTCGTACCAGAACGTGGCCGCCGACCAATCGTCCTCCGTTTCGACCAGTCCTTTTCCGCCGACGTAGCCGATCTGCTGGATCGTAATCCGGCACTCGCGGTCCCAGGCGATCGGATCCGGCAGGTGCCAGCGATACATCGAGACGAATTCCTTCTGGTTCAGGCTGCAGCCGTTGTAGAAGAAGGGCGTTTGCTGGATGCCCCACGACAGCCCAACGTAGTCCTCGCTGCCGGTTCCGACGATGGTGGCGAACTGTTGATCGCCGTCCATGTACACCTTGATCTCGCCTTCGCCCCACCACTGCTTGGGGTGCAGGTTGCGGATCCCGATCACCGAGCCGATGAACCTTCCTTTCTGGTTGCGTTTCGGAAGAAGTTCCAGATCCTGTTTTTCGGTGGTCGGGTTTTCTCGGCGGAAGAGGGTGTGCAGACGGCCGACACCATCCAGGTGCTTGTCGCCGATGGTGTAGTCGATCTGATAGTAAAGAGGCACTGCTTTCTCACCTTCATTGGTGAAAGTGATCTTCGCTCGTTTGGCAAAAGGCATCGGCAGCCAGATGTTCATCCCCGCCTTCTCACCGACCGAGTGGACGGCGGAGAAATACGGCATCACCTTCCCGTGCGCGGAACCGAAGAAGTCGCCCACCGGGCATTCGATGCTGGGGTGCTCCTGGCCGTCCCACCAGGCTCGGAGGACCAGGCTGCGGAGGTTCACCGGATCGCCGCGGGTCGTCATCCAGATGTGACGGATGGTGCCGGGGCCTTCGATGTCGCAGAGCTGAACCGTCTCGCCGGCCGCAACTTGCTTATTCGGGGCGCCCTTCCGCCCCGGGCCCAGATGGCTCGCTGCCTGCCCGCCCCGGCCGGGCGCCCCGGTCGGGTTTTCGAACGAGATTGAACGCGACGTCAAGCCGGTGTCCAGCAGGTAGGGTTGGTAAACCGGATCGGGCTGCTGGGCCAGCGACGTGGACGCGGCAAAGGCCGCCGCAGCCGTCAAGACTAGAGAAATTCCTCTTCGTAGCAATCGACCACTTCTCATGGTAGGGCTCCTCTTGAATGTTTCGGTCCGATTGGTTTCTCTTGTAATGGACGGCCGCCGGAATTGCAACCGTTGAAGCGTGAAGACGTCCCTTACTCCACCTTTTCGAACTCCACGAGGTAATTCTCCCTCAAGAAGTACTGTCATGGCACGGAAATCGGCATCGGCGGGCGGCGTCGGCCGCCGCATGTTCCTGGCGCAGTCGGCGGCCGGTAGCGCCGCGATTCTGGGCATGGGCATAGGCGAGTTGTCCCGCGCCACAGAGGAGAAATCAATGCCCCCACGTGATCTCCGTCGGAAACTGCTCGAGTGTCTTGGTGGTCCGTGGCCCGACGCGTGTGACCTCCGACCGTCGCTCGTCAACACCATCCACAAGGATGGTTACCGGATCGAATCCGTCCAATACGAAGCCGAACCCGGCGACCGGGTTCCGGCGTTGCTGCTGGTTCCTGACGGGATGGATGCGAACCATCCGGCGCCGGCCGTGGCCGTATGGCACCAGCACAACGGCGAGTGGCACCTGGGCAAGAGCGAGCCGGCCGGGCTGGCGGGAAACCCCATGCACCACACGGGTGTCGCCCTGGCCAAGGCCGGCTACGTGGTGCTCTGCCCTGATGCCCTCTGCTTCGAACAGCGGCAGCACGATAGACTCAAAGGCGGAAACTTCGAGCGGTTCGAGTTTCTCCGCTACGTTGTCGCGGGCAAATGCATGGCTTGGAAGAACATTCTCGACATGCGCCGCGCAATCGACTATCTCTGCTCCCGGCCTGAGGTAAACCAGGACCGGATCGGCTGCTACGGACATTCGATGGGCTCGACGCATACCTGGCTTGTCGGCCCCTGGGAGCCGCGGTTGAAATGTCTGGTGGGAAACTGCTGCCTTCCTACCTATGCCGCCATCCACCGGACCGAAATCCTCCACTGCTTCCCGAACTTCATCCCGGGGTGGTTCCAGTATGGCGATACGCCCGACATCGCCGGCCTGATCGCTCCCCGCGCCCTCCACCTGAACTTCGGCGAGAATGACGGTGGCAGCCCGATCGAGGAGGTCCGCGAAGGGGTGAAAACGATCGCCCGCGCGTACGAGGCCGCCGGAGTGCCGCACCGTTTCAGCAACTACATTGAAGAAGGTTCCGGCCACGTCCTGTCCGACGCCATGTGGCAGCGAACGCGAGAGTGGTTCGCGGAGCACCTCGCGTAGCCTACTGCACGTAGAACAGCAGCACCCACCGGCATCCGGCCCGGACGCGGCTCGCATCCTTGGTCCTTCATCCTTCGTGCCCTCCTTCTCACTTGTACCCCCCGCGCCGCCCGCGCTGCGCGAGCGGCCTTGACCTGTCTTGCGACCCCTCCTAGACTACGGCGGCCGCCTTTGCCTTAATCGAGGGGGCAGGGCCTGCCCGCATAGGGATCGCAACCTGATCATGGACGAGACGGAGGATACATGCCATGGCGAGCGTTGGTGGAAAGTTTGCCAACCAGCAGCGGTGGAACCGCTATGGGACCGACAAGTTGCGGCACCGGCTTTCAGACCCGGAGGCCAATCAGGTCGTCGATTTCCCCTTCCATTACTGCCCTGCGTGCTGCGAGATGCTCCGGCTCATCTCGCCCATTGAAGGAAGGCGGATCCTGGAGCTGGGTTGCGGCGGCGGAGAGTTTTCTGTCTGGTTGGCGAAGATGGGCGGTCGCGTGACGGCTATCGATCTGGGGCCGGACTTGGTCGAGGCCGCTACGGTGCTGGCGCATGCGAACCAGGTCGACTGCAGTTTCCGGCAGGGCACCGTCGCCGAATTGCCCTTTGATTCCGACAGCTTCGATGCCGTGGTTGGCGTCGGGATTCTCCATCATCTTTCGGAAGCTGACGTCCTTGCGACGGTCCGCGAGTGCCATCGGGTGCTGAAACATGGCGGCCTGGCGGCATTCAGCGAACCGGTTGAGAACAGCCGGATATTCGATTTTCTGCAGAACCTGATCCCGGTGCGCGATCCTGACGGCTCCGGATACCGACCTTCGGTCCTCCAGCGCCGCGCATGGGCGAGGTATGTCGCCGCCCGCGATGACCGAGCCATGACGGCCCGGGAACTCACTGCTGCCGGTCAGGGCCTGTTCGAGTCGGTGAGGATATCGCCCCACGGGTGCCTAGTCCGCCTGGCGAGGATTCTTGGTCGCCGGTTCCGTCCGGCACTGTTGTCGACCGACCGATTTCTCCTGAAGACCTGCCCGCCCTTAGGCCACTTCAGCCAAACGGTCCTTGCGCAGTACTTCAAATAAGCGACCACAGCGGCGCACCTGCTTGCTCTGCCCCGATGCCCGTGGTATGGTAGTGGTATACCAGATTGGCCTGCGGGTATCCGATGAGCACAACCTCCCTGCGCCAAAGAGCTTACGACTATATCCACGCGAGGATCTTCTCCGGCGACCTTCTGCCGGGCAGCCAGGTCTCCGAGCAGTCGCTGGCCGTCGAGATCGGCATCAGCCGCACACCTGTTCGGGAGGCGATTCGGCAGCTCGCCGAGGAGGGGGTGGTTGTGCAGGTGCCCCGGTTCGGCACGATCGTACGTGCTCCCGATCGCCAAGAGCTGGTCGAACTTTTCCAGCTCCGCGAAGCCTTAGAGCCGTACGCAGTCGGTTTGGCCGCAGAGTCGATTACACCGGCACAGCTCGACTTGCTGGAACAATCGTGCTGCCAGATGCGCCAGATCGCTCTGGAACTGCGAAACGACCCGGCGCCGGTACTTGATCCGCCCGCCATGCAGCGGTTTCTTTCGGCCGACATGGCTTTTCACATGGTCCTGATCCAGGCCGCTGGGAATCGCCGTATCGCCAAGATCGTCGCCGACTCGCGGGTGATCGCCCGAATCTTCGGCGCCGGCCGCCAGGTCCACGATCTCCGCGTCGTCGCCCGCGCCTACCGTTCTCACTGCCGGATCGTCCGCGCCGTCCGCCGAGGCGCCGGTGAGGCCGCCCGACAATGGATGGCCGAGCACATTCGCACGAGTATGCAGCAGGCCCTCGACCACTACGACCGTGCGGAAGATACGCGGAAGCAGAATCTTCCGTCCGTAGTCGCCCTGCCCGAATATGTCCGTCAGACGATTCAACGCATGGAAAATCACCTGGGAAGTTGACAAAGGAGCACAACCATGGCATCGAAACGTCGATCGAAGAGACTGCTTGCTCTGTTGATCCCACTGACCTTGGCCGGATTTCTGTCGGCCGCAGAGCCTCAGGCGGAGCAAGAGGGCTCGCTCAAACGCGTGAAGTACAACCATCCGGGCCTCGTCGTCGATCTGGGCGTCGGCCTGTGGGCGTGGCCGCTGCCGATGGACGCCGACAGCGACGGCGATCTCGATCTGGTGGTCACCTGCCCCGACACGCCCTACAACGGCACCTACTTCTTCGAGAATCCGGGCGGGTCGAAATTCCCGATCTTCAAGCCGGGCGTGCAAATTGGAAAAGGATTTCACAACGTCCGGCCGTCCTACGTCGGCGACAAGGTCCGCGTCCTGGTGCCCGGACAGGAGTACCCCAACGTCACCGCCCAAAGCCTGGGCGAACCGGTCAAGCTGCCTTTGCCGGCAAACATCCATCCCAATCGCGTCCGCGCCAATCAGTGGCAGTATGTGGATTACGACGGCGACGGGAATCCGGACCTGACGGTGGCCGTCGGCGATTGGACCGACTACGGCTGGGACGATGCCTTCAACGCCCAGGGTGAGTGGACCCGCGGACCGCTCCACGGATACGTCTACCTTCTCCGCAATACCGGAACTGCCCAACAGCCCAAGTATGCCGATCCGGTGAAGATCGAGGCCGGCGGCGAACCGATCGACGTCTATGGAATGCCGTCGCCCAACTTCGCGGACTTCGACGGCGATGGAGACCTGGACCTGATTTGCGGCGAGTTTGTCGACAAGTTTACCTACTTCGAAAACGTTGGCACTCGCAGGCAGCCCAAATACTCCGCCGGACGGCTTCTCCAGCAGGATGGCCGTCCCATGCGGATGGATCTCTGTATGATCGTGCCGGTCGCGATCGACTGGGACAACGACGGCGACACCGACCTGGTCGTCGGCCAGGAAGACGGCCGGGTCGCACTGGTCGAGCACACCGGGAAGGTCGCCGACGGCCTGCCGGTCTTCCTGCCGCCGAGGTTCTTTCAGCAAGAGGCCGACGACGTGAAGTTCGGCGCGCTGGTTACGCCGGTCGGTTTTGACTGGGATGCCGATGGCGACGAAGACCTCGTCTGCGGCAACACGGCCGGCTACATCGGCTTCATTGAAAACCTCGACGGCGGCAATCCGCCGAAATTCGCCGCGCCAAAATACCTCGAAGCCGACGGCCAAGTCATTCGCATCGAAGCCGGGCCGAACGGCTCGATCCAGGGCCCTTGCGAGGCGAAATGGGGCTACACCACGCTCACCGTCGCCGACTGGGACCAGGACACACTGCCGGACCTGGTCGTCAATTCGATCTGGGGCAAGGTGGTCTGGTACCGCAACGTCGGCACCCGTCGCGTACCGAAGTTCGCCGCCGCCCAACCGATCGAAGTCGAGTGGAAAGGTCAGCCGCCCAAGCCGGCCTGGAATTGGTGGAACCCGCAGGGCAAAGAGCTGGCCACGCAATGGCGGACCACGCCGGTGGCAATCGATTACACCGGTGACGGGCTCACCGACCTGGTCATGCTCGACCACGAAGGCTACCTGGCTCTATTCGAGCGTAAGAAGATCGATGGCCAATTGCGTCTGATGCCGCCGGCCCGCGTCTTCGTCGGCGAGGATGGAAAGCCGCTTCAGCTTAACCCCAAGTCCGCCGGCGGCAGCGGACGCCGCAAGCTCTGTCTCATCGACTGGGACCACGACGGCCGCACCGATCTGTTGGCCAACAGCCGCAACGCCGACTTCCTGCGAAACGTCGAGAAACAGAACGGAAAGACCGTGCTCAAGAATCTCGGACTGCTCGACTCGCGAAAGCTCGCCGGCCACACGACCAGTCCCACGGTGGTCGACTGGGACAACAATGGCGTGCCCGATCTGCTGGTCGGAGGCGAGGATGGCTATCTCTACTATAAGCAGAATCCCAACGTCCAGCCGGGGCTTGTCCGCATGGAATTCATCTATCACGAAGCGCCCTTCCCCCAATGTCATGCCACCACGATCGAAGAAACCCCCGGCGGCCTGGTGGCCGCATGGTTCGCCGGAACACGGGAAGGAAACGACGACGTCGGCATCTGGGTTTCCCGCCGGGAGCCGTCGGGCTGGACCGCCCCGGTCCAGGTGGCCGACGGCAAGACGCGCGAGACGAAACCGGCCGGCCCCGACGCGGGCGGAGGCAGTGCAACCGACCAGACCAGCGAAATCAGGCAATATCCCTGCTGGAATCCGGTCCTGTTCCAGGCGAAAGACGGTCCGCTCCTTCTGTTCTACAAGGTCGGGCCCAAGCCGGACGCCTGGTGGGGCATGCTGATCCGTTCGCCCGATGGTGGAAAGACCTGGTCGGAACCCCGTCGCCTGCCGGACGGCATCCTCGGTCCGGTCAAGAACAAGCCGGTGATGCTCGCCGACGGCCGGTTGCTGTGCGGCTCCAGTACCGAAGATCAGGGCTGGCGCGTGCACATGGAGTGGACGAAAGATCTCGGCGAAACATGGGAGCGAACCGCTCCGCTCAACGATGGCGAGCAGATCGCCGCCATCCAACCGACCATCCTCAAGTACGGCAACGGAAAGCTGCAGATCCTATGTCGCACCAAGCAGGGGGCGATCTCCGAAGCGTCGTCCAGCGACGGCGGCCGGACCTGGAGCGAGATGACTTTGATGCAGCTTCCCAACCCGAACTCCGGAATCGACGCCGTCACCCTTGCCGATGGCCGGCACCTGCTCGTCTACAATCCCACCCGGCCGCCGGAAGGTCGCTGGGGCGGCCCGCGGTCGCCGTTGTGCGTTGCGGTGTCGGAGGATGGCAAGACGTGGAAGGCAGCGATCGTGCTCGAAAACGACCGCGGAGAGTACTCCTATCCGGCGGTGATCCAGGGCAGCGATGGACGGGTCCACGCCACCTACACCTGGCGGCGGCAGAAGGCCAGGCACGCGGTGATCGAGCCTGACAAACTCGAACTCTCCGACATGCCCGCCGGCGAGTGGCCCCAGAAGCCGTAAACGAGATGAGACTGCCCCATGCTCCCACAGATTGACTTCATCGTCCTGGTGCTCTACCTGGCCGGCGTCGTCGGATTGGGCATCTGGTTCGTCCGCCGCAGCCGAACAACCGACGCCTTCATGGCCGCCGGCAGGTCGATGCCGGGCTGGGTCGTGGGGCTATCGATCTTTGGCACCTTCGTCAGCAGCATCAGTTTCCTTGCGCTGCCCGGCAAGGCGTACGGGGACAACTGGAATGCCTTCACGTTCAGTCTCACGCTCCCCATTGCGGCCTGGCTGGCGGTGCGGTGGTTCGTCCCTTTCTACCGCAAGTCGGGAGAGATCTCTGCCTATCAGCATCTCGAACACCGCTTCGGTCCCTGGGCCCGGACCTATGCCATGGCCTGCTACCTGCTCACGCAGTTGGGCCGCATGGGAGCGATCATGTACCTGGTCGCACTGGCCTTGGCCCCGTTGACCGGATGGAGCGTGGCGACGATTATCCTGATCACCGGGGTCCTCGTCACGGCCTACACGCTCTTGGGCGGCATCGAGGCCGTCATCTGGACCGACGTCATGCAGAGCATCGTGCTCATGGCCGGCACGGTTTTCACAGTCGTTGTGCTGCTGACCGGCATGCCCGAGGGGCCGCAGCAAATCTTCCGGATCGCGGCCGCACACGACAAGTTCAGCCTGGGGAGTTTCGGAGCCTCGCTGGCGCAACCCACGTTCTGGGTCGTCCTCGCATACGGCCTGACGATGAACCTTCAGAACTTCGGAATCGACCAGAGTTACGTCCAGCGCTATATCGCGGCCCGCGACGACCGCGAGGCGGCCAAGAGCGTCTGGCTCGGCGCGCTGCTCTACGTGCCGATTTCCGCCCTGTTTTTTTTCATCGGCACGGGACTGTTTGCCTTCTACCAGGCACAACCGGACCTGCTGCCGACGCGGCTTGCGACCGATCTGGCCGCCGACAAGGTATTTCCCTATTTCATCGTGAAAGAGCTTCCTGTCGGCGTCACGGGCCTATTGATCGCGGCGATCTTCGCCGCGGCGATGAGCAGCGTCGACTCCAGCCTCAACTGCTCGGCCACCCTGGTGCTGTGCGACGTCTACCGCCGCTACTTCCACCCGCAGGCTTCAGAACGCGAGTCAATGGCCGTCCTCTACGGCACGACGCTCATCTTCGGTACCCTGGGCACAGCTACCGCGCTGGCCCTGATTGGAACCGAGCGGGCGCTGGATGCCTGGTGGATGCTTTCCGGCGTCTTCAGCGGCGGCATGCTGGGGCTGTTTCTGCTGGGGCAGATCGCGCGGCGGGCGAAGAACGCGGCGGCCGTGACGGGCGTGGCGGTGGGCCTGTTGGTGATCATCTGGATGACGTTCTCTCCCCGATGGGAGCCCCTGCCCAACTCGCTTCGCAGCCCCCTGAATTCCTTCTTGATTCCCGTAATCGGCACCCTGGCGATCTTCCTGGTCGGCCTGCTGGTCAGCCGGTTCACTTCCAAAACCCACAATTCGTAAATCCCGGAACCACACCCCAGGAGACTCACTCTCGTGAAACGCCATGCGGAACAACGCCCGATGTCGAAACAACTCCGCGGTATTATCCCGCCCCTGGTTACTCCGCTGTTGTCCCCCGACAGCCTCGACCTCGCAGGTCTTGAGCGACTCGTCGAGCATGTACTCGGTGGCGGCGTCCACGGACTGTTTCTGCTGGGGACGACCGGCGAAGGTCCCAGTCTCAGTTACCGTCTGCGGAGAGAATTGGTCGACCGGGTGTGCCGGCAGGTCGATGGTCGCGTGCCCGTCCTCGTCGGCATCACCGATACATCCTTCGTCGAGTCGGTCCAAATTGCCAACCACGCCGCCGACGCGGGCGCCGATGCACTGGTGCTTTCCACCCCCTACTACTATCCGCTGGATCCCGGCGCGCTGGTCGGATATGTCGAGCGCATCACGGCGGAACTCCCGCGGCCCGTCGTGCTGTACAGCATCCCCAGCCATACCAAGGCAGCCTTCGACCGCGAAACGTTGGCCGGTGCTATGGAAATTCCTAACGTCATCGGCTTGAAGGACAGCTCCGCCGACCTGATCCATTTCCATCACGTCTTGCGGATGACCGGCCAGCGGCCGGACTGGACCGTGCTGATGGGCCCCGAGGAACTCCTGGCGGAATCCGTGCTCCTGGGAGGCGACGGTGGAGTCTGCGGTGGAGCGAATCTCTTCCCGCGGCTCTACGTCGATCTCTTCCGAGCGGCCGATTCCGGCGACCTGAACGCGGTTCGGCAGCTTCATCAGTGCGTTCTTGATGTCGCTGGCTCGATCTATGCGGTCGACCAACGCGCCGGTTCGGTCATCCGTGGGCTCAAATGCGCGTTGGCGTGCCAGGGAATCTGCAGCGACACGATGGCCGAGCCGTTCACGAGCTACGACGAAACCGGACGCGCCGCCATTCGCCGCTGTCTCAATGAAATCGCCCCAGCCTTAGACTTAGAGCCTATCCCAAAACCTCGCGAGGAGAAGGGGACAGGCACATTTTGCTCCGCAGACTCCGCAAAATGAGCCAGTCCCCGGCGGTTTTGGGATAGGCTCTTAGAGCGGATGGTTGCCCTGCCGCCCATCACCGGGAACCCGCCTGTTCCAGCAGGTTCCCCTCGATAAGGGTCTCGCCGGCGGCATCCAACCCAAGCGGCGGGCGTTTCCCGTCGGCTTTTCGATTCACATCCCTCACCAGGTTGCCGGTGAAGACGATGCGCTTGGATTGGGCGTCTGCCGCGACGGCCTGGGTAGTCAGTCCGCTGAAGATATTGCCCGCAATGACCACGTCGGACGCGCCTTCCAGCACGATGCCGGCGGCCATATCCTCCTCGCGCTTCGGCTTTTCGCCGATGAAGCTGCTTGAGAAGTTGTTGGCGCTGACGGTGATCCGGCCCGCCGCCGGCCCGACGTAGAGCGCTCGGATGCCGACGATCGTAAACGTATTGGCCGAGACGGCGCAGCCCCAGGCGTCGCGAAGCTCAACACCGCCCTGCATGTTGTGGGCGATGACGTTGGCGCTGATCGTAATTCCGTAGCAGTCGCGGTCGAGGATAACGGCGACGCCGTTGCACTCTTCGATCATATTACCGGAAAGGACCGAGCCGTATGTGTTCTCGATGATCACGCCGTTGCCAAGATGGTCGTCGAGATTGTTGCCATTCATGCAGAGGTTGAAGCTGTCGAAGCAGCGGACCGCATCCTGGTTCTCTTCGAAGTGGTTGGCGTTGACCACGATATCGTGGCCCCCGACAATCATGAGTCCGGCCTGGGCGTTGTAGGTGATCACCGAATCGGCGACGCGTGGATCTTCAACGCAGTGGAACAGGTGGACGCCGTGGCCGCCGTGATGGTCGACGGTCATTCCGTGGATGTAGATTTCGTCGATGCCCTGGGCGAGAATGCCGTCGCCGCTCTTCGGCTGGGTGCTCTTGTTGTTCGGCGCGCCGGGGTCGCCCGTGACGCGAAAATCGGCCAACTGCACGCGCCAAAGCCGGGCCCGCGGATTTTTCTCGAACTCGGGGGAGCGGATCACCAGCGACGGCTCACCCTCTTGGTTGAGGTTAATGATACACGTGGCCGTACCGGCCCCTTCGACGCGCGTGTTGCCGCGCGTGAGAACCAAAGGCTGCGTAATTTCGAAATCGCCCGGCGGCAGCCTCACCAATCCGCCGGCCTCCGGCACTGCGTCGAAAGCCGCCTGCAAGCTGGGATACTTCGAGGCGTCGATGACGGTCGCCGGTGCAGGCTTCTTCTGCGGCTCCGCCTTTTGCTCCTGCCCGTGGACAACAGCCGCGGACACCGCGAGAGTTGCCACAAAACCCAGTGCGTTGGAAACCGCCGCTAGTGATGCAAATCTTTTCATAGCAATCCCCTTTCTTGGCAGGACAGTTTAAGGCTCGCAGCGCGTTGTATCACGGCGGCGGCGCCTCGGCAAGTGCCGAGATCGCACCCCCTATCGCCTCGGCCGCTTGACTCGCCACCGCCGGCGGGCTACAAGGGGGGCAGTTCGGCTCTTTTCCCGATTCGGAGTATCCTGCTGCTTGAAGAAGACTGGAGGTTGCCATGTCCTGCTGCCGGCACGTAGTCGCTGTTTCGCTCTTGATGCTCGTGAGCGTCTCCACTCTTGCCTCCGAGAAGAAGCCCGTCACCTACGTTCGCTTCCAGGCCGGCGACACCGTCGCCTACGGCACCGTCGAAGGCGGGCGTGTCCGGCAAATTTCCGGGGACCTGTTCGCTTCGCACACGACGACCGACAAGACCTACGCCCTGGCCGACGTAAAGATCCTCGCCCCCACCACGCCGACGAAAATTCTCGCCGCCGCCGGCAACTACCAGTCGCACCTCGGCGATCAGTCGAAGCATCCCAATCCCGAGCTCTTCTTCAAGCCGCCGAGTTGCCTCATTGCCGACGGAGAAACCATTCGGATCCCCGAAGGCACCGCAGTCGTGCATCCCGAGGCGGACCTGGTCATTGTGATCGGAAGCCGAGCAAGGAACGTCCCCGTCGAAAAGGCCCTCGAGTACGTGCTCGGCGTCACCTGCGGCAACGATGTCAGTGCTCGCGATTGGCAGAAGGGCGACGTCCAATGGTGGCGGGCCAAGGGGACCGACACCTTCGGCCCGTGTGGCCCGTACATCGTTGCCGGGATCGACTACGACAACCTCCTGCTCACATGCCGGGTCAATGGTGAGATCCGCCAGCAACAGCGGACCAGCGATCTCGTGCACGGCGTCGCCGAAATGGTGAGTTTCGCCAGCCGATTCGTCACGCTCGAAGCGGGCGACCTGATTTTCACGGGCACGCCCGGCAAAACGAGTGACATCAAGCCCGGCGACGTGGTCGAAATCGAACTGGAAAAGGTGGGCGTTTTGAGCAATCCAGTCGCTTCGGCCAAGTGAACCGCTCTCGTGGCGCCCAAGGTGTCGCTCCGCCGGTGCAATACGGGCTCAGGCCACGGGCGGGCAAAACTGTCCACCTCAAGCACGCAAGCAAATGAGCCCCATTCCTCGGCCGGGGGCGGGAGTCGTTCTTCGTGTCGGCCCGATGCCGATTGTCGCATCGAATCACCCCCGGCCGCTTCCGAGCGGCCGGGCTGATGGGTAGCCTCCAAAGAACGAACGGCCACCTCGGTAATCCTGCGCAATCCGGTCGACAATCCTCACAGCAGGCTGCGGGCTGCGCGATGCCCGCCATCCGTAAAATTACGAAGCAGTTCCAGCCTGTTCGCGAGATTGGAGACCCGTTCCATGCGACGACGTGACTTCCTCACCGGCGCGGCCGCAGCGGCCGTTTCCCCGACGATCTTGCCTTCGATACTCTTCGGGGCAGATTCCACCAGCGCGGTATGCTGCGATCGAACCTACGCGACGCCCGAGCAAGCCATGCAGTCTCCTCGCGAGACGCTCCTCTACGTTCCGGCGATCTACACCGGCACGGCATCCAAGAAGCCCGACTACCTGGCCACGGTCGACGTCGATCCGGAGTCAGAAACCTATTCCCGGGTCGTCCATCGCGTCGAGATGCCGCACGTTGACGACGAGTTGCATCATTTCGGCTGGAATGCATGCAGCAGTTGCCATGGCGCCCCCGGTGCTTCGCGGAGATTCATCGTTCTGCCCGGGCTCGGTTCAAGCCGCATTCATATCCTCGACACGGCCGACCCTCGGCGGCCTCGGATGCACAAGGTGATCGCCGGCGATGAGGTCGCCAAAACGGACCTCTCGGCGCCGCACACGGTGCACTGCCTGGCCGACGGCCACATCATGATCTCGATGCTCGGTAATGCGAAAGGAGAGGGGCCGGGCGGCTTTCTCTTGCTCGACCAGGACTTTGAAATCGTCGGGCGTTGGGATCGCGGCACCAACCCGATGGAGTTCAACTACGATTTCTGGTACCAGCCGCGGTTCAACGTGATGGTCAGCAGCGAGTGGGCGGCGCCGAAGACGATTGTCGACGGGTTCCATTTGGAGGATGTCAAGGAGGGCAAGTATGGCCGGCGGCTCCACTTCTGGGACTGGGTTCTATCCCGAGATCGGCAAGCAGGGGTCTTATCTTGTGCAGATCGACTGCGATCCCGACCGGGGCGGGCTTGCACTGAACGAACGATTTTTCGTCGATTTCGGGCGCGAGCCGAACGGCCCCGCGCGGGCACACGAGATGCGATTCCCCGGCGGCGACTGCACCTCGGATATCTGGGTGTAAGGCAACCCGTCCGATGACCACAATGCTCAACCCCCGCCTGATTCGCCTGGCGCAGCGCTCTTCCGAGATCGCCGCGACCGCAGCGATCCTGTTGGGCGGAGTGGTGTTTGTGGGTTGGACGCTCGACGTCGAGTCGCTGAAGGCCGCCCTGCCCGGCCAGGTAGCAATGAATCCCGGCGGAACGGCCGTGGGGTTCCTTCTTGCGGGTGCGTCGCTCCTGTTGCTGCAGTCCGGTCGCTCGGCTCGCTGGATACCTGCCTTGGGGCAGGTGTTCGCCGGCGCGGTCGGCGTTTTCGCCGTACTTCGCCTCGCCGGGTATTTCTTCGGATTCGACGCGGGGCCGGACCGGCTGCTGTTCAGTGAAAGACTGGCGGAATACGAGATTCCCAACCGAATGGCCCCCAACACGGCGCTCAGCTTTCTGCTGACGGCTCTCGCGCTGCTGCTGGTCGACGTGGAATCTCGCCGCGGGTACCGTCCGAGCGAGTACCTTGCGCTGACCAGCGTGCTGGAGGCGATGCTTGTCGTCATCGGTTATGCTTACGGGGCGGCCAGTTTGATCGGGGTCGGCCAGTTCATTCCCATGGCCTTGAACACGGCTGTCGGCTTCCTCGCCTTGGGAATCGGCGTGCTCCTTGCGCGGCCCGACCGCGGGCTGATGGCGATTCTCAGCTCCGACGGTGCGGGCGGCGTGATGGCTCGCCGCATCCTGCCGGTGGCGATCCTCGTTCCCGCGGCCCTGGGCTGGCTGCGGTGGCAAGGTGAGCGGTTGGGAGTCTACGACCAGGTGATCGGGCTTTCCATGTTCGCGCTATCGAATATGGTGATCTTTACCGTCATCATCTGGTGGAACGCTGCCTCGCTGAACCGCAGCGAGGAAAAACGCCGCGAGACGGAAGGCGATCTGCAGCGAGCCAAGGAGGCCGCCGAAGCGGCCAATCGCGCCAAGAGCGAATTCCTGGCCAACATGAGCCACGAGATCCGCACGCCGATGAACGGGATCATCGGGCTTACCGAACTGACCCTGGAAACGCGCCTGACGGACGACCAACGGGAGTATCTGGAAATGGTGAGGGCTTCGGCGGATCACCTCATGACGGTGATCAACGATATTCTCGACTTCTCGAAGATCGAAGCCGGGCGCCTGGACCTCGAGCCGATCCCCTTCCACTTGCGAGAAGAACTCGACGACACCATGACGTCGATGGCGCTGCGGGCCCACGAAAAAGGGCTTGAGCTGGTCTGCCATGTCCTGGCTGAAGTTCCAGACGTCCTTGTCGGCGATCCCGGGCGCCTGCGTCAGGTGGTCGTTAACCTGGTGAGCAATGCCGTGAAATTCACCGAGCGGGGCGAAGTGGTGGTTCGCGTGGGCTTGCGGTCGCAAACGGCCGGCACCGCCGATCTTCATTTCTCGGTGCGAGACACGGGCATCGGCATTCCCCGCGACAACCACGGCCTGCTGTTTCGGGCCTTCTCGCAGGTTGACGGCTCCAGCACGCGGAAGTACGGCGGCACCGGGCTCGGACTGGCCATCTCGGCACGGCTGGTGCAGATGATGGGCGGAGAAATCTGGTTGGAAAGTGAGCCGGGGCAAGGCAGCACCTTCCAGTTCACGGCCTCGTTCGGCGTGGCAGCGGAGCAAGTCCCGGCACGGCCGCGCGAGGTCTCGCTCCTGGCGGGAACGGCCGTGCTGGTCGTCGACGACAATGCCACGAACCGCCGTATCCTCCAGGAACGGCTCACGCAATGGGGCGTGGCAACGACGGCGGTCGCGGGAGGTCGCCAGGCGCTGGACGCCATGGAGGACGCACGAAGGGCCGGACACCCGTTCTCCATCGTGCTGTTAGACAGCATGATGCCTGAGATGGATGGATTCACGCTCGCCGAGCGGGTCAAGCAGAACCCGGATCTGGCCGGCGTGACGTTGATGATGTTATCGTCTGCCGATCGCCGCGAGGACGCTGCTCGCTGCCGCGAACTCGGGGTGGCGGCCTACCTGGTCAAGCCGGTCCGGCAGTCCGACCTGCTGCGCGTGCTCACGTCGGTGGTCGGCACTGTCCGCCGGGATTCGGCAGATTCGAAGGTGCCGAAGAGATTCGAGCTGTGTCCGCGACCCTTGAGCATCCTGTTGGCGGAGGACAACGCGGTCAACCAGAAATTGGCGGTGCGGTTGTTGGAGCGGCGAGGGCACCGGGTGGTATTGGTTGATAACGGACAGAAGGCGATCGAAGCGGTCAAACAGCAGGCGTTCGATGTCGTGCTGATGGACGTACAGATGCCGGAGGTCGACGGATTCGCCGCCACGGCCGCGATCCGCGATGCCCAGCGCGGGACAGACCGCCATACCCCGATCATCGCCATGACGGCTTACGCGATGAAAGGCGACCGCCAGCGCTGCCTGGACGCGGGCATGGATGGATATGTCTCCAAGCCGCTCAAACCGGAGGAGCTGTTCCAGGCGATCGAATGCCTGCCGATCTCGGACCGCCGCAGTCGCGAACCGATCCGCAGCCAGGACGGGGAGGTTATCTGGTCGGCAAAAAAAGCTCTTGAGACCACGGCGGGCGACGTCGCACTGCTCAAGGAACTGATCGATGCGTTTTTTGAAGAACGGCCGCAGCTCATGGCCACAATTCGCAACGCCGTCGATTCCGGAGACGCCGCGCGGCTGCACGTTGCGGCTCATTCTCTCAAAGGGGCTTTATCGGCACTCGGGGGCATTGCATCGCGCCAGTCCGCGCAGCGGCTGGAAGCTCTGGGTGCTCGCGGTGACCTGCAGCATGCGAGCGAAGAGCTCGCCATACTCGACAGCGAGATCGAGAAGCTGCTTCCCTATCTGCAAAACCCGAAAGTGTCGATCGCCGAATAGATCCGGACTGCCGATAGCAGGCTTCGGCTTGCCCGGAGGGGCGTTCGCGCCTAGACTTCCCTGTTCGGTAAGGCCGGTCGCGGCCATGGGGGAACATAGGAGTCGGTGCCTCGATCAGCGGGTTCTCGTGTCGAAGTCGGAAGTAGTTATTCCACCGGCCGCTGCGGGGGCCGACGATTCAGAGTCGATCGAATTCTCGGGCAACTCGTTCGCGCTGGTGCAGTGCGAACGAGCGGGGCTGGGAGCTGTTGCCGAGCGGATCCGTTCGGGCCAACCGCTCGCTCGGGAAGAGATCGACCGGGTCGCGGCGGCGGAATTGCCGCTGCTGGCGAAGTTGGTCGAGTGGAAGCGAAGCGCCCGCGGTGGCCCGCAAACCCGCACGGATGTTGCGGATCTTGTCGACTTGGTCGACGGAGTCCGGGCCGGCGTATCGCCGCCAATGATCGTGGAGGCGAACTGTCCGGAAGAAGCGGAAGCAGGTTTGGGTGGTGTGGGGCGCGTCGTGTGTCGGCAGAGGTGGATTTGGGACGGGGCGTCCCAGGGAGGGTTTCCGACGCGGTTTGTCGACGACCTTCTTCGCTGGCGGTCGTGGTGCAACGGTGTGGAGGTTCCGCGAACCTGGACACTCGCGTTGTCCTCGCCGCTCGAGCAAGGGCCCGCGGGGCCGTTGGGCGAAGATGTGGTCCGGGCTGTCGCACTGGCTGCCTTGGTCTTGCCCGACGACGTGGAGATTCGGGTCTCGGTGGCGGAAGTGGGATTAAAGACCGCCCAGGTTGCGCTCCGGTTTGGAGCGACGCGCTTGGCGCCGGTTGCGATGGACCCGGCCGCGGCGGAAGCGGACGGTTTGCCGTTGTTGGACGATGTCAAGCACGTGTTGGAACTCGATGATTCCCGCTGACACAATTCTGCGCTCGATTACCGAGAAGGCTGAAGCCGGTGCGCGCCTCACGTTCGACGATGGACTCGTGTTACTGAAACACCCGGACCTGCTAGGCGTTGGCCAGATCGCCAATCGGGTTCGCGAACGGATGCACGGCAATGCGACGTACTTCAACCGCAATCTTCATCTCAACGCCACGAACGTCTGCGAAGCCGATTGTCTGTTCTGTTCGTTCGCTCGTCTGCGCGAAGGGATGGCGGGCGCCTACACGATGAGCATTTCGCAGGCGGTCGAATGGATCGAGAAGCGGTACGTGCCGGGAATGACGGAAGTGCATATCGTCAACGGGCTGAACCCCGATCTGCCGTTCGACTATTATACCGATCTGCTCGCTGCGATCCGGCACCGTTTTCCCGATCTGCACCTGAAGGCCTTCACGGCCGTCGAGATCCACTACTTCGCCCGCAAGTTCGAAATGTCGTACGGCGAGGTGCTCGAGCGACTCGTTGAAGCCGGGCTCGGCTCGCTTCCGGGCGGCGGCGCGGAGATCTTCGCCGAGCGGGCCCGACGCAAGCTCTGCCGCGACAAGGTGGATGCCGATGGATGGCTGGAGGTGCATCGCACCGCACATCGGCTCGGATTGAAATCGAACTGCACGATGCTCTACGGCACGGTCGAGCGGCCCGAAGAGCGGATCGACCACCTTGTGCGTCTGCGAAATCTGCAGGACGAGACGGGCGGCTTTCAGTCGTTCATCCCCCTGGCCTACCACCGGGAGAACAACCGACTCGGACGGCTGCCCGAGCCGACGGGGGCCGACGACCTGCGAATGATCGCCGTCAGCCGCCTGATGCTCGACAACATTCCGCACATCAAAGCCTATTGGATCATGCTGGGCGTGGAGATTGCCCAGATCGCGCAGCGGTTCGGGGCCAACGACATGGACGGGACCGTCGTCGAGGAAAAGATCTACCACATGGCAGGCTCCGAATCGCCGGCCGGTATGTCGGTGGAAGAACTCTGCCGGGTGATCCGCGCCGTGGGCCGCGCGCCGGTGGAAAGGAATACGGTCTACGAACGAGTCGGGGCATTCAGCGATGCCGGGGCGGTGACGGCGAAAGAGATGGGAGAGGGGGGCGAAGGCAGGCGGCTCTAGCTGCCAATTGGCGCTTCCACCGACACGTGCTCGGCCGCCGGAAGCCGCGAAATTGTCGAAGAACAAAGCGGCCCTGTTGAGGTGTTTCGACGTGATCAGAACTGCCAGTACAGCATCGATCGACGCGTTGCTGGGCCGCGCCGCTGAGGGCGGGCGGATTTCGGCCGGGGAGGCACTTGTGCTGGCGAAAGACGCCTCGCTGGCCGATCTCGGGCTGGCGGCAAACGCGCGCCGACACGCCTTGCACCCCGGGTACCGCGTGTCGTATATTGTCGAGCGAAACATCAACTATACGAACGTCTGCAACGTCTACTGCCGGTTCTGCGCGTTCTACCGCGCTCCAGGCAAGCCGGGGGGATACACACTCAGCAAGGCACAAATCGGGGAGAAGATCGCAAAAACCGTCGAGGCCGGCGGGATCCAGATTCTCCTGCAGGGCGGGCTGAATCCGGGGTTGGGCATCGAGTACTACGAGGATCTCTTTCGATGGATCAAGTCGACTTACCCGATCGCTCTGCACGCGTTGTCGGCCGATGAGATTCTGCACATCGGCAAGGTGTCGGGACTGCCGATCGAGGCGGTGCTCGAGCGGCTCGTGGCGGCCGGGATGGACTCGTTGCCGGGCGGTGGGGCCGAAATCCTGGTCGATGAGGTCCGCCGGCGAATCGCGCGGCTGAAGAGTTCGGCCGACGATTGGATCGCCGTGCACCGCGCCGCCCATCGACTTGGACTGCCCACGACGTGTACCATGATGGTCGGGGTGCGGGAATCGTGGCAGGAACGGCTCGGGCACCTCGAGCGGCTTCGGGGCCTGCAGGACGAGACCGGCGGGTTCACGGCGTTTATCACGTGGCCGTATCAGAAAGGAAACCTGACCTTGGCGGAAGGGAACACGACGGCGCCGGAGTACCTGCGCGTCCAGGCTCTCAGCCGTCTTTTTCTCGACAACGTCCCGCACCTCCAGAGTTCCTGGGTGACGCAGGGACCGTCGATCGGCCAGATCGCCCTGAGCTTCGGCGCCGACGATTTCGGCGCCGTGATGTTCGAGGAAAACGTCGTTTCCGCGGCGGGCACGACCTACCGGATGACGGCCGAATGGATCGAAGAACATATTCGCCATGCGGGCTACGAGCCCTGGCGGCGCAACGTGCGGTATGAACCAACCGAAGACACCAGCCGACGCGGGTGAAACGCACCGCGCGGCGGATCGCCCGCAGCCAAACGGGGCCCGCCGCCGGGTGCAATCCGTCGTTCGTGCGTTGGGACACCGCAACTATCGGCTCTTCTTCTTTGGCCAGAGCATCTCGCTCGTGGGCACCTGGATGCAGCAGACGGCCATGATCTGGCTGGTCTACCGGCTGAGCGATTCACCTCTGATGCTCGGAATCGTGGGCTTTTCCGGGCAGATCCCCGCCTTCGTGCTCGCCCCGGTAACCGGAGTGCTCACGGATCGCTGGAACCGGCATCACACCTTGCTGGCCACCCAGACCCTGGCCATGCTGCACGCCTTCCTCTTTGTTGCCCTGATCGCAACGGAAATGCTGGCCGCCTGGCACCTGATCGTGCTGGCCATCGCGCTGGGAGTCGTCAACGCCCTGGACATGCCGACGCGGCAGGCTTTCGTGGTCGATCTGGTCGGCGGACGCGAGGACCTCGGCAACGCCATCGCGCTGAACTCCGTGTTGTTCAACTCCGCGCGTCTGCTGGGCCCGGCGGCGGCCGGGTTTCTGATCGGGTTGCTCGGAGAATGGGTCTGCATGCTGATCAACGGTCTCAGCTACGTCGCCGTGCTGGCCGCACTGGGCGCCATGCGAATCGAACCGCGCCGCGCGACCCGACCCGCCGGGCCTGTCTGGTCGGAGTTTCAGGAGGGCTTCACCTACGCGGTCCGCTTTCGCCCGATTTCGGCTCTTCTTCTGCTGCTCGGCTTGACCAGTTTCACCGCCATGCCGGTGATGGTCCTCATGCCGGTGTTCGCCGTCGACGTGCTCGGCGGAGGGGCGATGACGCTCGGTCTGCTGACCTCCGCAATGGGAGCAGGAGCTCTGGCGGGCGGACTGATGCTGGCGTCACGTCGCAGCGTTCTCGGGCTGGGACGCGTGATCAGCATCGCCAGCGTGGCGATCGGACTCGGCATGGTGGGCTTCGGGCTCTCCCGCACGCTTTCGATGTCAGCTTTGATCATCGCCGGAACCGGAATGGCCATGATCGTGCAGATGGCCGCGAGCAACACGATCCTGCAGACGATCGTCGACGAAGACAAGCGGGGCCGGGTGATGAGCTTCTATATCATGGCCTTCATGGGAACGGCCCCGCTGGGAAGCCTCTTGGCCGGCGGACTGGCCGCACGGTTCGGCGCACCGCTGACGGTGGCGCTGGGTGGGCTGGTAAGCCTCATGGGAGCCGCATGGTTCATCTATTGGCTTCCCCGGTTGCGCGAAATGATCCGGCCCATCTATGTCCGCCAGGGCATTCTGCCGGAAATCTCCACCAGCGTGAGCACAGCCACGGAACTCACCGTACCGCCCGAGGATTAAGGACAATTGCCGTCTCACTTTCCTCGCATGCTTGGCAGCGTCGCCGCTTTCCGCACCAGCTTGTATGCTCGAGTCTTGAGCAGGTCGAACAACGCGCGGGTATCGGAGGCCATAATCTGAACCACTCCGTCTTCAAGAACCAGTCCGTGAGGAAAGCTCCGAAGCTGGGCCGTTTCCCGCCCGCCGTTGTGGGCCAGCGCGTTGCGGACCAGCCGGGCAGCCATGACCGACTGGGCCGTCAGACAGTCGCCGGCGATCTTGGGCCCGAACAGTCGTGTCGCGTCGCGAACCAGCGCATGAATCCGCCGCCCTCGATAGCCCGGATTTCCCGAGCCGAGCGCGATGCAACCGCGAACAAAGTGCTCGTACGCGTGGTAGATCGAGCCGTAACTGATCCGCTGCGATCCCCAAACGGCGAGTTGGAATTCCGGGTCCTCCAGAAAACTCCGCCAAACGACGTCGAGATCGAACCGGGACGCGTGGTCGCGCTGTTCGTGCGTTTCATCGCCAATCCTTCGGATGACCCGTGCGAGCTTCTTTTGCTTGGCCCTGGAGAGATCGTCGCCCATGGCATCGGCAACCCGATCCGTGACTGCCGTGGTGATCCGGTCCGAAAGGGGTTGCTGATTGTCGAGATACCGGCTCCACTGTCGCCGCGAGGACTGGCACATGAGCCAGGGCATCGCGCAGGTGTTGGCTGCCGCGCGCCAGTGGACCGAGAGAGCGAACACCGCGTCGGCCAGTTTCGTGCCAGCGGCGAGGCCATCGATCTCTGCTGCCCATTGATGGTCGAAGAACGGGCGATATTCCTCGAGCCGGTCGTCGATCCGGATCGAAACGCTGCTATCGTCGCTCATTTGAGCAGTTGGTGGAGATGCAAATGAAACTTGCCGAGTTTGCCGCCGTAGTTGCCCGCGCCGATCTGAACGACTCCGGCGCCCGCCGCCGCTCGGACGGCGTCGGCCATGGCCTGGCCGACGGCATTCTCGTCGACGCCGTCGATGACGATTTCGTAGGCACAGTTCGCCTCCGGGTGGAGTCGCGTTTGCGTTCGACCGCGGAGCGTCGGGCAGTAGGAATCCGCGGTGGATGCGACCAACTGCCGATACCGAGATCCGACTTTGCTTCCGCTGCGGACCACTCCCCCGGGAAAGGGTGCAACGACCCCCGGCCGCGCGGCCACTGCGTCGGCGGCGCGTCGGGCCGCCGACAGGCCGGACGTGGCATCGATCGCCTGCAAGATGATATTCCCTCCCGCCACACCCTTCGCGACCCCGATCGACTCCTCGACAAGAAACTCGCCGTCCATCACGGGAATCCGCCAGTAGCGGCGACCGTCGATCTGCTTGCTCTTCTGGAATCCGTCGCCGAAAAAGCGAAGGTGCTTGCCAAGAGCAATCCTGTCACCGGTCCCGGCAAGTCCGTCGTAAACGGCCGTGGTCGCACAGGTCATCGCGCACTGGCCGATGCGGTTGGCAGCGGCCTTGGCCAGCGCCTCCACGGAAAACCCGAAAAGTAAGACGGCTACTCCGGGACGGCCGTCGGGAGCCGAATGTGGGGCCACCGTAGTCTCGATCCCTGCCTCCGCATCGCATCCGATCACCGAGGTCGCATAGCCGGCGACCGCTCGGCCGGCGATCTCCGCCCAAGACGGATCGACCGCCGTGATCACCACCCGCACGTAACGCATCCGAAACGCTTCGGCAAAGGTGTCTTCGATCCAGGTGTCGCCGAATTTCACGTCGGTTCTCCGGGGGCTCGTGGTATCGACCAGTTTCGCGGCCTTCAAGGCAGACGGACGCGTCGGCAAACGCCATCCTGTCGCGGAAGGGCGACGCGACACGCGACATAAGGAAAAGCCCTAGCAATCTTTCCGAGCTCTCCTGATTGGGACCGAACGGCAGTTCGCGTCTAATGAATAACGTGCAGGGACGAAATCTCAACAAGTCTAAGTTTTGGAGGGAACCATCATGCTCGTGCTGAGCCGCAAACCCCAAGAGCGTCTGATCGTCAATGACAACATCGTGATTACGGTCGTGGAAATCAAGGGCGATCGGGTGCGTATCGGCATTGAAGCTCCCCAGGACGTCTCGATCCACCGCAGCGAGGTCTACGACCGAATTCAACAGGAAGAGGCCGGTCGCAAGGCCGAGTGGACCGAAATCTCCTACGCGACGGCAGAAATCTGACACCACTGAGCAAAGCCCCCGGCGGACAAGACCGGGATCAGGGCCGCTCTTCCTACTTCTCCGCCCACTTTTCCAGTTGTCGTTCGACTTCCTCCAGGGATAACCGCACCTGCGGTAGCTGGGGCGCCGTGTCTTCCGGATCGGGGCCTTCTTCGGTTTCCGCTCCAACCCGTTCGACCTCGTCCTCCAGCGCCTCCAGCCAGGCGGGCAGATCGAACCCGACACCGCTGGGCTCCTCGGTGAACTGGTTGACTGCCTCTTCCAGTATTTCGAACGAGGCGCAATGCTGGCCGGTACGCCGCTCGTCGATCGCCGGCTCGACCAGGGCCCGCACCCGGTCGATGGCCAATGGCTGGACAAATCGTTCACGCAGCCGGTCGCTGACGCTTGGAAGCCGCATGCCGTAACGACTGCTGAGGCGCTGGAGTCTCTGAAGATGATCGTCGGCAACCTCCTGGCTCCGACGGGCGACCGCTCGCCGCCACAGTGAAGCGGCGTCATCGCGGCCATGCCGCACGAGCACTTCGTGGGCGATGACTACCGGCTTGAGATTCCAGGCGACGCGGTCGTAGCTGGCCTGCAGGCGAAGGAAATCCAGCAGCGTGTAGAGGAGTTCCCCACGGTCGGACTGCGTCGTCGTGCTGTTATAGTCGATGTATTCGGAGTAGTTCTCGACCACCGCCTCGATCGTCAGCTCCAAGTATCGCACGGCGTCATCGCGGTCGATCGAACGGCCCAAATCCGCCAGCAGGCGGAACTCTTCCTCCGCATCGGGTTCCTCCACCAGGGAATCCAGGAATGTGTCGACCCCCTGATGCAAGATCGCCCGCAGGTTGCCCAGATTCATGAACTGCTGAGTGAAGAGATCGTGGCCGTACTGCTCGATGAAGTGCTTTAGTTCCCGCCAACGCTCGCGGTCGGCAACGGTCTCCAGCACGGAAATCCGGATGTTGCGACTGTGGGCGAGCCAGCGGTGCAGTAAGAGTTCCACTGCCCGTTCCATACACTCGATCAACTCGAGATCCGCCTGGCGAGACCTTCGCTTCGACGCCGGCCGCCGGGGGGGCCACGCGTCGGAGGATACAACCAGACACTCGACAATCCCTCGGCAGCCGATCTCGAAAAGGCGATCGTACTCGGTGATTGCACCCGGTCCCACGGAATGCTTTCGCTCCATTTCGTGGACGACCTTCAGCAGCTCATAAGTCTCGCCGAGCATGCCCAACCGGGGCAAGTAGCCCAACAGCCTTCCGAGTACCCGTTGCAGGCTGCGCGACCTGACGACGCGTTGCGGGCCGCCCCCGCGCGTCGTGGGAACGTAAAGCAGCGTTTGCTCGGCCAGCACCTCCCGGAGCGCCGGCCAGCCTTTTCGAACCGCGCTTGCGTCGCCCCGAAAGACGGCACGGAATACGCGATCGGCCGCGGCTTCCCATTCTTCGAGCGAATCGCCCATCTCCTCGCGCGCGCTTGTCCAACGGATCAACCGTGCGGCGTCGGCCATTTCCAGGCAGGCGGCGACCACTCGTTCCAGGAGCGCCTCCTTGATGCTGCGGTGCCGGTCGTAGTCGACCAGCGATTCGTGCGTGCCCCGGGGCCTCGGGATCCGGTATCGCTGGACGGCGGCGAGCAAGTCCTGCAACCGCCGATAGTTCGCGACCGCTTGCGACAGCCAACCGGCAAGAACCTCCTCGCGGTTCGGCTCAGGCACCTCCGCCGGCAATGCAGAGGTTGTCTGTTTCCACAACTGGGCAACGGTTGCGAGGAATGCAAGCCGGCGGCTGATCCGCTCTGCCTCCAGCGAAAGCTCCGTGTCGGTCGCGGGCGGTCCGGCATCGAAAACCTGCCCTTCGAAGCCGTCATCGGTGCTGTCGCGATACGTAACGTTCTCGTAGGCGGCGCTGAACAGTCCGTCCTCGTCCGGCTCGTCGTCTTCCGGCACATCTTCGACGTTCGCCTGCTGAGCGGTCGCGCCGGTCAGATCGAGATGGGGTGCCTGCCAGTACTCGTCGGCGTTGGCTTCCAGGAAATCGAGGAACTTGCGGGCCATCGGCCATCGCTGGTCCGGCGGCACCACCGGATCGGCGGGGTCGCGCGGATGCCACAGTTCGTGCATCCAGCGGACGGCGAGGCCGAAAAAGGAGTAGCTTCCGTCGTCGAGCGTCACTTCCTGATACTGCCCGAGCCAATGCACCAACAGGGCCATCGCGGCAACCGGATCGCGATGGTCCAGCAGTGCCTCCACAAGCAGTGCGTAAGCCTTCGGCGAATGGAACTGTTCGACGTGCTGCCGCCAGAAGGCCACGTCGCCGGCCGCGGTGCCGCCGGCCCGCCACGCCGCAAGGGCCGCCGACACCTGCGCGGCCGATTCCCATGTCTCCATTCCCGAGACGCCCTCGACGTCGCTGACCTCCGTGCTGCCGAATTGGTCCCACCACCGCGCCAGGGCCTCGAACTGCCGCGAGAGCCGCTGCTGAAGATCGTCGCGGCCGGCCGCGGCGGCTTCTTTCTCCAGCCTCGCGTAGAGCCCAAAAATCTCATCCATCAAGTCGATGAGCTGATCGATGCGATGGTCGCGGACACTGTTTTCCACGGCTGGGAAGAGGCTGAACTGACCGCCGAAGCCCAGAATGTTCCAGGGATCGGCCATCGCACCGCATGCGATTGCCCGATGCAGCAAGTCTTCGATCTGGGGCATCAACGTGGCCGCTTCCTCCAGTTCACCCTGATCGATCTGCAGATGAGCCGTCGTGAGGCGGCACTGGATGTCGGAACGCATCCGGGCCGATGCCACCGGAACGCGGCTCACCTGACGCCCCGCAGCGTCCGTGTAGCCGATGCGCGCGAAGAGCTGAGCAAGGCGAACGTGCTGCAATTGCTCGGCACGGCGACGAGCAAGCTTCTGGTTGAGGTGCTGGCGCGCTGCGCCGAACGGCTGCAGCAACGCCTTGGCCTCCGCACGGAGTCGGCGGGCATGCTCGTCGGACATTCGGGCGAGCAACTGCTCGTAGAAGTCGTCCCGATAGGCAGCAATGTACGGCAGGAGCGAAGCCAAAGTGACCGTCGAATCGTGCGAATCGGGACGGCTGCCCGACACGCCGGATCCCATGAGCATGGTGCCTCCGAGGACCGCGGCGGCTTCGACCAACCGCTCTTCGTAGGGTAAGTCGCTCGGCTCTTGAACCCTGCTGAACAGGGCGTCGAGTGTCACTTGCTGCACCACGAATCGGCGATAGTACCCGCGGTTGTCAATGTGGTGCGGATCCCAGCCCCCGAAATGGTAGTTGGGACGGCGGTTTACCGGATGGTCGAAGTCGTAAGCGCGGGGATCCACGGCCAACTCCTCGAGCAGTTCCGGATCGAACCAGGCCCGCCGAAGCAAATCCTCACCGGTCTCCAAAAGAATCCCAAGCGTCTTCTCGATCAGGTCGTGGTAACGTCCGACTCCCACCCCTGCGCCTTGGATATACACGGGAATGGGACGAACTCGCTCGTGATCGTACGGCTGAATCCGCTGCTGCCCTTCGAGCACCGCCAGCGGGCGGTGACCGACAAAATCGTTTAACTGCTGCAGCGCACCCGCGATGATCCGGTCCGTTTCATGCCAGGGACCGCCTTGTGCAAGCACCGCCTCGCACGCCCGCCCCAGGAAGAAGGGTTGGAAAAGCGATTCATCCGTCTGGTGAAACAGCAGGTCGCGATGGTGATTCCGGTAGGCTGGCAGCAACTCGTCGAACACCAGTCGAAGCACCTGCTCCGCCTGCTCGGTCTGCTGGAAGGCGGGCAACGTGCCACCAGCCTGATCCAGTCCGTGTCGGAGTGTTTCGGCAAGTTGCAGCCAAGCCGGCTCTCCAGCCGCCTGTACGGCTTGCACACGCTCAAAGAGCTCGTTGATACTACTAAGGAAGCGGGGATCAACGGCACCTGCGGAGAAATTCAGGTAGCCGAGGATTTCCTCGATATTCTTGATTGCGTCCTGACCCGGCCGGTTCAACCCCATTTAGTAGCCTGTGATGGGGGTATGAATGCAACGTGAAATGTCTTACTGCCATCTTAAAATTGGTTTGCAGCGCGGTCTAGGGCTACCACCCTTCTCCTGGAGGGTGCTGCTTTGTCTGCGCTTGGCGTTTGGGATTGATGCAGTTGAAGCGGGCCAGCGGTGGCCGCGACGAAAAGACATACCGCCGGAGCTGCGACCGTGTGGTTGCAGCCGCCAGGATGGCAACTTCAAGCAGCACAGACGCGTTGCGATCGGAGGCAAAGCCGGAATTGTTGTTCTGACAAGCAAATGACACTACACTGCCAAATCATCGCAGGCATGCAGAAGAACGACAAGATCCCAATGGGAGTGATTCGTCGCCGTCGATTGGGCACTCTTCCTGTTCCCGACGGATACCCTACAAGGAATTCGGAGCAACACAATGAGAACGGCCAGCCTGGTGCAAATGGTTTTGCTCGGCGCACTTGTTTCGTCAGGGAGGCAAGCCTTGGGTGAGACCGCTGTGGAAAGACCTATCTTCGCCAGAGACAACCTGGTCGCCTGGTGCGTCGTGCCGTTCGACGCTGCGCAGCGCGGACCGCGGGAGCGAGCAGAGATGCTCGACCGGCTGGGGATCCGGCGATTGGCGTACGACTGGCGGCAGGAGCACGTGCCCCAGTTCGAGGAGGAAATCCTCGAAGTGAAGAAGCACGGCATCGAGTTCTTCGCGTTCTGGAGCTTCCACCCGGAGATCGCTCCCCTGATTCGCAAGCACGCGATCGCGCCGCAGATCTGGATCACGGTACCCAACCCGCCGGGCGCCACCCAACAACAGCGAGTCGACGCGGCGTCGAATCAGTTGATGCCGTTGGTGGAACAGGCACGGGGGCTCGGCTGCAAGCTGGGGCTTTATAACCACGGCGGCTGGGGAGGTGAGCCGGAAAACATGATCGCCGTGGCCCAATGGCTCCGCGGCGATGCGAAGGCGGACCACGTGGGGATCGTCTACAACTTCCACCATGGCCACGGGCATATCCGCGATTTCGCCGAGGTGCTGGCCGCCATGAAACCGTATCTGCTGTGCCTGAATCTCAACGGAATGAACGCGAGCGGCGATCCGAAGATCCTTCCCATCGGCGCGGGCGAGCACGAGCGATCGATGATGGAGGCGATCCGACAGAGTGGCTATGCCGGACCGATCGGCATTCTCGATCACCGCGGCGAATTGGACGCCGAGGAGAGCCTGCGGCAGAACCTGGATGGCCTGAAGAAAGTACTTGGGGAGATGGGCGACGACGCGGCGCTGAAAACCTATTGACAGGCGGCCAAGAGCTCAGTTCTTGGCGAGCGATTCCTCGGGCTTGAGCGAGCCGAGGAACTGGTCGGCCCACCAGAAGACGTCTTGCTCGTGGACGTTCTTTTTCAGTTCGAGCATTCTCGCTCGGCGCTCCCCAAGCGGCATCTCCAGGGCGGTTCGCAGGCCTTCGACGATGCTCTCGGGCGAATCGCCGTCTACCATGACGGCGTGATCGGAAAATTGCCAGGCGGCGCCGGCCTGGCGGCTGAGAATCAGCACCCCGTCGTGCGGGGCCGCGGAGACGTACTCTTTGGCAACCAGGTTCATGCCGTCGCAACGCGGCGTGACGACGCAGATCTTCGACATCTGCATCAAGGCGGCAACCTGTGCCCGCCGCCACCGTTCGGCAAACAGCCGGATTGCCTCCCAGGATGAATGGCGGTCGCGGATCTGCGATACGATGCATTCCACTTTCGCCTTCTCTTCGCCGTATGCCGGAATATCCTTGCGCGAGAGGTCGAGCATCTGAACGAGCGAGACCTGCCCGCGATACTCGGGATGCCTGTCGAGAAACATGCGATAGGCTTCGAGGCGATTGGGAATGGCCTTCGTGTAATCAAGCCGGTCCATCGACAGGACCAACGTGTCTGCCATTGAGCCGAGTTTTCGGCGTACCGGCCCGGGATCGGCGGCGCGCTCGAGTTGCGACGGGTTGACGCCGATGGGAAAAGCCCCGAGTTGAATCTCCCGGCCGTTCAGTTCGACCACGGCCTGCGATTCCGTCCGCGAGACGAGGTTGGCCCCGACGATTTCGTCGGCGGCAGCGATGAAGTTGTCCATGTAGGCGGGGATGTGAAAGCCCAGCAGGTCCGCACCAAGAACGCCCGCCAGGATTTCCTCCGCTTGGGGCTGCCGCCCCATAACGTCGGCCGGCGGAAAGGGGATGTGCAGGAAGTGGCCGACCGGACAGTCCGGGATCTCCTCACGAAGCATCTGCGGCAGGAGCATGAGATGGTAGTCCTGAACCCAGATCATGTCGCCGGGGGCGGCAACCTGGCAGACGTGTTCAGCGAAGTAGCGATTCATCGCTACGTAGCTGGGCCAATGGCGCGATGCGTCGCGCGATGTCTTATGCATCATGTTATGAAATCGCGGCCAGAGATCCTGGTTGGCAAACTGCTTGTAATAGGCGTCGTAGGCTTGCCGGGAAGGGATAACCGGATAATAGAAGATTCTGCCGCCGCCGAGCCGAGCAAGTTTTTCCTGCCAGGCCGTGCTGCGGTCCGCATCGCACATGCCACAGAAACCGATCCAGGCACCGCCGACCCGCGCCAGCAGCGGTTTCATTGCCGTCACCAGGCCGCCGGCGCCTTCGCGGACGGCGAACTCGTCGTCCTCCCGCTCGATCACCACGGGCAAACGGTTTGAGACTACGATCAGACGTGACATCGCATTTTCCTTTCCCTTCAGAGGAGTCGGGGCGTCGCGCCCAAGACAAGTTGAGGACCGGCAGAAGTGTGCCGGCTCGGCGGCCGGTTTGCCGCTTGGAGGCCCGAAAGAATGAGCCCCGTGACCCGCGGCAATCGCCGGAAACACCCGCTCGTGAAATCGTCCTGCAGCCGTCGCAGCCACGGACCGATGTGCCGTAACGATTTCGAGAAGTCATAATCGGCCATGATAACGCACAGGGACCCCAAAAGACAAGTCCCACACCCCACCCGAACGGGCAGGGCAAGGGGGTGCCAGGGAAATCCCCACGGAAAACGCCGCCTATTCGTCCAGCTCTTGTTCACAGGCAGAGGAGTTTTCCTACGACTTATGGCCGAATAAGCACCGCAGGTAATGATGGGTTGTTGAAGCGAATACACGAGAGTTCTTACGGAGCCGGTCCCTTTTCGTCATCCCAGCATTCGGCAGCCATATCGAAGGTGACGCGAAAAAACTATCATTGGAAACAGACAGCCGTGCGGTTGTTGCAGTGTTTCCGTTTGGGGGGAGCCTGGTAGGATGGGTATACCGAACGTCGTCATCGTGGGAAGACCGAACGTAGGCAAATCGAGCCTCTTCAATTGGCTTGCCGGTCGGCGTTTGGCCATCGTCGATCCGACGGCCGGTGTCACGCGCGACCGGGTCAGCCACCTCGTCCAACTCGAGGATCGCTTTGTCGAACTGGTCGACACCGGCGGAATGGGAATCGAAGATTCCGACGATCTTACGGAGCATATCGAGGAGCAGATCCAACTGGCGATCGACTCCGCCGCGGTCGTCCTTTTCGTCGTCGATACGCGAAGCGGCCCGGTGGTCCTGGACAAGCACGTGGCCAAACGGCTCCGCGCGGCCTCGGCCCCGGTGCTCTGCGTTGCCAACAAGACCGACACCAACGAACTAATCCCAAACGCCGACGAATTCCACCGGTTCGGTTATCCTGTTTTGCCGGTAAGCGCCGAGCAGAAGCGAGGCCGTGAGGATCTGCTTGGCGCCATACACCAGCACTTGCCGCCCGCTGCCGTCGACGGCGAGGAAATTGCCGAGCCGGAAATGAAGGTGGCGATCGTGGGCCGGCGGAACACCGGCAAGAGCACGTTTGTCAACACGTTGGCGCAAGCCGAGCGGATGATCGTCAGCAAGGTACCCGGCACGACCCGCGACAGCGTCGACGTGCGGTTCGAGTTGGACGGCAAGGGGTTTCTCGCCATCGATACGCCGGGGATGCGGCGCCGGCAGTCCGTCGCGACGAACGTCGATTTCTATGGTACCCACCGGGCCGAACGAAGTATCCGCCGGGCCGACGTCGTCTTTCTATTTTTCGACTCCGCCGAAACGATCAGCAAAGTCGATAAGCAGTTGGCCGAGTACATTGCCCAGCAATTCAAGCCCTGCATCTTCGTCGTGAACAAGTGGGACCTGCTGGCCGACCGCATGCCGACCCAGCAGTGGGCCGACTACCTTCGCGACACGTTCCGAACGATGGGACACGTGCCGATCGCCTTCATCACCGGAAAGACGGGCAAGAATGTCAAAGCGCTTCTGAACCACGCTCAGCACATTTTCAAGCAGGCTCGCAACCGCGCTTCGACGTCGCTTCTGAACCGGGTCGTCCGCGCTGCCCTGGAGCACAATCCGCCGCCGCTGCATCAGAACCGGCGGCCGAAGATTTACTACGCGACTCAGGTTGCCATCGAACCGCCGACGATCGTGCTTTTCTGCAACGAGCCGAAGTCGCTCTCCCGGCCGTATCAGCGCTATCTGCTGAGCGTGTTTCGCGACGAGTTGCTGTTTCCGGAAGTGCCGATCAAGCTCTATCTCCGCAAACGGGAATCGACCGACCAACGAGACGAGATCGACGCCGGGCTGGGCGGCGGGAGCAGTGAGTAATTGGCCACGATCACAAGCGTTCAGAACGCTCGGGTCAAGGCAGCCGTCCGGCTGCGCGACCGCCGCCACCGCGAGAAGCAGGGACGCATCATCATCGACGGCGCCCGCGAGTTGATGCGGGCGTTTTCCGCCGGCGTGCGGGTCGCCGAAGTCTTCGTTTGCGAAGCGAGGTGCCAGACCGAGCAGTCCCGCCGCCTGCTCGGCATGCTGGCCAACGGTGACGCCGAGGTGCTCGAGACGGCCGAACCGGTGTTCGAAAAAATCGCCTTCGGCAACCGGGCGGAAGGAGTAGTGGCCGTCGCCGAGACGCCCCCGGCCGGTATCGAGGACCTGGTGCTGCCGGCCGATCCCATCGTTGCCGTCCTCGAGGGCGTGGAAAAGCCGGGAAACATCGGAGCGGTCGTCCGCAGCGCCGACGGCGCCGGCCTGTCGGCCCTCATCGTCGCCGACGCCCGTACGGATCTCTACAATCCCAATGCCATTCGCGCCAGCCTGGGGACGATCTTCACGATGCCGGTAGCCGCGGCCGGTGCCGCCGAGACTCTCGCGTGGCTCCGTCGACGAGAACTGAGGCTCTTTGCGGCGCGCGTCGACGGTTCGGTGCCTTATACGGATGCCGATTTCGGCGGCCCGACGGCTATCGTCCTGGGAAGCGAAGCCCAGGGGCTGACCGAGGCTTGGCGCGGCCCGGACGTAACCGGCGTGCGAATTGCCATGCTCGGCACGGCCGACAGTCTGAATGTTTCGGCAACGGCCGCGGTGTTGTTTTATGAGGCGCTGAGGCAGCGCTCGGCTGCACGGGCGTGACGGTGCTTGGGACCAGTGAAGGGAGAGTAGCGCGATTCACGGGGGCAGAGACGACGGCGTGGAGTTGTACAAGGCGGGGCAGAGGCCGATTCCAGGAACTTGACCGGGCTTTTGCGCACCGGCATACTGGTTGCTTGGTAGAGGATCTGCTCCGATCGAGGATTCCCGTTCATGCTCGACCTGATCAACTGCCCCTGCACGGGTGTCAATCTCGACAGACTGATTCAGCCCGCGATCCTTACCGTGCTGGCGGACGGTCCGTTGCACGGCTATCGACTCGCCGAGCGCATTGCCGAGATGCCGACTTTCTCAGGCCAAAAACCTGATCCGTCCGGCATTTATCGGTTCCTGAAGGCTATGGAGCAGAAAGGCCTGGTCACCTCATCCTGGGACCTGTCGGAAAGCGGGCCGGCGAGAAGAGCCTATCAGATCACGGCAGACGGCGAGCAGTGTCTTCAGCGGTGGATCACGACGCTCGACACGTACCGCCGAGGCATCACGGATTTGCTTCGCTTGGCGCGGGGCACCGTCAAGAAACGACTCGGCCCCTGAGATGAGAAGCCGCGTACACGGCGGCCGCGGCAACCACCGGCATCAACGGCGCCCTCATGCGGATATTCGTCCAGAAGAGGGTGTGAACCGCCGTGAAGACGAGCAGAAGAAAAACGCCCCAGATCCATCCGGTGTGGCGCATCGGATGCGGCCCGCCGCGATCTTGATCCTTCCAGCCGAAGAAGACGGCTGCCATCCCGAGCGCCGCCAACAGCAGTTCGGCCACGTACCACGCGCCGACGGCCCAGCGGGCGAATCGTTCCGGAGTTCCTTCCTGCGGGTCCGTCTGGTGGGGCAATGGTGACCAGAGCCAGGCCACTCGCAAGAGTGAACTATAAAGGAACATTTCCGGCTCCCGGCGAATCGTATCGATCGCCTCGTCGTAGGCGAGTTGATCTGCCCCAAGCTCGTCGGCCGGAGTCGCCCTTGACGCGCGTGTGAGCCACCACTCGTTTAACGCATCTGCCGGCCAGACACTTCTCCACGGCTCTCGGCGGAGATGGTCATAGTACAGCCGATTGTTAGCAAGCAACAGCGTGTAGCCGCCGTGCGTAGTGCCGGCGATTGGGCGGCCGAAACGGACCTGGTTTCTCACCACCCAGGGAGCCAGCACGACGGCCGCTGCCAGACAGTAAACCGCAAAGGTTCTCAGGCGATCGGTCCGGGTCAGCCCGTACCACGGCAACACGAGAGCACCGAGGGCCATCCAAGGTAAAAAGGTCGGGCGACAAAGTGATGCCAGGGCCACCGCAAAACCGGCAAGAGCTGTCCTGGCAGTCGTGGGTTGCTTTGCCGCAAGCGTAAGGCCGATCAGGGCAAGGACCGCCAGAAAAACAGCCAAGGTTTCCGTCATCACGATCGTCGACTGCATCAACAGCAACGGATCGACCGCAACCAGGCCCGCCGCGACGACGGAGAGCCGCTCGAGCCCCCACAGGTTTGCGAGCCGATAGGCCAGCCCAACCGTCGCCACGCCGAGAACCACGTGGAGAATTCCGATCGCCGCCGTACTCCCGTCTCCGAGGGCAACCAGGGGGGTGAGGATCAGCGGATACAGCGGAGGACGATAGGCGGTGGGCGTCTCTCCGTAGCCGAAGATGCCCCGTTCGACGAGATTCTGAGCAAGCGCGCGATAACCATCCGGGTCAGACTCGAGCGCATGGGGAGTCGCCAGGAGAAACCCGCCGCGGACAAGCAAAGCCACGATCAGCAATGCCGGCCAGGCAGTAAGGAAGCCTTTCCGAGAGTCGGCAATGTCGCCCATGGGGTACCGATTCGTGTACGTGCCCGTTCGTTCTACTGTTGCAGCGAATAGAGCACCACGTTCAGGCCGAGCTTCGCGGCGTCTTCCGGGATATAGCCCTGGCACTCCAGGGAGTCGTGCCGTTCGAGGGCGCAGCTCAGGTCGTAACGGGAGAAGATCACTCCGTAGCGGTCGCCGAACCGCATCGCTTCCAGTTCCGGCGAAACCTTGCGAAGCAGCGCCTTGAGCGGCCCTTTGTCGCCCGCCTGCTGCGGGTCGCGGCGGGTGACGGTGGAAACGTCGAATCCGCCGAAAGCCGGCGTAAAAAGGGGATCCTCGGGCGGAATCCGTTCCAGCCGCTTGTCCGGAAAGATGGCTGCCATTTCCCGCCGGAAAGATTCGGTAAATGCCTCGCTCGAGCAGATCGCATCGGCGAAGAGCATTCCCCCGCGCTCAGCATAGGTCTTCAATTGCTTGCGTTCCGCCTCGGTCAGACGAAAGGTATTTCGACCGTGCATGAAAACCAGATGGTAGTCGAACAGGGCATCGTCAGTCAGCGCCACCTGGCGCTCCTCGGCGCCGACCCGCAAACCCAACTCGCGAGACGCGGCTTCCAGCAGGTTGATCAAGGCTCTCGGCGCGGCATTGCAGCCGCCTGGATGCCGAAGATTGGCGACGTACAGTCGGCCGCGGCGGAGAGAGTCGCCCGGGCCGCCCTGCTCGGCAACCCGCGGGATTTCGTCCTTGTACTTCAGTTCGCGATTCGTAGCGTAGGCCATCACGTTGGCGCCGATGGCCAGACCGGCGCGGATCTTGGACTGAACCGTCTCGCTGTACTCGAGATCGCGGCCGGCGCGGGACAGTTCCCACAGGCAGGAGAGCGACGGCTGGACGCCGTCTTGGGCATCCACCGGGCAGTAGACGACGCTGGTTCGGCAACCGAACTCGATCCCCAAGAGCGGACGGATGTGTTCCGCGGGCACTCGCTCCTCCGCTCGCCAGACGGGGTGCTCGGGCGGCAGAAGCCGCAGGGCGTACTCCGGCTCCGGGAACACCCGTTTCATGAGCTTCCGGAATCCCTCGTCGAAACCCGCCCCGCCGCAGTATCCTTCCGCGAACAGGAATCCGCCGCGGTCGAGATAATCGCGGATCTTCCGGCCGAGGGCTTCTTGTGCGTCGTCGCCGGCCGGCAAGGGGCTGTTCTTTCCGCAAAGATAAAGCACCGGCGACTGGACCAGGTCGTCGACGCCCGCCGCCGCAACGTCGACCACCTGCCACGTCAGCGGCCGGCGCCACTTCGATTCGACATAGCGGGTCAAATGGGCGATATCGCTGCGATGCGCGTTCCACTCCTCGTCCGCCGCGTGCTTGAGCTTCGCGACCAGGACCGGGCGGCGGCCTTTCGCGAGGAAAAGCAGAGCCAGGCTGGTGGCGATCCGCTCGTCGTCTTCGGCGTGGCCGACGCCCTTCCATGCGTTGCGGGAGACGGTTCCTCCACGCATTTCCAGCAAGTGGTCGGCTCCCTCCCGATACCAATCGTGTCTCCCGATGAATCGCCGGGCGGTGAGCCGACCCACGCGTTCCACGCCGTAGAGGTAGTAGAGAAGCCAACTCTGTGCCCCGGGATTCCTGCTGACCGAGAAACTGGCGGCCAGCCACTCAAGGGCCCGCTGGATGGAGTCGCCCTCCGAATCGCTTCGGACGCAGCACTCGATTCGGTCGCCCTCCACCTTGGCGTCGGCCCGGTGGACCGCCCCGGTGACGATCACCATGGCGGAGATTCCGGCACACGTCATGCTGCCGGTGCCGGCCAGTCCCTTGTAGTAGCCCCACGAGCCGTCCGGATTCTGGCAATCTTCCCAATAGTTTTTGGCCAATCGCCACGTGCGGCCGCTGACCTTCACTCCGACCCGCTCCGCTTCGTGCAACGCCAACAGCGCGAACTGCGAATTGGAGTTGTCGCCGTTGGCCCGGGGATACGACCAGGCGCCCTTGCGGGGCCCTTCCTGAATCTGCGTCTGCTCGAGCCATTCGACGTTGCGCTGGATGAGCAAGCGGTCGCGGTCCGGCGCAGCTTCGGCGAAGACCATCGTCTGCAGCGACGTGGCGTAGGTGGTCTCCGGCTTCAGGCGGCGGAGGTAGTCGAGCGCCTTGGCAACGGCTTCGTCTTGGGGTTCAACACCACTGTTCAACAGCGCTAAGGTTGCCAGCGCGGTAACGCCGCCAATTTGCCCCATCCACTCCTGCCACGAGCCGTTCCTCAACTGCTGCGACTTAAGATACTCGACACCCCGGTCGATTGCTTCGCGGACCTCCTCCGCGGTAATCTCGGCCTGCGCAGGCGTCAGAAACGGTCCGACGGACAAACCGACGGCGACCAGACACGCAATCGGCAGTCGCATGATCGGGCTCCCGGAGGGATTTTGGCATGGTTCGAGAACGGGGCTTGGCTCCGAGCCACACGACCCGCAGTCCAGTAGAAGGCGCCCCACGGCGAGTCGCCTGTCCCCTTTCTTGAACCATGGCCGTGATTTTCGCTAAAGTGACTATTCACAAATATAGTAGAATTCGGGAGTTAAGCGAGTAGTGTCTACCCCGGTTGGTTGGGCGCTCGCGGCGCTGGGCGATAGAATGTCAAGAACGTCAGGAATCGGGACGGTCAGCCGGGCGGGGACGCGGACGAAGAGATTTGGACCCTGATAAGGCGAGCGGTAGAAAAACACCTACCTGCTCGGACGTAGCCTGACTTTCCGAGTCGGGCTTTGGAAGCCAGACCCGACTCGGAGAGTCAGTCTACGAATTTCTGTCGGTCGCCTAAATTACGCCGTTCGGATACCCTGCCCGTAAGAAAAGGTTGTAGCGTTCCCAGCTATAAGGGACACCCCAGCAGAAGTAAGGAGATCCGTTGTCCACCAAGCCCCGCAGTCTCGGCGACGTCTTGCAGGAATTCGCCCAGCACCGGCGAGTGATGCAGGATGAATTGCAGAAGGTCATCGTCGGCCAATCCCACGTGATTGAGCAGATTTTCGCGGCGATCTTCACTCGCGGGCACTGCCTGCTGGTGGGGGTGCCCGGGCTCGCCAAGACGATGATGGTGAGCACCCTTGCCCGTATTCTCGACATCCAATTCAAGCGGATCCAGTTCACTCCCGACCTGATGCCATCGGACATTACCGGCACCAACGTCTTGGACGAAGACGAGCATGGGCGGAGGAACTTTCGTTTCGTCGAAGGGCCGATCTTTGCCAATATCCTGTTGGCCGACGAAATCAACCGTACTCCGCCGAAGACCCAGGCAGCTCTGCTGCAGGCAATGCAGGAACGAGAAGTGACCGTGGGACAGCAAACCTATGCGCTGCCGGAGCCTTTTTTCACCATTGCCACCCAGAACCCGATCGAGCAGGAAGGGACGTATCCTCTGCCCGAGGCCCAACTCGATCGCTTCATGTTTAACATCAAGGTCGATTACCCCAATGCAGAAGAGGAAGAGCGGATCCTGGCCACCACGACGCGCAACGAGCGCGTGGAAATCCACAAGGTCCTTTCCGGAAAAGCAATCTTGAACCTGCAAAAGCTGGTCGGCTCCGTGGCGGTGAGCCAGTACATCGTGCAGTATGTCGCCCGACTGGTCCGTGCGACCCGTCCAAAAGACCCGTCCGCTCCCAAATATGTCCGAGAACTGGTCGACTGGGGTGCGGGGCCGCGCGCCGGGCAATTCCTGATCCAGGGCGGCAAGGCCCTGGCCGCGATGGATGGCCGGTTCTCCGTAGCCATCGAGGACGTGCAGAAGATCACCATTCCCGTCCTGCGGCACCGCGTCAGCACCAACTTTCAGGCCCAGGCCGAAGGACTCACGACCGAAGATCTCATTGAACGGCTTGTCAAAGAAATCCCCCCGCCGGTAATTCCGAAATTCGAAGGATAGATAGAAGTTGTCAGTGGTCAGTCATCAGTTGTCAGAAGAGGAGACGCGCGCGGCGGCACTGACAACTGACAACTGATGACTGACAACTGATGACTGACAACTGATGACTGACAACTGACAACCGACAACTAATTCAATGTCCACCGTCGAACGCTACCTGAAACCGGAGGTGATCAACCAGATCAAACGTCTGGACCTGCGCGCCCAGTTCATCGTAAAGGGGTTCCTGCACGGCTTGCACTCCAGCCCTTTCCACGGTTTCTCGGTCGAGTTCAGCGAGCACCGAAAATATACCCCCGGCGACGACCCCAAGGACATCGACTGGCTGATCTACGCCAAGACGGACAAGTACTACGTCAAGAAATTCGAGGCCGAGACAAACATTACCGGCTACCTGGCGATGGATTTGAGCCGGTCGATGGCCTACACGTATCGCCAGGAGTTGACGAAATTCGACTACGCCATCTGTCTGGCTGCCGCACTCTGCTACTTGATGATCCACCAGCAAGACCCAGTGGGCCTGCTCACTTTCGATGAGCGAATTCGCGGAAGTCTCGCGCCCAAGTCGCGACGCGGGCACCTGGCCGACGTGCTGTCGCTCCTGGCCAGGTTGAAGCCGGAAGGAAAGACCGACGTGGCTTCCAGCCTCATTCAGATCGCGGCCATGCTCCGGCATGCCAGCCTGGTGATGGTGTTCTCGGACCTGTTGACCGAGCCGGAACCGGTGCTCCAGGCGCTCTACCGACTGCGGCACGGCGGACACGACGTCATCGTGTTTCACATCCTCGACGAGGCCGAAGCCTATTTTCCTTTTGACGGGATGGTCGAGCTGGAGGAGCCGGAAACGAGTCGTCGCCTCTTGTTGGACGCGACCAACTTCCGCCGCGACTACCTCGCCGAACTGGGTTCATTTCGCGATACGTATCGCCGCGAATGCTATCAGAACGGCATCGACTACGTTCCCCTCGACACCAGCATGCAATTCGACCGGGCTTTGACCGAGTATCTCGTGAGCCGGAAAGCGAGGTTTTAGTCATTGGTCAAATGTTATTGGTCACTTGCAGGAGGAACGGAGAAAAGACGCATGATAACGATTATCAATGACCAATGACGAAGGACCAATGACCAATCGCCATGACCTTCATCAATCCATTACTGCTTGCCGGAACGGCCCTGGTAGCCCTGCCGATCATCCTGCACTTGATCATGCGGCAGCGTCCCCGGCGGCTGGAATTCCCGGCGCTGCAATTCATCCAGCGGCGGCACGATACGAACCGGCGGAAGCTTCGATTGCGGCACCTTCTGCTGCTGGCGTTGCGAGCCGCGCTCGTTGCCCTGTTGGCATTCGCCCTGGCGCGGCCAAGCATGAAGCTGGCCGGTGCTCTGGGGAAGGAGGAAGCGCCGGTGGCCGCGGCCCTGGTCTTTGATACGTCGATCCGCATGGATTATCGCCATGAAAACCGGACGCGGCTGGAAGCCGCCCAGAAGCTGGCCCTGTGGCTTCTCTCCCAGTTGCCCCGCGAGAGCGCCATCGCGGTGATCGACACGGCCCAGGCGCCGGCCGCATTCCAGGTCGATCGCGGCGCCGCCAAGCACCGCATCGAGCTGCTGGAAACCACGGCGGTTTCACGTCCACTCACCGATGCGGTCGTCAATGCGGCCGAACTGCTCGGAAAGAGCGAGTTGCCTCGAAAGGAAATCTACGTCTTCAGCGACCTGGCCAGCGCGAGTTGGCCGGAAGACGCGATCTCGCGCGTGCAGGAGGCGATGGGCCAGTTGCCCGCCGTGGGAGCTTACGTGATCGACGTCGGCGTCGAGAACCCCATCAACTCGGCGCTCGGCGAACTGCGGTTGTCCGGCCAGGTCCTGTCACGCGGCAGTTCGCTGACCGTCCAGACACCCCTGCGGCAAACCGGACCGGGGGCTACACGAACCGTCGAATTCTACTTGCTTGGCGGGGATCGGCAACCGATCAAGCGCGGCGGCGAGACCATCGCGTTTGAGGAAGGCCAGTCGCAACGGGTCTCCTTCAGGGTTGAAGGATTGGATCTCGGGACCCATCAGGGATACATTCAGATTCTCGGGCAAGACGCCCTGTCGGCCGACGACCTCCGCTACTTTACGGTCGAGGTGAAACCGGCCTGGCGGGTTTTGATCGTCGCGCCGAAGCCGGCCGAAGCCCGCGCGATCTACCTGAGCGAGGCAATCGCGCCGACCGCCTTTCGCCGCACCGGGCGGGCCCGCTTCGAGCCGGTGGTGATCTCGTACGAAAAGCTGCCCGAGACGCCGTTGGGCTCCTATTCGGCAGTCTGTTTGCTCGATCCGGCGCCCTTGGAAGCATCGATATGGCAGAAGCTTACCCATTATGCCGCCGAGGGACACGGTGTCGCGATTTTTCTCGGCGGTAATGCCCGACGAGATTCGTTTAACGAGGAGGCCGCACAAGAGCTTCTACCCGGCAGACTGGTTCGACACGTGCGGCGTCCCGATGGCAACGAGTACCTTTCGCCCAGCGATCTGCAGCACCCGGTGCTCGGTGCTTTTCGGCAATTTGGTGGGACGGTTCCATGGGTAGCTTCTCCCGTGTTTCGCTACTGGCAGGTGCGGGGGCTGGCCGAGGGTGTTCAGGTGATCGTTCCGTATAGCGACGGGGAGCCGGCCGTGTTGGAGCGGCAGGTGGGCGACGGTCGCGTCATCACGTTTACCACGCCGGTTTCCGACGATCCCAACAACGACCCCTGGAACCTGTTGCCGCTTGGGGCCGTCTGGCCGTTCGGCGTGCTCGCCAATGAGACGATGCTCCACCTGGTGGGCAGCAGCGAGAGTCAGTTTAACTACCATGCCGGACAGACGGCGCTGCTGGAACTTGACGCCACGCGTTCCTACCGCTCGTACATTCTCACCCAGCCCGACGACTTGCAGGTCCGATTGACCCCCGACCTGCGCCGCAACGCCCTCGTGGTAACCGGCACCGAAGAGCCAGGCAACTACCGCGTTCAGGCCGGCGGCAGCGGCGGGATCGATCGCGGTTTCAGTGTGAACGTCACTGCCGACCAGACGCAGTTGGATCGTGCCTCCGAAGATCGCCTGGCGGCTATTTTCGGGGAATATCCATTCCATGTCGCCCGGAATGAGAACGAGATCGAACGGGACTTCACTGCCGGGCGCGTCGGGCGCGAGTTGTTTCCGATTCTGATCGCGGTGGTGGCCCTGGTGCTGGGGCTGGAGCACGTCGTGGCCAATCGATTCTACCCGGAGTAGCTGCCCCCCGGGTTGAGGCCGCTGAACAAGGGGAGTGGCTCCGCAATGGGGAGTGGCCCGGATCAAGCAATTATGAGATCTCGCGATGTCTGCTTCCTTTTTCAGCGATTCTCTGGTCGAATCGTCTGCCAGTGCGTAGACTTAAAAAATTCAGCGCGGTTCAAGAACGGGGGTGGCTGCGAGCCGCACCACCCGTTATCAAGCAGAAAGCGTCTCACGGCGAGGCACCTGTCCTGGTTCTGTGAACCGTGCCCGAATGCAGACTACCGATGGTTCAAGAGGTAAGGGAGAACTCCTGCAATGCCGACCAACGTGGAAGTGTACGACGAGGCAATCCGTCTTCAGCAGGAAGGGAAGCCGGAAGAGGCGATTGCGAGACTGCAGGAGTTGCTGGAGCAAGATCCCCAGTATGCTTTGGCCCATTCAGCGCTGAGCGTCTTCTATAGCCGAACGGACAGCCACGACGAGGCGATCCATCACGCGCAGCGTGTCTGCGAGATGGAGCCTTCCGATCCGTTCAGTTTCATCGCTCTGAGCCTTGTCTGCCAGAAGGCCGGTCGGATCATGGAGGCCGAGCAGGCGATGATGCAGGCACGTCAAGTACAGTTCACTGCGCACCAGCATGGGCAGTAAGAGCAAGCACAGCGGCCCGGCTGCTTGGGACAGCCGGGCCGCTGCATCGTTTCACCGCGAGCAAGCGGGGATGTCGTCGGCCGACCGGCATTCCACGCGCTCTTGCCAATGGGCTTACCGCTGCTGCTGCTGCTGCAGACCCGGGCGCACGCGCTTCTGCACGTCGGTTTCCAGGACGCCAAAGGTGGCTTCATGCCGCTGAACCGTAAGGCTCAGGGCGTGCAGCATCCGCTTGGCAGTATAGAAGTTTGTGATGATCCGTTGCGTGATCGGAATCGGCTGGGTCGGCACGCCGATCGGCTGCGGGTTCAGGCCGAAGTCGATGATCAACTCTTCGGGCGTGCCGGTGACGCGGCAGAAGTTGGCGTAGCTCGCCAGGGCCTTCGTGTCGTCGATCTGCACCTGCATACGCTGCTGCTGTTGCTGCGGTGGCGGCGGCGCCTGTTGAGCAGCAGGAGTCGCCTGCGCAGCCTGCTGTTCCTCTTTTTCGTCCTGTTCCGGTTTTTCGGGTGTCTTGGCCACGAATTTGCTCCCTCTTCGCTCAAAAACACGTTGCAGAATTCGGCGCACCGGGAACGCCCACGGGGCCGGCAACACGGTCGGAATCGAGTCGCACCCACCTTCCTGACGCGTTTCACTGTCAGGCTTCGCTAGGAGCCACGTCTCACTGACCATCATTATAGACATATACCACGATAAATGAAGGTAAGACCAAGCGAGGACGGCAAAATGCCGCCGGTGGGTTGACCCCCTGGCCGTTCAAGCGACAATTCCCGCACATTGTGCAGCCATTGCCCGTGCGGTGCAAACTAGCTCCTCACCCCCAGCCTTCGGAGCCGTGATGATTCGAGTCAAGCCGACTACTGCCGAGAGAGAGGCCCCGATTTCTGCCGACGTGCAGGACTCGGCGGACGCTGTGACACCAAGTTCTCATTATGACCGGGAAAAAGCACCCTCCCATACGGATCCTCCTGCCCGGTGGTCGAATGGTCTTGACTGGCCCGTTACTATCTGGATCGGGCTGATTCACGTGGGTGCACTGGCGGCGCCCTTTTTCTTCACTTGGAAGGCGCTCCTGCTGGCCGCGATATTGAGTTGGATTACGGGCAGTCTCGGGGTATGCCTGGGCTACCACCGCCTTCTGACTCATGGAAGTTTCAAGACACACAAATGGATATGGCGAATGTTCGGCCTGGTCGGCTCACTAGCCGGCGAGGGACCGCCGGTAAACTGGGTGGCCAACCATCGGCAACACCACCAGTTCAGCGACAAACCCGGCGATCCCCATTCCCCGAATGAAGGCGTCTGGTGGAGCCACATGTTCTGGCTCTTTCCCCGACCTCATAGCGTCGAGTGGAAAGCGAGGATCGAACGCTACGCCCCGGATCTTCTGAAAGACCCTTTCATGCGGATGCTCGATAAGACTTTTATCTTGTGGCACCTTGCCTTCGGGGCAGTCCTGCTGGGGTTTGGGTGGACCGTATGGGACCTTTATACGGGCGTGTCCTTCGTCGTGTGGGGGATGTTTGTCCGATTGGTCTACGTCTTGCACATCACGTGGGCGGTCAATTCGGCCTCCCATATATGGGGGTACCGGAATTACGACACAAACGATAACAGTCGCAATCTCTGGTGGGTAGGTCTGCTTGCTTTTGGAGAGGGGTGGCACAATAACCACCACGCCCACCAGCGGAGCGCGCGGCACGGGCATCGCTGGTGGGAGTTGGATCTAACTTACATGGCAATACGCCTAATGGAGTTATGCGGGATGGCGTGGGAGGTCGTACCCCCGCCAGCTAGGAGCATCCAAGCGAGGAGACCTCCAACTTTCGAACCGCAATAAGGCAAGGACGCGTTGCCAGCGGAAAAGCGGGTGGCCAGAGCTGAAGTTGCACGTAAGCCAAACCGAGACGGTGTGGCCCATGCGTCGAAAGTGGTGTATACTAATGGTCCGCAGCTACCCGCATGCTTCTGACAGGGGAAAGGGGGCCGCTCCCTTTTCCCCAGACAGTGCCGGGTTCACGGGTGGGACGGCAGCGTCCGGAACTGGACGGAGTTGACCGCCCACCATGAAGCTAGCTCGGTACTGCTGCCGGCACCGCAAACCACCCGCAGGATTGCCGGCAGAATCCACCACACAATTCGGAAGGCGGTAACGACTGTTTGTTCCCGCTGATTACCCCTTGCGCTAGACGAGAAGACACAAAAAGCGTTGTTCACGATGGACTTGGCAAGATTGAGGAATATTGGGATTTCGGCGCACATCGACTCCGGCAAGACCACGCTGAGCGAACGAGTCCTGTTCTACGCCGGGCGGATTCACCGCATCCAGGAGGTTCGCGGGGACCGCGGCGAGGGCGCTACCATGGATCACATGGATCTGGAGCGCGAGCGGGGCATTACCATCACCAGCGCTGCCACCACGGTGGAGTGGAACGGCTCGAGAGTCAACCTGATCGATACCCCGGGCCACGTCGATTTCACCGTCGAGGTCGAGCGGAGCCTGCGCGTGCTGGACGGTGCGGTTCTCGTACTTTGCGCGGTCGGAGGAGTCCAGGCTCAGTCGCTCACGATCGATCGGCAGATGCAGCGCTACCACGTGCCCAGGCTGGCGTTCATCAACAAGATGGACCGTACCGGAGCGGATCCGTTCAAGGTAGCCCGCCAACTTCGCGAGAAGCTCGCCTGCGATGCCGTCCTCATGCAGATTCCGATCGGCTGTGAAGCCGATTTCCGGGGCGTCGTCGATCTGGTATCGCGCAAGGCATTGTACTTCGACGGGAGCTTCGGCGAGCAGGTCCGCGTGGAAGAGATCCCGGCGGAACTCGCAGAGGCGGCCGCACATGCTCGTCAGCACATGCTCGAGACGCTTTCGTTGTTCAGCGACGAACTGTTGGAGCTGCTGTTGTCGGAAGTGGAGGTTCCTGAAGAGCTGGTCCACAACGTCGTCAAAGATGCCGTAGCCGGCCAGCAGCTTACGCCCGTCTTTCTCGGCACCGCCTACCGCAACAAGGGCGTTCAACCGCTTCTGGACGCAATCGTTCGCTACCTGCCCTCGCCGCTGGATCGCGAATACTTCGCGTTGGCTCACGACGATCCCAGCCGCCGGCTGCCGCTTTCAGCCGATCCGCACCAGCCGACGGTGGCCATGGCATTCAAGATCGTCGAAGATCCGTACGGGGCATTGACGTTCATGCGGATCTACCAGGGGAAGTTCGCCAAGGGCGGCACCTATTACAACCAGCGCACCGGGCAGAAGGAGCGCTTCAGCCGAATCGTGCGGATGCACGCCGACGAGCGCGAAGAGGTTGACGAGGCGTACGCGGGCGACATCGTGGCCGTGCTCGGCGTCGACTGCGCCAGCGGAGACACCTATGCCTCGGCGCCCGGCCATTGCATGCTCCAGAACATGTTCGTACCCGAGCCGGTGATCAAAATGGCGATCGAGCCGCTCGAGCGGACCGGAGTCGATCGCCTGGCGAAAGCTCTGCAGCGGTTCCGCCGTGAAGACCCAACCCTGCAGATCGAGAGCGACGAGGAAACCGGCGAGACGATCATTGCCGGAATGGGCGAGCTGCACCTGGAAATCTACGTGGAGCGGATCCGCCGGGAGTACAAGGTCGGTGTTCGGGTCGGTCAGCCCAAGGTCAACTACCGCGAAGCGCCGACCCGAGGCGCCGAATTCAACATCCGCCACAAGAAGCAGACCGGCGGCGCGGGCCAGTTCGCGCACATCGTCGGCCGGTTGGACGTGCTCCCCGAGGAAAACGAGGAGACCTTCCTGTTCGAAGACGAAGTCGTCGGCGGGCGCATCCCCAAGCAGTATATCCCGGCCGTTGAAAAAGGGTTCCGCAGCGAGTTGAAGAAAGGACCGGTGGCCGGTTTCCCGGTGGTCGGCCTGCATGTCACGCTTGAAGACGGCTCATATCACGAGGTGGACAGCTCCGATCTGGCGTTCCAGACGTGTGCGAAAACGGCCATGCGGGAGACATTCGCTCGCACCCGGCCCGTCCTGCTGGAGCCGGTGATGAAGATCGAGATCGAATGCCCCGGGCAATTCCAGGGGGCCGTCGTCGGCGACCTCACTTCGCGTCGCGGCATGGTCATGGGCACGGAGATGGACGGCACCATCGCCAGGATCGAGGGGGAAGTGCCCTTGGCGGAGACCTTTGGTTATTCGACCGACCTGCGGAGCATGACGCAGGGCCAGGGGGTGTTCTCGATGGAGTTCTCGCGCTACCGGCGGCTTCCGCCGAGCATTGAAAGAGAAGTCATCGCCGAGCGGAAGAAGCTTGCGGCTGTCGGGGCCGTGTAGACGATGGCTGCCCCCGATTGCGGAACCGGGCTCGCAGGCGGTATAATCCGGCCTTTGCAGTCGATTTTCGCATTCGCAAGGAAGATCCCGTGGGCGATCCCTTCGACCCCTACCGCGAAGCCCTGGTTGTCGAGCACTCCACGGTCTGGCCCGTCGAACTCCCTCAGGTCGATTCGCAGACCCGGCAGCGGATCGAAGCCGGTCTGCACGCCAGCCCGGCCGACGCCAAAGAGTTGGTCTACATTCGCCTGCCGACCGGGTTTCATCGGCAGATCACCGTGACTGCCGAAGATATCCAGCGATTGAAATAGTCTTTTGTGTAACCGTTCACGGGGCGGGGAAGAGGGGGACAGGTCCATGTTTTCGGGCAACGTCTTTGCCGTCAAAGAACATCAACTGGCCGAAAAATGGACCAGTCCCCGCCCGGCCCGTGAACCGTTACTCTTTTGTATTCGGCGGCCCGGCTGCCGCATCGTGCCGGAGGATGCCACGGGTGACTAACTCTATCCAGAACGTCCGAGTCGATCTTGCCGAGCGGGGCTATGATATTCTCATTGGCCACGGGATTCTTGACGAGGCTGGAGTCTTTGTCAGCCAGCGCTCGAAGGTCTCGGACGCCGTCGTCATCACCGACGGAAATGTCGAGCACCCCCACGCGATGGCCGTCGCCGAGAGCCTCGCTCGCGAGTCGATCGCGGTCGATCTCGTCGTCGTCGAGGCGGGCGAGACTTCCAAGTCGATCGAGACCGCCGACGAGCTTTGGCAGAAACTGCTTCAGCTTGGAGCGGACCGCAAGACGCTGGTCGTGGCCGTCGGCGGAGGTGTCGTCGGCGATCTGGCCGGCTTCATCGCCGCCACGTTCTCCAGGGGGCTGCGCTTTGTGCAGGTCCCCACGACGCTGCTCGCCCAGGTCGACAGTTCCGTGGGCGGAAAGGTGGGCATCAACCTGCCTCAGGCCAAGAACATGGTCGGCGCGTTTTTGCAGCCGCTGGGCGTGCTCATCGACACTGAGGTCCTCGACACGCTCGACGAGCGGGAATACCGCGCCGGGCTCGGCGAGGTGGTCAAGTACGGCGTCATTCTCGATGCCGGCCTGTTCGAGTATCTCGAGGCACACACCGACCGATTGCTCCGCCGGGATCCCGAGGTGCTCCGCCACGTGATTGCCCGATGCTGCCGCTTGAAAGCCGACGTCGTCCAGCAGGACGAACGCGAGGAGAGCGGCCTGCGAGCGGTGCTCAACTACGGGCACACCTTCGGCCACGCTTTGGAAGCCCTCGCCGGCTACGGGCGTCTCCTGCACGGTGAAGCGGTCGGCATCGGCATGCTCTGCGCATCGCGGCTGGCCGTGCGGTTGCGGCGGGTCGACGACGGTTTCACCGCCCGCCAGGCCTCGTTGCTGACCGCACTCGGTGTGCCCACGAAGATGCCGCAACTCGACCACGACCAGATCCTCCGCACCATGCTGCACGACAAGAAAGTCCAGCACGGACGGCTCCGATTTGTCCTGCCCACGGCCTTGGGACACGTCGAGCTGGTCGGGGATGTCGATCCCGACGACGTACGAGCCGCGCTGGTCGACTGAGAGCGCAGCCCAAGAGCAATCAACCACGAAACACACGAATCACACGAAAGGGAAGAACAGGCAGTAAAGGTCCTAACAAAACGGGGAGACGAAGGGGGTCTCACGTCTCCAATGATGTTCGGGAGGACTGTTTCCGTGTGATTCGTGGTTTCTCTCTTTGCCTCCGGGAGTTTCGCAAATGCCCGAATCCCATTCGCAAGCCGACCTCGACGGCGAACTGGCTGCTTCGCTCAGGCTCGCGCTGTTGCCGGGCGTTGGCCCGCGGATCCGCCGGGCACTGCTGGATCAGTTCGGGACTCCGCAGGCGGTCCTCTCCGCCGCACCGAGTGAACTGCGGGAGGTGCAGGGGGTCGGAACGAAGCTGTCGCTTGCGATCGCGCGAGCCGCGGCCCAGATCGATGCGGCGGCCGAGGTCGACTTGTGCCGGCGACAGGGCATCGAAATCCTTGCCGACTGCGACGAACGTTACCCGGACGTGCTCGGCGAGATTCCGGACCCGCCGGGCGTGCTTTTCGTTCGTGGATCGCTTGGGCCGGCCGATGCGCTTGCCATTGCCATCGTCGGAACCCGCCACGCAACGCCGTACGGCCTGCGCCAGGCGGAGCGGCTGGCCGGCAGCCTGGCCCGCGCGGGACTGACGATTGTCAGCGGCTTGGCTCGCGGTATCGATGCTGCTGCGCATCGTGGAGCACTGGCCGCCGGCGGCCGAACGCTCGCCGTGCTCGGGAGCGGAGTGCTGTGCATCTACCCGCCGGAGCACGGGAAGCTGGCTGAAGAAGTCGCCGGGTGCGGTGCGTTGATCAGTGAGGCCCCGCCCCGAGCCGCACCACGCGGGGGGATGTTTCCGCAGCGCAACCGGATCATCAGCGGCCTGTCGCTGGGAGTGATCGTGGTCGAGGCGGGAGACCGGAGCGGCGCCCTGATCACCGCGCGGCATGCCATGGAACAGGGCCGGGAGGTGTTTGCGGTCCCTGGGCGCGTGGATGATCGCACCGCCCGAGGCTGCCACCGCCTGCTCCGCGACGGCGCGAAGCTCGTCGAATCGGCGGACGACGTCCTGGAGGAACTCGGCCCACTGTTTACACCGACGCAGCGGGAGGACGGTCAAGTCGTGCATCACCCGGCCGAGCTATTGCTGAACGAGCTGGAGCATCAGGTCCTCGCCGCCATTCGAACCGACGCCACGTCGATCGACGAGGTGGTTCTGGAGAGTGGATTGCCGGTGGCGCAAGTGCTCTCCACGTTGAGTGTGCTCGAGATGCGGCGTCTGGTTCGCCGACTCAGCGGCGCCGCTGTGGTACGGATCTGACCTGGCCTGATAAAAAAGGGAAAGTACCAGGCGGGTCGACACTTGCGCGGGTTGGATGTGGCGGTCAAGCACACCGATTTTCCAAAATTCTTTGCCCCGGACCACCCGGACACTGCAGAGGGGTGAGGGCGGAAGGGGGCGTTGGAGGCTGGGGCCTGCCGGTGGGAAGCGATTGGCGGGGAGTTGCAGACGTTTGCCTGTGGACCGGGTGTGGTGCCCAAGTTGGCGATTTCTCAGAACCGAGGGCATTTGGGCACCACGCGCTTGTGGGTGGTTGGATCGGATGATTTGCAGCCTGGTTCCGATCTCGATGTTGGCAGGTGGTGAAAGGTAGGTCCCGCTTGCCGAGCTTTCCGTTCGACACAAGTGGCGTCTAGCCGGTGAACCTTTGGCCCCTGCCGCACGAGGCGGCAGGGGGCCGAAATTGCATTGGGATACGTCCGCTAGCTGCGAAACCTTGTTCACCCGCGGAACGAGCCCGCGGGGGTGCCCAGATGTGCAGGCCCTGGGGGCCGGGTTGGCCTTTCATCGCCGTACCGAGCCGAAACCTTGCTTAGCTGCTCAGGTCCCGCTCGGCAAGCTTGGCAAGCGGGACCTACTGGCTGAAACCGAATTGTCAAAGATCTGCGAGGCAGGAAGGCATGGATGCTTGGGACTACCCCGAGGACAAATATGATCATTTGTCCATGTGCCAGTATGATCGATGCGGCGCACCTGGTCAATAGGTTTTTTTCGGCCAAGGCAAAGTTTTTTGGGTTTGGGGAGGGGAGGAGGTGCTGCGAAGACGGCCTTGCTTTCCACCCGGCAGGGACGTCGGTAGCCGGTGAACCTTTGGCCCCGCCGCACGAGGCGGCAGGGGGCCGAGTGCATTGGGATACGTCCGCTGGCTGCGAAACCTTGTTCACCCGCGGAACGAGCCCCGCGGGGGTGCCCAGATGTGCAGGCCCTGGGGGCCGGGTTGGCCTTTCATCGCCGTACCGAGCCGAAACCTTGCTTAGCTGCTCAGGTCCCGCTCGGCAAGCTTGGCAAGCGGGACCTACTGGCTGAAACCGAATTGTCAAAGATCTGCGAGGCAGGAAGGCATGGATGCTTGGGACTACCCCGAGGACAAATATGATCATTTGTCCATGTGCCAGTATGATCGATGCGGCGCACCTGGTCAATAGGTTTTTTTCGGCCAAGGCAAAGTTTTTTGGGTTTGGGGAGGGGAGGAGGTGCTGCGAAGACGGCCTTGCTTTCCACCCGGCAGGGACGTCGGCAGGAAGCGGGCAAAGTAACCGTTCACGCCCGCGGCCGGGGACTGGTGCATTTTTCGGCCAGCTCCGCAAAATGGCGGGTGTGGTGCTTGCAACCACGAAGGGAAGGGGCTGCTGTGGCACAAATGCCCGCGAACCCGCTGTCGTCACAACCGGCAGCGAAGACACGCGTTTCGAAAAAAGTGCCGCAGCCTGCGGCACAATTCCCCGACTCTGTGCTCTGGTCGATTCCCTGGTTCTAACACGTCATCTTGATGGAGAAAGTCAAAGAGCATGCCGCGCGCCAGTGGTACATGGAACAGGCGCTGGCCAACGGCTGGAGCCGGAATGTTTTGGCGCTGAAGATCGAGGGCCAAGCACACACTCGGCAGGGGAAGGCCATCTCCAACTTTGCCGCCATGCTAACGTCTGAGGGAACACCGCTGGAGAAGAGCACGACACGTATGGAAAACGCTACCTGGGAGCCTTTACTCCCGCCCGGGCGCGTGGTAAGTTGGAGCCGGTGCGGAGCCGCCACTCCCCGATTAGGCGATCAACTCGGGAGGATGCTGATGGCACCCACATGCTGCTGCCGAACGCGCGCCGGATGCCCCCCATCGTAATTGCACCCATGAGTTGATTGCGTTGGCGGTCTCGGACCGGCTCCACGGCAGGAAGAAAAGGCAGGTCTTGATGGGCAATCCCTTCTTCGAACGCCCGATCCTGAATTCGCCCTACGATTACCCCGGCGACTGGGCTGATAAAAACTTGATAAAAACGGGGACAGGCACCGCAACTAATAGCGGTTTAGCCAGAGCGACCACACAAGATGTTGCGGAGCCAGTCCCCGTTTTTATCAGCCCACCCGGCGACACTGGGAACTCGACGCCCAGGGGTAGCCTACCCAGCGGATTATCGAGAGCCGTCGACGCGCCGAATTCATCACCCCCATTCCCAAGCCAAAGAAGGTCAAAGGGAAGGCGACTCAGCAGGCATTCGTCTTCGACGAGGGCAAAGGACTATCGACCAAGGAGCAGCAGTACGACCCGGCTTCGATTATCAACGAGGTCCGCGGCTACGTCGCCCACTGGCGGGCACTGCCCAGTCCCAGCCAGTGGAAAGTGACGCCGGAAACGGCCCGATTGCTTCAATATTGGCGGCATCATCCGTTCAGCGGCATCCGTCCCTTCTTCTGCCAGGTCGAGGCCATCGAGACGGCCATCTGGTTGATCGAGGTCGCGCCGCACTCCAAGCATGGCAAGCGGATTCTCGAACACCTGGCCGCCGCCAATAAAGATGCCAATCCGGAACTCCTGCGACTGGCGCTCAAGCTGGCCACCGGCGCGGGCAAGACCACCGTTATGGCGATGCTGATCGCCTCGCAGACCATCAATGCCGTCCGCCGCCCCGGCAGCAAACTCTTCACGCGCGGATTCCTGATCGTCACGCCCGGACTGACCATCAAAGACCGGCTGCGCGTCCTCCAGCCGAACGATCCCGACAGCTACTACGCCAGCCGCGAACTTGCCCCGGCGACATGCTCGACGAGGTCCACCGCGCCAAGATCGTCATCACCAACTTCCACGCATTCAAGCTCCGCCAGCGCACCGACATCTCCAAGGGCACCCGCGCCGCGCTGGAAGGCTGGCGCGGCGAGACCCTGCAAACGCTGGAGACCGAAGGCCAGATGCTCCAGCGCGTCATGCCCGAGTTGATGGGCATGAAGAACATCCTGGCGCTCAACGATGAGGCACACCACTGCTACCGCGAGAAGCCCACGGAAGCTGACGACGCGGAACTCAAAGGCGACGAGCGGAAGGAAGCGGAAAAGAACAACGAAGCCGCCCGGCTCTGGATTTCCGGCCTGGAGACCGTCAACCGCAAGCTCGGCCTCAGCCGGGTCATCGATTTGTCGGCCACGCCCTTCTTCCTCCGCGGCTCCGGCTATGCCGAGGGAACGCTCTTCCCCTGGACCATGAGCGACTTCTCGCTGATGGACGCCATCGAATGCGGCATCGTCAAGCTGCCTCGCGTGCCCGTCGCCGAGAACATCCCCGGCGACGAAATGCCGATGTTCCGTAACCTGTGGGAGAACATCCGCAAAGACATGCCCAAGAAGGGGCGCGGCAAGGCCGCGGAACTCGACCCGCTGCGACTTCCCACCCGCCTGCAGACCGCCTTGCAGGCGCTCTACGGCCACTACGAAAAGACGTTCCAGCTCTGGGAGAAAAACGGCATCCGCGTGCCCCCCTGCTTCATCATCGTCTGCCAGAACACGTCGATCTCCAAGCTGGTCTACGACTTCATCTCCGGCTTCCACCGCAACAACGAGGACGGCACCACGACGCTGGAGAACGGGCGGCTGGCGCTGTTCCGCAACTTCGACGAAACCACCGGCAATCCGCTGCCGCGCCCGAACACGCTGCTCATCGACAGCGAACAGCTCGAAGCGGGTGACGCCCTGGACAACAACTTCCGCAGCATGGCCGCCGACGAGATCGAACGGTTCCGCCGCGAGATCACCGAGCGAACCGGCGACCAGCGCAAGGCGGAGAGCATCACCGACCAGGAACTGCTCCGCGAAGTGATGAATACCGTCGGCAAGCCGGGCCAATTGGGTGGCGGCATCCGCTGCGTCGTCTCCGTGTCGATGCTCACCGAAGGCTGGGACGCCAATACCGTGACCCACGTGCTCGGGATCCGCGCGTTCGGCACACAACTGCTCTGCGAGCAGGTCATCGGGCGGGCCCTGCGCCGCCAATCCTACGAGTTGAACGACGAATCGCTTTTTGGCGTGGAATACGCCGACGTCTTCGGCATCCCCTTCGACTTCACGGCCAAGCCCGTCGTCGCGCCCCCGCAGCCGCCCCGCGAGACGATCCAGGTCAAGGCCGTGCGCCCCGACCGCGATCCGCTCGAAATCCGCTTCCCTCGCGTCGAGGGCTATCGCGTGGAACTGCCCGAGGAACGGCTGACCGCCGAGTTCAACGCCGACTCCGTTCTGGAACTGACTCCCGATCTGGTCGGACCCTCCATTACGCGCAACGCGGGCATCATCGGCGAGGGAGTAGACCTCAGCCTGGAGCATCTCCGCGACATGCGGCCCTCCACACTGCTTTTCCACCTGACCCAACACCTGCTCTACACGAAATTCCGCGACCCCGGCGAGGAACCCAGGCTCCACCTCTTCGGCCAACTGAAGCGCGTGGCCCGGCAGTGGCTCGACACGTCGCTGGTCTGCAAAGGCAGTACCTATCCAGCGCTGCTGATGTACAAGGAGCTGGCCGATATGGCCTGCAACCGCATTACCGGCGGGATCACGCGGGCCTTTATTGGCGAGCGCCCCATCAAGGCGCTGTTGGATCCCTACAATCCGGCCGGCTCCACCGCGCACGTCCGGTTCAATACCTCGAAGGATCTTCGCTGGGAGACGCACCCGGAACGTTGCCACGTCAACTGGGTGATTCTCGACAGCGACTGGGAGGGCGAGTTCTGCCGCGTGGCCGAGTCGCACCCGCAGGTCCGAGCCTACGTCAAGAACCACAACCTCGGCCTGGAAGTTCCCTACCGCTACGGGTCGGAGACGCGCCAATACCGCCCCGACTTCATCGTGCTGGTAGACGACGGCCAGGGCGACGACGACCTGCTGCACCTGATCGTCGAGATCAAAGGCTATCGCCGCGAAGATGCGAAGGAGAAGAAGTCGACGATGGACACCTACTGGGTGCCTGGGGTGAACAACCTGGGGACCTATGGCCGCTGGGCGTTTGCGGAATTCACCGAAATCTATCAGATCGAGGCCGATTTCAAGGCCAAGATCGAAAGCCAGTTCAACACGATGATCGAGACCGCTGCCTCTTCGACCGCTTCACCTCTTGCGGGAGTCGCATCATGAGAACCGACCTCATTCAATCGCTGACCGCGACCTTTGAAGCCCACGCCCAGCAAACCGACGGGGGAGTCGAGTTCTGGCTGGCCCGCGACCTTCAGCACCTCCTCGGCTACACGGAATGGCGGAACTTCACTGCCGTGATCAACAAGGCGAAGACCGCTTGCGAGGTATCCGGGCATGCCGTGGACGATCATTTTGTTGACGTCAACAAAACGATCCAGATGCCGAAAAGTGCGGAAAAAGAGGTTCCAGACGTGATGCTCACCCGCTACGCCTGCTACCTCATTGCCCAAAATGGGGACCCCAAGAAGCAGGAAATCGTTTTCGCGCAGACGTACTTCGCCATCCAGACCCGCCGGGCGGAGCTGATCGAACAGCGTCTGTCGGAGGCCGAACGGATTTCGGCCCGCAAGAAGCTCACCGTCACCGAAAAGGAACTCTCCCAGGTTATCTTCGAGCAGACGGGCGGGAATCAGGACTTCGCGCTGATCCGCAGCAAGGGGGACCAGGCTCTCTTCGGGCGATCCACCCAAGCCATGAAGGCGCAGTGGAAAGTCCCGGATCATCGCTGGGGAGGTGAAAACGCGGTGATTTCCTTGGTCGCTTTGGTGTCAGTCTTTGTTCCGCGCTCCGGCGTCGTCACTTGGCCGAAGGCCTCTTTCATCGTAGCCTGGGGTCGTTCCCCAGGTAGGAGGCCCCAACAAGGCGCCAGCTTTGGCCAAAGGCCATATTCACCGTATCGATTCACGGCAGACATCCCCATCATCCATAAGATGATTATGGCCGTTGGCCAAAAGACTGGTTGTCTGGACCGTCTTCCTGGGGTGTTACCCCAGGCTACGATGAAAGAGGCCTCCGGCCAAAAACATCAGCCATGTCGGTGGAACAAAGACGGAAGCCCCATCATCCGTCGGTGTGCTTTCGTTTTCAACTCCCCCGATCATCGCCCCCTGGCCGATTTTGCTCCGACCATCATCCTGAAGGCCAAGGATTTCGCCGCCGAGATCACCATCTTCAACGCGCGTGAGCACCGCATGACGACCGAACCGGCCATCTCCCGCGAACACATCACCAACAACGAGGCGGTCCGCAAAACGCTTCTCGAACGCGGCATCCGCCCCGAAACGCTCCCGGCGGCCGAAGACGTCAAAAAGGTCGAACGCCGCCTGGTCTCCGAAGAGAAGAAGTCGCTCAAGAACCCCGAATCGCTGGACTGCTGATTCCCCATGGCCAAGAAATCGACCAAGAAGAAGCCCGGCAACCAGAAGACCGTCGAGACGCTCTCGCACGACGCCGACAAGCGGAAGAGCATCCCCACGGCCGAGTTCCAATCCGTCGTCCAGGAAGAGCAGCAGAACCCGGTCCGCATTGCCTACGCCCGCCGCAACCGCGACCTCGACCCGCAACTCGTCTGGCGCGGCAAGGATGAGCAGGACTGGAGCGACCTGGTCGTCCACGCCCCGCCGCTCATATACTGAATTGAGACCTCATGGGACAACAACCCACCATGTTCGAGGGAACTCAGCTTTGGCAGCGCACACTCGCGCCACAGAAGAAAGACCAACATGAGGCGATTCGGAGTCGGCTGAGGGAGGCGTTTCTTTCCTTTCGGAGAAACATCACTCCCCTCCTTGAAAACACGCACGCTTCAATCAAGGATCTCACGGTCCATGATATCTCGCACATCGACGCGCTGTGGCAAATTGCGGACCAACTCACAGGCGACGATTACCCCCTGACTCCTTTGGAAGCTTTGTTGTTGGGCGGTGCTTTCCTGCTTCACGACGCGGGCCTTGCGCTCGCAGCGTACCCGGACGGCGTCGAAGAATTACGCCGAAATCCCTTCTGGCGAGATTCGGCTGCAAGGATTCTTCGCAAGAAGCTCGGTCGGTCGCCTCGTATCGACGAGGTGGATAATGCACCTCAGGACGTAGTCGAACGCACAAATGAAGAGGCACTCCGGGAACTACACGCTCGCAAAGCAGAGGAGCTTGGCACACGCCGATTCGTGTCTGGAGATAGGGATTTCTACTTACTTGAAGATTTCGAATTGCGCGAGCAGTACGGCAGACTAATCGGCCGTATAGCAAAAAGCCACTGGGACAACCTTGCTCGGGTCGCGGAGGAGTTCCAGCCACCAACGTTGGGCGCCCTGCCAGGCTGCCCGTTTGATTGGACGATTGATCCACTGAAGGTAGCCTGCCTGCTTCGCGCATGTGATGCTTGTCACGTGGACGCTCGGCGAGCGCCGCCGCTACTGCACGCTTTGAGGAAACCGCGCGGAAACGCAGAGTTGCATTGGAGATTCCAGGGGTTTATCCAGACGATGGTGGTGGAGGACGGTCAAGTTCGCTTTAGTTCAGCCAAACCCTTCCGCCTCGATGATCGAGAGGCGTGGTGGCTTGGCTATGACTTGCTTCGCCAGGCAGATCGTGAGCTTGGGGAAATTGACTCACTTCTGAGAGAGAGCCGCCGACGTCCTTTGCTCGCGCACAGCGTGGCCGGGGTCCGCGACGCTCGAGAACTCGCTAGGTACTTGAAAACGGATGGCTGGTCACCAGTAGATACACGAATACGGGCTTCCGACGTGCCTAGGATCGTGAATATCTTAGGGGGAGTGGGACTGTACGGACTTAATCCCACGGTTCCGCTCCGCGAACTGATCCAGAACGCGCGAGATGCGTAAGCGTACACCAGAACCATGTCCCTGCCGCGGCCGTGGAGCCGGGACGATGCGGCCGGGCAGGCGACACGGGAAGAGCGTGGGGACGCGGCAGCCTGAAGGGCGTGCCGGCAGGGGCATCAGGCAGAGCGGGAGCCGTTGCGTCGGTCGGCTCGTCGGGCGGCACGGTGGGCCGAGCGGTCACGCCGCTCCTCGACGCGATAGGTGCGGATCGCTTCCGGATGGGAGGCAGCCCAGTTCCACGGAAGCAACCGCTCGTAGTCGGTGCTGCCCGCGAGCAGTTGGTCCAGAACGTCTTTGACGTAGAGCCAGACGTCCAGGTCATTGCGCAGTGCACTGCTGGTTAGCGTCAGGAAGCCGGCGTTCCGTTCGCCGCCAACGACACTGCCGGCAAAGAGCCAGTTCTTGCGGCCCAGCGCAACCTGCTTCATCAGTTGTTCGGTTTCATTGTTGTCCATCGGCAGCCGCGGGTCGTTCAAGTAACGTCGCAGCTCGACGAAATGGTTGCGCACGTACTGCAAGGCCTTGGCGGAGTCGCTCTTCGGCAAGATCACGTTCGTCGTCCGCTCCTTCACTTCCTCCAGCCAGCTCTCGATGGTATCCCAGATCGGTTTCGCTTCGCTTTGGCGCAAGGCCAGACGCTCCTCGAGCGACAACGCCTTGCCGCGGTCTTCAATGTCGTACAACTGCTGATACCAACGCAGCCACTGTTTCCGATCCTCGGGATAGGCGGTCGAGGACTCGAACTTTCGCCGCGCATGCGAATTGCACGCCGCACGCTCAATGCGTCCCTCCGACGAGACGGCAATCGCCTCGAATCCATGCCAGCAGTCACCTAACAACTTCCCTTCGTAGTCCGCAAAGAACAGCTCCGGACCGTCCCGATGCCGGCTGACCGTGAAGTCGAACACGTTCAGCTTGATGTCCATTCCGCGGTAAGCCCACATCTTCGCGTTGATGCTGGGCAGCTTCTTGTCCAGCGCTTCCTGAAACACTTCCTGCATCCGTCGCTGCTTCGGATCGCTCAGGTCAAACGCGGGAAGCACCTTCGGGTACAAGAGCGTCACGCCGGTGTCATCACAGCCGATGATGCCGTCCGTTTGCACTACGCTCTTGAAGAAGCCCAGCAACGGCTGAACGATCGCGAACACGTTGGCGAGGATATTGCACTGGGTGCTGCGCGACGGCACCCAGCCGCAACCACCGAAGTAGTCCTGCAGCCGGTACAGCGGCAGATGATAGCTGTACTTGCCGGTGAGGATCTCGGCCGCCACGCTCGAGTCGTACTTGTTGCCTTCCACAATGCCCGCCGGCCGCTCCGGCGAAGCAATCCCACACTGCGACTCGCTCTCGCAGGCAAACTTCGGATACTTCGTCACGCGCACCTTCAGGTTGGGACGCCCGAACTCCAGCGTCTCGGTGATATCCCACATCGACTCGGGCAACAGCGTCCGCTCGCCATGCGTCGGGCAGATCCTCTGCTGGTCGGTCACTTCCGCCGTCACTTCATAGCGGGGAAGATGAGCCGGCAGGCTTTCGTCACGCTTGCGACGGCGCCGGCGGCGCTGGTGCTCGGGAATCGTCTGCTTGAGATCTTCCACGGCATCGGCGAGTCCTTCTGCCGCATCGGCCGCCTCGGGCGTGTTGCCGAAATCCAGACGGAGCTGATCGGGGTTATCCAGATAACGTTCGCTCCGGTTGCGAAACCGCTGCTCGATCAGCTTCTCGAAAGCCAGCTTGTACTCGTCACGCTCCTGCTCGAGCTTTGCGATCGTCTGGTCCTTCTCTTGCAGCGCGATGTCTTGTTGCCGCAGTTGCTCACGTTGCGATGCCAGATCCGCGTCCTTCTCTTGGATCGCGGCTGCCAGTTCTTGCTGTGATCGTGAGTGCCACTGCGTCATGCTGATAGTGTAGCAATTTCTTTCCATCGCGCAAGGCCAAATCGCGTGCGCGCAGAAAAAAACAAACACGATTTCGCCGCGCGACGAAACCGTGTTTGCTGAGGAAGTCTTCGGGCCAAGAAAGCTCTTAAGCCGCTCGTCCGGATCCGCGGGACGAATACCGCTTTCGCCGACGATGAGCCGCTGCCAGCGACACACCAGACAGCAGCATCGCCAGTTGCGTACCATCGATGATCAGGCAGTGGGATTCGTCGGGTCCTTGGACTTCTTCGAAGGTGCCGGCCTCCAGCAGTCGGTAGTACAACCAGAACCCGCCACCGTCGAAGTGCAGGATCTTCATCCGGTCGCGACGGCGATTGATGAAGACGTACAGGCTGCCGTCGGTGGGATCTTCGCCAAACTCGCTGCGGACGATCCCGCTAAGGCCATCGATCCCCTTGCGCATATCGGCCACGGGCGTATAGATGTAAATCTTCGTTGGCGTGGTGAGGTTCAACATCCCTTCCCTCCCGCGCCCGTCTGGTGATCGAGCAGTTGTTTCACAACCTGCTCGATCACGACCAGGTCGTTTCTCATCTCGATCTCCGCGCCACTTGGCAACCGAACTTTCACGCATGCCGCGTTTGCCGGTGGCGTTACCACCACCGATCGGAAGCCGGTCAAGGAAACCGCGGCTGGCCCGAAGCGCGGACGCCGCTTCACGCTTTGGCGACGTCGTTGGTCGCCACTGCCCGGAAGCCTCCGCTTCCAATAGTAGAACGACGCCTCAGACACCGCCTCAGCCCGGCAGAAGTCGCCAATCGTCTGAGATGATTTCCTGAATCGCCGGAAGCGGTCGCTCCATTCTCGCAGCTTGGCGGGATCGGATCTGCGTGCCATGGTCTAGCTCCTTTCTGTAGGGGTTCTGGAAAACCCTCAGAATAAGCCAGACGTCAACAATGGTTCTGGTGCACGCTTACCCCGCAACAGCGTACTCAGGGCGGGAAAAGGTTCCAGCAACCGTTGAACCGTTCAGTTCAATTGTCCCAGGACGAGTTCGCGAATTGGAGTCCGCAAATTGCGATATCCAATCCCGGCGCCAAGATGGGGCTGCGGCGAAGACCCTATGCGTTTATGGCTCGTGTCTGGTCGAGCAGCTTTCTCTCGATCTGAAAGCCAGATTCGGCCGCGGATTCGGGGTGGTCAACGTTACGCAAATGCGACGATTCTATCTCGCCTGATTGCGCAGACAGTGTCTGCGCAATCAGGCGAGCTTTGGACGCCTTTCCTCCCTGGTTACATTACGTCAAACTTGTTGCGGTCCAAGATCCCGAAGCACGATTGCTGGACGCAGGCGTATGGGGAGGAGGGGATGTGAGAGTGGTTGTTGGGGCAGCGGAGGTATGGGGCGAAGGTCGGCGCGCCAGCGGGAAGAGGGTAGTTAAGAGGTTCGTGTTACGACATTTCTCGCCGCCGCGCCGCCACGGCTGCGAGCACACAGAACTGATCGGGCGCTTTGGAACACGCTCTGCCAAAGCCAACATCAGCCCGGCTGCCCGGTAGCAGACGGCTTCAGAAGCATCTTGATCGGGGCCCCGTGAATCGCATGGCAGGTACGGCATGCCTGGCGCGGCTGTACTTGATGCGATTCGATCGCCCGCATCTCCGACGCTTCGTGACATTTCATGCAGATGTCGTCGGTGGGCAGTCCCGTCACGCGCGTCACGTCGCCTTCCAACTGAACGACGTGGCAGGCCCCGCAACGGCGGTCGTCTGGCTCGAGGTCATGAAAGCGGTAGATCTTCCAGTCTCGCGGACCGTCGTGTTCCATTTCGTTGAGCGCCACAACGAACTGCGACCGCTGATCGCCCACGCGCAGCTCGTGCATACCGGGGTCCAGCCACACGTGCGCGACGCACAACGGACTGGCAAATGGTTCACACTGGCACGGCTTCCCGTCCAGTTCGATTCTCCCGTGGGGCGACTCCGCGATGATATCAAGGTTTCCCGACAGCAACACCGCCTCGTCCGGCGGCGAGATGATCCTCGCTTTCTTCGGCCCCTCCGGCTTCCCCGCCCAAACGTAACCGATCATCACCCACAGCAGGAGAGATCCGCCCACGAGGGCCCATTTCCGGCGACTTTGATCGAGCATGATCGTCGCTCCCGAACCAATGAATTCTCCTTGCGACTGTAACGGCTCGGTCTGGGCAAGGCAAGTCGCAGAGCAGAGACAGTGCGATCCGCCGGCATTACCGCTGAAGCGAGTAAAGCAATACGTTCAGGCCGATCTTCGCCGCATCGTCCGCGAGGTAGCCTTGACAATCGGTCGACTTCCCGTTGTCCAAGGCACAGCTCAGGTCGTACGGGGAGAAGATCACGCTATGGCGGCCGTCGATCGTCATCGACTCGAGTTCGGGGGCGACACTTCGCAGGATCTCGCGAGGAGGCGCGTTGCCCCCGGGCCGCTCCCAATCGCGCCGATTGACCGTCGGCAGGTCGAACCCGCCGTAAACCGTGGTCAGGAGGGGATCGTCGGCCGGGATTGGTTCGAGCGATCGCCCGGGAAAAATCGTGGCGATCTCTTTGCGAAACGAGACGGTAAAGGTGGGGCTCGAGCAGATCGAATCGGCAAAGAGGATGCCGCCCCGTTTCAGATAGAGCTTCAACCGGGACCGCTCCAGGTCGGTAAGCCGGAAGGCGGTTCGCCCGTGCATGAAGATCAAATGGTAGTCGAACAACTCGTCATCGACGAGCGCGACGCGTCGCTCCTCGGGAACGAGATGAAGCCCCAGTTCCTTGGTCCCCGCCTCGAGCAGGTTGACCAGCGCTCGAGGAGCCGCGCTGCAACCGCCGGGGTGGCGAACGTTCGCGACGTAGATTTGCCCGCGGCGCGGAGTGGTGTCTGGAATCCGCTGCTGGATAAAGGATGGAATCTCGTCTTTGTGCTTCACTTGCCGGTCGGTGGCGTAGGACATGAGGTTCAGGCCGATGGCCAACGCGGCGTCGATCTTCGCTTGCACCGGCTTGCTGGTCTCGCGGTCACGACCGGGGTGAGACAGCTCCCAGAGGCAGGAGAGCGACGTGTACGCATGCCCCTTCACATCCACGGGGCTATAGACCACGCTCGTGCGGCATCCGAATTCGATTCCGTACAGCGGCCGGATATGCTCGGGGGGGATCCGCTCTTCGGCCCTCCAGATCGGGTGTTCCGGCGGCAGAAGGTGGAGCTCGTATTCCGGTTCCGGGAAGGCCAACTTCATCAGTTGCCGAAAACCCAGGTCGAACGCGGCACCCCCGCAGTACGCCTCGGCCAGGAGGAAACCGCCGCGATCGAGGTAATCGCGCAGCCGGCGAGCCAATTCGTCTTGTGCCGGTCGGCCCGAAGGGAGTGGGCTGTTCTTTCCGCAGAGATACAGCACGGGCGACTGGACCAGGTCGTCGACCGTCGCGGCGTCCAGGTCGAACACTTGCCAGGTCAGCTCCCGCTTCCATTTCGACTCGACGTGGCGGGTGAGATACGCGACGTCGCTGCGGTGATGGTTCCAGTCGACGTTGTCACCGTGTTTCAGCTTGGCCAAAAGGACGGGGCGGCGGCCTTTGGAGAGGAAGAGCAACGCGAAACAGGTGGCGATCAGGTCGTCGCTTTCATCGGGTCGACGGAGGAAGACAGGTGCCGGGCGGGCTTCAGGGTCGGGGGCCAGTTTCCAGGTGTCGGCCAGATCGCCTTTCAAAGCGAGCAGGTGATCGGCGCCTTCGCGGTACCAATCGTGCTGCCCGATGAATCGCCGAGCGGTGAGCCTGCCGACGCGCTCCATGCCATACAGATAGTAGAGCAGCCACAATTGGGGCGGCTCCCGTCCCGGGTTCCGTTGGACGGAGAAGTGCTGAGTCAGCCAGCCTACGCCCCGCTCGACGGCGTCGGCCTCGGGACCGCGCGACTCGCAGCACTCGATCCGGTTGCCGACCGCCCTGGCGTCGCCCCGATCCAACACCCCGGAAGCAATGATCAGCGAGGCGATGCCGGCGCAGGTCATGCTACCGGTGCCTGGCGCACCTTTGTAATAGCCCCAGGAGCCGTCCGGATTCTGGCAATCCTCCCAGTAAGTCTTGGCCAGTTGCCAGGTTCGCCGGTCGGCTTCGACGCCGATCCGTTCCGCCTCGTGCAGGGCCAGCAACGCGAACTGCGAATTCGAATTGTCGCCGAGGCCGGCGGGATAGGCCCAGGCGCCGCGGCGAGCAGCGTGGACGATCTGCGTTTTCTCGAGCGCCCTGACGTTGCGGCGGATCAGTTCTTTGCTCCGCTCCGGTTCCGCCAGTGCAAAGACCATCGTCTGAAGCGCCGTGACATACGTCCGATCGGGCAGCAGCCGGCGAAGGTAGTCGAGCGATTTGCGAACGTTCGGATCTTCGGGCTTCGCGCCGCAGTTCAACAGCGTCAGGGTGGCCAGCGCCGTACTGCCGCCGTCGAACCCCGGACGCTCCGGCCACGAGCCGTCGCTCTCTTGTTGCGACTCGATATACCGGCCCCCGCGCTCGATCGCTCGGCGGACCTGATCGGCCGATACCCCGGCGCCGGCTGGCGAAAGGCGCGGCCCCGCCAGAATGCCAAGAACGATCAACCCGATCAAGCCTCGTCGCATCGATTCGACCTTTCGTCAGCCCCGGAGGTGATTTCGATCGAACCGGCCGGCGGATTGTTCACCGCACCGTCTCCGATTACGGCTAGGGTGCCAACAGACCTGGCACCAAGGCATCCGTGGGCTGCTCCGGCGTGTTATCGTGAACCAGCAGCCCCGACTCGCCGACGAAATACGTACCGAAATCGGCGACGACCAGGTTGTGGGAAAAGTCGTACCATGCCTTGTCCGGCGCGACGGTTTCCACCTTCTCGACCGGCACCGCCCCGGAGAAGCTATGCAGCGGCGTGCCCGCCTTGAGTTCCTTGGCCATCTGCCAGCCCCGGCCGCTCGCCCAGAACGGATGCCCACCGGTGGCGTCAATGGCCTCGTCGGGCAGCGAGATGCGGATTCTCTCCGTCGGCCTGCGTAGCGTGGTCTCAAGAACCGGTTTGTAGGCCAACTCGCCCGTGCTGGGATCCTGCGAGAGCACCTCGTCGCCGACATGGATCTCCTCGATCGGCATCATCCCGGCGAGAGTTCGGACTTGCGTCCCTTTGGCGAAGCAGGAGGCGGTGAGACGCCAGGTATAAGCGCGCGTTTCATAAACGGGCTTGCCCTGGTCGGCCGACTGGTAGAAAGGTTCGCCGGATAGGAGGACGGCGGGGTTCTCTGCCATTTCTCGCTCGGTGTGTTCGATCCACCAGTTCCACCAGCCCAAGGGATGTGCACCGAAGTCGAATCCCGTCACCTGTGCCAGCACGTGCCCGACACGGTGGTTCTTTACCGTCGTGACTGCATTCTGCGCCTCGACGTGTGCTTGTGCCGACGCAGCTCGCCGCGCGTACCAGATACGGAATAAGGGACTTGTTCGATGCGATACGGCACCGATGTGGGTCTCGTCCAACACCGATACCCAGTCCGCCTGAAGGCCTTCGCGATACAGCCGGCAACTGAGGTGACTGACCGGCCCCGCTTCCCACAGTCGAAATTCGGCCTCGATCGGCGTCGCCATTTCGGACAGCAGCATGGGAGCACAGGTGTTCATCGGCCGTGACTTGAGCGCCGAGGTCGCCGCGGAGCGGACTTCGTCCATGGGGTGAAAGACGGCGTGGCGGACCAGCGATTCGGTAGCGAATTGCCGGGAAATCCCACTCACGACCGCGATGACCTGGAGGCTTAGTGCCCGGTGCGTAGAGGCATCTTTCCCGCCGCGGCAACGGTCCTGGATTACCTGGTCTAAGGCGGCCATCTCGACTGGATCGGATATGCCGGACAGGTTCCGCTGGAGTTCTTCCCGCAGCACGGATTCCCCGGCAGAGACCATCCGGCACCACCGGGTGACGGTCGGCTCCCAGCGGCGCTTCGCGCTGAAAAACCGTTGCTTCGCCTCCTTGGCCTGTGCCACCTGCTCGCGCGTGAGCAATTGCCCCTCCCACCACGTCATCCCGAGGCCCTTCAGCGCCTCTTCGTGGTCCGGCCGGATCTTGAGCACCTGAATCCAATGGGCTCGGGCCTGCCCCGCAAGTCCGTTCTTCTGGCACCATCGCGCCAGCGCCAGCTCGCCAGCGGCATTTCCCGCGTGCGCATTGCGGAGCTTGTCATATTCGGCTCGGCGGTTGTCCTGCGACCAACGTTGCTGCGCCTCGCCGAGCGAGATCCAATCGCCATCGATCCGCACGTATCCGGAATGCCATCGGGCAGGCGCATAGTCCGGGGCCAGCGAAACTGCTTTGCCCAAGAGCGAGTCGCGACCTTCCTTCAACTCGCGGCTGAATTCCGTTTTCAGCGCTGCCTGGACCAGTTCTCCGGCCACCGAATCGTCGGCCGCTGGTTTTGGGTCGGATCCTGCCGCGGGCCCAGTCCAGCCGGCCAAGAGGAGCAACGCTGCCGCTGAACAAGAAATGGAAAAGTGCCCGTTCATCACAGACCTCCTCCAATCCGGAGATTCTCGGTTCCGCCGAAACCCCTACTCGGTCCCCATGGCGAAGTCGACGAGGCGCCATGGTGAATTCAAGTGAATTCAAATCGGCCGGGGGTACGCATTGTACTCCATTCGAACCGATCCCATCAATACCCCATTAGAACGGTGGCTGGGTGGTCGCGTGCGGCGAACCGGACCGTCCTGGTTCCGTGCAATGACGCTCGTGGCGCCGGTTCGGACAAGACGGGGACCGGCTACGAGCCAACTACTCGCAAAACACAAAGAACAGGCGTTTCCGCGAGGTGGTATCCCCGTTTTGCCAGAGTCTCTAAAATACTCAAACCGCAAACACCGCCATCGGGCCCATCCCGGCGGGGCGATATTTGGTAACAACAAACGCCACAGGGGTGCGGTTGGTAGTTGCCAAACATCGCCCCACCGACGCGGGGTCGGCGGTGGCGTTTACAGTTTAAGATGAATACTCTCCCGCGGTCTGGTGCGCCTTGGGGCGCTTGGGACTTTCGTTTCCGGAGGCAGATCATGAATCACCATCCGAATTGCCGGTCCAACTTTCTATTCGCCGCCACTCTGCTGCTGCTTGTTGTTGGCGATACCGCTTCCACCAGCGGGGCGAAGCCTGACAGCGGGCCCTACCTGGACGCCGCGCGCAAGTTCGCCGATACGGTTCTCGCGCACGGTCGCGACACCTACGGCCCCGACGAGACGCCGCTGTTCGTTGATGGCCTCCACGCCACCTCTTTCGAGCCGGCCCTCTGGCAGAACAAGGGCGAAACGTGGGTCCTCTCGAATTTCGCCAGTCAGCAGCCACTGATGCGCCTCCTCGACGGTCTGACCGGCCTGACCGGCGACGCCCGCTATCGCAACGCGGCCGAACAGACCGCGCGGCACGTCCTCGCTCATCTGGTCAGCCCTAATGGCCTGATTTACTGGGGCGGCCACATGGCTTGGGACTTGCAGGCCGAAAAGCCGGTCGGCCAGTATGGCGACACTCACGAAATGAAGGGCCACCAGCCGCATTACAACCTCATGCACCGCGTGAACCCCGCCGCCACCCGCAAAGTGCTCGAAACGATCTGGGGGACGCACGTCCTTGATTGGACACGCCTGGACTACAACCGTCACGGTAGCGTCAAGAAGCCGTGCGCGCCGCAGTGGGACCACGAGTTTCAGGAGCAGATCGAGGTGCCGTTCCCGGCGGCCGGCGGGAACCTGTCGTTCTGCAACGTGACGCCGCCGCTGGTTCACTGCGGCGTGTCGCTGGCCGTCATGTACGAGGACGGCGGAGCGCTGCTGTGGACGCGGCGCCTGGCCCACCGATGGCAGCAGGGCCGTGATCCAACCACCGGCCTCTGCGGCGGACAGCTCAGTTACCGCAACGACGACCGCGCCCGGGAGGCCCTCGGACACGTCCACCCCACGATCAACGAAGCGAAGATCGTGGCTTCCTACCATCAGCTCTCTCGCTATCACCACCTGCCCCTGGTCCAGATGCAGGCGGCCGAGAGCCTGATCGGCGCGCGCGGCACGGCGGCCGAAGTCGGTCGTGACCTGCTTCGCTGGGCGTTGGACGATCTCAAAGTGTACGGCCGCACATGTTATGACGCCGAGTCGGGCAAATTCGTGGCGATGATGACCGACGGCACGCCGCTTGAGTGGCAGGAAGCCAAGACCGGTTATTACACGCCGCAGTCGTTTGCCCCGATTGCCCCCGACGGCAATCTTTTCTGGGCCTACTGCCGGGCCTACCGCGAGACCGGCGATCCGGACTTCTGGCGGATGGTTTGCGAAACCGGCCGCCTCCTCGGGCTGGGCGACCTGAACAAGGCCGCGACAGCCGATGTCAGCGCCGAGGATTGGCGGCTCATCTACGGACTCCTGGAACTGGCCGACCGTCCGGGCGAGGAGGCCGATCGCACCGCACTGCTGAGCCGCGCCGGCCGCGTGGCGGACTCAATCCTGAAGACGCAAGCGCCGTCGGGTCTTTTCCCGCGCCGTGGCTACCAATACGCGCGAACCGGCGACGAGATTCCGCTGGCGCTTTTGCACCTGGCCGCCGCCATCCGGGGCGGGCGCGACCGCCTGCCGCCCGCCATGTATGACTCGCGTTTCTTCCACTGCGAGTTTCACGGCCCGCTGGACGAGCACCAGAAGAAACGCGCCGACCGCCGCACCTACGACCACCTGGTCTTCTTCGGCGACCGATAAGGGGAAGCCGATCTACGTCAACGGCCCATCCTGCGTGTCGCCGTCAATGACGTGCAAAGAGGGCCTTTCGCAATTCTTCTTCGAACGGGGCGCTCGCCATGATCACGGCTTCGAACTCTTTCTTGCCCAGCGCGTACAACTCGACGTCTTGTTTGGCAACGACCGTGGCATTCCGAGGCGCTTTCTGGATCAGCGCCACCTCACCGAAGAACTCGCCGGGGCCAAGCGACGCGGTCCACTTGCCGTCCCGCAGAACGTCGACCGTCCCGTTTCGAATCACGTAGAACTTGTTGCCGGCCTCTCCTTGCTTGATGATCTCGGCGCCGCCGGCGTGCATTTCGAGCTTCATCTGGTCGGCGACGTAGGTGAGCGTTCGCGGTGTCAGTTCGCGAAAGAGATAGCACTGCCGGAGGAATTCGCAGATGAGGGCCGATTCCTGGACCAGTACGCTCGACTTGATGTGACCGTCGATCATATTCACAATGCGGTCGGCGATATCGAGAATGCGGTTGTCGTGAGTGACCATGAGGATCGTGCACTGCTCGTTGCGAGCGAGTTCTTGAAAGAGCGTAACGACCTCCCGGCCGGATTTCTCATCCAGGGCTGCGGTCGGTTCGTCGGCAAGCACGAGCTGCGGGTGGTGCGCCAAGGCGCGGGCGATCGCGACCCGCTGCTTCTGTCCGCCCGAGAGCTCGTCGGGCTTATATTGGATTCGCTTGCCGAGACCGAGCCGCGTCAGGATGTCGGCAGCGCGTGCTTCCATCTCCCGCGGAGGAAGGTCGAACAGCTCCAGCCCCATCTTGACGTTTTGCATGGCCGTGAGGGATGCGAAGAGATTGTGGTGCTGGAAGATGAAGCCGAGTTTGCGGCGCACCGCGATCCTCTCCTCCGGAGTGGCGCCGTGGAGCTGATGCCCCAGGACTTCCACGTTCCCCTCCTGCACGGTTCGCAGCGTGCCGATCAGGGTCAGGAGCGTGGTTTTCCCCGATCCGGAAGGCCCGGTCATGATCACGATTTCTCCGGGGGTCACCTCGAGGTGGTTGTCGAAGAGGGCCTGTTTTCTCAATTCCCCTTCGCCGAAGTAGTGTTCCAGGCCGCGAATGCGAATGGCGCAGCGGCGTTTCGATCGGGCTTGCGAGGCGGGCGCGGGCTCCGTTGCGGCCGCAGCGAGTGTTTCGATTTGCGTCATCGGATTTGCCTCTCCGAAAATCAATACAGTTCTGCCGGGTCTGCGGTAACGACCTTCCGCATCGCCAGGCATCCAGACGCGATGCACATCACCACGGTCAACGAGAACACGAAGACGACCCGCGGCACATTGAGGACCATCAGCAACCGCGTCGCATCGGCGAGCCGGTCGTAGAGCACCAGACTGATCAGCAGGCCCGGAACGAAGCTCAAGACCGACAGATAGACCGACTCTTGAAAGACGAGGCCGAGAAAATAGGGATTCCGATAGCCCATGGCCTTGAGGGTTGCAAACTCGCCCATGTGGTCGCTGATATCCGCGTTGATAATCTGATAGCAGATGATCACGCCGACAAGGAATCCGATCCACGTGCCCAACTTGAAGATAAAACCGATTCCCGTGCTCTTGTTCCAGAACTCGATTTCCTGGGCGATGAACTCATCGGTGGTCCACACTCGCACATCGGGGGGAAGGCTCTGTTCCAATCGGGTCCGTACCTCGCCCGGATCGGCACCGCGGTCGAGCTGGACGACGGCCAGATCGACGAGGCTGAGCGGGTCGCGGCCGGGGGCCCGGTGCGGGCAATGCCAGGCCAGGTTCCTGTCGCTGAGGATGAGGTTTCCGTCGGCGATGAAATCCGCGCCCATCGCGAACGTGCCAACAAGCCGGATCGACCGGCCGCACAGCTCGGCGCCCCGTTGGGCAAGGATCGCATCCGGCGAGAGTGGAACCCCGTACTTGTCCTTGCTCCGCGTGTCGTACAGCGCCGTGCCCGGGGCCCGCAGTGCCGCCGCGTGCCGGGCTACCTCGGGAATGTTCCAAACCGGGTCCGACACGTCGCATGCCATGACTCGAATGGGATGCTCCTTGCGTCCCGGACCTTTCCAGTTGGCGCCAAACAACTGGATGTAGAGCGGATAAACGCCTTTGACCCCGTGGCAAGCCTCGGCCTGATAGATACGTTCCCTCTCGAATCTTTCCTCGGAGACAATGGTGTTGTTCGCCGCGCTGGCGACAATCAGGTCGGCACTCAAGGCCTTGAGGACCGCCACCGTGCTGTCGAACAGAGCGTTTTCAAAACCGATTTCGGTGAACATCAGCACCACGGCGAAGCCGATTCCGCAGACCGCCACCAGCAGCCGCCGCCACTGATGCAGCAAGTTTCGCCAAGCCAAAGGAGTACGTCGGCGTCTTCTTATCATCGGAAAACGGGGTTCAGGAGACCGATATTCAAGATTCGAAGCATGAAATCGAAGTGTCCGAGACGCTAAAACAAGTCTGCGGGGTCGGCCCGCTGGAGTCTGAGGAGGGCGGCCATCCCGGAAATACCGCACATCACCACGGACATCCCCAAGACCGCCAGCAAGCGAGGCAGGGTCATGGCAATGGGGATATTGGTGAAATAGTGCGTCAGCCAGTATAGTCCTTCAGCGATGATCAACCCCGGCACGAATCCCAGGAGGGAGACCAGGATCGCTTCCTGCAAAACGACCTTTCTCAGGTAGCCGTTCCGGTAGCCCATGGCCTTCAGCGTCGCATACTCGGGGAGATGGCTGGCGACGTCGCTGGAAAGGATCTGGTACACGATCGCCACACCGACCACCAGAGCCACGGCAACCCCCATCAGGAAGATCATTCCGATCGACATCTCCCAAAGCCACATGTTTCGTTCCTTGGCGATGATCGCGGCTTTGGTGAACACTTCCATGTCGGGCAACAGGTACTGCCGGACGCGTTGGGCGACGACTTCGGGGTCAAGCCCCGGTTCGATCTTCACCAGTCCCAAGCTGACGGTGTCGGGCGGCCAACGCTGAAAGAGGCGAAGAAACCCCTCGTCGCTGAGCACGAGGGAGCCGTCGGATGCAAAGCTTGCTCCCAGGGCATAGTGCCCCACGATCCGCACACGGCAATAGCCGACTTCGGCTTCGGTGCCGACGTCATCGTCTCCGAAGGCTTTCTTATTGGCGGGACCGAAGTCCTTTCGCGAGAGCCGGTCGATCAAGGCGTAGTCCGGCGCGGTCAGAAGATGGGTTTTGCGCTGGAGTTCTTTGTCGGCAAAGACCGCATCACCGATGCCTATTCCCATCGTTAGAATCCGCCGTCCGAAACCGGTCGTCGGAATCCGCCAACGTTGGAAGCCGATGTAAAACGGATGGACTTCTCGGACCCCGGGTACCGAAGTCACCAGGTCCATGCGGCTTCGGGGAAAAGGCTGCGATTCCGCCAGGCGCCGGGAATTCCGGGAACGAAGCAGAAGATCGAAATCCATGGCGTCGTATACGAGCGACGCCGTCTGCTCCGTTGCACCCAAGAATCCCAGTTGGAGAAAAATCAGCACGACGGCAAATGCAACGCCGGCAGTCGCCGCGGCCGTGCGTACTTTGCCGTTTACCAGGTTGTGCCATGCCAGGGGAATCTTCATGGTGGTTCGGTGAGGAAAGTGACATCGACCTGCATGTTTACGAAGTTCTGCGCCTGCCGACTGGCCTCTGCGTCCAAGTCGATCCGCACGTCCACCGCGCGGCGGTCCGCCGGCGCCAGAGGATTGAGCTCCTTGATCGACGGCTGGCCAACCATCCGGCCGATGCGTTCGACCGTGCCGGTCAGCCCATCCCGGTCATACGGTTCCGGGAAGGAACGGCTCTCGATCCTCGCCCTCTGACCGACCTGGAGCCGCTTGACGTCGGTCTCATACACCTGCGCCACGGCCACCATCCGGCCGAGATCGGCCATTTCCAGGATGGGCATAGGCCCGACAAGTTCGCCGGGCCGGACATGGACCTTGAGCACGGTGCCGTCGCACGGAGCGTACAGCGTCGAGCGTTCGAGTTGGGCGTGGGCCAGTTCCAGCTTCGCCTTGAGCGATTGCTCGGGAACGGAGGCAATCGCCACTTCCTTGGCCGCCAGGGCGGCGTTCAGATCTGCATGCGCTGCTGCCAGGGCCAGTTCGTTGCTGCGCTTGGCTTTGTCGAGCAGCATCCTTGCCGCATCCAGCTCGGCCTTGGCCTTTTCCACCGTCAGGTCTGCCTGTTCCCGCTCTTGCTGCGAGACGAGGTTCTCGGAGAGCCCTTGCAGCCGGTCCCGGTTGTTCTTGGCCAGCAGATAGGTCTTGTCGAGCACGGAGATCTTGAGTTCTTCGGCTTCGATGTCCGACGTGCGGGTCTTCGTTTGGTCGAGCTGCAATCGGGCCGCCGCGATCCGTGCGTCTGCCAGCCGCAACTCGGCGTCGCGACGATCCCTTGCCTCTTCGAGCTGATTCTCGCCGGCGCGGACCTCCAGCTCGCGCAGGTCACGGCTATCCAGCGAGACCAGAAGCTGCCCTTTTTTGACGGACTCCCCCTCCTCGACGTCAACGCGTACAACCCGATCGCCGACAAGTGCCGAGATTTGAATCACCTCTGCCGCCGGCTGCAATTTGGCCAGGGCTTTTGTATGACTCGCAGGGGGACGAGCAACCGCGGTCGACGTAGTTGTTTTTCCGTTCGACATCGAGATCAAGCCCTGATCGCGTGCAAGCCAACCGATCGCGGCAGAAGTCATTGCCAAAACCAAGCCACCTACAATCGAAACCGCTTTGTTCATCGCGACAGCTCCGCCTGTTTTGTGCTATGCCGACCCCCTCGTTCATTCTTGCTTCTACACTAGACACGGGCAAATGAATTGAATGATTGAATTTCACAAATCGAACGCGAGGTGACCGTCGCGGATCGGGCTGAATTACCCTTTCCGATGGCGCTCCTACGAAGGGGGCCGTCTATCGGGTGGATCTCACGTTCCGGCAGCCGCGATCCAGAGAATTCCTTAGGTACCATCGAACCTGAGCTCGGGATTCGGACGGGTTATGTGACAAGCACAATCTAGTGGGGTAAGCCTGCCTCTGCTGAACGAGACGCAACGTGAGATCGGAGAACACTAGGGCGGCATCACGTCCGCGACGGTGAGTACGACTGGACGAGAGATTCGGGAGGGTAACTACGCTGTGGCGGACGCAGGCAGAACACATTTACCTGGATTTACCTGGCCGACTATGATTACCCGATTACCCTGTGGTGGACACCTCCGGTGCGGGCTGATAAAAACTTGATAAAAACGGGGACAGGCACCGCAACTAATAGCGGTTTAGCCAGAGCGACCACACAAGATGTTGCGGAGCCAGTCCCCGTTTTTATCAGCCCACCTCCGGTGTCACCCTTTCCAATCAGTCTGCGGCAAGGCAGTCGAGGTGCCGCCGGCCACGCAAAAACATCTCGCGGCCGACGAGGGCGGGCGAGGCGTCGATGCCTTCCGGCAGTTTGTTGATTGCCAATACCTGCAAAGTTGGCTGGTTCTTGATCACCAGCCTGGTCCCCTCGCGGCTAGTGAGGTAAACCCGTCCGGCGGCGCCGACGGGCGAGGCATAGAAGCTTCTCATTTCCGGCAATCGGGTGCCTTCCAGCAGTGTTTCGCCTGTCGCCGGACGCAGGCACGTCAGGATGGTGGCGTTGGATTTGGTGAAGTAGGCTGCCAGTCACTCCAACTTTGACGGAGCGCTGGCAGGCGGAACACGAAACCCGCGGGCCTGGCGGTGAAAAGATGCGACGTCTCATCGTGGGGCTGTTCATCGTCCTTGGCATCGTTGCTTGGATGACGCCGCCGGTTGCGGCGGTGGCTGAGGAACCTGGCCCGATCCAGCCGAACATTGTTTTCGTGTTGGCAGACGACCTCGGCTGGGCCGACCTGGCGTGTTATGGAAGCGAGGTCCACGAGACGCCGAACACTTGCCTTCCACGATCGCGACGATGGCCGGGCTGCCGGGGAGCGAGACCACGGACGGCGACGGCTGCGATCTCGCGCCGTTATTGAAAGATCCTGGTGGGAAGCTCGCGCGCGATGCCCTGTACTTCCACTATCCCCACTATTACAGCACGACGACCCCGGTCAGTGCGGTCCGTGCGGGAGGCTGGAAACTGTTTCACTACTATGTGCGAAACATCGCCCCACCGGGATAGACCCGGTGGTGGCGTTCAGCGAAAATAGAAACGGATACCGATGGCGGCGTCCAAATCGACATCCGTCCGCGGAGCCACGTCCAATGTGGGCGCCACCTCGAAGAAGAGATCGAGAGGCGTTTGCTCAAAGACGTAGGTGATCCCGAGTGGGATACGGACGCCGACACGAGTTTCATTGTCGTGCCAACGGTTTCCTTCCGTAAGACCGACGCGGCCGCCTACGCCGAAGTAAAACGGCATCCACCCGCAAAACCTGTCCGAGATTCCCGGAATGTCGCGGTGCCACAGGTAATCCGCATGCAACTGAAAGGCGTCTGGCTCATCGAACGACCAGGCGGCCGCCGCATCGATCGCGCGACCGTTCTCGAGCCACTTCTTCACGCTGAGGCCCGTTGGATCGCCGGCAATGATGCCAACGCCGAATCCTTGTGCGTGGGCCGATGACGAGGAAGCAGCCAGCAGGCAGAAGAGCAGCAGGAATCGAATCCGCGAGAGCATTCTGAAATGAACCTATCGACGAGAAGCCTTGCCCGAGAGCTACCATCGGTGCGACGCCGAAGCATCCATGAGTCGAAATGGGATGCAAGGGCATCGTCCGGGCACTGCCACCACGCTTTTGGCCGGTCTTGCGGAAGCAGAAGGGGTGTAACCCCCGCCAGCATTCTGCTTGGGTGGGGATCTGATCGGGTATCCGTGAAATGACCGCTTCGCCTTCTCCTCTCTACGTCGGCATGGGCCAAATGCGTGTTGAACCTGGCCGCGTCCGCGACAACCTCGATCGCGCCGTCCATTGGATTGGCGAGGCGGCACGCAGAGGCTGCCAGATTCTGGTGCTGCCCGAATGTCTCAGGTTCTTTTGTCGCCTTGTGCCTGGGCGGTGGCCCCGGATCACGACAATCGTAGCGAGCCATACGGCGAGCTCTGGAAGAGTTCCTACTCGACGCTCGCGCGGCTGTACGAGATGCCGGTGGTCGGCGTCAGCAACGTTGGGCCCATCACGGATGGCCCCTGGCGAGGGCGCAAGTGCATCGGCTGTTCGCTGGCGGTCAATGGCCGCGGTGAGGTTGCTGCCCAGTTGTCCTACGGTGAAGACGCGGAATGCCTCTCGGTTATCGAACTCGAACTGACGCCTCGCCGCGTCCACGGCACCGAAATCGCGCGAATGCTGCAGGCGAAAGGCTACGAGGGGCCGTGAGAATTGTGGCATATTCCGGAAATGAAGGCAGGCGATTGGCCGCGATGGCGGGGTTTCGTTCCGGGTTGACTCTTCCGTGTTCCATCCGGATCCGGTCGATGGAGCGTGGAGTGAACCGATCTCGTAACCGTTCACGGGGCGGAAAAGAGGGGGACAGGTCCATGTTTTCGGGCATCGTCTGTACCATGAAACCGCGCCAACTGGCCGAAAAATGGACCAGTCCCCGGTCGCCCCGTGAACGGTTACCAACCTGCAAAGCCGGCAAATTCGAACAAGTTCCCTGGTGGTCCAAGAGTATCGCTGACGATTTGACCGTTTGGCCACTCCCCGTAAGCCAATTTCCAGGAGTTTTTGATTGGCGCGCGGGGGCGGGCAATTACACTGCAAGGATGAGCGCCTGCCGGATCGGCTTTTCTCGTCGATCCTGGGTATTGTTGCCTTCGCTCGGCTCGGGCACGGCAACTCCGATCGGGTGATCGTCGATCCAACGCGGCAGCACGCGAAAAGTGTCTCCATAACCTGCTTTCGACTCCCTTCTTCGGATTCGTCCTGCCGGGCGATCCCTTTCAACCGCTTTCGATCGGGGGACCTTATGTCGGCGATTTCCAGGCGTCTTCAGTGGTGGGTTCCTTCCTTTCGACATAAACATTCCGACGGGGCACGGCGTACGTCTTCCGGCGTTCGTCGCCTCGGTCTTGAACCGCTGGAAAGGCGGACGCTTCTGGATGCGTCTGCCGGGCAGGCGCCGGCCGACATCCTCTTGGGCGACAACGTCATCCAGGAGCAGAGCCCCGACGGTATGCTCCTCGGAGACGAGCTGCCCAGCCTCGATTTCGCCTTCCAGATCGGCAGCAGTGGGCTGGACGCCGCGCGCAGCGTCGCCACCGACGCGGCAGGGAACGTCTACGTCATGGGAGCGCTCGACGGGACCGCCGACTTCGATCCGGGGCCCGGCACGGTTTTGCGCTCGGGCAACCGCTTCGTGGCGAAATACACCTCCGGCGGCGCCCTTCTCTGGGCTAAGACCTTGACGGGCTACTTCGACTTGGAGGGGGGAACCCTCGCCGTTTCCGGCAGCGACGTCTACGTGGCCTGCAATTTCGGCGGCACGGTCGATTTCGATCCCGGCCCCGGCGAAGCTTCTATGACCGCCGACGGCGCCAATGTATTTGTTTTGAAACTGGATGGTGCGGGCAATTACCTGTGGGCTCGCAAGCTGGGTGGGTCCGGCTATGGCTCCGCTCAAGGGATCGCGGCAGACGACTCCGGCAACGTCACGGTCACCGGCTATTTCTCTGAAACCGTGGACTTCGATCCGGGGGATGGTTCGAGCCCCGGAGTCAGTGCTGGCAACTGGGACATTTTTGTCTGGAAGCTGGATGCGGCCGGAAACCTCTTGTGGGGACGATCCATGGGGTCTACCGGCAACGACATCGGACACGGCATCGCCTTGGACGACATGGGCAACGTCCACGTCGTCGGCTCCTTCTTCGACACGGTCGACTTCAATCCCGGAGCGGGTGTGGCGGCGCTCACCAGCGCGGGCTGGGACGATGCCTTCGTTCTGAAGCTGGACCAGAATGGCACCTACCTCTGGGCAAAACAGCTCGGTGGAGGGCCCACGGAAATGGCCACCGCGATCGCCGTCGACCCGGTCGGCAATATCTACACGACCGGATACTTTTGGGGAGATGGCGATTTCAATCCCGGTCCGGGCACGGCAACGCTATCGAGCGCCGGCGAAGATGATATCTTCGTCGTCAGGCTGGATCCGTCGGGCAACTTCGTCTGGGCTCATCGCATGGGCGGACCGGAAAGCGACCGCCCGGCGGCCATCGCGCTGGGCACCAACCAAGAGGTGTTTACCACCGGACTGTTCCGGGGTACCGCCCAATTCGATCCGCAGGGCGGCGCCGGTGCCGGTCTGATGACCAGCAGCGGGCAGGACGACTTATTCGTGTCGGCCCTCTACAGTTCCGGCGAGTTTCTCTGGGCAGGCCGCATGGGCGGCACCGGTGTCGATCAAGGGCTCGGCATTGCGATCGACCAACAAAGCGAAAACATCTACGCCGCTGGGTTTTTCGAAGGCACCGCCGACGTCGATCCCAACGCGCAGACGTTCAACCTCACGAGCAACGGCGACTCGGACGCGCTGCTGGTCAAGCTGCGCACACAGCCGGCCGCTGAACAGTTCATCATCGGCGACCGCGTTTGGCACGACCTGAACGAAAATGGTCTTCAGGACGACGGTGAGCCCGGCGTAGCCGACGTCCGTGTGGAACTGTACGACGCGGGAACCGACGGCCAGATGGGCGGTGGGGACGACCTGTTCCTGGCAGATACGACGACCGGTCCGCTCGGGGAGTATCGCTTCGAGAACCTCTCGGCAGGTACGTATTACCTTCGCTTCGGCAACCTGCCTGCCGGACGCAGTTTCACGGTGAAGGATGCCGGCAACGACAGTGCCGATAGCGATGCCGACCCGGCCAACGGCCTGACCGACCTGTTCGTCCTGGCCGGCGACGAAGTCACTCGCGACGCGGGACTCGTGGGCCAGACGACCTCAAGCACCGATACCATGCCGGGCTATCTCGGGTTGGCGCTGGTCGACGTCGATGGGAGCGCTTTCCGTGCGGACTTTACGCAAAGCGGTCTGCAACTGACCTGGCTCGGCGACATCCTCGGCGTCGAGCCTCTCTACGACGTCGCCGGCTCTGCCCTCCAGGGCTCGCGGTTTTACGGGATCAGCGACGCCGGCGATCTGGATCCCTCGCTCCGTAGCGTTCTGGGATATGCCGACGTGGATATCTCGGCCGCCGCAGCCGGCGGGACGATCCCGGCGACGATCCTGGGCGCGGTGTTCGTGCAAAACGGCTCCACGCTGGTGCCGGTCGAGCTCAATGCGCTGGAGTTCGGCGTCGATCAGACGACTCTCTTCGCGGCCGGAACCGCGGGTGGAAACGGATACATCTTCCAACTCGATTATCAGAATCCCCAAGATTACGGGATGGGCATCGAAGTCGTCCTGGCCACGCCCCGGGTGAACCTGGGCGGTTACCGGTCCGCGGGCGATCTGGCGTTCGTCTTGGACGGCGATTCGCCCGATCCGAACAACCTTTACCTGACCACCAACGGCTCCGGCGGACAGCCGCTGAGTTTGCTGGCCGCCCAACCCGCCTCGGGCAGCTACGCCGCCGTGCCCGGGGTAAACCTGGGGAGGAACGATTTTGAGGGTCTGACGCCCTGGTTCGCCCCCGGCAGCCTGATCGGTTTCCGTTACGGCGACAAGGAGGCCGTCGAGATCGATCTCGATGCCGTGGGAGGTCCGCAATTGCAGTCACTCGGGTTCCTCTCGGACACACACCTGAGCCACATCACCGGCGCCTCCGCCTTGTGGATGGAGCCGGAAGAGTTGGGGACCATCACCACAGCGCAGCAAAACGATCCGGCAAGATTCGGTCAGTATTGGTACGATTTCGTCGCCGGTGCGTCGGGAACTCTGACGGTCCAAGCGCAATCCGGCCAGGAACTCACCCTTTACGCATACGGGGAAGGCGGACAATTCCAGATGCTGGCCGGTGGGGTTGGCACCGTTGCTTCCCAAGTCGACAGCGGACAGCAGCTTTACCTGCACGTCGGTGGTCTGAGCGGCAATGCGGACGTCAGCTTCACGATCGGCAATCCCGCGACCGATCTGAATACGGTCGACTACTGGAATTCCGGCGAAGTGATTCCCGAGGATGGACAGCTTGCCTACCAGTTCCAGGCGGCCCACAACGGCATTCTTACTGTCGAACTGCGGCAGGGCGCCTCGGCCATGACGGAAATGGCGCTCTACGTGCTGGACGCAACGGGCAACCCGGTCCAGCCGCCTCAAGTCGCCCAGCCGCGGATCGACTTCGCGCAGGCGACCGCCGGCAGTCGCTACCGGCTGACGATCACCGGGTTGACCTCCCCGGCAGAAGTCGTCTTGGCCAATCTCGTCGAGCACAGCGGCGGAAGCGTGGCTGTGCACGGCACGCAGGGAGACGACAACTTCGTCTTCGATGCATCTTCCGGCAGCACCATCACGATCAAGGACGTGGAGTACAGCTTCAGCCCGGCGGCAGCAAGCACGTTCTCCTTCGACGGACTGGGCGGCAGCGACGACGTGCACTTCATCGGCTCCCCGGGCGCCGATACGGCGACACTCCGTCCTACTTGGGGCGCAATGACGGGGCAAGGCTACTCGCTCGAGGTCGCCAATATCGAATCGATCGACTACGACGGAGGCCCGGGCGATACGGTCACCATCTGGGGCTCCAAGGGAACCAACACATACCTTGCCAAGCCGGGTTCGGGGGAGATGACCGGCGACGGCGTCTCGATTTCCGTCACGGCCGAGTCGATCTACTGCCGCGGCAATGGCGGCGGCGATACGGTTCTCTTTGAGGACTCCGACGGCGACGACGTACTGGAGTTCTTTCCCATCTGGGCCCGCATGCGCGGCGACGGGTACTTTCAGCACGTTCGCGGATTCAAGACGATGAAGGCCGACGCCGAGCTGGGCGAAAACGGTACGGACAGAGTCGTTGTTCGGGGCTCGGTGCTGAACGATTATCTCAAAGTGAACCCCTACAACGCTCATGGACAAACGGTTGCCCGCTTCCTGAGTGGTTCCGGCAGCATATGGCATATTGCCACCGGATTCGAGGTGATAGTCGGGTACGGCAGAGGCGGAGGAGTCATCGACCAACTTGTGCTCAACGATACACCGGCCGCCGATACGTTCGAGCTGAGTCGGCAGAAAGCGGACCTGCTTGAGGGCGCCGACTACGGAGTCACGGTCGCAACCCAAGGGTTTGGGACGGTCGAACTCACACGGACGAACCTGAATACAAGCGCCGACAAAGTCAATCTGGGCGATTCCCAGAACCCGGATCACGACGACACGCTGATGGGCAATCCGCAGCAGGTGACCATGAGTGGCCCGGGGTACTCCAACCTTGTTGTGGACTTTCCGCTGGTGATGGCGTATAGCAGCGGCAACGGCCACGACATTGCCTACTTCTCGGATCTGGCCGATCCGAACGACAGCCGCACGGGTGTGGATACCTTCACAGGGCGGCCGCTCTTCTCGCAACTGGAAGGTCCCGGATACAGGCTTTATGCTCGCTTGTTCGACGAGGTGCATGCGGAATCGACGTACGGCCGGGACGTCGCCAATCTGAACGGCAACTCCAACGCCGATGAAATCACCGCCACGGCCACGGAGGTACGTCATTCGGGCACGGGTGTCGCGGGTCCCTTCGACCTCTATGCCAGATCGTTTAACGAAATCAACGCTTTTGCCGGAGACGGCCAGGACAAGGCGGTACTCACCGACGCCACAATCGAGGCAGATTATCAGCCTCCGGCGGGGACTTCCCTCGATGAACTGTCCCAAGTCCTGTGGCTCAACCTGTTCGAGAAGATCGAGCGCCGGGAAAGTTCGACGGGCGAACTGACCCAGGAAATCGACGGGGTTAACACGGTGTTCGCCTATTGGGAATAGCCGCTGCGGCAACGCGATCAGGACGTGCTCGGTGGATTGAACTCCGCCGGAGAGTGTTGCCGCCTCGCCATGCGGCGGTCCGCGAACCACTGGATCACGTAGTAGAAAACGGGCGTGAGAAAAATGCCGAACAGGGTGACGCCAAGCATTCCGCTGAACACCGCCGTGCCGAGGGTCCGGCGCATCTCGGCGCCGGCGCCGCTGGAGACTACCAGCGGCACCACGCCCAGGATGAAGGCGAACGAGGTCATCAGGATCGGCCGCAGACGCAGCCTGCAAGCCGCCAGCGTCGCTTCGTAGCGGGGCATTCCCGCTTCGTGTTTCGCCTTGGCGTATTCCACGATCAGGATCGCGTTCTTGCTGGCCAGCCCGATTAGAACGACAAAGCCGATCTGGGTGAAGATGTTCACGGGCATGCCGGCCAGGTAGAGTCCGATTACCGAGCTGAGGATGCACATGGGGACCACGAGGATCACCGCCAGGGGAAGCGACCAGCTCTCATACTGACCGGCCAGGACCAGGAAGACCAGCACGACCGCCGCGCCGAAGACGAACAGCGTGGTGCTGCCCGCGATGATCTCGAGATAGGTGAGATCCGTCCACTCGATGGCCCTCGAGGGGGGGAGGTGCTGCCGGGCGATTGCCTCCACGGCCGCGATCATCTGGCCGCTGCTCGTGCCCGGCAGGACGGAGCCGTTGACGGCGGCCGCCGGGTAGAGATTGTAGCGGTTGATCACGAAAGGCCCGCTACTGTCTTCGATCGCCGCCAGCGAGCCAAGCGGCACCATTTCGCCGCGCGAGTTGCGGACCTGGAACCGGCGCACCTGCTCGCGGTGCATGCGGTAGGGGATGTCGGCCTGCAGATTCACCTGCCAGGTCCGGCCGAACTGGTTGAAGTCGTTCACGTACAAGCCGCCCAGGTTGACCTGGAGAGCGTCGAAGACCTCGGTCAACGGCACTCCCATCGCCTTGCACTTGGTGCGGTCCACGTCGACGTAGAGCTGCGGCGCGTTGGCCCGGAATACGGTGAACAGGCCGCTGAGCCCGGGCGATTGGTTGCCCACCTGGATCAACTGATCGCTGATTTCCTGCAGGGCGTTGTAGCCGTCGCCGCCGCGGTCCTCAACCATGACTTTGAAGCCGCCGGTGCTCCCCAATCCGCGGACGGGGGGCGCGCCGAGTACGGCCGTCGTGCCGTCTTCCACGCCGGCGGCGAGCCGCTGGCGGATCGCCGCGGCCACGGCGTCGGCACGGAGATCGGGCGTCTGCCGCTTTTCGAAGGGATCAAGGATCACGAACATGTTGCCGAGGTGCGACCCGTTCGCCCCCATGACGAACGACATCCCCGAGGTTCGCAGGGTGTGGGCGACGCCCTTGGTGCTCCGCACGATTTGGTCGATCTTGGTCATCGCCTCCTCGGTCCTCGCCAGCGACGCGGAATCGGGCAACTGCGCCACGACGAAGAGGTATCCCTGGTCCTGGTTGGGAATGAATCCGGTCGGCATCCGCTCGAGGCTCCAGGAGGTCAGGTAGAGCAGCCCGCCGTAGACCACCAGCACCAACACGCTCACTCGCAAGAACCGGCCCACTATCCAGGCATATCCGGCCACCGAGGCGGAGAAGACGGCATTGAAGAGCTTGAAAAACCACCCCAGCACGAGATCGACCAGCCGCGCGAGCGGATCGCGCTGCTCGTGGCGGGGCTTCAGCAGAATGGCGCACAGCGCCGGACTGAGCGTGAGGGAATTCATCGCCGAAAGGATCGTGGAAACCGCAATCGTCAGTGCGAACTGGCGGAAGAACTGCCCGGTGATCCCCGTGAGGAAGACGCAGGGGAGGAACACGCTGGAAAGCACCAGGCCGATGGCGATCAACGCGCCGGAGACCTCCTCCATGGCCTGATGAGCGGCGGCTCTCGGCGAGAGCCCCTGCTCGATATGGTGCTCCGCGGCTTCGACAACCACGATCGCGTCGTCGACGACGATGCCGATCGCCAGCACCAGCCCGAAAAGCGAGAGGTTGTTGAGACTGAACCCGAAGACGGCCATGGCGGCGAACGTGCCGATGATCGCCACCGGCACGGCGATCAGAGGGATCAGCGAGCTGCGCCAGTTCTGGAGAAACACCAGCACCACGACGGCCACCAGGATCACGGCGTCGCGGAGCGTATTGAATACCTCGTGGATCGACTCTTCGATGTAAGGCGTGGTGTCGTAATAGATCCCGTACTCCAGCCCCTCCGGAAAGCTCTGCCTCAGCTCGGCCATCTTGGCCTTGACGCGCGCGGCGGTGTCCAGGGCATTGGAGCCGGGCAACTGGAATACGCCGACCATGCCGGAGGGCCTGCCGTCGACGTAGTTGCAGACGTCCTGGCTCTTGGCGCCCAGCTCGATGCGGGCGACGTCGCGCAGCCGCGTGATCTCTCCGCGCCCTCCGGTCTTGACGACGATCTCGCCGAACTGCTCGGGATCGCGCAGCCGCCCCAGCGTGGTCATGGTGTACTGGAAGTCGATGTGGTCGGCGGCGGGCTGCTGGCCGAGCTGGCCGGCGGCCACTTGCACGTTCTGCTCACGCAGGGCCCGGGCAACGTCGCCCACCGTCATCCTCCGCGACGCGAGCTGGTCCGGGTTGAGCCAGACCCGCATGCTATACTCCCGCTGGCCGAAGACCATCGCATCGCCCACTCCGTCCAGGCGGGCGAGTTCATCGCGAACGCGCGTCAAGGCGTAGTTGCTCAAGTAGAGCTGGCTGTACCGGCCGCTGGGCGAGAACAGATTCACGATGAGCATCAGGTCGGGAGACCGCTTCATCGTGGTCACGCCGATTTGCTTGACCACGTCGGGCAGGGTGGGCAGCGCCAGGGCGACGCGATTCTGGACCAGCACCTGGGCCATGTTCAGGTCGGATCCCACCTTGAAGGTCACGGTGAGCTGATACGTGCCGTCGTTGCTGCACTGCGAGGACATGTAGAGCATGTTCTCCACCCCGTTGACCTGCTGCTCGATCGGCGAGGCCACCGTATCGGCCAGGACGCCGGCGCTGGCGCCGGGATAGAAGCAGGAGACCCGAACGGTGGGAGGCGTGATCTCGGGATACTGCGAGATCGGCAGCGAGAACACCGCCGCAAGCCCTAAGAGCGTGATGATGATCGACGGCACCGAGGCGAGGATCGGGCGCTCGACGAAGAAATGGGAAAACATTGCTTCCGCCCTCTATCTCGTCGCCACGCGCGCGTCGCCGACCGAGTCGTCCCGGGAGGACTCGGCAACCATCGGCGATTCTTCCGGATGGGGTTTTACGGGCTTGCCGACGCGGGCGCGCTGCAAGCCGTTGACGATCACCCAGTCCTCGGGACCGATCCCCGACTTGACGGCGCGCAAGCCCTCGTTGAGAGATCCCAGTTGAACCGTCCGCTGCTGAACCACGTTCTTCTCGTCCACCGTAAGCACGAATTTCTCTTGGAGATTTCTGCCGATTGCCCGTTCGCTGATCAGCAGTGCCTGGTGCGGTTTACCGATGGGAACACGGACGCGGACGTACATGCCCGGCGTGAGATATTCTTGCGAGTTTTCAAAGACTCCGCGGGCGCAGAGCGTGCCGGTTTCGCATTCAACGGCGTTGTCCAGGAAATCGAGAACTCCCGCATGCGGAAAGCTTTCCTCATTTGCAAGCCCGATCTCGACCGGGATTTCCAACTCATGGATCCGGCTCAGCATCACCTCCTCGCCCGCTCGCCAGTCCTGATCCATGTACTTCAATAGCGCGGGCTCCTCGATTCGGAAATAGACATAGCTGGGATCGATCGTGACCACCTTGGTCAGCACCGTCGAATTGCTCTGGCCGGACTGCACCAGATTGCCCTCGGTGATCAGCCGCCGGCTCACGCGGCCGTCGATTGGCGAGACGATTCGAGTGAATTCGAGGTTCAATTCCGCATCCTTCACGGCGGCTTCGGCGGACTGAATCGATGCTTCGTGCACGGCGAGTTGCGACACGGCCAGTTCGTAGTCGTCCTGGCTGATTGCTCCGGAGGGCCGCAGCCGTTCGGCTCTTGCCAGGTCTGCCTGAGCTTTGGAACGCAGGGCGAGGGCCCTGGCCAAATCGCCCTTCGTCCGGTTCAGGGCCGCCTGATACGGACGAGGATCGATTTCGAAGAGGAGGTCGCCTTTGCTCACTTTTTGCCCATCCTGAAAATTCACCGTGACGATGTGTCCGGTGACTCGGGCCCGAACTTCCACTTCGCCGACCGCGGCGGTTTGACCGGGGAACTCGAGATAGTCGGTCACCTCACGGACGATCGGTTTGCTCACGGTGACCTCGGGCGGAGCTGCGGGCGGAGCCTGCCCCGCCGCCGGTGTGACCTGGCCGCATCCGGACAGGGCGCAAATCCATGAAGAAAGAGCAGTGATCAGCAAGCTCGGAGCCAAGTATCGCATCGGGCATACCACGGATGTCGGAACAGGAAACGACCCAGCCAACGATCCTAACCGATTACCCGATCGGTATGCAACTCCGTCTGAGGCTGCCGCTTCCCACTTTGCCGATCAGGGCTTGGCCGCATCGACGGCGGCAGGGGCCGCAGCGCACTGAGAGCCTGTGCCAAAACCTCGCGAGAAGAAGGGGACAGGCACGTTTTGCTCCGAAGACTCCGCAAAATGAGCCAGTCCCCGACGGTTTTGGGACGGGCTCTGAGAAGGAGGACAGCGATAGAATTCCCGGTTGACCGGCCAGCAGAGTCGTGGAAGAGGTTTGCCGCAGTAAGTGTCGGGGCAGCAGGACCCGGGCAAGCAGGGGATGCACGGCAGGGGTTTGGGACGGTAGCACTCGGCTGACAATCCGATCGCCGGGCAGTCCGTGCAGGGAAACGGTTTGCGGCAGTAGTGATTGGGACAATTGCAGGGGATGGCCGCGCAGCGAGTGCACTGTAGCTTCCCGCCGACAGGATCAAGGCAGATCTCAGCGGCAACCGCACGTTGGACAAGACAGGACACGAAGATCATTCCCAGCCCACAGATCCATCGGCTCATGGCAAAGACTCCCGACTGCTGAGACAATCTGATTGAGTGTAGGATGCCGGCGGCATCAAGGCTGCCGGATCGGCGGCGGCGACAGCAGCGGCGCGAGGGCTTCCGGATGCGAGGGCGGAGCGTCGGCGGCCGGTGGCTCCGAGGCGGCAAGCATCGGCCCTGCCACGCCGCCCAAACGGATTTGCCACCCGCCGCCCAACGCCCGGTAGAGTTCAATAAGATTCTGTGCGACCGCGCCCTCGGCGACGGCCAACCGGTCCTGCTCCTGAGTGAGGAGTTGCTGGATGCTGAACACGCGGTTGAAGTCGACGGCTCCCTCGCGGTACTGAGCGGATACCAGGTCCACCGACTCCCGGGCGGCATCGGTGCTCTGCGAGAGCCACCGGACTTGTTGCTGGGCCTTCAGGAAGCCTATGATCGCGTTCTCGGCCTCCTCGTTGGCCCGGAGAACGACGTTCTGATACTGCACGGCCAACTGCTGGAAACGTGCTTCCTGCACCCGGATGTTGTTAACCAGCCGACCATAATTCAGAATATTCCAGTGGAACGACGGACCAACACTGCCGGCGAAGGAATCTGCGTCGAAAAGATCCTCGAAACGCGTGGCATCGAGGAAGATTGTGCCGCTGATCGAGAAATGGGGATACAACTCGGACGTGGCAATGCCGATCAGGGCACTTTGTGCGGCGACGTCGCGCTCCGCGCGACGGACATCCGGTCGGCGCCGGAGCAGTTCGGCGGGAACTCCCACGGCCACTGCGGGGGGTGCGCCGGGAATGCCGCGATTGCCGGCGAGCATCGCATCCAGATTCCGTGGCGGCATTCCCATAAGAATGCACAGCCGGTTGACGGCCTGCCTGCGTGCCGATTCCAGAGGGTGGATGCCCGCCTCGGTCTGCGCCACATTGGAAATGGCCTGCGTTACGTCGAGTCGCGTGGTAGCACCCTCGCGAAATCGTTCTTCGGCGAGCCTCAGGCTGCCGCGTTGGATCTCTACGTTCTGATGGGCATAGGCTAACCGCTGTTCGGCAATCCGCACGTCGGTGTAGGTTTGGGCGACGTCGGCGAGAAGGATCACGAGGACATCGTCATAGTTCTCGACGGTCGCATCGAGATTGGCATCGGCAGCCTCGATCGCCCGTCGGAACCGGCCCCAGAAATCGAGTTCCCAGGCGAGACTGGCCCCCAGCGTCCACTCGCTGAAGAAACGGTTGGGTGTCATGCCGGCAGGCCCGTTTTCGCTGATGGCGTTGCGGCTATAGTCGCCGAAGGCCTGCTGCGCCTGCGGGAACAGGTTGCCGGCGGCAATGGCTCGCTGGGCGCGGGCTTCCAGGATTCGCAGACCGGCGACCCGCAACGTCAGATTCTGCTGGTAGGCGCACGCAATGAGCGAATCGAGGACCGGGTCGTCGAAGGTTCGCCACCAGGCCGGATCGTGGATCCTCGCGGTGTCCAGCGCGGGATCGCCTGCATCGATCCACTGATCAGCCACGGGGGCCGCGGGAGGACAGTAGTTGGGACCGACCTTGAAACCGTTTGCGACATATTCGCGCCAACTCGTGCACCCGGTGAACAACGCCAGGAGGACCGTGAGCAGAAGCAATCCCGGCCGCAAGTTGCTCGTCCGGATGCGACCGAACCAGGCATGAGGCGACCTGCCACGCGGCGTGAGAGATGGGTCGGGACTGCCAGACGGTGTCTTCTCAGGTGCTTTCCAGCAGGCTTCCATGATGCCTCCTCCCGAACAATCGACAAAGAACATCCCGTCCTTATCATCGTCCCTTTCCTTGCGGGCCGAATAGAACAAACAGGCTTGCCAGCAAAGTCGGCGTAGCCGCTAGAAGGAGACCTCCCCGACAGAGAACTCCTTCCAATTCACCCCCCCACGGAAGAGACAGAGCCCGGCAAATTACGGCAGGCGCAAATCGGCATACGAACGTTGGGTTCGCCGCGGGCCATCTTGCCGGTGTGAACTCACTCGCCGAAACGGTCGCGATCCCAATCCGCGTCGGCCATCGGCGGCAACGGTTCAACGGCCGCTTCCCGGTTTCGATCTTGCCCAAAGAGCCGGTAGATCAACACGTAGAACAGCGGAGCGAACAGCGTGACCAGGAACGTGGCGGTGACCACACCGCCGAGCACGCCGATGCCGATGGCGTTTTGCGCTCCGGCCCCGGCCCCATTGGCCAGCGCCAGCGGCAACACGCCGAACCCAAACGCTAGCGAGGTCATCACGATCGGGCGAAGCCGGAGCTTGGCGCCCTCCAGCGTCGCCGGGATCAGTTCCATCCCTTCTTCCACCCGATCCTTGGCAAACTGCACGATGAGGATGGCGTTCTTGGTGGTCAGGCCCAGCGTGGTCAGCATTCCGATCTGGAAGTAGACGTCGTTGGGCAGGCCCATCCAGCTCGAACCCAAGACGCCGCCGATGGCCCCTAGCGGCAGGGCCAGCAGAATGGAGATCGGCACCGGCCAACTCTCATACAACGCCGCCAGGCAGAGGAAGATCACCAGGACGGAGAACGAGTAGAGGAGCCCTGTCTGCGAGCTGGACATCCGCTCCTGGTAGGAGAGGCCGGTCCAATCGAAGCCGATCCCCTGGGGCAGCTTGGCGGCCAGATCTTCCATCGCCTGCATCGCCTCGCCGGAGCTTCTACCCGGCGCCGCCTCCCCTTGGATGTTAATGGAAGGGAAGGCATTGTAGCGTTCCAGCTTCGGAGAGCCGGTCGTCCAGTAGCCGGTGGCGAAGGACGTGAAGGGCACCATCTTGCCGGCCGTGTTGCGGACGTAAAGCTTCTCGACGTCCTTGGGGAGCATGCGGAAGGGGGCGTCGGCCTGGACATACACGCGTTTGATCCGCCCGCCTTGGATGAAGTCGTTGACGTAGGCGCTGCCGAACGCGGCGCTGACCGTGCTGTGGATGGCGGTGATGGGCACTCCCAGCGCGCCAGCCTTGGCCCAATCGATGTCGAGTCGGTATTCGGGCACGTCCTCCATGCCGTTGGGTCGGACTTTCGTCAAACGCCGATCCTGCGCGGCCATTCCCAGCAACTGGTTGCGGGCCGCCATCAAGGCGTCGTGTCCCAAGCCGCCGCGATCCTGCAACTGAAAGTCGAATCCCTTGGCCGTGCCCAGTTCGAGAACCGCCGGCGGAGCAAAGGCGAAGACCATCGCTTCGCGAAACTGTGAAAACTTGCCCATGGCCCTCTGGGCCACGGCCCCAGCCTTCAGTTCCGGCCGGCTGCGAAGATCCCAGGTTCGCAGTTTGATGAATGCCAGCCCCATGTTCTGGCCGCGCCCCGCGAAACTCGTCCCCGACACCGACATGCACGACTCGACCGATTCCTTTTCATCATTCAAGAAATGGTCCCGGACCTTGTCCATTACCGCTTGCGTCATGTCGAGCGTGGCATTGGCGGGCAAGATGGCCTGGACCATGAGGATGCCCTGGTCCTCGTCGGGCAGGTAGGCCGTCGGCATTCGCCGGAAAAGGTACACGAAGCACGCCACGATCAGTCCGAAAATCACCAGATAACGAAACGCATGGGTCAGGGCATGGTGGACCTGCTTCACGTACAGCTCGCGGCTGAAGAAAAACGCTCGGTCGAACCAGCGGAAGAACGGGCGGAGGATCCACACTCCGCCTTCGGCCGGCTGGTGTCCCTTCGGCACCGGCTTCAGCAACGATGCGCAGAGAACCGGCGTCAGGATCAATGCCACCAATACCGAGAGCATCATGGACGAGATGATGGTCACTGAGAACTGGCGATAGATGACGCCCGTCGAGCCGCCCATGAACGCCATAGGGCCGAACACGGCCGAGAGCACCAGGCCGATGCCGATCAAGGCGCTGGTGATCTGGCCCATCGACTCGCGGGTCGCTTCGCGGGGGGAGATCCCCTCTTCGCTCATTACGCGTTCCACGTTCTCCACCACCACGATGGCGTCGTCCACCAACAGGCCGATCGCCAGCACCATGGCAAACATCGTCAGCATGTTGATGGAGAACCCCAAGATGCCCAAGATCCCGAACGTCCCCAGAACCACCACCGGCACCGCAATCGTGGGAATCAGCGTGGCCCGCAGGTTACCCATGAACAGGTACATCACCAGAAACACCAGCAGGACGGCCTCAAACAGGGTTCTGACGACGTCGGTAATGGCCACTTCCACGAAGGGGGTGGTTTCGTACGGATAAACGACCTTCATCCCGGTGGGGAAGTAGCGGCTCAAATCCTCCATTGTCGCCTTGACGGCGTCGGCGGTATCCAGTGCATTGGCTCCGGGCGCCTGGCGGATAGCCAGCATGGCGGAAGGTTTGCCGTTGAAGTATCCGTCGATATCGTAGAATTCAGTGCCCAGTTCCGTCCGCCCCACGTCCTCGATTCGCACCACCGATCCGTCCGGGTTGGTGCGGATGGGAATGGCGGCAAACTCGTCGGGCGTTTTCAGCAGGTTCTGGACGATGATCGAGGCGTTCATCCGCTGCCCTTCGACCGCCGGGATGCCGCCGAATTGGCCGGCGGAGACTTCCACGTTGTACGCCCGCAACGCGGCGATGACCTCCGAGATGGTCACACCGTAATTGGTGAGCTTTTCGGGATTCAACCAGACCCGCATGGCATACTGCGATCCGAACACCTCCACTTCGCCGACGCCGGGAACCCGTGCGATCACCTTTTCGACGTTGGAGACGGCATAGTCGCGCAGGTCATTGCCGTCCTGGCTGCCGTCATCCGACACGAGGCCCACCATGATCAGGTAGTTTCGCGTCGACTTACTGACCTTCACGCCCTGGCGCTGGATGACTTCCGGCAGGCTCGCCATGGCCAACTGCAGTTTGTTCTGCACCTGGGACCACGCCAGGTCCGGGTCGGTTCCCGGCGCAAAGGTCAGTTCAATGCGGGACGCGCCGGAAGAACTGCTTTGCGCCGACATGTACAGCATCCGGTCGAAGCCGGTCATCTTCTGTTCGATGATCTGCGTGACGCTGTCTTCGACGGTCTTCGCCGACGCCCCGGGATAGAAGGAGTCGATGGCGATCGACGGCGGGGCGATGGGGGGGTACTGCGCGATGGGCAGGCTATAGATTGCCAGACCGCCGGCCAGCATCATGATGATGGCAATCACCCAGGCGAAGACCGGACGGTCCAGAAAGAATTTCGACAACATGGCGCGAGTCTGTTACTCTCTCATTTCGTATGTCGGGCTACCTGGAGGACGGCCTCGGGTTCCGCAGCCATGCCGTCGGTTTCGAACGGGACCACTTTGACCGCTGCGCCGGGGCGAACCTTCTGCATGCCTTCGACGACCACGCGATCGCCTTGCGCAAGTCCCGAGGAGACAAGCCATTGGTCGCCCAGGGCGCGATCGGTCGAGAGCGGCCGTTGTTGGACTTTTCCTTCAGCGTCGACCACCAACGCATGAGGATTGCCTTTCGGGTCGCGCGACACGGCTTGCTGCGGAATGAGAATGGCGTGGTCGTTGACTCCTTCCTCGATCGTGGCGCGGACGAACATGCCGGGCAGGAGAATTGCCTCGGGATTGGGAACGACAATCCGCAGAATCACCGAACCGGTTGTCGGATCGACCGTCACATCGCGAAACTTGAGCGAGCCCTCCAGCGGATACGCCGTGCCGTCTTCCAGGGTGATTTTGACCCGGTCGGTCCCGTTTTCCTTGAGATGGCCGCTGGCCAGGCTCCTCTTGAGCCGGTTCAGTTCCACGGTGGATTGGGGGACATCGACATAAATGGGGTCGAATTGCTGGATGCAGGCCAGGGGCACCGGCTGATAGGCCGTGACGATGGCTCCTTCGGTCACGGCAGACCGGCCGATGCGGCCGGAAATGGGTGCGGTGATTTTTGTGTATGCCAAGTTGATCCTAGCCGCTTCCACCGCCGCTTCCGCCTGCTGGATGGCGGCTTCGGCCGCGCCCACCGCTTGGCGGTCGCTTTCCACCTGGGCCTCGGCGGCCCGCAGGGTCGCCTCGGCCACGTCGACGTCGGTCGCGGCCTGATCGCGTTGCATGGCCGAGGCGGCATGCGTCTTCAACAGGTTCTCGTACCGCTGCAGGTTCGTCTTCGCCAGCGTCCATGTCGCCTCATGCCGCTTCAGGTTGGCCTCGGTCACAGCCAACGTGGCCCGAGCCCGTTCGGCGGCCTGCTTCGCAACCAGCACGCTTGCGCTGGCATTGTCCAGGGCCGCTTGATAAGGCGCGGGATCGATCTGGTAGAGGACTTGCCCCGCGGTCACGTCGGCTCCTTCCGTGAAATGCCTTTTCTGAATGAGGCCGTTCACTTGGGGCCTGGTTTCCGCGATCAGGTAGGCGGCGGTTAGCCCCGGCAGTTCCGTGGTCAGCAAGACCTTCTGAGGCTCGACCGTCACTACGGCCACCTCAGGTGGCGGAGGTGCCGGAGTCGCCTGTTCGCCTTTGCAGCCCGCGAAGTAGACGCTCGCGAGCGAAGCTGCGGTTGCCAACAATTTCCCCACGTGCAAGACCATTCTTTTGCTCCCATCCTCGAAAACCGATTCACTTTCCGGCAAATCAACGTGTTCCGGCCACCGGCCAGCGAGACCCGCCAATGTCGTACGGACGGCAATTTGAGAAAAGGAAAGTCGCAAGTCGCCCGTTTCATGCCGTCATTCAGCCGTTTCGCCCCTCTTGCGTCGCAACTCCGTTCAGGAACGTGCTCGTAATCAAGCGGTGCAGGTCCTCGCGCACCTCCGACCTCTCCAATTCGGGACGGCTTTCGAACACGCCCATGCAAAGGCCGAGAAACATGCGAGCCAACAATAGCGGATCGGCGGGGCGGAAAGCGCCTTCGCAGATACCTTGGTCGAAGATCTTGGCCAGATACTGGCTGCACGTCTCGCGAGCACTCCGTTCCGACGACTGCAGAAGGCCGTGGGCCGTATCATCTTGAAACAGCACTCGGAAGACCTGTGCGTGCTTGGCGACGTGTTCGAGAATCGAGCGGAGGTGTGTTGCCAGCTTCTCCCGTGCCGGCCGGTCCGAGGCGACGACCTCTTCCAAATTCCAGAAAGCCGGATCGATCGTTTTGGCATAAACGAACTCGAGCAGGCTTTTCTTGCTCCGGAAATAATTGTAGAGGCTCCCCTTGGCGACCTCGGCCGCCGCCGCCACGCGGTCCATCGTCAGCCCCTCCACTCCGTGTTCCGCGAGGACGCCGATCGTCGCATCGAAGATGGCCTCCTTCATAATCACGTCGAGCGCATGTTTCCGGGCGGCTGTCAACTTTGGCATAGCCCGTCTCCTTCCTAACCTGGACTAATGGAACCATTATACCGACCGGCCAGTCAATTAACAATACCCGATGTTCATGGTGCGCTGCAGGGTTTTGCGGCACGTCGCTGGAACGCAACACCCATGAGGGAACTGGCGACGAAAAGAGCCATCCGGGCCGTTGACGCGCCAGCTTCAAGTCGAGAAACTAGGAACGGCATTGAGCGACATTCTGTCTGAGACGGGTGGCGAACGGAGGATTTGCAATGAACGGGCAGATTCGGCGGATAGCGGGCTTTGGCGTGCTGGCAGCGGTAATGCTTGTGGGATGCCAAGAAGAAAAACCTGAACCACTACCTCGGTCTGCGCTACCTCAAGCGGCCCAACCGGAGGGCGCCTTCGATATACCGGCTTCCGTCGAGGAGGTTCCGGAGGAGCCCGCGCCCCCGCCGACGATCCCGGACGTCGTGATGACTGAGGCCATGGCGACGACAAACGTAGTCGGCGTCGGCGACAGAATTCCGGAAGGCCAGCTACCCAATCTGGATGGTGAGACGCGACCCCTTCAAGAGCTGTACGGCTCTCAACTGACGGTTGTTTTGTTCTGGAACAGCGAGAACTTGTACTCGCTTCAGGAACTCCAGGACCTGCAAATCGACGTATTCGAGCCCTACAAGGAGCGAGGCGTGCAGGTGGTCGGCATCCATGTGCGGGACACGGGCGAGGTTGCCCGCGAGAAGGTAGAACAAGCCGGGGCGACCTACCAGCAGTTGCTCGACAAGGATGGTTCCTACTTCGCGAAGGTCGCGACAGAGCACCTGCCGCGAACTTACCTGCTCAATGCCAAAGGGGAGGTCGTGTGGTTCGACCTGGAGTACTCGACGGCGACGCGGCGAAACCTCCATCAGGCGATCGAGGTAGCGCTGAGCGAGGCGGGCGGGGAGAAGACCCCGGCTGCTAAAGCATCGTCGGCGGGCGCTGCAGAGGCGAAGTAGCTACTCCGTTGCGGCGATCGCCTGGTTCACCAACACCACCAGGTTGGGCAGTCGCCGCAACTGCGTGACGATCCGCGGGTGGGCGAAGATGCGGACCCGCTTCACGTAGTCGTCGAACTGCTTCTGTGCCAGCGTCCGCACGACGGGCGATACGTCGGCCAGAGGGCGGTAGCGATCTTCCTTGAGATCGTGAATCTCGACATCGAACTCGACCTCACGCTGGACGGGCGGGGCATCAAAGAGGATTTGGTGGGGCGCAACCAGGCGGCCCAATTGCGTGCTCGCGATGCCGGCAAACCGTTCGGCGCAGGCCGCCAGCCAGGGATACGGCCGCCGCGCCAACTTCAGGTAGAGTTCCTGGTCTTCGAAGAAACTGAATTGGGTCAACCGCTTGTAGAGGTTGCGAGTTGGTCCGAACAGGCCCTGAAGCAGGTCGCCGGCTGCTCCATCTCCGGCGACCCGTTGTAGTTCCCGGATCATTTCCGCCTCGGTGGTCCGGAAGAGAGGATCGAGCTCCATCGCGCCATGCAGCAGGTAAAAGGCCCTCTGGAACATTGCCGTGGCCGACCGCACGCCATGGTGCCAGTAGACTTCGCTGAACATTACATAGCGGGCAAAGACCATGAGTTCGGCGGCCGTCTTGCCCTTGTCGGTGATCGCCAGGCCGTCTCCCTGCCGGTTGAGACAGAGGCTGCCGATAAGCCGCTGTTGGTCGAAGTGGCGGCCGTAGGGAACGCCGGCATGGAGACTATCGCGGAAAAGATAGTCCATTTTGTCGATATCGACCGGTCCGGAGAGCATGCTGATGAGCAGGCGCGACGTACGGTCCTGCGGCTTTTCGCTCAAGAGCGAGACGACGCTTCGCGGGTTGATTCCCCACTGGCTGCGGAGCACGTCGGCGACTTCGCCTTCGAGGAGGAAACTGTTTGCGAAGAGTTCGTGGTTCGGCACGCGCGGCAGGCGCATGTCCTCGACCGGGTGGCAAAAGGGCCAGTGCCCTAAATCGTGGAGAAGCGCGGTGACGAGAAACAGCTCGGCGTCTTCCGGTCGGACTACCTGGACGAAACGATCGTCGTGGGCCAGACGTTTCAGGAGCAGAAGAGCGAGGCGGTAAACCCCCAGGCAGTGCTCAAACCGGGTGTGGATCGCGGCAGGGTAGACCAGCGACACCAGGCCAAGTTGGCTGATTCTCGCCAGACGCCGGAATTCCGGGGTGTCGATGAGTTGTCGAATGCGCGGCGTCAGCGGCACGTCCAGTTCGGGCGGGATCCGAACCAGCGATTTTCGCGAGTCGAGGCCGGCGACTTCGGGAATACTAAGGATGGTGCTCATTGCAGCGGCTTTCAGTAGCCATGCCGCTACTTCAAGTCTTCCGGTTGAGAATCGGACACATGGCGATCCTTGGCAGAAGCGAGGAGAGTTTCGATTACCTCAGGCGTCATTGCTGCTTTGCGGCGGACGGACACATGGGAGCGTGCTTCGATGCCGATCTGCACCCTGCTGCCACGGATCGACACCACGGTGATTACGATCCCGTCACCGATGACGATTTGCTCGTCGCGTTTCCTTGAGAAGATAAGCATTGGCCTGGGATTCCATCGGCGTTTTCGGAGCCGTGCATGTCCACCGGACCGGTATTCTACGAAGACCGAACCGGCTGAAAACCGGGTATGCCGTCTTGGGAATGACTCGTGGTCTGGGTCTGTTCAAGACTGATCCAGTCCTCGCGAGCGCACTCAAAGCCAGCCGCCGGACAGTGGGAACAGTCGCCACGCCCTCCTTCATCGGGCCGAATGACGTGCAGCTTCCGGACCTGGACCGTCGTCTCGGTGCCGGCAGGATCAAAAGACACCGTCTGCGAAAGGGGTTCGTTTTCTACAGCCACGATGACATACCAAAGGGGCGAGGCCCGGTCCATACTCTGCTGGTTCAAGCCTCGGACGATCGCAAGCGCCCGCGCGTACGTTGTTGGCTGCCCCTCCGATTCCCCTTGGGCTCGCCAGACACAGTTGGGGACATCCAGGGGGGAGGCCGGTTCCCAGCCACCAGGCCACCAGATACCGACCACCCTGTAACGAAGGGGAGTGCACAGCCTGGCGTTGCGCCAAGTGCGTCCGTGTGCCCCGGGCTCGACAACCACCGCCCAGTGCCGGTCCGACTCTCGCCGCTGTTCCTGGTTAAACTCGATTGCCTGACGGACTGCCGCGAAGAGCGAATCGTGGTCGGCCAGACTCCGGAGCGGTTTTCCCGGTTCGGCTGGGACCGCATCCGGTTGGGGTGGCTGCCACTGCGCTGGGCGCTCGATGATCGATACCTGGTACTTGGCCACCAGTGATCTCCTCCTGAACCAGCCATGGAACTGTCACCCATCTTAACTGAGCACAACGACCAGGGCAAACCGGGACGCACGGGCGGTCTGGTGTGCCCGTTCAGGTGGAGTATCGTGGCGCCGAGGAACCGTCGGACGAGACAGTTCCCTGCGAGGGCGTGCAGAGGCTGGTGGAGGGCTGATAAAAACTTGATAAAAACGGGGACAGGCACCGCAACTAATAGCGGTTTAGCCAGAGCGACCACACAAGATGTTGCGGAGCGAGTCCCCGTTTTTATCAGCCCAGGCTGGTGGAGGGGATGAAAGTCGAGTCGGGGCGTCAAGGTGTCGACCGTGTGGCTGGCCGATCGCTCAGGTGCGGAAACCCGCATTGGGGCGCAGTTTTGCTCCGTTTCCGATGCAGCGTCGAATTGACAATTCCTAAGCTGGTGCATAAATAACGAAAAGCAGCGGCGTTGCGGCCCCGCTCGGTCTTTATCGAGCGGCTGGTTTCGTCTGGTTCCGCCAACGGTGCGAAGTCGGCCGGCACGCCAATCCTGCGACAGTCGAGCGGATGTGCGGATAGAACATGAGATTTGAGGAGGAAAGTGGAGAATGAGCGTCCTGGTTACGAAGCAAGCACCTGATTTCAAGGCCCAGGCCGTCATGCCGGATGGGTCTTTCAAAGAGGTCTCGCTTGGAGACTTCCGCGGCAAGTATGTTGTTTTGTTTTTCTATCCGTTGGATTTCACGTTTGTCTGCCCGACCGAAATCGTCGCCTTTTCCGAAGCGATCGGCGAATTCGAGAAGCTCGGGGTGCAGGTCCTCGGTTGTTCGATCGACAGCCATTACACGCACCTTGCCTGGCGCAACACGCCGCGAACCCAGGGCGGCTTGGGCGAGATCAAGTACCCACTCGTTTCGGACCTGAGCAAGCAGATTTCGACGGATTACGGTGTATTGGCCCCTGGAGGCGTGGCATTGCGAGGGCTCTTCCTGGTCGACAAGGAGGGATTGGTTCGGCACCAGTTGGTGAACGACCTCCCGCTCGGTCGCAGCGTCGAAGAGGCGATTCGCGTGGTGAAGGCACTGCAGTATTTCGAGAAGAACGGGGAAGTCTGCCCTGCCAACTGGAAGGAAGGCGCAAAGGGGATGAAGCCGGACCCGAAGGGCAGCCGGGAGTACTTTGAGAAGACGTACGCCTAAGCGCGATTAAGTCGCTCTAGACAGCCCGTGCGCCCGAGGCGGCGGGCTGTTTGCCTTTCTTGCAGATGCTCATGGAACCTGGAGGGCATCGGGTGCACGGCGAATCCGGCGTTTCAGCATCGCCGCGAGCGCATCGCGCCCGATCTGTAGCATGAGAAACCTCGCGTTGGCCGCATATCGCGGCAGGAGCCGTTTCGGCTCGCGCCATGTCCGGTAGAGCCACTCGAGGCCGATTCGCTGCATCCAGGCGGGAGCTCGAGGCACACGTCCGACGACGAAATCCAGCGATGCGCCGATCTGGGCCGAGACGGGCACCCCGAGGGCCTCAAGGTGCTCGGCCAGCCAGAGTTCGCCCTTGGGTTGCCCAAAAGCGACGAACAGGAGGTCCGCTCTGGCACTGCGAATCCGGTCGACAAGTCGTTGATGCTCCATTGGAGTCAACCGGTCGAGCTCCGGGGCCGCCGTGCCGGCAATTTGCAGCCCTGGAAAGACCGTCGAGAGCCGCTCCGCGGCCTCGTCGGCCACGCCTGCAGCTCCGCCGAGGAAAAAGACGCGGTAACCTCGGTCCGCGGCACGGCCGCAGAGCGAGTAGAGCAGGTCTGCCCCCGTGACACGCTGGGGAAGCGGCCGGCGGAGAATCCACGAATACCAAATCATCGGCATTCCATCGGCCGTGATCAGCGCCGCGCGGCAGTTCACACGGCGCAGCCGCGGGTCTCGATGACTGAGCATCGCATAGTGGAGATTGGCTGTGATGAAAAAGGCCGGCTTGCCACGGCGGATAAGGGCTTCGACGACGTCCACCGTCCGCTCGTGGGTCAGCCTGGCCAAGGGAAGCCCCCAGATCCGAACGGTCTGGAAATCGGTCGAGACATCGGAGGTCTCGGAAAACTGCGCGGTTTGTTCTGGCCGCGGTGCATCGATCCAGACCGGCGGCCCGCTGGCGCGCGCGTCGAAGTCAGCCAGGAAATCAGCCGATTCGGGGAGATGGTGAAGCAGGTCGTTCATGGTTTTTCCGAGGGTTGAGGCGGTAACCGTTCACGGGGCGGAAGAGAGGGGGACAGGTCCATGTTTTCGGCCAACGTTCTTGGCGCCACAATACATCAACTGGCCGAAAAATGGACCAGTCCCCGGCCGCTCCGTGAACGCTTACTTGAGGCGGGACGTCGTTCAGCGGCCCGGCACCGCAATCAGTACGGCTGCCTTTGGCGGATTCGGGCGCCGGTGAGCCAGGAGCGAACACACAACAGCCAAGCCAACCCCCCACTTGTGAGCGATCGTCCCAAGTATGGCATAGAAATTGAGGGGAGGTTGGCTCGACAGCCGAGTTTTTGGGCGTTACTGTGTCCGATGATCTTCCGTGAGTTCGCCGGATAGCGGTTGCGAAAGGAGTAGTGGATGAACGTGCTCGTCACAGGGGGGGCAGGCTACATTGGGTCGCATGCGGTCAAACAGCTCGTGGAAGCCGGTCACCGAGTGGTTGCCATGGACAACCTGCTACGCGGCCATCGCCGGGCGGTCCACCCGGAAGCCGCATTCGAACCGATCGATCTGATGGACACCGATCGCGTGACCGAGTTGCTCCGGCGAGACCGAATCGAGTGCGTGATGCACTTCGCCGCCCTGGCGTACGTCGGCGAGTCGGTGACGGAGCCGCTGACCTATTACCGCAACAACACGTCAGGGGCGGTCAGTCTTCTTGAGGCGATGCATCGAGCCGGGGTGGAGCGGATGGTGTTCAGCTCCACATGCGCCACCTACGGCGAACCGCGGGAGACTCCGATCGTCGAGACCATGTTCCAGGAGCCGATCAATCCGTACGGGTGGTCGAAGTGGTGCGTTGAGCGGATACTGCAAGATTATTCGGCGGCGAACCGGCAATTCTCGTTCGTCGCCCTTCGCTATTTCAATGTGGCGGGCTGTGCTGCGGACGGCACGCTGGGCGAAGATCACGAACCGGAGACGCACATCATTCCGCTGCTGCTGCTAACGGCTCTTGGGCAGCGGGAGAGCTTCACCGTATTCGGAACGGACTACGCGACTCCCGATGGGACGTGCATCCGCGACTACGTCCATGTCGAAGACCTTTGTTCTGCTCACATTACGGCCATGGAGGCGCTTTGCCCCGGCCATACGAGTTTCTACAATCTGGGGATTGGACGGGGATACTCCGTCAAGGAGGTGTTGGAAGCGGCAAGACGCGTGACCGGGGCAGAGATTTCCGTCCGATACGGTGCTCGCCGGCCGGGCGACCCGGCCGTGCTGTATGCAGATGCAAGTAAAATTCAATGCGAACTAGGCTGGTCCGCACGTTACGCGGACCTGGATTCCATCGTTGGTACGGCCTGGAACTGGTTTCAGCGGCATCCGGGGGGGTACGCCAAGTGACCTTGTCTCATGAGGGGGACGGCACCGCTGTTTCGACAGAAATTCTAAATTTGTTGAAATCCAGAATGATTCTTGATAATAATGGAAGTCTGACGTAAAGGAGCCGGCCGGGATGTGTCGGCTCCTCCCGCCCCGCCGCATCCGTTTCGGAGGGATCCGTCGTGAGACTTCCCCGCTCCCGCCCCACCCCGATTTGTTTCGAGCCTATCCCAAGACCATCGGGGACTGGTTTATTCTGCGAAGTTCTCGGAGCAAGAAGTGCCTGTGCCCTTCTCCTCTCGCGGTTTTGGGAGAGGCTCTTGGTCCTGTCGTTGCTGATATTCGTTTGGCTGCCGGCTCGCCCCGCTTTGCCCGCCGAGACAGCTCAACGAGCGGAAAGGAGATCGCAGTCCGCAACGCTGGAAGCTCTCGACGAACTGGTGTCGGTCCAGGCCCGAGTTCAGTCGGTGTTGGATCGGGTGCTGCCTGCGACGGTCGGGATTCGCGTTGGCCCGGCGCAGGGCAGCGGCGTCATCGTGAGCGAGGATGGGTTCGTGCTCACCGCGGGCCACGTGATCTCCAAGCCCGGCCAGGATGCCACGCTTATCCTTTCCGACGGGCGCACGGTTCGCGGCAAGACGCTCGGCATTTACACGACGCTCGACGCCGGACTGATGAAGATCACGGACCAGGGCAGGTGGCCGGCCGCGGAACGGGGCGCATCGCTCGACGTGCGAGTGGGAACGTGGTGCGTTGCCGTCGGCCATCCACTCGGCTATCAGGACGGCCGACCGCCGGTCGTCCGAGTCGGCCGCGTGCTCCATGTGCAGAATGGGCAGATCCAAACAGATTGTCCTTTGGTGGCCGGTGATTCGGGCGGACCGCTTTTCGATCTGAACGGCCGTGTCGTCGGGATTAACAGCCGCATCGGCGGTTCGACCGAGATGAATTATCACGTGCCGATCGATGTCTTTCGTGACACGTGGGACCGGCTTGTCGCCGGAGACTGTTGGGAAGAAGATCTTCCCCGCCGGGAGAGCCGCGATGTCGCGGCCGCCCTGGCGCGTCTTTCCCAAGACGCGGCCCGCTGTGTGGCACGCATCCAGTGCGGCGGACGCAACGTAGCGTTGGGCACCATCGTCGACCCGGCGGGCTGGATCGTCACTAAGGCCAGCGAGTTGAACGGCACTCCGGTCTGCCACCTGGTAGACGGCCGAAGCTTCGAAGCCCGCGTTGCCGGCGCCGACGAGCAGTTCGATCTGGCGATGCTCAAGATCGAGGCGGACAACCTGCCGCAAATCCCCTGGAATACGAGTTCGGGGCCGGAGGTTGGCCAGTGGGTCGCTGCGCCTGCGCCACTTGGCCAATTGGCTCTGGGGCTGGGAGTGGTGAGTGTGCCGCGCCGCCCGATTCCCGGCGTTCGCGGAGTGCTTGGGGTAGGGCTCGCTCGTGCCGAACAGGGCGCACGGGTTGCCAAGGTGTTGCCGGGCACTCCCGCGGAAAAGTCGGGCCTGCTGGAAAACGACATCATTACGCATTTCGATGGCCGGCCGGTCGGCCACCAGGAAGACGTGATCGAAGCGCTGAAGAGCCGCTCTCCCGGCGACCTGATCCGACTCTCGATCCTCCGCTACGGCGACGAATTGGAGGTCCTTGCGACTCTCGGGAAACTGGATAGTCCGGCCGTTCGGAAACGCGAGATGCAAAACCGGTCCGATGTCGGGATCAGCCGCCGGCACGACGATTTCCCGGTCGTGCTCCAGCACGATATGGTGCTTCGACCGGACGAGTGCGGCGGTCCGCTGGTGGACTTGACGGGCAAGGTCGTCGGGATCAATCTGGCGCGCGGCGGTCGCACCGAGACCTATTCCGCGCCGACCGATGCGCTGTTGCCGCTGATCGAAAGCCTGATTTCCGGCCGAGCCGCATCGGTGGCTCCGACGACGGTTGCGCAGGCGGAGTCGAAGCGGCCGGAAGCCTCGCGCGAGCGATTGGTGATGGTGGACCGGAAGACGAGTTCGCCGGGTGAGGAACTGTCGACCTCCGGGAAGTTGGCGGCAGGGCAAGAGACATCGGGAATTGCCGACTGACTTCGCTAAGCAACGTTCGAGAAAAAAGTGTCAGGAACCATTTGTGCGAAGCACCCGAAGGGCCGGTTTCCGGCAAATGGTTCCTGACACTTATTTCTCGATCAATCCTAAGGCACTTCCGTTGTCGGACCGCGCTGGATCAGGAAGACCCCGTTGTCGGCTACGTCGAACAGCGGTTGGAACGGGTCTTTGAAAACGCACCGCGACAACTGGCCCGGGTACCAGACCAGCCGGATGGAGACGGCCCAGGACTCCTGGGTATCAGCGCCGAAGCCGCGATTCTTATCGGGGATGAGATAGGTGATCGCGTTCTGCAGCGACCAGTTGGTGCCGAGCGGGACGGTTGCGTCGCCGCCGAGGACGATGTCGGCGTCGCCGGTGGCGCCGCCCCAGAGGCGTCCCTGACCGCCGCCGGTAAAGCGGCGGCGGTAGAAGAGCGTGTAGACGTCGTTGGGCTCCAACGAGGTGACAAGCTTGTGCACGATTGTGAACGTAACCTGGTCGCTGCCGGCTCCGTAAGCTCCCCAGAAGCCGAGTTCGTGCCGTCCGCCGAAGACGTAGGCGATTTCGGTTCGAGCCTGCTTCAGATCGGCGTCGTCGTAGTAGTTGTCGTGGAAATAATCGAACGCGCCGCCCGTCTGCCATCCACGATCCAGCTTGCGAGTGAACGTGGCCGCGGTGAAGAAGAACTGGTCGCGATCGCTGCGAAAGCCGTCGAAGGCCCAGTCGGTCTGATCGCCGGAGTAATTGCCGTGTACGCCGCGGGCGCCGAGTTGAAAGCCCATTCCGGACAAGAACGGCAGATTCTGTACGAACGGCACGGGAGCCCCCCAGTTCAGCCCTTCGTCGAGCCCGAAGTTGCCGCTGGGCCCCAAGTCGGACGGGCCTTGGAAGCCGTGCACGCCGGCCGCAACCGAGAGGTTCCGAAACCACACAGGCCCGGCAGCACACTCGTCGACGAAGACGTTCTCTGGAAAGTAGTCCTCGACGGTAATGGGGTCCCAGGCAGGCTCTTTGAGGGTAGACTGCTCGGGCGAGGGCTGAAGGATCACAGGACCTTCGAGTCTCACTGCCGGTAATTCTTCCGGGGGAATATTCAGCGGCAGGCGCCCCGGCGCAACTTCCAAGTTCTGTCCGCCCACCGCGACATCGTCCTCGACAAACGGGGTTGCTGGAGGAGCGGCGATCGAGGTGTCGCGAAGGGCGGTCACGGTGAGCCCCCAGACGACGCCGATCAGGATGATTTTCGGACCGTTTGCGAAGTTCATGGACCTAACTGGTAACGGCTGAAAAAGAGGCCTAGCTCCGCAAGGGGTGGTAGTTCCGGTGCGATGAAATACAAGATATTGCGGTGTCTGTCCCCTTTTTCAGCAGTCTGCAAAGCGCGGCGCGCAGAGAGAAGACAAAGCCAATCCGCGCGTTGGAGTGATCTTAGCGAAAAGCGAGAATGAGACCTACGCCGATTTTTCAACCATCCGCCAGAACATCAAGCAGCCCGGCTGCTACCAGCGGGCACCGGCCGGACGTCACGGGATTCGGATGGCTAGCAGCCGAGTTGCTGAGCCGATTGAAGTCGTGGCGGGTGGCTGATTTCTTTCCGCACGGCCCGAAGGGTGCGGCAGTTCTCCGGCGGAGTGCTGCTTCGGAGGCGAGGAGAGTGCGACTGGATCGTCCTGGCAAGTGCGGGGAGGCTGTGTTATGCTGCGAGTCAGCACCCTCTGCCGGGCGGAACGTGCGGGGCAGGGTCGCGCTCGGCAAGCGGGACCTACCAATGATTCAGCGGCCTCCGGCAAGCGGAACCAACCAACCGCCTCACCACTCCTGAGAGGAACAGCGATGACACCGATGAGAATGCGTTGTGCGACCGTGGCCGTTTTTCTTGGATGGGCATCGGCAACTCTGGCCGTTGAGAGTGTCCCACCGAAGGATCACCCCGACAGTTCGGACTGGCAAGCTCTTCTATCGCGGGACTTGTCCAATGCAATCGCTCCCGAAGGAGTCTGGTCGGTGGAAGACGGGGTGTTCACAGCCACGGAAGACCAGTGTCTGTGGACGAAAGAAGAGTACGACAACTTCGTTCTCGACCTCGAGTTCAAGACGGCCCCGGGAACAAACAGCGGGGTAATCGTTTACTGCAGCGATTTGAAGAACTGGATTCCCAACGCCGTCGAAGTACAGATTGCCGACCAGTACGCCCAAAAGCGGGAAAAGAGCCCGCCCACCTGGCACTGCGGTGCGATCTTCGGGCATCTGGCGCCGAAGAAGCAAACTGTCAAGAAGCCGGGCGAGTGGAACCGGATGACGATCACCTGCAAGGGACCGATGATCTGGGTCATGCTGAACCGGGAGCTCGTCACCGAGATGGACATGACCAAGTGGACCTCGGCGAAGAAGAACCCCAACGGCAGCGACATTCCGCCCTGGCTCAGCAAGCCGAAGGCCGAGATTGCAACGAAGGGGCACATCGGGTTCCAGGGCAAACACGGTGGAGTGCCGATCTACTTCCGCAACATCAAGATCAAGCCACTCGACTGACTTCAGAGGCCCTAACAAAACGGGGACAGGCACCTCGCGAAGGCGCCTAATCCGTGTTTTGCGGATGTTTGGCTCGGAGCCAGTCCCCGTTTTGTTCGACTGACTCTTGATTAGGGTGTGCCGGAGTCCAGAGCCGCGGCATGGCGGTGGGCTTTGGGATCGCCGGCCGCGTGGATCACGCCGGTGTGTTGGTCAATGTGGATCATCACCGGGTGAGCAATCGGACGGGCAGCGTTGATGATCTTGTGGCCCCGCCGGGCGAGCCGGCCGGCGGCTTTTTCTGGAATGCCGGGGTCGACGTGGAGAGTGCCCGCGGCGACGAAAGCGGCAGGGCGGTCGGGGTTCGGGTCGAACGAGCCTTGATGATGGGCGGTGCCGAATCGGGGAGCGGTGACCGCTTCCGACGGGAGCATACCGAACTCCACGTGGCACAGCAGCACGTTCAGGGTCGTCTGGTCCTGCAGGTCGCCGCCCGCCACGCTGATCGCCAACACCGGTTTTCCGTCTTTGGTGACCAACGTGGGCGTAAGCGTGATCCGCGGCCGCTTGCCCGGCTCGACACGGTTGGGATGGCCCGGCGCGGTGTTCAGGCTACGGATGCGGTTGCCTTGGTTGACTCCGGAGGGCCCCGGACGGTTGGAGAGCAAGTTGCAGCTCGGAGTGGCTGCGACCACGTTTCCCCAACGGTCCGCCACGACACACGTTGTGGTGTCTTGAACCGGAATCCGGGCGTGCGAGTCCGTTGCCGTAGCCTGGCCTTTCACCGGCCGCATGGAGTAAGGGTCGCCCGGCCGCCGCTCGAGCGAGGCACGATCCATGTCGATCAAAGGTCGGCGAAGCAGGGTGTAGGGGTCGGCCAGCAGCTTGTCCAAAGGCACGTCGGCGAACAGCGGATCGCCGTAGTATTCGTCTCGGTCCGCGAATCCCAGCTTGAGGGCCTCGGTGACCACGTGAATGTAGTCCGGCGAAAGGTGGCCCATTGCCTTCAAGTCGAAACCTTCCAATAACCGCAGGGTCTGGCAAAGCATGGGGCCCTGCGTCCAGGGACCGCACTTGTACACCGTATAGCCCCGATAGTTGACGACTACCGGGTCCTCGACCAGCGTCTTGTGAGCCGCCAGGTCGCGTTTGCGGAGGAAGGCACCGGTTGCGAGATACCACGCCTCGAGTTCATCGGCGACATCGCCTTTGTAGAAACGGTCCCTGGCCGCGATGAGCTTCTCTTCACGGCTGCCGGTTGCATTTCTTTCGGCCTCGACAAGTTTGCGAAGGGTGACGGCCAACCTGGGGTGCCAGTCTTCCTTTCCGGCGTCGAGAATGGCCAACGTCGGCTTCACGGCATCTTCGAAGGTTTTCGTGCCGTAGAGCCTCAATGCCGTGATGCAGAGATCCACAGCGCCTGGCACCGGCGCGGCCTTCATGCTTCCCCGGGATGGGATTCCGTTGGCGTAGAACCAATCGATGGCCTTGGGATCCAATGGTGCTCGCCCGACGCCGCAAAGCACTTTGACCTCTTGATTCCTGGCGTCGAAAATCAGCAAAGGAATTTCGCCGCCAATGGCGAACCAGCCGTAGTCGGTCACCGAGAGGGCGAGCAGGGTGGCCACGGCCGCATCGGCTGCGTTTCCGCCTTCCTGCAAGAGGCGGATTCCGGCCGCCACCGCATCGCTTCCCCCGGCGGCAACAGCGCCTCCTTTGCCCGATGCCTTCCAGCCGATCGTATCGGCTTGAAAAGCGAAGACGTTGCAGGGGATGGCCACGATGAGTGCCAATGCAGCCAGTGATCGCCAACTTGCTGGACGGCAGCCGGGAGCGGCGGCAGACCAGGGCTCCAGTAACCGGGGAACGGTCACTCGCCATACAGGCCCCGATACCAGCGAAGCAACAAAGGCGGCACGCATCATAAGACCTCCATCATGTGGGAAATCCGGGTTCGTCAAACTGCAAACGCGGCAGCGTGAGGAAAGGGGACCGGCTCCGTCGCCCATGGAGGTTTTCCGTACCACAAAGCGCCGCGGCGACGGTGCCTGTTCCCTTTCCTGCGCGGACCTGAGCCTGGCCACGATCCCACGGCCAGCAGCCGTGCGATCCTCAGACCCCAGTATAAGCACGTGGTCAGATACCCGATACTTGCACCTGCCCACTCGCGGCCGCAGGTTGCCGGGAGAATCTTGCCCGCACACGGTGTGGTGCCCAACTCGGCGATTTCTCAGAACGGAGGCACTTTGGACACCACGCGCTTTTGGGTGGGAAAGTGAACAGGAGTGGAGGGGACGAGCCTTCGCCGGTTAGCTGCGTGTGTGGCCACCAAGGCTTCGATTTCTCGAATTCGAGGGTGTTTGGTGGCCACGCGCTGGCTTCTGGGTGGCAAGGCCGCCGAGTAGGCGACGGACCAGTCCCCGCCTGCTGGTAAGCGGAGGGGAATCGTCGGGCGGGCGGGGCCGTTTACCAAGTTGTCAAAGAGCTCCGGAGCGGCGAGCCAAGTTGGCTGGCGCCGGTCGGGGGGCATGTATTCACATGTCCATTCACCGGCGTCATTGTGGTCGATGCGGCGCGCAGGTCAAGCAATTTCTTGAAACAAAGGCGGTAAGTGAAGGCGGGGGTTGGAGTTATTGCGGATGCGGCGGCGAGTTGGTTGAGCTTCTCGGCAATAGCGCCCTCTTGATGAAGTAGGCAAGCCGCCGATCGACCGCGATCAGCAACCATCCCCTCCTGCTACCCGGTGCTCTGCGCTTGCTGCAGCGGGAAGGCTGAGGGTATTCGCATACTTCAAGTTGCATCCGGTCGACTTCTGACAGAAACCCCGATGCCGAGTCGATAGTTGCTTGGATTGGTTTCCACTTCCGCAAAATCGAGCCAACTACGCCTGGAAATGCCGAATTCGTTCAGGGTTGTTTGCATTTCCGGATCGTTTCTGATCATGGAGTTTCCTCGATAATCTCCACAATGCGCCTTGTCCGGATCGCATGGTTTCGGGCTCGGCTGCGCAATGCACCACGCCGGTGTTGCATGGGGAGGTTTTTACTTTAAGTCGTTGCGGAGCAATGGCTTGTGATTAACGAGCGATATGCAACGGCAATAGTCCTTGTGAGGATGTGTTGCATGCTGCCGCGGGCATTTGGGGCTTTGCCGCAAACGTACACAAAAGGCAAGAGGAGAACTCGCTGGCGAGCTGCTGGTATACGGTAGGGGGCTGGAGCAAAGGGGTAGGAATTGTTGGACACCGCGGGACCTCGGGATAGGGAAGCCGCAAGGCGGGGCGGAAAGCGGGGTGCGATGAAAGTGATGTTACGTTCAGTATTCCGTGCGATTATGACCGATGCGGCGGATTGTCTAGTCTTTTTTGAGCCGAGGTTGCGGAATTTGTAACCGTTCACGGGGCAGGGGGGACAGGTGCATGTTTTCGGCCAACGTCTTTGATGCGAAGAGGCTTGAATTGGCCGAAAAAATGGACCAGTCCCCGGCCGCGGGCGTGAACGGTTCCGGGAAAAGCGAACGGTGAAGGCAATACGAGCGAAGCGAAGAAAAGAAGATGGTGGAAAAGAATATTTCGGCCTGGTTGGCCGGGTTTTCTTGAGGTCCGGCAGAGCCTGGCCGAAAAAGTTGCTTGCAGGATTGCCTTTTTCGTGGTAAGATGAACCGCGGACGAGTCAATCGTCTCGTGGGTACCCAAGAGCTTGTACTTAAGGCAGGTATTTCGAAGGGCCCGTTGTCTCGCTCGAGCAAACGGCAAGCCCACTTTGATTGTCCTATCACTAACTGAAAGAACAAAACGGGGACAGGCACCTCGCCACGAGCGTATTCCTCGTGTTTTCAAGTATTTGGCTCGGAGCCAGTCCCGTTTGTTCACTAACTGAAGGAGTTTTGAGCCATGTCTGACCAGACCAAGCGTTGCACGGATACGTCGCCGACCGAGTCCGATAAGTCGGGCGGCCGCATGCCTTTTCGATGCCGTTGCGCGTGGGGAGGTGCTTGCCATTATCCGCAACGGCAATAGCCGGCGGGTGGCGGCGCGGTACGTGGGCTGCGCGCAAAGAGCACGATCACGCGGGCGGCCGCGCGGATCCGGAATTCGCGGCGAACTCGCGTGCCGAAACGGCGGTAGAGATCCTTTCGCTGAACGCGATCCTGGCGGCGGACCGACCGGTACTGGCGGGCCGCGGCATGGCTGCTGGAGCGACCCGACCGACTTCGGGCAGAAGTCCGGGGGCGGGTACAGTGGCGGATGTCTTCGAGATCGTGGGGCAGGTGCTTGCGGCACTCCGGGGAGCGAATCCCTGCGGAGCAACGGGAGTGGGCGATTCAGCAACTCAAGACGGTGCTGGTGGAGTATGAGCCGGGAGGGGAGGGAATGACTAATGACTAATGACGAATGACGAATGACGAATGAAGGACCAATGACCAAGCAGCAATGACCAATGAAGATTGATGTTGGAGAACTGGAAGAGATCGCGGCGGATGGGCTGCGGCTGGTGAAGTCGCTGGATGCGCCCGCCAGGAGGGCCATCGCGGGAGCATTTCGAGGAAGGCGGCACCGATGCTTGCGGAGCAGGAGGTGCACCGGCTGGTGCTGCGGTGCCGACGGGCGTTCTTGCGGAGGTATGAGAAAGGGATCGAGGAGGATTGGGCGCGGAGGGATCCGCGGGATCTGTTGGGCTGGGGGCAGGAGTATCTGCCGGAGCATTTTTCGAAGACGCCGTCGGCGATGCATCGGTGGTTGGCTCGGAAGCTGGAGGGGATGGAGGAGCGGCGGGGAGCAAGTTGAATGTGCTGGAGCCAAGGGGGCGGCGAAGTCGACGGTGGCGACGCTGGCGTATACGCTGCGGGCGGCTGGGAGGGCGGGAGCCTTATATCTGGATCGTTTCGGATACGGCGCTCGACGCGGGCTCATCTGGAGAACCTCAAGCAGGAGATTGTGGAGAATCCGCGGCTGGCTGCTTTTTATCGAGGATCGGTGGGGCGGGGGCCGGTGTGGGGCGGGGACGATCGTGCTTCGCAACGGGGTGACCGTGGAGGCGTTTGGGACGGAGGACAGCGGGTCCGGGGACACCGGCGGCGGCACCACCGGCCGACGCTCATCGTTGCGACGATTTGCAGAACGACGGGCATATCGAGTCGGCGGTGCGGCGGCGGCATGCGCGGACGTGGTTTCACGGGACGCTGATGAAGGCGGGGACGCCGCTGACGAACGTGGTGAACCTGGGAACGGCGGCACCCGGGAGGGCGCTTGGCGATGGAGTTGGACCGTACGCCGGGCTGGATGAGGCCTGCTTTTCGGTCGATCGATCGTGGTAAGAAGCGAAAATGGCTGCTGTGGGAAGAGTGGGAAGCGATCTATGCGGATCCGCACGCACAATTCCGGAGGCTGGTAAAGCCGCCCGCGCGTTCTATGAGGCATCGGGCGGCGATGGATGAGGGAGCGGCGGTGCTGTGGCCGGATGGCAAGGATCTTTACACGCTGATGTGTCTGCGGGTGGAAGGCGGCAATCAAGCGTTCGAGCAGAAGCAGAACTCGCCGGTGAATCCGGAGTTGTGCAGTGGCCGGAGAGCTATTTTGGCGAGGGGATCCTGGTTTGACGAGTGGCCGCGAGATTTGCGGGTGAAGGTGGTGGCGGCTGGATCCGAGCAAAGGGGAGCGATTCGCAGCACCGGGGATTATTCGGCGTTTGTTCGGCTGGGTGTCGACCGGCAGGGAGTGATTTACGTGCAGGCGGATATGGCGAGGAAGACCGACGCCGCAGATCGTGGCGGATGGGGTGGAGCATTGCCGGGCAGTTTCGGCCGCATGCTTTCGGTGTGGAGGCGAACGCGTATCGGGACCTGCTGGGCACGGCACTGGAGGAGGAGTTCCGGCGGCGGGGGATGTTGGGTGTGCCGGTGAAGCTGATCCAGAACGATGCGAACAAGCTGGTGCGGATTCGCCAGCTGGGACCGTATTTGTCGAAGCGGCGGATCCGGATGAAGGCGGATTGTGCGTCGACGCGGCTGCTGGTGCATCAGCTTGAAGAGTTTCCGGTGGGGGATCATGATGACGGGCCGGATGCGGCTGGAGATAGCGGTGAGGCTGGCGGCGGAGATGTTGGCGCCCGAGGGTATGACGATGGGTTGGGGAGGCGGTTGCCGGTGTGAGCGGGAAGAAGAAAAAGTTTTGAACAAGGAGTAACGGAGGGCACGGGCGGGGAAGATGGAGAGGTTGTGTCGTGAGGGGCGAAGTGGGATCGCAGCCGGGTTGCAAGGCGAGTTGAATACTATTCGGCGGGCAGCGACAGGAGGCAGGCGAGAGGTAGTTAAAAGATGGCCGTTAAAAAATGATGGAAGAGAAAAGAGGCTTGCGAGGACGTGAGCGGCTGTTCTTGGAGGCGATCGCGGGGTCGGGCGGGACAGGCCCAAGGGAATGGGAAAGTGGTGAGCAGGCCGGAGTGGCGACGAAGGTGAAGATCGACAGGCGAAAGGAGAAGAGGGCGAACAGGAGGTAGCGGAGGGCACGGAGGAAAGGGGTTTCGGGGATGTCGCAGCGCGGGAATGCGGCCAGGCAGTACTTTTGTGCTTTGGAGTTTTTGTGATCCTCAAGTGAGGCAGACTTTGAGAACCAGTAGGTCTTTGCCGCCTCCGAGAGATGCGGAAACAGTCACGTGGCTTTAGGCTCGCCGCTGCGACAGGTCATCGACGGTACAGAATTCCGCTTGGCGGCTTAGGCGGAGTATCCTGGTGTGGACAGAACGCAAAGGAGCCGAGCTGTTCGTCTTCGAGACCGCGGACGACGCCAAGGGCGATGTTCGTGCTGAGAGGGGCCGCCATGGGCGAGATCGACGTGTTCTTCCAGATGTGCGTACCGGGTATCGCACAGTTCAAGCTTCATGTTGCCAAGCATTGCCGTGCTGGATGAACCGCACGCACGATTGCGCCACACGTCGATGAGGCTGACGACTTGGCGGTGTGGTCGGGCGACGGATACGACGACTTGCCCGGGCTCGGCGAGCACGTTGGTGATGTTCAGACCGTGCGTGGTGAGCAGTTCCTCGCGACGGCTCTCGCTATCGCTGACGCGGAGCCGATCGGATCCTTGCAGACGCACGAGAGCGCTGTTTCGCTTCGCGAGCCATGACGGCATCATAGCCGGTAGTTCCCGAGCCTCAGCTCACTCCCATACGTCGCTTTCCGCGCGGGGAAGAATGGTCAGCTTCAATGTCACTGCGATTCCGGAATACGGTTTTGCTTGCGGAATTCGCCGACGAACTGTTCAAACGGCCGGCCCGTCTCTCCGCGTTCCATATCGCGAATCGACGCTTGGATTGCAAGTGCATCTTCGGCGGAAGACTGCAGGAACCACCAGCGGTCAAAAAGCTCTTCAATCGAGCTCGTCTCACCACGGCGGAGTTGATCCTTGGCAAACTCCGCGAACCCGTCGATCTCCTGATCTGTTGTCGCCATAATCAATACCCTCAGGGTAGTTCAGTCTGTGTCTTGCCCACCCTCGCCGTGACAGGCGGCCCATTTGCCCGGGTGAGTCTTGAGCAACTCCGGCAAGTCCCGGCGGAATGCGTCGATCGGTTCTTGGATCATCGGCACCGACTCGCAATCCATGAGTTGTCCCGAAGTAAGATGCCCACCCTGGTACCCTTCTTGAAGTCTACCCGGAAGGGTGGAATAGATCAACGGAAACGCTTTGGAGTGTTGGTCGCATGGCGGCCATCCGCCGCCTCCCGGCTCGCCACGCGCATGATTCAGTTGGCGGGGGTATGGGGCCACGGGCGCGCGTCCCGGCGTTGTTCGCGTCGCAACCTTTTGAATGCGCGATAGTCTATGTCATCCTGCACGAGTGCCTCCGACGTACGCGCCCGGCGCTCGTCCCGGAGCGGGGCACGGCCGCATTGTCTATCATTTGCGGCCCTGCTACGCGAGTGGACGAAGACGTGAGAACTACAGAGGAAGGTAGCAGATGCGATTGGTCCACTCCTCAGCCTCCGTGGCATCCCAAATGAGCAGAAGGTCCTCAACGACAGTCGCAATCGCAAGGTGCTGAGGAACCACGAGCACACCCGGACTCGTCTGCGTTGCGACGAACTCGGCGAAATGGTCCGGCATCGTCGTTTGGTCGTGGGTGACCAAGACGCGTCCCTCTCTCGCCGCAACCGCCAACACCTCGGGATCGCCAAGGCCCGCCAAAGAGACGGCTACGGCCGTCTGAAAATCCACCGCCGGTTGGCGTCGGACCACTGCGTGAACGATGACCATGTTGAGGTCGGCATCCGCTTGAAATCGCACTCTCATCGCTCAGCTCGCCCGCTTTCGCCGCCGCGACTCAGCGAGCTTTTGGTAGAACGCGGGGTCGAGATCGCGAGCGGCTTTCCGCTTCGCCTCGTAATCCAACCTCGCTTTGCGGAGATGCGAGTCAACAGCTTCTTGGTTCCTCAAATAGAACGCCACGGCCCCGTACACCTGCTCTAAGGAAAGCACGGGAAACGACTGGGCGATACTCTCGGCCGTCTGCCCCTCGTGAAATGCGTAGACAATGGAGTCAAGAGACACCCGGCTGTCGCTGATCCAATAGCCCCCCTCTCGTTGTTCAACGTATTGGTTCGTCATCAGTGAATCGTCCCGCTCAGAAAGAAGTCGTCATGCCCGGTTGCGAGCAACCAAGAAGCACCCCCATGGAGAATTATACCGCACGGCCAGGCTCCGTCAACGACGCATTGGTGTTGCAGCATTCAGCAGAGATCGAGGAGTTTGTCCGGCTGGAAGAGCCGCAGCGACCTCGTCCCTTCGGCCGTTTTCACCCGCTCGACGTCGAGGTCTTCCTCCACTGCGATCGTGACCTTCGTCGCGGTCGACCGGGTTGCCCGCCCTAAGCGCCGCTGGATTTCCGCGAGCAGTTGCTTGAGCGAGGGAAACTTGCGCCGCGGGAGAAACGCGGGGGCGACGATAGAACTGTTCCTTCTGTAGACGTTGCGGATCAGCGCGCCGCGCGGGAAGCGATTCGGTGCGGCCGTTCGGTAGACAAGGATCTTGCCGGAGACGATAACGACTGCATTGCCGCCGAGGTCGATCCCGCTGACCGCCTCGTGACAGGCGGCCCATTTGCCCGGGTTAGTCTTGAGCAACTCCGGCAAGTCCCGGCGGAACGCGTCGATCGGTTCTTGGATCATCGGCACCGGCTCGCAATCCATGAGTTGTCCCGAAGTAAGATGCCCGGCATGGTACTTTTCTTGAAGTTTACCCGGAAGGGCGGAATCGATCAACGGAAACGCTTGGGAGGATTGGTCGCATGGCGGCCATCCGCGGCCTCCGGGCTCGCTACGCGCATGATTCAGTTGGCGGTGAGTGGGGCGCACGGCGCGCGTCCTGGCGTTGTTCGAGTCGCAACCTTTGAATGCGCCATAGTTTATGTCATCCTGCATGAGTGCTTCCGACGTACGCGGCCGGTGCTCGTGCCGGAGCAGGCCGCCGCTGCATTGCCTGTCCTTTGCGGCATTGTTGATCATCGAGCTTGAAGGGACGCGAAACCTTACAGACCTGGCAGATCATTTCGTCGCCTTGCGTATGCTGCGCCCGGAGGTATTGGTCCGCCTTCTCCTTCACGTCGTCCTGTCCAAATTCTGGACGTATTCCCTATGCTTCGGTGTCTATGCCCAGAAGCTCCTGCAAATCGACCAAGTGCTTCTCGGCGAATACAATCCGCTTGGCTTCGCCGCATAGGATGATTTCCAGGAAAGGGTTGTCATGGCCTCCCTCTGCCGCGGTCTTCATGCACTTTATCTGCTGTCGAATGTCCTGCATTTCGCTCACGCTACCGTGCTGAAACTTCGCACAGCAGTTTGCACAAAGGCACAGGACATTGCCCGGCCGGTCGATCCATCGGGCCTGAATGCGTGACACGAGGTACAGGCCCTCGAAATATGGTTCCCCATTTCGCTTCGCAAATGTCAGTCCGCAAATCTGGCATCTTCCCCCGTACCATTGCTGCAACTTGAACCTTGTATCGTGATTCTTGCCTTCCCACTTTCTGACTTTCACGAAATCGAATCGCTCCCCAAGGGGTGGCTCGTTGCCGCGTGCGGTGTGGATGTCGGCGCGTGTCCGCTTTCGACGACGCTCCGGGTTGCTTACGTTCCCATCAGTTTCAGGAGAGCCTTCTTCTGGCGGGTGTCGAGATGGTTTGTTGAATGCCTCGTGCAACTCCTCCGCATAGCGCAGCGGTGAAGCAGATTCGTCGGCGATCGGCGCCTCCTCTTGATCGTGCTGGTCCTCTTTCGGCGCACCGTCTTCTTCGTCGCCAGGTAAGGTATCGCTCTCCACGGGACTCGACTCCTCAGTGGCCGGGCCTTCGCCGATGGCTTCTGTTCCGGTTTGAGCGTCATTGTCGGTTTGCGCATCCCTCTGACCGCGCGCCCTGCCGGTCTTTTGCTCGTCGTCAGATGGCCACTCTGCACTCGCGGCCAAAGAAGACTGCGCCCCGATAAGACTGCGCACTTCGACGGGCACAGTCCAACCCCATTTCCGAATTCGAGCCATCGCTTCCCTTAGGCTCTCGCCAAGTGCCGCCTCGACCAATGCCGCGAAATCCCTAAATCGTCGATCCGATAGCAGCTCACGCGCAAGCGATTCGGCAACGTCGATCTTTCGTGTGTGCTCACCGAGATGCAGGAGTTGCCCCTTGGCCCTGTCCCAGTAGGCCGAGTATTCTTTTAGACGGGTTGCATCGCCCAACATATACCTTAGTGCAAGATGCTCTGCCTTGGCTTCGGTAGTATTCCACAGTGCGGCGACCAACCCCCCCGAGGCCGCTCGTTCATATTCGTCGGGATACCGCTCCTTTAGGCAGACAAGAGCAAAGAGTTTAGCGCCTGTTGTCACGAATCGTGGCTCCTCAAGCACAATCGCGTCGGCGTTGTCAGCTAGCGCGATCGTAACGACTTCCGACAAGTAGGGCACATTGAGAACGCGATAAACTGCTTGGTAACCAGAAAATGAAGCTTTGTCGGGCCGCCAGACGAAATGCACGTCTGCTCCGTCGAACAGCCGTCTCACCTCACCATCATCAGGCACAAAACAGTTATCGGCAGGTTCACAGAACAGCCCGTCTTGGCACCATATCTTTGCCCGAGTCGTGAAATCATTCCACCATTCGGGCTCCTCCTGAAGACGGCTCTGCGCCGTAGACTCACTCTTGCCAAATAGGGGGAGAAGTTCACGATAGATGGCCGCGAGCGCTGTCTGAACATATTCGGGCGAGACATCATCGTCGTCCTGCAATGCTAGCCATCGCCTCGCAAAACACTCGGCGTCGGCGTCGACCTTTACACCGAGCGTGTCAACAAAGAAGTCTTTCAATTTCGGGTACAGCTTCTCCAGATAGGCGAATCCGTCGCCGAAAATACCGCTTCGGTCGCTCCAAATTGACTCATTCACTGTCACCCATCGTTTCCCAGCCAAAGGGGCGAAAATGACGGCTTCGGTCTTCAGCCGGTGCAGCACCGCATCCGAGAGACCCTCCAGAGAATTGAGACGTTGATAGACGCGGCGAGCCAAGGGCGGATTATCCGCGTTGCTCGTCACATTCTGTGCCAGAATCTCAAGCAGTTCCTCGGCAGTCACTTGCCGTCGAATGCCGAGTAGATCGGCGATCCTCTCAGGCATGGGTTCGAGGGCATAGGCAACCGAATCCCCAAAGATTTCCCTTGTTTCTGGCTTGTCCACGAACGCCCGCTGCGGTGGGACAACCCCTTTCGTCGATACCAACCAAGCCTTTTCCCGCAAAGCAACCAGGAACTCGGAAGGCTCACGATACCAATACAAACCGTGGTAGAACAATGACACCTTCGCCAGCAATCCATACTCCGTCTGAACTTCCGTCGAGGTATGCTCCCGCGAATAATCTGGCGCAGCCGCTATCACGCTGTCCAGCTTTCGGAGGTACCCAAGAATCGCGTTGTTTCTCTGCTGCGCTTCCTGCGACACCTTACCAGGGCCATGCCCCGACTGCTCTAGCCATTGCGGGGGAACAGTGTTTTCTACTTTCATGTCGCCGAGTCGGCTTCTCGCTGATCTAAAAGCGTGCAGCGCAAGGATGAGCTTCTCATACGCCGTTTGTTGGTGCTGCTGCCAGTAGCCGATGGACCGGCGGACAGGCTTAGGCGTGTCGGTGATTCCCAACCCTTTCAACAATCGCAACAACGACAGGCGGGCAGCAGGTTTGGGAACGTAGACATCCGCCAACACCGCCAGATGATTGCGATCATTTGCCGTGGCGTATATAAGTTGCCATCCGCTTTCAGGATCAAGCATTGCTGGTGTAACTATGTGCTGACAGCGACTCCTTAGCTCAGATAGAAGCGCCCGGCTGCCGTCATTCAGTACGACGGGCAAATCGCGTATACGGTCGCCAATTGGCGTGTCGTCATCACAAAACGCTGCGAGAAAATGCGTCGCACCGACTAGCTCGTCATCTTCGATAGTAGTTGCATTATTGATAAGCCATTCTGAAACATCCACAATATAGTTCTCATGGCTAAAGGGATATACGCTCAACGTCTCTGTCATCCACGCGCGTAAGTCCTCGTTGTCAGCAACGTGCCGGTAGAATTCACTGCGAAGGAAGGTAACTTGGACTTGAGATCGGATGTTCCGGGGAATGGAATCAAGCAGTTCGCGAGTCTCCGCATCGCACTCGAAGTAGATCGCCTGTTCGTTGTCGCACGACAGTCGCCCTTTTTCAACCGGTACTATGCGACATTCAAGTATACCTTCCAGGTTGCTGGCGTTGAACTGCCTGAGATAACCATAGCAGTCCACAAACCACTCCATCGTCTGCCGCCGAAGCCACTTAGCGTCCTTGAGACAGTCAAGCACCTCGGCCGTTGTCATCTTCTTCACGCCCAGCCTTTGAAGCTGCTCACCCCATTTTGTAATCTCTGGCTTGACGATCGGCCTCTTCGTAAGAGGTCGTGGTAGCTGTTCCTGTACGAAAAGTGTGCGAAACCGCTCCTCTGCCGTTGCGCACTCAGCCGGCTGGCGAAGTGGTTCTGCCCCTTCAGTCCAGACACATGCGCGCTTGCTTAGATCGCGATAAATCGCTTCACACGCGGGCAGCAGGAATGAATTGGCAGGCGATAAGGGCAGGTATCGGTATGCTTGCGTCCGATACTGCTGGTGTGCGACCATAGCCTCGAAGGCACCAACGAACGTGTCGGCAACGCAATCGCGAAGCCACTTGTTCCACGGCTCGTCCTCCTGCACGGCTTCTCTCGCGCTTGTCAGGAGGAAATCCGCGTTGATGACAAAGGGCAAACCTTTGTCCTCATATACGGGAAGGTAAGCAAACACCGGGCCATTCTTGTCCTTCCTCTCATCGAGAGGCGCGCGACCGTAACATCGGTCTGTGTTACGTCATTGCGTTTGTCGGCGTGAATATGCCGTGGCTTGTCGAACCGCTTCGTGGTGACCCAATAGTTGGCTACCCCTGGCTCCGCTTGAGTTTCGGACGGCTGCCCACTGCTGTAGCTCAAACTGACTCTTGATCCTCTCAGCCGTTGCTTCCGTAGGACAGCATCGAAAGCTCCCTCCACATGTAATCGAAGATGCTGGAGTTTCCGCAGAAACAATATCGTCTCGGGCTTGATTTCACCAAGGCGAAGAGTGATGTCATCGAAGGAAGTTCCGCGTTGGTCTAGAGGGAGGACTATTGTTGTGTAATCGGCATTCACCTCCTCCGGTATATCGTCTACCCAGCACGGTACAATGTATCCTAGCTTCGTGGCCTTGTGCTTCTCTGGCAGGCGAAACGCATAGCCGTTGGAGAAAACGTGGGGATTTGAGGTGACGCGAAACACGGACTTGAAGCCGATACCCTTCTCGCCGATGTAGCCCTGGGCCTTACGTTTCGTCGATTGTCCGACCGCACACAGGGCCGCAACGTGTTCTGGCATAAAGCCACGTTCGTTGTTCTCAATCAACAGCGCGCCCCGCGCACGGGGCGTGCCTGTTGGATCGTTGCGGAGCAGGCGAAAGGCAAGATACGGTTCCTCGCCACGTTGATAAGCATTGTCTTCAGCATTCTGAATCAACTCGAAAATGAAGTGCGTGTCCTTGACGTAAAGGTCGCGGGAGAGCGCCGTAATGGAATTGTAAAGGTCGACGGCAAGTCTGTTCACACATCGTAGGGTATCGGCATGGCCATCGAGGTCAAACTTCTCCCTGCGAAGTCGGCCGATGTGCTCGTAGGCTTGTTTCTCGTGTTGGCTAGGCGAGGATGGAGACATTGTTGAGTGTATGGTACTTGTGAGGGGCAGGGCTCGCAGGGCTGCGCGCCCGGGTTCTGTTATCGCACTCTAACGTGAATGCCATCCTGGCGACATTCAACTTCGTCCTACGCGTACGACGCCCTGAGCAACCAGGTCGCTGGTAATATCTGCTTGCGCGATAGCGTCATCGAGTTCCTTTGTTCTGCGGCTGTACTCCGCCTCGGCCGAGTCGATCTGCGACTGCCGCATTCGGCGAATCTTCTCGTCGGTCGCGTGGGTAAATTGTTCCTTGAGGATTGCCATTCGCGCCGCATGGCTTACTTTAAGGCTCTCGCGCCGATAGCTGGCAAGCTGTTGGATTCGTTCACGGTGTTCCTCGCTCGCCCTTCGCCACTCCGCATAGTGTCTTGATTCCAGACTGTCGAACACGGCGGCGGCCGGTCGATCCTGCGGCACAAGGTCAATTGGTGTCGCCCGTTCGAGCAGCCGTATTACCTTGGCATCAACCGAATCGCTCGCGCTGATCGCCCGCAACTGAACGTCCTCACGCAAACCGTGAAAACGCCAGCGGTAGACGGCAAAGGGATAATCGGCCACAGGAAGCGAGTCATCCGCCACCGCGCACGCGGCCATTAGACACTTCTGCGGCTTGTAGGCCGCGGCTGCCTGGCGAATTAAGGGGTGGAGCGGTCCCATGAGCACAGCTTCCGGGTGATCCACTGCGCAAGAGGCATCAAATGTTATGGCCAGATGGGGCTCGTTTCCCTTGAGCCAACCCTCCCATTGGCGGTAGGTGGCTCCCTTCATGCGTTGCAACGCGCGGTAGTCCTTTAGTAGCTTCTCGCGGGCCTCCTGTGATAGCCGCAGCGTCTTGAGAGGTTTGTCGCCGAGAACGTATTCCTGCTCGCCACCAAGAAGATCTTGAAGGTAGCAAGCGACGAGGGTGTGGACAGCCCGGGGCGACAGCCAATAGCTGGAAGCATCTTCGATGTCCTTCTTCGTCTGAAGCTCCGGCAATTTCAGTCCGAAGAATGCGGCTTGCTTGTCTTCCAATTCTTGTTGTTCTCGAATCAGACGAACCTGGTTGTCGGCTAGCTGCTGCAATTTCTGTCGCTGCTCTTCGGGGGTCAATGACAGGTTATCCGCAATATCACGAATCTCTCGCGTGATCTGCCCCAGGATTTCTTCGCTGGCCCCGATCTCCCGTTCAAAAACCCCGATCCGCCAGAGGCAGCGGTAGTAGATTTCTGCATCCACCGTGTCGGGCGTTATCAGATTGTAAATGGTCACATACTCGCTCTTCTGGCCGCGGCGGTCGATGCGGCCAATCCGTTGCTCAATTCTCATGGGATTCCAGGGCAGGTCGTAGTTGACCATGCAATCGCAGAACTCGTAATCAAGCCCTTCGCATCCGACCTCGGAAAAGAGGAGCACGTCCAAAGCATTCGCGTCGGCCTTGGGCATCCGAAACCGATTTCGCTGTTCAACGCGGTGTTCGTCGCGGGTATCGCCGTGGACCATGCCAACCCGAAGCCCGTCCCCCTTGATGTGTTTGTGCAGATAGGAAAGCGTGTGGCGGAAACTGCTGAACACGATGACCTTGTTGTTGTCCAACTGCTGTTTATCGGCGATGATTTTGCAGAGCTTAGAGAGCTTGGGGTCTTCGGGTGAAAGATTTTCCGCCTTCGTCAGTACCGCGGAAATCTGCGACTCGATTTCAAGCAACGATTCCAGAACGGGATTGTCGGGAGCGTCGTCGGCCTCCTGCCAAGTCAATTCGTCAATGCGACGAGTGAGAATGTTCTCCAGCAACGGGGCAAGTCCGAACAGACAGCTTGCAGCCTGCCTGCGGATCGTGGTCATTAGAAACTTGACGCTCCGGTTACCGTGTAACCGTGTCAGAATTGCGGCTTGGACCGCCATTATGCTGTCGTGGAGTTCCCTTTGCTCCGGGGTGAATGGCACCTCCACCGTTTCCGGCCGGCGAATGGTGAATTGGCCGATGTCCCGGCGACGGGTCCGGTTGATGATACGGGCGAAGCTGTGCGTCTGCTCCAAGCTGTTGATTGCGTCTACTCTTTGCTCAGGGCTGAGCGCACCGCCGGCCAACATGTCGTAGACCCGCTGGAATTCGGGGTTGTCCTGAAGCATGGACCGGCCCCAGTCCGTAGATGCCGCTTCAACCATTGCTTCGCGTGCCAGTTGGTTCCAGCCATCCGGCTGCGATCGCACCAGGTCTGCCGCGCGATTGATGTGGGGATTGGGCTCAGACATGTGTGCAAAACTTTGGCGGTCGATTATCAGATCGGGCCGTAGCACGTTCAGCAACACGAAAAGGTCGTCGCTGCCAAGCTGAACAGGAGTGGCGGTCAGGAAGAGGACCGCTTCCGCGTTATCACAGAAAAAGCGCACGCCCTCGTGCGTGTAGGTCTCCGTGTTCCGAATGCGATGGGCTTCATCGACGATCACCAGGTCGAAGCGCGGCCGCGGGTCGAGGTCTAAGAGTCCCTTGCGCCGTTTTGTGCCTCGCGTTTCGCCGTGGAGCAATGTCTGATCGAACAGCGAATATGGAATGATCGTCTTGCAGTGCTCCTCCGGCCATTCGCCCTCCAGATCGGCCTCGTCAATGCAGTATCTTAGCGCAGCTCCATCAAGGTGCGTGAAGCGTTCGTCAAACCGCCTCAGTTCGAGTTCCCACTTTCGCTCGACAATCAGCGGCTTCGGGCAGATTACCAGGACCGACCGGACATCGGTTCTGGCCTGGAGTTCGCGCAGAATCAACTCCGCTTCAATAGTCTTGCCCACGCCGACACCATCGGCAATCAAGAGGCGGGGACGATCCGAATGGATGAACTTCAGCACGGGGCGATATTGGTAAGGAACGAAGTCCACCTTGGCCGCGTTGAGGGAGTACAAGGTGGAAAGGCTCGGCTCGCAGATTTGCAGTGCGCTTAGGTGGGCGTGAAACTCGGAAAGATTGAGCCACGGGGCGATTTCCGCAGAAACTTTGGCGGCCTGGAGTTGGGAGGCATAGTAAGTCGTCGTTGCCCCGTTATGAAAGACGGCATATCGGTTCTCAGGCTGCCCTGGGATGACCGCCACCACCGCACCGGTATTACCGAGGTTGGATTTTGGCGCAACGATCTGCCCCACTTGAAACTCGGAGGCCGCCATCTTTGGGGCCTCAGACTTCGCGGGGACATTCAGTGCCTGCCGAGGCCGCAGCTCGCTCTTAGCGACCTTGACAGCCTCAATGACCCCACTTTCGGCACAGATTACGGTGGCGAACCGCTGCATGGTGTCGAGGTCACGATACGCATCGTCTTCGGGAACCCCCGCTGGCCCGACGTGCGCCCAGCGGTTTCGCACGCTGCCCATCTCCTTGACAAAGTTGCGATCCGATGCCGCCAGATTCTCCGCCTGAGATATGAGGTGCCAATTCTGATCGAATACCCGCAGCAGGCCGGCAAGATCGAGTCTGGCCAGCGACGTAGTTCCCTGCTGTTCCACTATTCGACGCTGCTGGAACGAAAGGGCGGGCAAAACAAGGCTCGCCCACCAATCGGCCTTCAGCCTTGGAAGCGACCGTTCAAGGAAGGCGCAGAGCGCCTTGGTGACATCCCGCATCAGCACAACCATCTTCCCGTGCATGGCACAAGACCCTTCCGATATTGTGGTCCGTTAGCCTTCCAGCAGAATACGCGTTCGCGCAATTCTCTCGATCTCCAGTGCGTCGATCCCGCCATCCAGGCCGTCCTCGGAGGTAATCAGACGCGCCGCGTAACCGTTGTCGTCGTACCACTGCCGCTTTCGTTCCCATTGCTCGCGATACGAGGGGACAGTGAGCATCCCAAGATGCTCCCAGTAGAACGTGTCGCCTTCGTAACTCACCGTGAAATCGGGCAAGCGGTAATCGTTCGGGTTGTCCCTTGACGGAAGCTTCTGCTCGTACTCGGCGGTCATGCCCAGATTGGTCAGGATGTCAGCGACGATGACCTCCGACTTGGAGCGAACCATGATCCCTTCCGGGTGCGAGGGAGACGGACGTGTGCGGTGGATCAGATGAGCGGCGTAGTACCTATCCACCGACTCTGGCCGTACGGCCGTTACGAACAGGTTCGTGTTTCTCAGAAGCGTGTCGGAGCATTGTGGGCTGCGCAGCTTCTCCAGAACGGTCGTGTCCCCTTCGATCAGTACGACCATCTTTTGCCGAAAACGGGTTAATCCTGTGTAGAGCAACTCGCGCGTGAGAGTTGCGGCTTTCTTGGGCAACACCAAGAACACAATATCGAAGTCGCTCCCTTGAGATTTGTGGACTGTCAGGGCATACGCCAGTTCCAGGTTCTCGTCAACTTGATTGCGGTAGTATCGGTACGTTACCGTCGGCTGGGTCGAGTATGCGACATCCAGGCTGTCGTCATTCGTGCCGAGAGCCAATCCGATCTCCCCGTTGGCGACATAATCCAGTCCCTCGCCTCGCGGCCAGGCTTTCATCTTCCGATTGAAGACCTGAATCACCTTATCAGTCCAGACTATTTCTTGTTCGCCAAAAGGCCGGTCGCTTTCGCTCCATCGCTGCTTGCCAGAGGCAATCAGGCCGCCGCGGTACTTCAACTGAATGCGGCGGTTGATCTCGGTCGTGCCGAAGTCGTGGTTCCGAACAGGACTCAGGATTTGCCATCGTTCCGCTTGCCGCGGGTCCGTTTGCTCGCGATCTTCCGCAATGCCCAAACTGGCATTGAACCTCTTGTAGGCCGGACTAACGTCGCTCAGCTTCAGCAACACTTGCATACGGGCCGATAGGATTTCGGCTAACTGGTTGCTATCCTGCCAGAAGTGGACCTCAAGGTCGCCCCCTACTTCCTGGCGAGCGACAAGGGAGAGCAATTCGTCGTCCCCAGGAGTGGGGTCATCGCGAAGGTAGCCGTCAGCCAGCCGCAACGCTTGGCTATTGTGGTCCTCATGTCGAGCGCGCTCGGTGAGCCGGGCAAGACACTGGTTGCGCTGCTCGTAAGGTAGCTGGAACGCGGCGGGGTAAGTCTTACGCAGCTTGTCGTCGTCGGTCTCTTCCAGCCAGGAAATGATGTCCACAAATGGGCGGCCCGGACCAATCGGAGGCAATTGGTTGGGATCACCCACCAGGATCAGGCGAGTCACCTTGTTCAAATCCAAGGCCCGGAACAGAACGCCCAGAAGATCCATCGGAATCATCGAAGCTTCGTCGATGATGACCGTACGAGCCCCTGCCTGTCGCCCGCCCTGGTAACGTAACGCGAAGTTGTCGGGATTGAGCCAATCGTTCCGCATAAGGAACTGATGGATAGTGAGAGCGTCGCGCACGGTATCATCGTCCCGCTTGGTTCGGTCCATCAGTCGAACTCGGGCCTTTCCGGTCGGGGCCAAGAGCAGAACGGGGCTTTTGCCTTCCAGTTCCTCCAGGCCGTTGAGAAAGACCCTCAGAACCGACGTTTTCCCGGTCCCTGCCCGGCCACAGAGTATACTGAATCGGGCTTCATAGAGCTTTTCCAGCGCCTCGGCCTTCTCTTTCCTCGCCCGTTCCTCGATCTCGGCCGGAAGTCTTGCTCCTCTGCCTTCCTTAAATGCCTCCTTGAGCAGGTTCTCCCAATTCCAGCCTGGCTTTGGCGAATCGTTTCGCTTTTTGAGACGGCGAGCCACCCGGCTGCTGACCTCTTGTTCCAATTCTGCGAGCGTCTTGAGCGCCATCGTAGGCGCGTCGCTTTCAGCAGGAAAATGAAGCGATTCCTGGTAGAAGCTCGCCTGACCGAGAACCAATTCACGGTCGGGACGACAGGCACGCCGGTCGGGGAACCGTTTGTTGATCCGCGCAATAGCCTCCCCAAACGGCAGGAGGGTATCGCCTTTCTGCGCCGCTGCTTGGAGAACGGCGACGGCCACCGCGCGGACGCGCCGCGGATCGTCATGGACGAGGGTTTCGTCTTCGGCTAGAAAACGGGCTGCTTCTCCCTCGGGCCGCATCCCGTGGTCGATGGTTTCCAGGGCAATGGGCTCTGAATCGGAGGTGCCCTGGTCCATCTCGCAAATCAGGTAAGGGTTCGCAAGGATGTCCGCCTCCTTGGCCACGATGGCCGCGGTATCCCGCTCGTCAGGTTTGGCTACCCGCTGCACCTGTTGAGGTGACAACTCGAACCGGACGAGCAGGGATAGCAATTGGCGGCGGGATTCGCTGTACACCCGCCATCGGTGGCCCGCCTGCTTCAATCCGGCCGAGTACCGCTTATCCTCGCAGGTGCGGCGTCCTTCCAACACGGCTTGGATATACTCCCAGCCGTTCTCACCCTTCTCGATAATCGGAAGCACAACTTGACGGTGGAATGCGGTGCCTGTTGCAAATCCGAGAAACTGAAGTACACTGCCGATGCCGGGAAACGGCCCGCGGTCTTGCCAGACTTCAGAAAGGACATCGTTGAGCCAGCCCAAGTGCCGATCCCATTCGCCTTCGACCTTTCCCTCGTCCTTCATGGTCTGGACCGATTGGACGAGCCGTTCCAGTGCGCCCACCGCGAGGTCGTCGTTCACATGCTCCGCCACGTAGGAGAAATTAAGCATGGCACCATCCGGAACGCGACAAATAATGTTCGTTGGATCATAGCCGGCACGGAGGTACTCGTGGTAGGGAAGCCTGAAACCCTCGTTCGGAAAATCGTGCGTGATGCAGCGGGACCAGACCGGGTAATCGTCAGGATATTTCGGGAGCTTCTTGCCGAAGTAGCGTTGGCGGCCCATTTCGGAAATGCGCCCCACGCCGAGAAGGATACGATTGAGGCTTTCGTCCAGCGGATTGCCATGGTTGCAGTAGAAGAAAATGAGTGACTTGCCCTTTTGCAGCTTGTCCCAGAATTTCGTTAAGAGGGTAAGCTGCCGATCCGGCTCGAAGACCCAGCCATATTGCTTCTTGGAATCGCCTGGGCCGGGTATGTCGAACTTCTCCGCCTCGCATATCGCCCGGACGTTCTCCTCGCGCATCCAGCGATAAGGCGACGGGCACACCGAATAGGGCGGAAGGTCTTCGACGACAGACGGGAGATTACGGAATTCGAGAGGGTCGCTATGTGTGATTGTGAAACGGCGCGACGAAAACGCGATCGGGTCACGTGAGCATGGTGGCTGCCAATCGTCCAATTCGTCAAGCGGTGTCCCCGCGGCAGCGTCCTCAGCCTCGTCATTCCGACTATCGCGAACGTGGACATGGACCGTGCAATATGCGTTCTTGCTTGGGCAGTCGCAGACGCAACCGTCCCATGCGCGGTCGTGCCACACCAAACGGGTTGACAGATGGGTAGTCACTGGTTCCTCTACTTTGCATTCCCCTGTCAGTAGCGGTCCGAGACTTTCCGGCGTTTCACACTTCGTCCGCGCACACCAACGGCTCTCAGGCCGCAATCGAAGACTCTCATCCACCATCTCGGACGGAATCCACCTTCTGGGTGGATTGTAAGTGCCAGCCCCATTTTACTTTCAGCGGGGGGTGGCCACAATCGGGCTCTGTCTTTCTCTTGCAACAGCAGGTAGACCGCCTCTGATCCTGCTAGGTAGTCAACGAATGAGGAAGCCGTGGGCCGGGGTGGAGAGGTGAATATGGTCGTTGGCCAATGGGGATGGGATTCGCCGTGGGCCTGGGGTAGTGCCCTTGTTGCGAGAAGGGCACTACCTCAGGCTACGGTGAGAAGAAGGCCTTCGGCCAAGAACGCGAACGGAATGCCGTGATTTGCGGAGAGGAATGGACGAGGGGAAATCGAAACGGACGGAGCTCGTTTTTCGAGGTAATCGTCGTCATCTCCCACGGTAATGGGCACCTGCCGGCCGACGAACGCGAATCCTGCTCCCAACTCCACCAGGAACTTCTGAATGTGCTCGACCAGTCCCGTTTCGAGGTCGCGTTCCACCGCCTCCTCGTGCAACGTCAGGAAGTCGAACAGATACGGGTCTTTGAGCGACTGCTGGGCCAAGTCCGACTGGGGAGCCGGCAGGCGGGCGGGGAAATTGGTGATCGCCTTTCCTTGGCGGCCGAACAGGTCGCGTTCAATCTGCACGGTGAGCACCGCCCGGCTCCAGCCGTGCTCCAGCGTCTTGCGAGTGTCTTCGTGGGCGGGCTGTCGAGTCTTGCCACTTTGGGGCGGAAGGTCGGCGCGTGTTGCGGGCCGCGAGGTGGAGCGGGAAATGGGCCCCAACGAATTGAGGAGTCAGCGAATGGGAAAGCCGTGGGTCGGGGTGGAAGAGTACAGAGTACGGAGTACAGAGTACAAAGCAGGAAGGTGGGCTTCGGCGTCCGGGTGAGATCGCGTTGTTCGCGGCTGTGCTCGGGACGTTTTGAGGTGAGAAAGGCGGCCGAAGGGACGCTGGCAGCGGATGCCGGTGGCGATGGGCAAGGGCCGAGGGCCGAGGTAAGTGTCGAAAGTGGCTGGACAAAGATGAAAGGAAAGAAGGAAAAAAAGAAAGCGGTGACAGGTCACGCGCACTCCAAAGGTGGAGAGGTGAGTGTGGCCGTTGGCCAATGAGGATGGGATTCGCCGTGGGCCTGGGGTAGTGCCCTTGTTGCAAGAAGAGCACTGCCCCAGGCTACGGTGAGAAGAAGGCCTTCGGCCAAGAATGCGAACGGAAGGCGGTGATTTGCGTGAGGAATGGACGAGGGGAAATCGAAAGAAGCTACGGAGCCAGTTTGTCTTGGGCGGTTAAGTCTGGCTGCGCCCGCGTTTCGATTCGCGCAGGCATGCAGCAGCAGTGACCGCCTCCCCTTGCACCTCGGCACCGCTTTGTGAATCCAGGAAGACCTTGCACGTGGAGGCTCCGCGGAATCACCAACAGCCCAACAAGAAGCCTATCGTTTTGTCGAGCAATGCTACTCGGACGTCGGACACACGGCGCCGGCCACCAGATTTCCCGCCTCCCGCCGGAATGAATCGCGCTGCTGAGAGCAAGTCGAATGCCTTTGCCCCGGTTTGCTCTTCGATCCAATCGACGAAGACACGGGAGAAAAAAGGGGACGCAACGCTACGTCCCCTTTTTTGCCGTCGGCGGATGCTCGATGGCACCGTCTCAGGCGGCTGACGTGCAGGCAACCGCTGCTTCGCCTTGGGCATCAGCCGGCTGGTGAAACCCTCCGGCACGGGCGGAACGGCCGAATCGCCCTTCAGCAGAAGGAGCAACTGCTCTGGCCGGGCCAACTCAGCACGGCAGTCGGCACAGGACTGCAAGTGGACCTCGACCCGCCTCCGGTCAGTCGCCGTAAGCTCTTCTGCCAGAGAGAGATCGAGCTTTTTCTGAATGGTTTTGCATCGCCTTCCTGACAGCATTACTGTGCTCGTCGGCTTCTGCCGAACGCCTTCTTCCAGACGCGGTCAAGGGGGTGCTTGTCTTGACTACAACTTCACATATGGGACAATGTCTCTATGAGCACGAACATTACCTCAGACGTACTGGCGGACATGGACATCGTGGTCGAAGCGCTGGCCTCGGGGCGGCGCGTGGATGAGCAAACCTACCGACGCATCCGGGAACGGGGCGAGGGCATCCGCGAAGAGGTGCGCCAGAGGTTCGGGGAGACGGACATCGCGGTGGAACTCATCCGCGAGACACGGGACGAATGAAGTACGTTCTCGACTCCAACGTCGGGCTGAAGTGGGTGCTCTCGGAAACGGATTCCGACAAGGCGCGGAGATTGCGGGACGATTTCCACGACGCGATCCACGAACTGATCGCACCCGACATCTTCCCCGTGGAATGCCTGCACGCCCTCCTGAAAGCCGAAAGGCAGAGGAGAATCATCGGCGGCCTTGCACTCTGGCAGACGATCATGGTGGACGCCCCGGCGCTTGTGCCTCACATCCCGCTCCTGACGCGGGCCGCCGAGATCGCTGCCGCTGCGCGAATAGGGGTCTATGATTGCCTCTACGTCGCGTTGGCGGAGGAGGAGGGCTGCGAACTGGTCACCGCGGACGGGCCGCTCGCGAAGAATCTCCAGCCGTCCTTCTCGTTCATCAGGACGTTGGCGACGATGCCATAGGGCTGTCACACCGCGGACGCCATCCAGGGGAACGACGTTCTGCTGCGGTTGAAAGGAAATCGAAACGGGGACGGAGCCAGTTTCTGTTGGGAGGTCAAGTCTAGCTGCGTCCGCGTTTCGATTCCCGCAACCACGCAGCAGCAGTGACCGCCTCCCCTTGCACCTCGGCAGCGCTTTGTGATTCCAGGAAGACCTGGCACGTGGAGGCTCCGTGGAATCACCAACAGCCCAAGGAGGAGCCAGGTTGACTCCTTCGATGACCACCGTGCTCGACGGACCGAGAGTACGCCCGTGACAAGTCCCCAATGGCGAATCGATCGCACCCTATTCTTGCCCACGCCGAGGATCACAAGCGCGTCGTCACGCTGGAAGATCCCGGGATCCTCCTGTACGGCGTCCACGGCCTTTTTCAGCCAACCATAACGCAGGGTGAACGTTTCATGGCCGACGAACTTCGGGAGCGTCACTGCGACAGTACTCATTTTACTCCTTCTCGCTCCAATCCCAGGCTTTCGCCGGACCAGACCCCCAACAAGCTGGGACAGGCAATCAACGTGCTCCTGCGACTTCCTGGCCAACATAATGGGCGGGGAGGTTGCATGCAAGCATTAGGGGTGGGGGTAGTCGATGGAAACCACATGTTACGAGAGCAGTTCCGCTTGCAGGCGTTATTTTCGACAAAGTCTGCCGCATCGAGCCCCTGCTTGTGGGGCGAGGTGGCGTTCTAGCCAGCAGTCGTGGCTCTCACCGGGCGAGCCTGGTGGCGGCCTGTTGCACGAATTGTGAAAGCGGATTTTGGTGCTGCGCAAAAGCCGTCTGGTGCCGAGGGCACAGAGAGAAGTGCGGCACGACGAACGAGAGTCGTCGCGGGGGTGGCATGTGGACGGTCGGATTCGCCGCCGGAATTTCGCGATTGGCGGTTGCAGCCCGGTGGGCCTTTGGGTGCCGGTTGCCGGCGATATTGTCTCCGGGGCTGCGCGGACTTCGTGGGCGGGCTGCCGAGTCTTGCCCCTTTGGGGCGGAGCGTCGGCGGGTGTTGCGGGGCGGGAGGGGGAGCGGGCACAGTCGCAGGTGCAGACTTTGGCCACTAACTGAAAACAGGTTAGTGCTAGGGCGCATTGGTCAGTTAGCGGTGAAAGCCTGACCCCGTCGAGATCTCTCGGCGTTTGCGCTGTAGCGAGGATCGTAATGATCCACGGGGCAGGCCCGTGGCATTTCCTGAGGCGCGGCGTTTGCGCTGTAGCGAGGAACGTAACGATCCACGGGGCAGGCCCGTGGCATTTCCTGAGGCTCGGCGTTTGCGCTGTAGCGAGGATCGTTTTCAGGTGAGAAAGGCGGCCGAAAGGGCGCTGGCAGCGGATGCCGGTGGCGATGGGCAAGGGCCGACGGCAGCGTGCGAAAATCAGTTGTGACTTCGCATTCGGTATCGAATGTCATCCAGCCAAGGAAGAGGAACCGTTGTCTGGAAGCATGTTCATGATACGGGCTCTGATTTGGCGAGGAACAGGCTCACTCCCTTACGCAGCTTCGTTTGTCGTTCGAGAACTCGGCCCGGCGGAATTTCCCGGTAAATGTCTGCAAGATCTCCGCAGTTGTCCCACAGACGCAGGCAGAACTCACGGGCGGTCAGGCGGTCGTCTTGAGCAAGCCCGAGCCGTTCACACCAGCGCCGGTCGATGAGCAAGTTCCACTCGCGTTTCGAACTCGGCGCTTCCGGCCTGAACGAGGTATCGATCGTGTCGTCGCAGGAGCCGTCGACATGATGGCAGCATGGCCGGCAGATGTCGTCGGCCCCCAACTCCATGCGAAGCAGCACGTTGCCGTCGCGGAGTATCGCTTCTGCCACGCGGTGCAGCGCGTGGCCGTACGGGTGGGGATGGAACTCGACACGTTCCTCTCCCAATGCCGTCAGGATGTCTACGAAATGATGCGGTTTCATCGCGATCATGATAGGTTATCCGCAGCCGGCCCCGCCGATGGAAAGAGGGTTTGGAAAATGCAGAGGGAGGTGCCGCGTCGTAGTCGCCAAACCCTTTTTCCACCGGCACAGGGCCGGGTGGGGCTATCGGAAGTGGCGCTGTGCAATCATATCCCAATCCGGCACGACGCTACACTTCCGGCAGTTCATACCCTTTCCGCCTCGGCCGATCCAGGTAGCTGTTGGCTTCCTCGTCGCCGGGAAAGAGCTCTTTCTCCGGATCCCAGTGGAGCTTCCGGCCGACCCAGCGGGCGATATTGCCGAGGTGGCAGAGGATGGCCGAGCGGTGGCCGATCTCGACGTCGGCAATCGGCTTCTCTCGCGATTTGATGGCGTCGAACCAGTTCTGGATGTGGTTGTCGATCACCGGCAGACGAACGTTCAGGCTGTCCGCCGGCACCTTGGCCAGGTCCGCGGGGTTGCTGTCGACGGTGTTGTTGCCGATGCGGATCTTGCCGTTGTCTCCGATGAACTCGCCGCCGGCAGCGGGACCGTTCTCGGTGAGTTGAATCGTAATGCCGTTGGCATAGCGCATCGTCACGCTGCGGCCCCGGCTCATCGCCCGATCGCCCCGCGCGCGGCTCTCGGGCTGCGTGTAAACCAGCGGCTCGAGCTTTCCGCCCTCGCACCAGATTTCCACCGGCCCGGTGTGGTCCAGGTCCAGGGCCCACTGGATCTGGTCGAAGCCGTGAGCACCCGTGCCGGTCATCTCGCCGCCGGACCAGGGGCGGAAGGAAATCCAGCCGGGATTCGACCGTTGCACATAAATGTCCGGGTGGAAGCCGACCGGCTCGGTCATCCCGCACCAGGCGTCCCAGTCGAGTCCTTCCGGCACGGGCTCGCCCGGCAAGCCGCACTCCCAAGGGCTCGGGTAATTCAGGATACAAACGGTGTGGATCTTGCCCGCCACCCCGCTGCGGACCAACTCGCAGCCGTAGCGGTGGCCTGGCATCGAGCGACGCTGCGAGCCGGTCTGAAGCACCCGGCCGTGCTTCCGCACCGCATCCACCAGGACGCGGCCTTCGCGGATCGTGAGGCTCAGGGGCTTTTCCAGGTAGATGTCCTTGCCGGCCTGACAGGCGTGAATGCTCGCCAGGACGTGCCAGTGGTCGGGCGTGGCGACGAACACGGCGTCGACGTCGGCCGCGTCGAGCATTGCGCGGTAGTCCTGGTATGGCCGGCAGTCCCGCTTCTTGGCCACCGCTTCGGCCCGAGTGCGATCCACGTCGGCTACCGCGACGATCTGTCCCTCCCGAGGCAGCCCCATCAACTGATTCGCACGCCGACCGGCGCCGATATACCCTACGCCGATGCGGTCGTTCGCTCCGGGCCGCCCCGGCACAGCAATTGCGCTAGAAGGAACGAACCAGGGAGCCGCCGCGGCGCCGGCGGCGAGGGCAGTCGAACGTTTCAGAAAACGGCGTCGGTCAAGTTGCACGGGACGCAGCATCGGGGCGCTCCTCCGGTTAGGTGATCCGAATGCCTTCAGGATACCGGCTATTGTGGATGCTTCCGCGACGCCGGTCAATGGTTGGGGGCGTACAATACATCCTCCTGGCACGCGCGGGCAGCGTTCTGCTATCATAAGGCCCGAACTGGATTATCAGCCCGGCTGCTTCCGAGCAGCCGGGCTGGATGCGCGAACTGGACCATCAGCCCGGCTGCTTCCGAGCAGCCGGGCTGGTCACTGTTTGGAATCGGAGGGCCTCACCATGCGTCGGCGCGATTTTCTCTCCTCACTTGGAGCGGTTTCCTTTCTGTCACTATCCAGTTCCTCGGGCTTCACGCACCAGGCCGCCGCACGAGGAGAATCCACCGGCGCCCGTGCCGCCGCCACCCACGCCCCGTATTACTGGTCGTGGTGGGGATGGGAGCCGCTGGACCACTACCGGCGTCTCGGGCGCAACGCCGGAGCGGTCGACGGCAATGCCGCCTGGGTGCCGCAGTGGTACGATCGGCTCCACTCCGACGAGATCGCCCGCACCATGGCCGATCTCGGCGTGAACCTGGCGATCACGCATTTCTTCAAGGGCTTCGGCCTGAAACACGAGCACGACGCGCAGCAGCGGACCGCCGAACTGGTGAAGATCGCCCACCGCCACGGGATCCAAGTTCTCGGCTACTGCCAGTCGCGATCGCTTTACTACGAGGCGTTTCTCGCCGAGCAGCCCGACGCCGAGACGTGGATCCAGCGCGACCAGGCCGGGCAACTGCGGACCTGGGGCGGAACGTACTTCCGCTGGACGCCCTGCATCCTCAGCGATGAATTTCGCCGGTATCTCAAGAGCGTCATCGGCTACGGGCTGGAGGAGATCGGGCTCGACGGTCTCCATTTCGACAACGACTATGCGGAGCCATGCTACTGTCCGCGATGCGAGACGCAGTTCCGCGCGTGGCTGGCTCGGCGCCACGACAGCCCGCGCGAGCGGTTCGGGCTCGCCTCGTTCGACCACGTGCGGCAGCCTCCGACGCAGACGCTCTCGCAGATCCAGGATCCGCTGGTCCAGGAGTGGGTCCGTTTCCGTTGCGAGAGTCTCGGCGAGTACCACCGCGACATCACCGCGCATGCGCGGAACATCCGGCCCGGCGCAATTCTGCTGGGCAATCCCGCGCATCCCCGCTCGTTCGATGCCCCTTATCGCCGCAGCGTGTGGGCGCCTGCAGTGGGGAAGCATCTGAACCTGATGTTCGCCGAAAACGGCAATTTTCCGGGGATCGTCGACGGCGCCGTCATTTCGCAGATCCGCGCCTACAAGCAGGCGCGTGCGATCGGGTACCGCGTTGTCTCCACCACGTGGCGCAAAGGGAGAGAAACGGCCTTGGGGCTTCCGGAGCGCCCCGAGGAGATCGCGCTTCAGGTCGTCGAAGCGGCGGCCAACGGCGGCGTGCCGGGCACCAACTGGTCTTTGCGTCCCTGGGGCGAAGGCGATCGCATGCGGATCGACAACCCCGCGTTCCGCGAGGCCCTGCGCAAGTCGCTCGCGTTCGTTCGGGCCAACGCGGCCCTGACCGACACGACCCGAGCGGTCCGCGACGTGGCAGTCCTCCGCTCGTTCGCGTCGTTGGCGTTCGACAGCCGGGACTCGTGGTCTCGAGTTCTCGGCGCGGAAGAGGTCCTCATTCGCAACGGATTCACCTGGGAAACCGTTTTTAGCGAAGACCTGAGCCGGTTGAACGACCACGCGGTCTTGATTGTCGCCGGGCAATCGCATCTGAGCGACGACGACTGCCGGGCGATCGGCGTCTTTGTCGACGGGGGCGGAGCCGTGATCCTGGCCGGCGAGAACGGACAGTTGGACGAAAACGGCCGGCTTCGGGACGCTCCCGCTTTCGCCGCGTTCGAGGGCGAAGGAGTCTTGCGCGTCGGCGACGACGCGGTCCGTACCGCGGCGACTGGGGGCTACGAGATCCGCGTGCCTCTGCCGAAAAGCGCCCCGGCACTGGCCGCCGCGGTTGAGAAAGCGGCGGGCGACCGTCTCTCCGTTCGGCTCCGCGGCGCCAAGACGACGGCACTGAGCGCTTATGATCGCCCGGACGACGGCATGGTGGCGCATCTGGTCAACTATGCGGCCCCTGAACTCGACCAGGACCTCCGCCTGGAACTTGGGCCGCGATTGCGCGCTGTTAAATCGGCTCGATGGCTCGATTTCGACGGGTCGGAAAAGGAGCTGACGGTCGCGCAGAAGGGCGGCCGCCGCATCCTCGAACTCCCGCCCGTCCGAACCTACGCCGTCGTGGTAATCTGACCGGCAGATCCCGCTTCGCCGATGGATCGGTGCATTTCCTTGCCGTGAACGGTTACGTGGCGGCGGAGTAGCGCGTGCGCTAAGCGGCCCTAACAAAACGGGGACAGGCACCTCGCCAGGGCGTTTATTCTGCGTGATTGCATGTGTGTGGCTCGGAGCCAGTCCCCGTTTTGTTAGGGCCTAAGCTAAGAGGCGGTTTCACGCTTGCGTCTCGAGAACATTCCGCCAAAACGCCGGTGTCCCGTCATAAGCGCCCTGGTAGGTGGAATCCAGGGGAACATTGATGTAGCGATCGGGCCGGAGGAACAATGGCATTTCGGGCAGCGGACTGCCGGGAGCGATGTGTTCCAGGTACATCTCGATGGAAAGCCCGGCCGCATAGCTGGCCAGTGTCAGCGGTTTCTCAAGCGGAAGATCGTAGACTTCGTCCGACTGCGCAAGCCGCTGCACCACCGCACCGTGCATTCCCTGCGGGTCGTGCAGACCGGGTGGAAAGAGATCGAGCATTAATAAATGGACCCCTTTTTCCAGCGCGGATACCGCCTTTTCAACGAACTCACCGACGCTGGCGGCGCGGTCCTTGTTCGCAGGAGAGACGATCTCCAGCAGGGCGACGAGGCGGTGGCCGCTGACGTGGCGGATCGCCAATGTCCGACGGCGAACCACTGCGGCCGGATCAAGGCTCCGCTTTCGGCTGACGCGGGGCGGTGCCTCGGCCAGTGCAATGCCGCCCGTCGCCGGCGGCAGCGGCTCAGCGGAAGTGGGGCTTGAATGCAGCGTCAAGACATCAGCTATGGTCCGACCGGCATGTTGTTCGGCCAAGGCATAGTATCCCTCGGGGAGCAGTCCCTCGTTAAGAGCGTTGCGGATAAGCCCGATCCAGACCGTGTGGAAATCGTGAAAGATTCCGGCCTCAACGCGGGTCCAATCATGTACCGGCATGCGGAGTTCTCCCGAGGCGGATTGCCTGAGAGCATTTTACTGTCGTCGCCAGTCGGAAGGAAGCTGATCGTACGGAAGTACCAGGTCATCACGTCGCCCGAAAACATGGGCCTGTCCAGTTCTCTTCCGCCCCGTGAACGGTTACGTCCGGTCGGACCGTCCGGGTCGCCAGGAACTGCAAGGACGGTCGGAATCGACGGCTGCGGCAGAAGGGTTTCCGATGCACTTCCCCAATAGCCGGCCGCGTCGCTTGAACGTCTCTCCACGGCCCACGTCAGCCCGGTCCTGCCAAAATGGAGTTCGTAGCGACAGCAAGAAAGCGGCGAGAGCACCAAACCATGCTCCGATGCCAACCGAGCAGCCAAGGGTCGAACCGTCCGGCGTCACCAGCAGGGAAGCCGATCCCCAGACGAACGCTGCCACCGGCACGTGAACGGCAAGCCGGTCGACCATGATTCTGCCCTCTCACTTCTGTCGGTTTTCACATCGTGGATGGGCCGGGCGGACGGAAGCGCGGAGACGCCGTCACAAACGCCTGCCTGGTGGTCCATCTTCTGTGCACTGCCTGAAGCACCGGCAGCAGATCCGCGGAAAGAACGAGCAGCCTACCTCTGCGCGAACCTTGGAGAGGAATACTTGTCACAGGCACCTCGCTTTCTTTCAGCGGAGAGCGGTGCCCTTTCGGCAGCCTGGCGATCCACGGGGGACCCATGGCTTTGCGTCCCGGCCTCGCGACCGGTTTGCCTTTGTCGTCTGGCAGGCTCCTGCCCCAACTTGAGGATTTGACGGAAGTTGGGAGCAGCACTACTCAAGCATACTCTATTCTCAGCAGGGAAGACCGGAAAAAGTCCTCCGGCAGTCGGACCAGCAAGGGGAACGGCGGACCAAGGTAAATGGTAACCGTCCACGGGGCGGAAGCGAGGGGGGCAGGTCCGGCGGGAGGAACAAAGTCTATTGCTTGCCGACATGCCAGCCCATTACTGAACACACGTGTTGGTCGAGGCTCGCCTCGAAATCTCGCCACTCCCGACTGCAAGTCTTTCGCCCACGCGGCAAGGCGGTCGACGCCACCGATGCACCCCTTCTTCCCAGAAGGTTCAGCTCCTCGCAACCGCCCGGCTGCTCGACGGTGAGAGGCAGCGGGAACGTGCGGATGTGCTTGATCTTCAGCTCCGCGAACACTCGCCCCTTGCGAGGCTCGATCGCACGGAAGTACCAGGTCATCAGCCGGCTGTTCAGCAGCGCACACAGTCCGTGCAAGTCCAGCGAGCCTTCCGTTTTCGGCAGAACGATAAAGAAGTTGTTGCTCGCGTAGTGGCCATCTTCGTCCACCGCCGCCAGGACCCGGTCCCCGGTGCGGCGAACCAGAACCTTGGTGCTCTCGTGCCAGGCGGGCCGACCGAGATTGGCATACTTCCCGTCCATCCGCATCGTGGGCACCGCCGCAAGCCGCAGGTAGCGTCCTTTCCAGTGCAGCCGAAAAGGGACGATTTCGTCTCTGCCGAAATACATCCGCCGGCACGACTCGTCCTCCGCCGCACTCACAAACAGTTCCGACCGGACATTCCCGCTGTGCACGCCCTCGTGGACTTCGAAGAAGTCGGCAAGCCTCGGCAACGCCGCCAGAGAGGCAAGCGAGTCTCGCTTTTCGCGGGTCAGGTAGAGGTTGAAGGTATACCGCGGATTGGCCAGAAAATCGGCTTGGAGAATCTCGTGGTTGAGCCGTTCGTCCGGGTCGTCAACCTGGACGTGCACCAGGTGGTCCTCGGCGGCCGGCTCGCGTTTTCCGACCAAGGTCACGGCGTCGATGACCGCGTCCGGAAAAGGCATGCCCCACCACCGTATGTCGGTCAGCGCCAGATTCTCGAGCATGTACCGCCGCGTCGCCGCGTAGTCCTTCAACAGGACGACATCCGGCAGGACCATTCCATAGACTCCGCCCCGGCGCAATAGCCGGATACCTCGCTCGACAAACGGGCGGAACAGATCGAAGATCCCGGACAGCGATTGGTACCGCTTGCGGAGGCGCTGCCTGACGTCTTGGTCGATCCGGATCCCTTTCTGTCCCCAGGGTGGATTCCCAAGCACCGCGTCGAACCCACCGTGCTCGATGATCGCGGGGAACGCTTCCTGCCAGTCGAAGCCCTGGACGAAGTCGTGTTCCCCTTCTTCGTGTGGCCGGATCGGCGGATCGCAAGAAAAGTCGGGGCCGACGAGCGAATCCCCGCACCGGATGTTTCCCGCCAGGTCGGGCACGGCACGTGGATCCGATTCACCTCCCAGCATGGAAAGTACAAGGGACAGTTTCGTAATCTCCACGGCGTGCGGGTCGCTATCGACGCCGTGAATGCTTTCAAGGAGGATCCGCTCCCGTTCTGCCGCGGTCAGCCGCCACTGGCCATCCTCGCCGCGGCAGAGCACCGGAGCCGAGCCGCACGCATGCTGTTCAGGACCGTCGGCAAGGTACCGGTCGCGGCGCCTTTCGAGCAGGTAGCGATAAGCCATGACGAGGAAATAACCGGCGCCGCACGCCGGATCGACGATTCGGGGGCAAACCGCCAGGTCCGGCAGCGCCCCCAACGCACGGCCTACCAGGTACTCGACGACGATGCCGGGTGTGTAATAGACCCCGCTGCCCCTGCGATGCGGAGCGGACTTCTTCAGGATGGCCCTCCCGGCTTCGGCCGGCCGGACCGTCCTGGTCGCCAGGAAATGCTCGTACACGCCGCCCAAGAGCTCCACGGAGCAGGACGAAAACGGGGATGCTTCTCCATCCGCGCAGAGCCAGGCAACGACCCGGCGGATCGGCTCGTTCGCTGCGGCCGGCAAGCCGCCCCGCCGATGCCCGAAATCGAACGAGAAGAGCTCGCACCTGTACCGCTTGCCACAGTGCCGCAGAAGAGTGAGCAGCCGAACCCGGGCGTCGCCCTCGACGGCCGCGCTTCGCAGTTGGCCGGGGGGCTCCAGCCCAAGGTCTTCCAGGATGCGCAGAAAGACGAGTCCCTCGATCAACCGTTGAGCTACAAAGTCCGCCTCACCGAAAAGAGCCTCGGGATTTGCAGGCGCGATCCCGTGCGCCAGCTCGCCGCGCCAGGCATCAAGCTGCTGCGCTGATGCGGCGTCGAGAACGGTCATGGGAGCGACTCCTTTCGGCGGTGGAGAGCCGTTGCGACGCCACGGTTGCGGGGGCGCGGAGGTGACAGAGAAGTGTCTTTCTCCGTCGTCTCTGTTACCTCCTGCTCATGGTTTTGTCCGAGGTTCTCGGGATCGTCGAACCACACGATAAGCGTGCTTCCTTCGCGGTCGTGGTGGACTCTCAGCTTTTCCATGATTCTTTTCCTCTCCAGGATGATATGATCATCCTAACAAATGCGGCGGTATTAACTAACTCAAACTGTAAACGCCACCACCGACCCCGCGTCGGTGGGACGATGTTTGGCAACTACAAACCGCGATCCTGTAGGCCGTTCTGTGATTTCGCTTCCGCCGCTCGGGCCCTACAGGCCGAGCGGCGGAAGCGAAATCACAGAACGAGGGTTCTTGGCGTTTGTAGTTGCCAAACATCGCATCACCGCTGCGGAGGGGGTCGCTTGCAAGTCCTTGCCATAAAAGCTCGAACTGCGAGAAACGATACGCCCCCGGCACCCTCCACCTTTAGCACTGCGGCAGGAGCAGGTAGGATATCCTCTCGGTCGGCAACCATCTGCCAATCTCGGCTCCAAAAAACCAATCTCGGCTCCAAAAAAGAGGTCCGACGCTCATGAGAATCTGCATTCCGCTGTTCTTTCTGGCCCTTTGCCTCTCCGCCCTGCCTGCCGCAGCCGAGCCCGATCTTCTGATCGCGGACTTCGAAGGGAAGGACTATGGCGAATGGAAAGCGGAAGGCAAGGCATTCGGCCCCGGCCCGGCACTTGGCACCCTCCCGCGCCAGATGCAAGTGAGCGGCTTTGAGGGAAAGCGCCTGGTCAACACGTTTTTCGAGGGCGACGGTACCACCGGCCGGCTCACCTCGCCGCCGTTGAAAATCCAGCGGCGCTACATCAACTTCCTCATCGGCGGTGGCGGCCACGCCGAGAAGACGTGCATCAACCTGCTGGTCGACGGCAAAGTCGTCCGGACCGCCGGCGGGCCGAATACGCAACCCGGCGGCAGCGAGGAACTGGATTGGCACTCGTGGGATGTCTCCGAATTCGCCGACAAGGAGGCGGTGATCGAGATCGTCGACCAGGCCACCGGCGGCTGGGGACACATCAATGTCGATCAGATCGTCCATTCCGATCGAAAGATCGCCCGTGTCACGCTCAGCCGCGAACTGAAGGTCGACAAGCCCTACCTCCACATTCCTGTGAGCAACGGGGCCGCGAAGCGTCTCATGCGGTTCATCGTCGATGGCAGCATGGTTCGCCAGTTCGAGATCGCGCTTGCCGAAGGGGAACCGGATTTCTGGACGTACACCGAGGTCGACCCCTGGCTCGGCAAGACGCTGCGGATCGAGCTCGACCGGATGCGAGCCGACTGCGAGGCGCTCGCCGCGGTCCGCACCGCCGAGGGGCTCCCGGGCGATGACCTCTATTGTGAGCCGCTCCGGCCGCAATTCCACTTCTCGCCCGCGCGCGGCTGGACCAACGACCCCAACGGACTGGTCTACTACGACGGCCAGTACCACCTCTTCTTCCAGCACAATCCTTACGGCACGGGATGGGGCAATATGACCTGGGGACATGCGGTCAGCCCCGACCTCGTCCACTGGAATCAACTCCCCGACGCCATTCACCCGGACGAGTTGGGCACGATCTTCTCCGGATCGGCCGTGGTCGACCAGCAGAACACAACCGGATGGCAGACCGGCCCGCACAAGCCGCTCGTATGCATCTACACGTCGGCCGGCGGCACCAACGCCGCGTCGAAAGGACAGCCGTTTACCCAATCGATCGCCTTTTCCACGGACCGCGGTCGCACGTGGACGAAGTACGCCCAGAACCCGGTGCTCGGGAACATCCAAGGGCACAATCGGGACCCGAAAGTGATCTGGCACGCCGCGAGCGGCCAGTGGATCATGATTCTGTATCTCGATCAGCGCGGCCAGTTCGCACTGTTCGGCTCGCCGGACCTCAAGAAGTGGACCAGGCTGAGCGACCTGCCGTTCCCAGACGGACACGAATGCCCCGACCTCTTTGAGTTGCCGGTCGACGGCGATCCGGCCAACACCCGTTGGGTTGCCTGGGAAGGTGGTGGGCATTACCTGATCGGCCGGTTCGACGGCAGACAGTTCGCCCCGGAGAGCGGCCCCCATCCGTCGAAGTTGGGCCCCAACGACTATGCGGCTCAGACCTACAGCGACATCCCGGCCGGCGACGGCCGGAGGATCCAGATCGCCTGGATGGCCGGCGGCAAGTATCCCGGCATGCCCTTCAACCAGCAGATGAGCGTGCCGCGCGTCCTCACCCTGCGCCGCACCCCGGAGGGAATTCGCCTTTTCTTCGAGCCCGTCGAGGAACTGAAGCGCCTGCGTGGAAAGCACCACGGCTGGAAGGATCTGCAACTCGCCAGAGCGTCCAAGCCGCTGGAGGGCCCATCCGGCGATCGATTCGATGTTGAAGCAACTCTTGATCTCGGCCAGTCCCAATCGGCGGGCATCACGGTCCGCGGCCAGAGAGTCGAATACTCGGCCGCCAAACACGAGCTTCGGGCGCTGGGCAAGGCCGCGCCGCTGGATATCGCCAACGGGAGGCTCACCCTCAGAATACTCGTCGACCGCACGTCGATGGAGATATTCGCCGGCGACGGAAGGATCCAGATGGCCGGTTGCTTTGTGCCGGATCCGGAAGCTACCGGCATCACCGTAGATACGGCCGGGGACGACCACGCCTCCGCAACGATCGACGTCTGGGAAATGAACTCCATCTGGAAACGGTAACCAAACCATGAACACCCAACGCATTGCCCTTATCGTCTCTGCGGCCCTGCTCACGGCCGTAATCGTTCACGCTTCCGGCCCGCAGGCGGCCGACAAGAGCCCGGAACCGAGCTGGCCCGACTTTCATGGCCCCGGCCGGACGAATATCTCTCTCGAGACGGGATTGCTGAAAAAGTGGCCCCCCGACGGCCCGCCGCTCGTTTGGAAATACTCCGACTGCGGCAACGGGTATTCCGGAGTGACGATCGCCGAAGGAATGATCTTCACAGCCGGAGATTTCGACGACGCGGAAATGCTCCTGGCCGTGAGCATGGATGGCAAGCTGCTGTGGAAATCGCCCAACGGCGAGGCCTGGCTCCGCGCCAGCCCCGGCTCGCGAGCGACGCCTACCTACAGCGATGGCCTCCTGTACCACATGGGCCCCACCGGCAGACTGGCGGCGTTCGAAGCCCGCACCGGCAAGGAAGTGTGGGCCGTCGACCTCGCCGCCCGGTTCGACGCCCGCTATGGCGTTTGGGGGTTGTCGGAGAATGTCGTCGTCGAACAAGGAAATGTCCTCTGCATGCCGGGTGGCTCGAAGGGCCGCGTCGTCGCCCTCGACAAGCAGACGGGCGAAACCATTTGGGCCAATAGCGAAATCGAGCACTCGGCGGCCTACTGTTCCCCTGTCGTCGTCACCTACGGCGGCCGTCGCCAGTTGCTCACCCTGACGCAGAAATCCCTGGTCGGCGTCGACGTCCGGTCCGGTGAGCTCCTCTGGTCAGTCCCCTTTGTACCGACTTCGCCGCAGAACGCCCTCACGCCGGTCTTTCAAGACGGCTACGTCTTCGTCGCCTGCGGCCATTCAACCGGCGGCACCCTGATGAAGGTCGACCTGGACGCCCGCACCGCCTCGCAGGTCTGGTACCGCAAGGACCTCGACAACTGCCACGGCGGCGCCGTTCTCGTCGACGGAAAGCTTTTCGGTTGCGGGTGCCGGATGGGCGGCAAGAGCTTTTACTGCGTCGATTTCCTCACGGGCGAGACCCGCAAGCTCGATCGTTCTCTTGGCAAAGTTGCGATCACTTGTGCCGACGGAATGCTCTATGCGCTGAACCACCAGGGAACGTTGTCCCTGTTGGAAATCACCCCCGACGGGTTCGAAGTCGTCAGCCAATTCAGCCTCGGCAAGCGGCCCCCGAACACGTACCTGGCCCATCCGGTGATTTGCGGCGGACGGCTGTACGTCCGAGCGGAGGAGAACCTGTACGTCTTCGATGTTCGCGCGGAATGACACTCGTTGAGAGCCTATCTCAAAACCTTGGCGGAGAGGGGGACAGGCACATTTTGCTCCGAAGACTCCGCAAAATGAGCCAGTCCCCGACGGTTTTGGGATAGGCTCTAGGCCTTGGCCCGGCCTTCGGCCGCAACCGAAGCAGAATCGGCGATTTGAGGAAGGCGGAGTGGAGAAAAGAAGATGGTGGAAAAGAATATGAGGATGAATTCCGTTTTCGGTTTCGGGAACATCGTCTTTTCTATCCTCCCAACCACTTCGTTTGCCGGGACTCATGGCAGAGGGGAAAGTGGCAAGGATATGAGTGGCAGGAATATCGCGCGTAATGAAGGAAATCGAGTTGCCAACGCGACAGCCAATGCGCACCTCTACTTAGCTGGGGAACCTTGGCTCCTGCCGCGCGAGGCGGCAGGGGGCCGGGTGGTTGGAGGACGTGTGCTAGCTGGGGAACCTTGGCTCCTGCCGCGCGAGGCGGCAGGGGGCCGGAAGTGCGTTGGAGGACGCGTGGTAGCTGGGGAACCTTTGGCTCCTGCCGCGCGAGGCGGCAGGGGGCCGGAAGTGCGTTGGAGGACATAAAGTGCTAGCTGGGAACCTTTGGCTCCTGCCGCGAGGCGGCAGGGGCCGGAAGTGCGTTGGAGGACGCGTGGTAGCTGGGGGAACCTTTGGCCCCTGCCGCGCGAGGTGGCAGGGGGCCGGAAGTGCGTGGAGGACGCGTGGTAGCTGGGGGACCTTTGGCTCCTGCCGCGCGAGGCGGCAGGGGGCCGGAAGTGCGTTGGAGGACGCGTGGTAGCTGGGGAACCTTGGCCCCTGCCGCGCGAGGCGGCAGGGGGCCGAAAGTGTGTTGAAGGACGCGCGCTAGCTGGGGAACCTTTGGCCCCTGCCGCGCGAGGCGGCAGGGGGCCGGAAGTGCGTTGGAGGACGCGCTAGCTGGGGAACTTTGGCTCCTGCCGCGCGAGGCGGCAGGGGGCCGGAAGTGTGTTGAAGGAGCGCGCACAGCTGGGGAATCCTTGGCTCCTGCCGCACGAGGCGGCGGGGGCCGAAGTGTGTTGAAGGACGTGTGCTAGCTGGGGAACCTTTGGCTCCTGCCGCGCGAGGCGGCAGGGGCCGGGAAGTGCGTTGGAGGACATGTGCTAGCTGGGGAACCTTTGGCTCCTGCCGCGCGAGGCGGCAGGGGGCCGGAAGTGCGTTGGAGGACGCGTGGTAGCTGGGGAACCTTTGGCCCCTGCCGCGCGAGGCGGCAGGGGCCGGAAGTGCGTTGGAGGACGCGCGCTAGCTGGGGAACCTTTGGCTCCTGCCGCGCGAGGTGGCAGGGGGCCGGAAGTGCGTTGGAGGGCGCGTGCTAGCTGGGGAACCTTTGGCTCCTGCCGCGCGAGGCGGCAGGGGGCCGAGACGGCGATGGGATGCGTCTGCTGAGTCAGTCGGTCAATCCGCGGACCGTCGGGCGGTCCTTCAAATAATGATGGCACAGCGCAATCGCCAGTGCATCGGCGATGTCGGGCGGCTCGGGCGGCTGAAGCAGCCCCAATTCGTGCATGATTGCCCGCTGCATCTGGAGCTTCGTCGCACGGCCCGAGCCGGTCAGGATCCGCTTGATCTGCGTTGAAGGATAGTGGACCACGGGAATCCCCGCCTGAGCCCCTGCCAGACAGATCACGCCGCGCGCGTGGCCCATCAAGATCGCCGTACGGGGGCGATTGTAGTGCGAGTACAACTGCTCCAGGGCCAGCACCGACGGCTGCAAGGCGGCGATCACTTCCGCCACGCCTTCATGGATATCCGCGACGCGACGCGTCAGCGAATTGCGACAACGCCCGCGGACCACGCCCGCCTCGACGAGTTTGAGCTTCCCCTCGCAGACATCCAACACGCCGTATCCGGTGATGTTCAGCCCCGGGTCGATGCCAAGGATGCGGTGCGGGATCGGCGTCATCGGGCGGTTCACCTTCCGATCGTCCATTCGGTCCCGCCCGGCCGGTCCTCCAGCGTCACGCCCATTGCCCCCAGAGCATTGCGGATCTTGTCCGCCATGGCGAAGTTCTTGGCCTTGCGAGCCTCGGCCCGGACTTCCACCAACAGGTCGAGCAGTTTGCCGGCCAGTTCGTCCCCGCCGCCGGTTTCGGCTTCTTTTTGAGTTTTACGGAACAGGCCAAGGGTCAACGCCATCTCGCGGAGCGTGGCGGCGCCCCGCCGCAAGGTCGCAAGTCGTTCGCAGGCCCGCTTGTCCGGATCTTCCAGCTTTTCGTCGTCGACCAGCTTGTTCAGCCGCCGCATCAACTCGAACAGTTCGGCAATGGCGGCCCCGGTGTTGAAATCGTCGTCCATGGCGGCGAGAAACCGCTTGCGATGCTCGGCCACCTCCGCCAGAACGAGATCGCCGCCCGGATCGAACTCGCCCTGTTCGCGCCGGGTTGCGGCCGTCACACCATAAAAGCTCTCGCCCGTGACCCGCTGGTACCGCTTGAAGAACCGGTAGAAGGACTCCAGGCCCGCCCCCACTTCGCGGATCCGCTCTTCGCTGAAGTCGATCGGCCGGCGGTAGTGGCTTGAAAGGAGGAAGAAGCGGATGTTCTCCGGGTCAAACTCCTTGAGCATCTGGCTGAACGCGCTGGAGCCCTTCGACTTGCTGATCTTGCCGGCCGACTGCGACTCGAGGTCGCCTTCGGCCGGTCGCGTCGCTCGGCCGCCGACCTTGCCGACCTCGTGGGAAGCCTGCATCAGCCCGTTGTGAAGCCAATAGCGAGCCATCGGTTTGCCGAACCGGCACTCGCTCTGGGCGATTTCGTTTTCGTGATGGGGAAAAACAAGGTCCAACCCCCCGCCGTGAACGTCGAACGTCTCGCCCAGCAACCGGCTGCTCATCACGGAGCACTCGATATGCCAGCCGGGCCGGCCTTTTCCCCAAGGGCTGTCCCACGAAGGCTCGCCCGGTTTCGCGCTTTTCCACAGGGCGAAGTCGGCCGAAGAATGCTTCCGCTCCGCCGTCTCCCCGCCTTCGCCGATCATCGATTCCAGGGTCCGGTGGCTTAGCTTGCCGTAGTCGTCATCCTTGCTCACGTCGAAGTAGACGTCGCCATCGGACTCGTAGGCATAGCCCTGCTCGACGAGGTTCGCGGTGAACTCGATGATGTGGCCGATATGGTCCGTCGCTCGCGGGAAATGGTTGACGGTGTCGATCCCCATCGCCTCGAGGTTGTTCATATAGTCGCGAGTCATCTCCGCGGCGATGGCTTCCATCGGGATGCCGCGCCGACTCGCTTCGGCGATGAGCTTGTCGTCCACGTCGGTGATGTTGACGACCAGCGTCACGTCGTACCCGCTGTAGACGAGATAACGCTTGATCGCGTCGAAAATAACCGGGCCGACCATGTGGCCGATATGGCTGGGTTTGTAGACGGTGGGTCCGCACAGGTAAATGCCGACTTTGCCCGGGCGGACCGGCTCGAACGGTTCCTTCGACTTCGACAGGGTGTTGTAGACGCGGATCATGGCGATTTCAGATGGTAGGGTGGTGTATTACGACTTCTCGGTGTACTGCTGTCTGAGACTCCGGCAGCAACCCGCGCGCTTCAAACCGGCAACAAAAGTGCAACACACTGCGCTTCAACGGCTTCTTCGCGACCAACCGGCCCCACGCCTTCGCCGGTCTTGGCCTTGATCGATACCTGGTCGACGTCGACAGCCAGGATTTCGGCCACACGGCGGCGAATCCGCTCTTTCAGCGGTCCGAGTTTCGGCCGTTGGGCGTGGACGATGCAATCGAGATTGCCGATCTTCCATCCCGCCCCGGCAACCGCTTCGCCGGCCGCACGGAGCATCTCGGCCGAGTCTCGGCCACGATTCTCCGCCGCCGAATCCGGGAACCTCTCGCCGATGTCGCCCAGCCCGGCCGCGCCAAGCAGGGCGTCGGTCACGGCGTGCAGCAGGACATCGGCGTCGCTATGGCCGATCATCTCGCTGTCGCTGGGAACGTCTACCCCTCCCAAGCGGAGTGGTCCGCCAGGACGCAAGCGGTGCGTATCGTGGCCGATTCCGACGCGTGCGACGTGCGTAGCTTGGCCCTCCGGGTGCAACTCCTAGCAACGTAACTTCTTTTGTGCGCGGATTATAGCGGCAAAGGAGGCCCGGGGGAAGATGGAACAGGCGGGGCGAAATTGCGGCGTGGTTCCGATGCGGGTAACAACGGGTAGGTCCCGCTTGCCGAGACTCGGCAAGCGGGACGTACTTCTGCTCAACCCCACCCCGATCGGGCTGCGGAGCCTCTACCCCACGGAGCTGTGGGGTTTACGGATGTATTACACAGCAAATACTCATTGGTGACCCTACGGCCGACGATCCGCTTTACAATATTGCCTTGTCCGGGCTCCCTATCCGTTCAGCCTTGTGAGAGCAAACGACGATGCAACATTCCATCGAAAGCGACAAGTCCTCTGCGGCCACCCATCCTCTCGGCTCCCGCGCCAAGGTATTGTTGACGAGCGTATTCGGCCCCTATGCCCAGGACGACGACTACGGCAGCCGGGCGCTCAATCCGATGGAGTTGTACCAGAACCAGGTCACTCGGGTGCAGGGGCCGTTTTCGTTGCGGATGTTCCACCGGTCCTGGGGGCTGATGCTGATCCAGAACAACATTGAAGCCCCGACCAGGATGCTCGATTTTCCGACGCTCGAACGGTTCATTGAAGAGATACGCACTCATAAGTACGACGTCGTCGGCATTTCCGCGATTACGCCCAACGAATTGAAGGTCCGAAAGATGTGCGAGCTCATCCGCCAATATCTTCCGGAAGCGACGATTGTCGTCGGCGGGCACATCGCCAACGTCCCCGATCTGGCCCAACGGGTCGACGCCGATCACGTCGTCAAGGGCGAGGGTGTGCGTTGGTTCCGCCAGTTTCTCGGAGAACAGGCCGATCGTCCGATCCGCCACCCGCTGATCACCTCCGGTCTCGGCACGCGCAACGTCGGGATCACGGTGCGGGACAAGCCCGGCGACGTGGCCGCCACGCTGATCCCGTCGGTCGGCTGCCCCCTGGGCTGCAATTTCTGCTCAACGTCGGCCATGTTCGGCGGCAAGGGAAAGTTCGTCAATTTTTATCACACCGGGGACGAACTGTTCGATATCATGTGCCAATTGGAAGAGCGGATGAAGGTGAGCTCCTTCTTCGTCATGGACGAGAACTTCCTCTTCCACCGAAAACGGGCCTTGCGGCTTCTGGAACTCATGAAGGAGCACGACAAGGCGTGGTCGCTCTATGTCTTCAGCTCGGCCAACGTGCTTCGCTCGTACACGCTGGAGCAACTCGTCGGGCTGGGGATCTCCTGGGTGTGGATGGGCCTGGAGGGCGAAGACAGCCAGTACACGAAGCTCCACGGGACCAACGCCCACGAACTGGTCAAGCTGCTGCAGTCGCACGGCATTCGCGTGCTCGGCTCGAGCATTCTCTGCCTGGAAAACCACACGCCGGAAAACATCGACTCGGTGATCGATTTCGCCGTGAGTTATGACACCGATTTCCACCAGTTCATGCTCTACACGCCGATCCCGGGCACGCCGCTGCACGCCGAGCTTTCGGCCAAGGGCATGATGAAGGACCCCAGCGAATACCACCTGGCGGATATACACGGCCAGGATATTCTCAACTACCGTCATGCGCACATCCGGAACGGCGAGGAATCGGAATACCTGGTCCGCGCGTTCCAGCGCGATTTCGAGGTGAATGGGCCGAGCATCATGCGGATCGTCCGCACGACCCTGGCAGGGTGGAAGCGTTACAAGAACGATCCCGATCCGCGGGTTCGCCGCCGCTATGCATGGGAATCTCGCGAACTGAGCACGACGTTCTCGGCCGTGATGGGCGCCATACGCCTCTACTACCGCGACAACCCGCGGATGCATGGCATAGCTACCGCGATCCTTGAGGATCTGGCCAGGGAATTCGGTCTGAAATCGCGGCTCGCAGCATCTCTGGGCGGCCGATACGTTCTGCACAAGATCCGCCGTGAGGAGAACCGGCTGGCGCGTGGTTGGACCTACGAGCCGCCCACGTTTTACGAAGCGAACTTCACGGTTTCGGGCGCCCAGCCGTGTGGCTCGGTGCTGAGCCGGGTGGCTCCGCCGCCCACGAAGGCCGATGTCAGGGAGCTTCCTCAGGTGGTGACCCTGGGTTCGTGAGGGCTGGGGAGTTCCATCTTGATCGCACGTCTCGACCGGCTCCGTCAGAACGCGGCAAATCGTGGCATTTTCGCCGGCGGAGGGGTGGAATCGCGAGATTTCGATCCCTCCGCGGCAAAGTCCGCTTTCCAATTGGCACAGATTTCGTCCGCATGGTATCCTGGCACGAGGATCCCCCGATGGTCTGAACTCTCCCGGTGCCGAGTTTCCATGTCTAGCCGCCGCTCCCTGAGCCTTGCGATCACCCTCGCCGTCGTGATGATCGTGCTGCTGGTTGTCTTGACGGTGGGCTGGGTGCTCGTCAACGTTTTCAACGCACTGGCGAACACGGAAGTCGCACCGCTCTACTGGACGCTGCTGTCGGTCGGAACGACGTTCATCGTCCTCTTGGTGGTGGGGGTGGTGATGTACCTCGCCCTTTCGGTCAAGGCGATCAACCTGAACCGGCGACAGTCGAACTTCGTCGACAGCGTGACGCATGAGTTGAAGTCGCCGATCGCCTCGCTGAAACTCTACCTGCAGACGCTCAACCGCCGGCAACTGAGCGAAGGCGAGCAGGCGGCCTTCTATCAGTCCATGCTTGAGGAGGTGGAACGGCTGGACCAGCTCATCAACCACGTCCTCGATGCCGGGCGCGTGGAAACCGGGCACATCGAGGGGAGCGTCGAGGAGGTTGCGCTCGAGCCGCTCTTGAAAGACTGCGCCGAGATGACGTGCGTCCGCTACCGCATGCCGGAGCACCTGCTGAACCTCGACGTCGAACCGTGCAAGGTCCGCGCGCGGCGCGCCGCGTTGGACATGATCTTCCGCAACCTGATCGACAATGCGGTCAAATATGCCGGCCAGGAGCCGTGCGTCGACATCAAGACGCGAGTGGACAACGGATGGGCGATCACGCGGGTGAGCGACAACGGCCGCGGAATCCCGCCCCAGATGCGGCGAAAGATCTTTGGCCGGTTCGTGCGGCTAGGTTCGGAACTGCAACGAAAAGAGTCGGGTACCGGCCTGGGACTCTACATCGTCCGCACCCTCGTCCGCCGTCTCGGTGGAACCATCCAAGTGGAAGACCGTCCCACGGGGTGCGGGACGGTGTTTGAAGTCCGACTGCCGGGCTCGGCGCTTGCCGAGGAGCCGCAACCCGTCCCGGCTTCAGCGCCGAGCATTTCTCCCGCATGACGCGTCGAGTGATTGGCTCGCCATGGCGAACGGCAAACACATTCTGGTCGTCGAAGACGAGAAGCATCTGGCCACCGGGATTCAGTACAATCTCGAGGCCGAAGGCTACCGTGTCACGACGGTCGGCGACGGGCCTTCGGCACTGAAGTACATCGAGGAGAACCGCGGCGACGTCGATCTCGTGGTCCTCGACATCATGCTCCCGGGGATGAGCGGCTACGCGGTTTGCGAGGCTCTCCGCGCGGCCGACGAGATCATGCCGGTCCTGATCCTCAGTGCCCGCACGCTTGCGGAAGATCGAACGCGGGGGTTCGACGTGGGAGCCGATCAGTATCTGACCAAGCCGTTCGACCTCGACGAGTTTCTCAGCCGGGTCAAGAGTCTGCTGGCGATGCACGCTCGCCGGGTCCGGTCCGCGGCCGGGGAGCAGTCGCCGATCGCGTCGTACAGCTTCGCCAACGTGGAAATCCACTTCGATACGTTCGAACTGACCGTCGGCGGCGAAGTGGTCCGGATGACGCAACTGGAAATGAAGCTCTTGCGTTACTTCGTCGAACATGAAGGGCGCATCGTCACCCGCCGCGAACTCCTGGAAAACGTCTGGGACCTTCCGGGCCATCTCTCGACGCGGGCGCCCGACCAGTTCATCCTGCGCCTTCGGAAAGCCATTGAGCCCGATCCGGCCCGCCCCCGCCACCTGTTGACGCTCCGTGACGCGGGCTATCGGTTTGTCGCGGAACCGGAGGGCTGATCCAGTTAGGGTTATGCACTCCGTAAAGGTCCTGTGGCGCAGCAAATTCGTCGTTTAACCGCAGCGCGCAACGACGGGCCGCGCGTGGGGCGGAGCGCCGCGCGGCGATCGGTCACCGGAGCGCGGCCCGTTGGGCACTGCGGTTAAACGACCTTGAAGGGACTGGGTCCCCGATGCTCTCGGCCATCGCTAGCCGGCCCGGAGAATCAGAATCATCGCTTCCGAGCAGATGCCCGTGACCAGAACGAGTTGAAAGGAAGAAATCGCTACCGGATTTCCGGCGCCACAATACTGACAAACGCTATCCCAGAAATGGACGCGTTTTCCGCATTCGCGGCAGCTTCGCCACTGTTCAACCGACTGATACCACCACCGTTTCAAAACGGCCAGTCCGCAACCGGCAATCCGGCAGACCTGAGATTGAGCGTTCGCTAACATGTCTCTTGATCGTACTCCTTTTGCTGGGAACCAATCCGTGGTAACCATTCACGGGGCGGAAGAGAGGGGAACAGGTCCATGTTTTCGGCCGACGTCTTTCGCGACAAAATGCCTGAACCCGCCGAAAAATGGACCAGTCGCCAGCCGCGAGCGTGAACGGTTACCAATCCGTGCTCTTGATCCTTGCCCATTGAAACAGGTAGGTTATTTTCGGCCGACTGTCAAATGGCAAGCGGGCTTGCACACGGCCGTGTATCGCGCAGTCTGCCGCGAAAACTCCGGGGTTGTGAATAATCCGGGCAAGCCTATCGGGCACACCGCTCAGTCGGCCGGACGAGCGTCGTGCAGTCCGGCAATCCGGCTCTCTGCCTGGGACGGCGGGAGGACCGCTTCGAGATCGCGCCGTGGACGCTGCAAGGCGGTGCGTGTGGCCGCGTGAAGGAGTTCGAGCACGGCTCGGTGGTCCGGGTCGCTCTCGCCGGTATAAACGGCCCGGCCGCAATTCTCGACGCCATCGGCCGCCCGCCCGAGCGGGGCCACCAGGAAGCGGCTCCTCTCGGGGTGAGCCAGATCGATCCAATCCAGTCGCGTGATTTCCCCCGGCTTGTGGCACTCGCCGCAACGGCGAGCGTGAATCGCCGTCAGGTCTGCAAGCAGTTGGCGGTCGGCGGGCAAATCGTAGGGTTGCGGATCTTGCCGCTTGTTGATAAAGGCGTCGTGGTACGGGCCGTTCAGGTCGATCCATGTCACCAGCCGCAGCCAATCCTCCTCCGAGAGTTTCGCTCGCTTGCTGCACGCCCCGGTGCGGAGTACCTCGACCAGCTTGCTCCTGTGCGAGCCGAATGCTAGAGGAAGCGTAATCCTGGCGTCCTCGCCCACGTTGGAGCGCGCGACGAGACCATGCTCGAGGATCGTGTCGTAGGCGCGGTTGTGGCGGGCCGTGAGGCCGCCCGAGAAATCCAACCCGGCGGCGGGATTCAATCCGCAGTGGCATCCGGTGCAGTGGCGGTCGAACACCGGCTGGACGTCGCGGAGAAAGCTCATCGGCCGAGTGCCCCAGGGCGGCGGATTCGGTACGACCGGATCCTTCAAGAGCGCCAATGGAAATCGACCGTCTTCGGGGGTGCCGACCTCCTGCCGACTCTCGTGACAACCAACGCAGCCGCGCGATTCGCCGGGCTGGAAGCTGATAAATGACCGCATTCGCCGCAATTCCATCTGGTTCTCGTCGAGGATCTGGAAGTAGACCGCCTCGTCGGCCGGGACCGTGAAGTGGGCGCTGCCGTCGGGTTCAACGGGTACGGTGCCAAGCACCCGCGCCGGCGTCCAGTTGATCATTACCTGTTTCACGTCGGGCTCGTACCGCTGTCCGCCGTAGGTGTTGCAGTAAGGCCATTGAAGCCGCTGCGAGATCCGCAGGTAGCGAATCTTCTCGCGCGGCACGCCCGGCACCCCCCTCCCGACATCGGCGACCACGCACGTGGCATGGGGTTGAGCCGGTTCGGTAACGTCGGCCACCATCGGCGGGCGCGGCCGCGGGCGGAGTGGAATCGGGCTGAAACAGGAGATCGACGGATCGCGGTAGATCAGCTCCTTCGTGCCGTAAACGTCCACCAGGTAGAGCGCATAGCCGGTTGCATCGACCTCGCTCGCCGGCCCTTTCGGCGGACGCTTCGGATCGCCGTAGCTGTACGACACGAGAAAAGCCGTTTCGGAAAGCGGCCAGGGAGTCATGTAGTAGCCGCCGGCGCCCATCACTCCTCCCTCGGCGACAGTCCGGCCCGACATGCCGCCCTCCGGCGGCTCGATGCCGGGAGTGACGATGCGGATGCCGTCGGGATTGTTCATTCCGCGGTGGGCGTCGATCACAACGACCGGTCCGGCCGCGAGCGTGTGATGACCGGTGGCGACTGCGGCCAGTTTCGAACTGCCGGGAATCGATCGCATATCCTCCAGGGCCCAGGGATCGTTGAAGTGCTGCTTGAAAAGCGCGTCGGCCCCGGTGCCGTCGGGCCGCACGACCCACACCGACTGGATGTTGGCCCAGCCGCGTTCCTGGTATTCCCACCGAGTGTAAGCGACCGATCCGTCGTCGAGCGTGTGCGGCAGGTAGTCGCCGTCCTTGCTGACGCTCATCCGACGGATGCGGCTGCCGTCGGGCTTCATGACGTACAGATTGCACGAGGTCTCATCCTTGTCATACTCGTTGCACTGCAACGAGCAGCCGCACCGCTCGGAGACAAAGACGATGTCGCCGTTGGGCAGGTACGTTGGATCCAGATCGCTCCACTCGCCGTCGGTCAACTGCCGCAGGTTCTTGCCATCGGCGCCGATTTCGAAAAGATGGGTCGGCTCGACGGTACGGCGGAGCTCAAAGCTGGTTCGCCGGTCGATCCACCCTTCCGGGGGCTCGTTGGTTTCCGACTTCGCGTAGCCGAAGACGATTCGATCGGCATTCCACCAAAGGTCGATGCCGTGGACGTGGCCGGGCCCGAGTTGGCCGTTGATCAAGCGGCGGACTTCGCCCGCGTTTGCACCGGATAAACGCAGCGTGCAGAGATCCCCACCAGGCCGCGAACACCAGGGCATGTGGTTGAGGCAAACGTCGGGATAGGTCTCCTGGGTGAAGCGTTTGACGAAGAGCAACTCGTCGAAGTCGAGCTTCGGGTTCTCAAGGGCGATGCGACGAGCCAGCCAGCGGGCCCGCCGGTACAATGCTCGCCGGGCCTCGGGATTCGGCCCCGTGGTCCGCTCATTGGCTGCCAATTCGTCGGCGCGGGCCGTAAGTTCGCTTATTTCCTGCCCCGGCGCGATCCCGAATTCCGTGGCGAGGCGCTCGGCCCGCTGAAGGACTTCTCCGAGCGGCTCGATCGAGAAACACCGACTGTCGAGGAAATCCACCGAGCCCTGCCGGGCCTTCACGATGAGTGCTGCGGGGCCTTCGTGCTCGACAGGAAAGGCGAAGGACATCCGGCCACCGGTCGACAATTGCCGCTCTACCACAATCTCGCGCTCGGGACGAAAGGGGGTAAAGACCACCGTTTCCACGCACAGGTGGATCGGAGAGTCGAGCGGGCCGTCGGGCCGGAGTTCGAGTATCAAGCGGTTTTTGCCGAAACCGAGCCTCGGTTCTTCGGGAAAGACGACTTCCCAGGCGCCGCCGGCCGCCACGCGCAAGGGAGCCCCTTCGGCCGGCTGAAGACGTTCGGGAAATCCGGCCTTGAACCGGCTGAGCGGCAGCGCCAGCTCGACCGTTGTGCGGCCCTGATGTCGAACGAGTCGGGACGCCTGCTCGGGCAACGAAGCCCCGTCCGCGACCAAGCTTGACTGATCCGATGAAGCGAGGTGGATCTTCATCGCGTCGAGGGTGAACAGCGCGCCCCCGGAGTCTTTGCCCTTGGACCAGAAACTCAGGCTGCTCTGCCGGGCGGGCCGGTTCAAGGCCAGGTTTCTGTCCGGCTCGCGGTCGCCGTAGATTTCGACCTCGTCGAGGTGGAAGAAAACCGGTTCGTCGCCGGCGACCTGGAGACGGACGAAGCGGGCCTCGACGGGCCCCCGGGTACTGGGAAACTCAACCGTCAGCGGCGGTGCGCCGCCGACGCCGCCGAAGTGCCGGCCCTGATTGTCGTAGATGAGCTTCCATTGCCGCCCGTCGTCCGAGGCAAGAATCGTAAGCGGATCCGCGTTGTGCAGCCCGGGTGCGTAGTCAAGCCGGTTGTAGACTACGATCCTGGCAATCGGCTGCCTCGTACCCAAATCCACCTGCCACCACGGATTGGATTCCCGACCGGTGTGGAAAGCATACCGGCCGTTCTTGACGCCATCCACTGCGCCGGCGGCATCGACTGCGGTCGAATCGCCGCAGAAGGCGGCCTCGGATGCCGTCGGCAGGCTGAGGCCGACGTAGAGGTTTTGCTTGTCATGCATCAGTCGAAGTAGCGGCCGATCCGCATTGGTGGCCGGACTCACGGCGGCACGCGACCATTGGACCTCGTCCAACAGGCCGTCGATCATCGGAGCCGGCTGCTTTGGCACACGGAAGCGGTCGTCGCGTCTTACGCCCGGCCAGTCGATTGCCGACTCGACGAAGCGGACGATTCCCTGCCGCTCGATCTGGGCCATCCGGGATTGGTCCTGGCGCTGCCAGTCGGTTTCGATGTCCCTTGGGCTGGGAGCGATGCCGGCCGCCGGGCCGACCATCGCAAGAAGCGGCAACAAAACAAGGCCGATGCGAAACAGAACCGGATGCATGAGAGACCTCCGTCGTCCTGGAAACCGGCGGTGTACGCTCCGCCGCCATTATCTTATCTACGACGACGGAGCGACGTCAAAGGATCGCCGAGTGTCGTTCTCTTCTTCGACTGCCAAGACCTGCCGTGCCGGGGCCAACGCCGTCGTTAGTGAGGAATTGGTCGCCTCCACCGCGATGCTTCGGCTCGTCGAGGGGGCGAAGCATATGGCTGCTGTGTCGTCCGCCGCCACTCCAGGCTCCCCCCACGCTCCGGCCGCAAGTAATCCGGGGAGACAAGAAGCCGCAGAATTTGCGAAAGTCGCGATTTCCCCACAACTCTCGCAGCCGGCCGACCGATGCTGATTAAGAGAACCGACGGGTGCTGTCGCTGCGCGCCCAGGCAATCCAGGCCGAACGCACAAGACCGGCATCCCGCTCCGGATCCTAGGGAGCCTTCGATGACATTACCAGTCCGGTCCGCGGAAGTTCGCTCCATAGCCGTCGAGGGGTTTCGCCGGCACGGGGCAATCTTGCGCAGAGATTTCGACTTAACCGAATCCGCTCTGATCGATGAGGGACGGTGTGTCGCCTGGTCCTATCGCCTGCGCGATCTAATGGCCATGTGGCTGATCGAGGTGGGCATTCTGCAGTTCTATGACGCGCAGGGAAACATGCTCGAGACGGTTGACATCCTCGAGCAGCCCCAGATCAGGCGAGCGGCTGCCTGATAGCCGTCACAATGTCGGCGCAGGCTTCCGCAAGTGTCGCCCGCCGGGCGAAGTACAGGTTCGCGCTGGCGCCTGGATGGGGAAATTTGCGTAGTGTCCCCCTCCCAACGCGGTAGCATGCCTTTCCGGCAGAAAGGCTGCCGTGGCGTTTACTCGCAATCTCTCGGCTTTCCGCCGTGCCTTTCGGGTCCCGTCGGTGGTTTGGCGCGCCGTATGCGTAGTTCACTCCTGCCCCGCGAGCGTACGGTTCGCTTGCGGAGAGTTCCATTCTCAAGGACCCAGTTCAGGAGGGTACACATGCGAGCAACAATGTTTAGCTTGGCTCTAGCCGGAATACTCGCGTTCGCCGGCAATCAAGTCAGGGGCCAGTCGGTCGAGGGGGTCGACCATGCAGGAGCAGGCGCGGGTGCCGCGGCCGATGTCGGCGCACCATCGGCTGGTGCCGGACGGGCGGCGGTCGAGTCGCGGGTCGGCGCGGGTCCCGGGGCTACCACGGACGTCGGAGCCGAATCCCGCGTAAACTTACCCGGCGGAGCCGCGAACCAGGCAGGTGCAGCCGGCCGCGGGAACGTGGGGTTCGATACCGATGAGATGGATGCCGGTGCCGGGGGTGCCATGGACCAACGTGGCATTGCGCCGCCAAACCTGGATGCCGACGCGCAGCTCGGTGCCGACGCCAACCTGGAGATGACGGAGCGTCGTTCGGGTTTCCGCGGAGACGCCCCGATTGACGCCGGCGCGCGGGCTGAAGGCGACATGGGGCCGCGCTCGACCTTCCGTCAGGAGGGCGACTTCCGCGGCCAGGTCGACCAGGGATTTGCGGACAACCAGGGCGAGCAGTGGCGCTACCGCCAACACAACGGCGAGTGGTGGTACTGGCTGCCTGAGGGCCGCTGGGTTTACTGGCGCAACAACCAGTGGCAGGACTACAGTCCTGAGACCTTCCGCCCGATGTACGACACATATACCGGCAGCTATACCGGTACCGGCAGCTATACCGGCAGCTATGGTTACTATCCGCGCCGGTATTCAGGGTACGGCAGCTACGGCAACTACTATTCCTATCCGGGCTACGGATACCGATACTATCCCGGTTATCAAAGCTGGGGCGGATATGGCTACCGGCCCGGATACGGCTATGGAAGTGGTTGGTATGGCGGCTATGGTTATGGCAGCCCGTATACGACCGGTCGCCACTTCTACGGCAATGAAGGTGCTTGGCGCGGGGCCAACATCGGCGGCGCGATTGGCGGCGCGGTGGGTGGCCCGGCGGGCGCCGGCATCGGGGCTGCGATTGGTGGCGCGATCGGCAGGTGAGACGCCCGGCTGAAGCCCCGCCGTCGTTGTCCCGCTCCGTTGCGGAACGACGGCTTCCGGCAGCCCGGCTGCTTTGAGCAGCCGGGCTGCTCTCATTCTTAGAGCCTATCCCAAAACCACGCGAGGAGAAGGGGACAGGCACATTTTGCTCCGAAGACTCCGCAAAATGAGCCAGTCCCCGGCGGTTTTGGGATAGGCTCTTAGCCAATCACTTCGCCGCCAACTGGTCTCGCCCGGCATACACCTTTTCGAAAGCCGCGGCGATATCGTCCATATCTTCGCGCGTACCCAACAAGATCCGCTGTTCCAGCCAGACGCCCTGACTGGAGCAGATCGTCTCGCAGTGCGGGCATTTCACCTTGCGATAGTCCAACTCCGGATGCGACGCCCGATACCCGGTATAGGGTCCGAAAGCCAGGTTCTCGAACAACGGCTGACGGTAGAGCGGCATCACGTATCCTGGCGACGTCGGGATGCCCTCGGCCTGGATCGCCTCGACCAGCATGTCACGACTGATCCCAAACTCCTCGGCCGCCAGGCGCAGCGGGAACAAATGATAGGCGTGGCGAGTGCAATCCTCGGTCCGCAACTGCGGATAGATTCCCGGAATCTTCGCCAGCCGCTCGGCGAGATACTTGCCGTTGCATTCGCGGGTGTCAGCCTGTTCGTCCAGGCGGTCCAACTGGCTTTTGAGCACGGCCCCTTGAAATTCACTCAGCCGGTAGTTGCCGCCAATTTCGTGGTGTTCGAACCAGGCGCCGCCGGGAACACGGCCGCAGTTGTGCAACGACCGGCACCGCGCGGCCAGATCATCGTTGTCGGTCAGGATGATTCCGCCTTCGCCCGCGCAGAGATTCTTGCTCGATTGGAACGAAAAAACCCCGATATCGCCAAGCGATCCCACGCGGCGTCCCTTGTACGACGCGCCATGCGCGTGGCACGCGTCTTCGATCACCGTCACTTTGTGGCGGCGAGCGATTGCCAGGATGGCGTCCATATTGCAGGGAAGGCCGCCCAGATGCACCGGGATGATGGCGCGGGTCCGGGGAGTGATTGCTTCCTCAATCGCCGCCGGATCGACGTTGAACGTCTCGAGCTCGAGGTCGACGAATACCGGCACCGCGTTGGCCTCGATCACGGCCGACGCAGTTGCAAGGAACGTATACGGTGGGACAAGGACCTCGTCACCCGCCCCGATTCCCGCCGCCAACAGGGCCAGGCGCAACGCCACGGTCCCGTTGACAACCGCCACCCCGTGCCCGGCCTGGTGGTACTCGGCAAACCGCCTCTCGAACGTCGCGACCTGTTCGCCCTGCAGACTTCCCCAGTTTCCGCTTCGCAAGGCGGCCAATAGCGTCTCTTCATCTTTTGGGCCGAATACGGGCCAGGCCGGAAAAGGCTTCATCCGTAGCGGAGCTCCTCCTCGAATGGCCAATGTCTCTACCATCGTATGCGTTCCTTTCCTTCAGCTCGATCGGCCGCTTGGAGTGACCTCGGCCAGAAGCATGGAAACATGTCTCTCCGGGATTTCAACCGTACAGGATCCGACGGCACGGCTGTCTTCACACCACGAGGATCGCCTCCCTGAACTGCGGCAAGTCCCATTTTCCATACCGAAGGTCGATCGGAACGACGTAGCGGCCGGGTTCGACCCGGGCGGGCACGGCAACCGTCATCCGCAACCGGCCCTCTCGCTTCGGCGCGATTTCGGCTTCGGTCCACGCGGCCGGTTCCGCTCGCCACGCGGCGGGCAACACGGCTCTGCAACGCGCCTGGCTCGCTCGCGGCGAATGGTTCGTGATCACCACATCCAATGCAATCTCCTTACCCGCAGCCGTCTTCTGCTCGTAGGGAAAGCACCGGACCCACGTTTCGTCCATCCCGTAGTTCGCGTGATCCCAAGGGAACAACTGTCCGAAGAGCTTTTCACGGTCGGCAAGGTTCGCTCGCATGAAGCGGCACTGCTCGGGAGTGAAGTCGAATGCGTCGTTCACGTGGCAATTGAAAACATGGGTCGGCCGCAACTTCTCGATAAGCCGGATGCAACCATCGAAGCCGACATCTTCACCGAGCCAGTTGCGGTTCTGCGCGCAGTAGTCGTCGATCCCGCCCATCGTGAACGAGTCGCCCACGAAGAGCATCTTGAGGTCGCCCGTTTCCGCCAGCAGGGCCGAGTGATAGAGCGTCTGGCCCGGAAGGTAGTGTGCGGTGAGCTTGAATTCATGCCACTGCCACGACTCGCCGTCCTCGGTCGTCCGATCCACGCGCGCGACGCTCGGCGAGATGCACGGCAACCGCCACGCCAGCGGATTGGCGATGACTTCGGCGACACGCCGGTCGGTGATGCACGGGCAATCGAACGCTTCCTGGAATTCCGGCACCGCGTTGACGTGGTCGTCGTGGTAATGCGTGATCCAGAGCCCCTCGACCGCGCGAATCTCGCCCTGTTCGAGATCGTCCTTGAGGGTCCGTACGACTTTCGGATGTCCGCAGTCCATCACCAGCGCCGCCTTGGACCGGGAGAGAAGAATCCAGCTCGTCCCGACGTGTCGCAGACACTCGGGCGGCGTCTTGCCCGGCCGGATCGGCATGTGGTCTTTGCGCCCCTCGTACTCGGCGAAGGCTTTCGGGAAGTAATGCCGCAGAGCGGAAATCGCCGTGTACTTGTCGTGGCATTCGGCCATGCGGCTTGCGAGGGTGTCGATCGCCTTGTCGGGTTCGTCGATGAGCCGACCGTGCGACGGCACCAGCAGGTGGGGCCGCAGGTCTTTTATCCGCGCGAGGCTGGCCTTCACCTCGCCGCGCGAGCCGAGGAATCCATGGTAGTCGGTTGTCCGGCCGCCCTCCCAACGCAACCCTTTCTGCATGCTGTACAGTTCCCAGATCCGGCCGGCGTCGTAGATCAGATCGCCCGAGAAGACCACCCGCTTCCCGTCGACTTCGACCAGGTAGCTCACCGATCCGTCGGTGTGGCCCGGCGTCGCCATCACGCGGATTCGGGCCGGTCCCCACCGCATTTCATCTCCGTCCTTCACCGCGGCATCAACGCGAACCGGTTCGGCAAGCATCAGGTGGTGCGGGTGGAAGTTGTAGATATGCCACCGCGACTTCGGATCGTTCCAGTAGGCTGGCACGTCCGCGAAATGCTGCCGCTCGGTTTCGGGAGCAACGATCTTCGCACCGGCTGCGGCCAGCCGGGCGGCCCCGCAGCATTGATCGCGGTGGTGATGGGTAAACAGCACACGGTCGACGCTGCCGATCCCCCATTGCTCGAGCGAAGCAGCCACTCGGCCATCGCCGCAATCGATCAACAGGGCCTTGTTGCCGTCGCGGAGGATGCCGGTGTTGATCGGACCGGGGAATACGAGAAGGCTTTCGGAAAGCTTGATCGTACTGGCAGCCGTTTTCGATTCGCCGGCCCACGAAAACGCAGTCCTGCCGGCGCCTGCTGCCGCGACCGCCCCGGTCCCTACCGCCTGAAGAAACTCGCGGCGGTTGTTGCGATCCGGTTTCATGGTAGGGCTCCTTTCCATCGAGTCACGAAGGTAGCTTAGGATTGATCGAGAAATAAGTGTCAGGAACCATTTGCCGGAAACCGGCCCTTCGGGTGCTTCGCACAAATGGTTCCTGACACTTTTTTCTCGAAGGTAGCTTATCGATCCGCCCTTATTGTGGCACAAGTTATCGGCGGCTGCCATCTGGCCAATAATCGTAGGGTGGATTTCAATCCACCTCTTGTTTTTCGGGTGGATTAAAATCCACCTTACGTCAGCTTATGACTTGCTTTCTTACGGCCCCTCGGGTGTCTGGAAAGTCGGCGAGTTGCGGGGTGAATACGGCTCTGGTAAGGTAAGACTGCGGGATTTGACTGCCTGGACCGGATGGGCAGCGGGGCACCCCCGGGATGCAGTTGGTTGGACGGATGAAGACAGCAACAGAACAGGTGATCCGATGAAGTTCAGTCTTTTCATTTCGGCCGCGATGGTACTGGCCTTTGCGGCGAGTTCGCCGGCGCGCGAAGCTGCGAAACCGAACATCCTTTTCCTGTTTGCCGACGACTGGGGGCGATACGCGAGCGTATACGCCGACGTCGAGGGGCGCGGCGGGATCAACGACGTCGTGCGGACGCCGCATTTCGATCGGATCGCCCGCGACGGCGTGCTGTTCCGCAACGCCCATGTCACGGCTCCCTCATGCACGCCCTGTCGCAGTTCGCTCCTATCGGGGCAGTATTTCTGGCGGACCGGGCGCGGGGCCATTCTGCAAGGGGCGATTTGGGACCCGACGATCCCGGCCTACCCGCTGCTGCTGAAAGATGCGGGCTATCACATCGGAAAGTCGTACAAGGTATGGAGTCCCGGGGCGCCCGTCGACGCGCCGTACGGGGGCCAGACGCATGGGTATGAGAAAGCCGGTCGACGGTTCAACCTGTTTTCTCAGAATGCCACAAAGCTGATCGCCGAGGGCAAGTCGGTCGAGGCCGCCAAGCAGGAGCTTTACGACGAGGTAACGCAGAATTTCCGCGATTTTCTCGGCGATCGCAAACCGGGACAGCCGTTCTGCTACTGGTTCGGGCCGACGAACACGCACCGGAAATGGATCAAAGGCTCGGGCAAGGCGCTGTGGGACTTGGATCCCGACGCGCTGAAAGGCAAGATGCCCCCGTTTCTTCCCGACGTCCACGAGGTCCGAGAGGACCTGGCCGACTATATCGGAGAAGTCCTGGCCTTCGACACGGCCATCGGCCTGCTGCTGGATGAACTCAAGAAGGCCGGCGAGCAGGAGAACACCCTTATCGTCATCAGCGGCGATCACGGCGCCCCCGGGTTCCTTCACGGCAAGTGCAATCTGTATGACTTCGGCACCGGTGTGTGCCTGGCCATTGCCGGGCCGGGCGTACAGGGCGGCCGCGTGGTCGACGACTTCGTGAATCTCACCGACCTGGCGCCGACGTTCCTCGAGACCGGGGGCGTGGCCGCTCCGGACGTGATGACGGGACGGAGCTTGTGGCCGGTCTTGAAGTCGGGCAAGGAGGGGCTGGTGGATCCGCAGCGTACCTGGGTGGTCACGGGCCGGGAGCGCCACGTAGCGGCGGCCCGCGAGGGTAGCCTGCCCTATCCGCAGCGGGCGATCCGCACGGCGGAATACCGGCTGATCATCAACTTCAAACCCGACCGCTATCCGATGGGCGATCCGTTTCGGTTGAACGACCCGAATCCACCCACGGCGGAGGAGCTCACGGAGAATACGTTCGCGACGCTGCCCGACGAAGACGCCAGCCCGACGAAGGCGTGGATGGTGGGCCAGAGGAACGACCCGAAGTGGAAGCGGCTGTACGAGCTGGCGTACGGCAAGCGGCCCCGGGAGGAGCTTTACGACCTGAAGAAGGATCCGCACCAAGTCAACAACGTGGCGGCCGATCCGGAGTATGCGCAGATTCGCGCCAAGTTGGAAGCACAGCTCATGAAGGAACTCCGCCGAACCGGCGACCCGCGGCTGATCGACGACGGGCGGTTTTTCGAGACACCGCCGATGGCCGGACCGCTGCCGGAATCGGCGGCGAAGCCCAAGCGGAAGCGATAGTGTTGAGGTTGTGGTACACACGATCACGCAACGGAGTTCTGATAATGTCGCGATTTTCGGTACCGTGCTTGTTACTCGGCTGTTCCGCACTGTGGGGACAGACGCTGGCGGAAGAAGGTTCGAAGCCGAACGTGGTGATTATTCTGGCGGATGATCTCGGATACGCGGATCCGAGCTGCTACGGCGGCAAGATCCCGACTCCGCACATCGACCGCTTGGCGGCCGGCGGGATGCGTTTCACCGATGCGCATTCGCCCTCTTCGGTCTGCACGCCCACGCGGTACGGTTTGCTCACCGGGCGGTACAACTGGCGGTCGAAGCTCCAACGCGGCGTTCTCGGCGGCCTGAGCCCGCGGTTGATCGAACCGGGACGGATGACGATTGCGTCGATGCTGGAGAAGGAAGGATACCATACGGCGTGTTTCGGCAAGTGGCACCTGGGAATGGACTGGGTGGTGAAGCCGGGCAAAACGGTCTCGGAGCTGAGCATCGAGCCGCGGGACCAAGTCTTCAACGTCGAGTACGGAGAGCCGATTGCCAATGGGCCGAACAGCGTCGGCTTCCATACCTATTTCGGCATCAGCGCGTCGTTGGACATGGTGCCTTATACGTTCATCGAAAACGACCACGTCGTGTCGTTGCCGACGGAGGACCGGGCATTTCTGATGATGCACGGCCGGGAGCAGGGCGGAAGGACACGGCAAGGACCGACTGCGCCCGATTTCGATGCGGCCGACGTCCTGCCGACGCTTGCCCGCAAAGCGAGCGAATATATCGGCGGGCGGGCTGCCGCCGCCAAAGAGGGCCGGCCGTTCTTTATGTATCTGCCCCTGGCTTCGCCCCACACGCCGATCCTGCCGACCGCCGAGTGGCAGGGCAAGAGCGGCATCAATCCGTATGCCGACTTCGTCATGCAGACCGACTGGGCGGTCGGAGAGGTCCTCGGGGCACTCGATCGGCACGAGCTGACCAGGGAAACACTTGTGATCTTCACGAGTGACAACGGCTGTTCGCCGCAGGCGAAATTCGACGAGTTGGCTGCGCACGGACACCATCCGAGCGGCCCTCTGCGCGGCCACAAGGCCGACATCTTCGAGGGCGGTCACCGCGTGCCTTTCATCGTCCGCTGGCCGGGGCGGGTTTCAGCGGGCAAGGAAAGTTCGCAGTTGCTCTCGTTTACCGACGTGATGGCAACGGTGGCGGAAATCGTGGAGTGTGAACGGCCGGCGAACGCAGGCGAAGACGGGTTCAGTTTCCTGGGCGTGCTGCGGGGCGAGGCGGCGAGCGCGCGGGACCATGTGGTCTCGCATTCGGTCAACGGGACGTTTGCCATCCGCCGCGGCCCGTGGAAGCTGGTGCTGGCTCCCGATTCGGGAGGCTGGAGCCAACCGCGGCCCGGGAGCAAGCAGGCCAAGGGACTGCCGGCAGTACAGCTCTACCATCTTGGGAACGACCTGGGGGAGCAGAACAACCTGCAAGGGCAGGAGCCGGAGCGGGTCGAGGAACTGACGGCATTGCTGGAAAAGCTGGTGGCCGAAGGCCGCAGCACGCCCGGGCCACGGCAGTCAAACACCGGCGAGGTCGAAATTCGAGTCGGTAATTGACGGGGAATCTGATTTCCCACACGTGCTGAGTCCCCGGTGCGAAGAACTGGGTAGTCTAGGGGTTGCGAATTGGCGATCACGACGGCTTCCGCGTCCGGCGTTTCGCAAATCCGCCGCCGACGACGACGCCGACCATGAACCCGACGAGCAACACCGCAAACAGCAAAACGGCGCCGGGAAAGGAAAAGCTGAAGAAAAGGAATTTGACTTCGAAGCTCTGCGTGTTCTGAAACACGAACGCGAGCGTGAGCAATGCCAGGATGAGAACGACGATCAGCTTGAGTTTGCCCATGGCGATTCTCCCAAAGCGGCGACTATCCGCACGGGCCGACCTTCCGGCATCGGGCCCAGGCAGTTGGTGGCAGTAGCATTCCAGTGTAGCAGCCAATCGGGCGTTCGAGCGAGAGGAGATATTTCGATGGGAACGACCAAACGTTGGAAAGCAGGTTTCTTGTGCACGGCAGCGATGGCCGCAACGTGGCTTGTGGCCGGGTGTGATCGGGCTGCTCCGCCGGGTCCCGAAGTGGTGGGCGAATCGGTCGTATCGGTGCCGGTGAAAGCGGAGACGATGCACGCGGCGCTACTGGCCACCGGCGTCGAGCCGGGTAGTCCCGTCCAGTTCGCCGAGAAGTACGTTGCCGCCAAGGGACCGGTGGTCGAGGTGTCCGTGATTTGGAAAGACGAAGAAGGGAAAAATCGCACCGACCGGGCGCAGAATTGGGTCCGCAACGTTCAGACCGGCAAAGCGATGCAACACCCGTGGGTCTTTGTCGGGAGCCAGTTTGTCAAGGACGAGGAAACCGGCAAGCAGACGTACCTGGCGGGCATTACCGGGAATCTGATCTGTGTGTCCAATTTCCCTGACGCCGCCCTGGATATCCCGGTTCAAAGCACCGATTCCGACTCGGCCCTGTTGTTCGCCGCGTTCACCGAGCGGATCCCGCCTCGCGGCAGACCGGTGACGCTTGTGCTGACGCCGAAGCGGGAGAAGGCTGGGGCATCGAAGGAGTAAGAGAATGACCAGCAGCCCGGTTGCTTGCCATCGACCGGAGGTGTTTCCAACATCGCCACGATGGTAGCAGCCGGGCTGCTTGATCTGCTTTGTCGCTCTTTAGAGCGTAACCGCCCAGATCGCCAGGGCCACCACACCGGCAGCCATGACTCCGCCCGGCACGGTCCAGACTTTGCGCCAATTGAATTTTCCTTCGACGGAGAATGCATCCATCACAATCCCTGCCGCCTGCGTGCCGAGGAACAACCCAAGCCCGCTCGTGGCCGCGAAGACCAGTGCCTGGACCGAGCTGCGAATCTCAGGGCGTGCTAATTCGTTGGCATAGATCTGGCCCGCGATAATGAACAGCACGTAGGCGATGCCGTGCAGCGATTGCGAGAGGACGATTAACCACCGCGGTTTTCCGGCGACATAGACGGCGTACATCAGTGCCCATGACAGCGCACCTACAGTGAGCGTCCACTTGAAGCCAACCAGCGAGATCAGGACCCCCAGCAGGACGAACGTGGCAATCGCCTGTGCCGCCTGGGCGATGGCCATGGCGGCGGGCACGAACTTGCTGGGAATGCCCATATTCTGCATAAACTGGGCGGTTCCCAGGAAGTAGAACTGCATCAGACCGGCAACCACCAGCGAGATCGCCAGGAAGGCGAGGAAATTCGGGTCGCTGAGCATTGAGAAGGCTTTGACAATCGGCACGCCGCCAGCCTGGGCCGGAGCGGTATAGGGAACATAGACGAAGCAGACGAGCCCCATGACCGCGGAAAGCACCGCGGCAAGAAGGAGACAGTCGCGGCCATCGCTTTCCCCGACCACCTGCCGCCAGCCCGTCAGGAAGTAGCCGGATAAGGCCCAAGAGACCGGCGCCCAGAGGAAGATCCACCCCGACGCCGCCCCGACCTGTTCGGCGGACAACACCTTGCCGAGATGCGTGAACATGACCGCATTGACCAATGGCAGCGTGGCCGCGTAGCAGAACGAGTAGAGGAGCATCGTTACAAACAGCGGCATAAACCGAGTCTGCTTGACGGCGACGAACAGGAGCACCGCGCCGATCAGGTGGGCAACCGCGATAATCCGGTCGCTGGCGAAGTATTCGTCGGCCAATTGGCCGGCAATCAGAGGCGAAATGATGCATGCCAACGGCAAGGTGGCATAGATCCATCCCGTCTGCTTGCCCGTCATTTTCAACGGCCCGAGAAGGCGCGCGGCCAGCACGGGCGCCCAGGCACCCCAGATGGCGAACTCAAGGAACATCAACAAACTCAGTTGAGTGTACAGATCCCAGGTGTATTGCACGGTGAGTCTCCTCGCCCAAAAAACGGTACGCGGTGTCGTGAGCCTAATGCCATGGCTGGAAGTGGACTTCCAGCGGCGGCCTCACCATAATCGCTGCGTTAAAGCCTGTCAAGCAAGCCGCCATGGAGAAGCCACCCGGGAACCACGTGGCGGGCGTCAACCCTTTCGTTCCCGAATTGCCTCCCGGAACTCTCGAACCAGGGCGGTGTCGTCTTTCTCGAGGCGTTGGGCAACGAGTTGCTCGGCGATCCATTGAGGGAAGCCCGGCAGTCCGGCGCTGTCGTCAGCTACGGCGTACCGGCCGGTCTCGTTGAGGAGAAAGAAACGAAGCCTGCCGTCCTGCCAGAGCCATACTTCGGGCACGCCCAGCCTGGCGTAGATTGGAAATCGGCGGCGGGAGGGGCTGGTTACATCGACTTCGATCACCAGATCGGGCGGCGGATCCATCGTGAGATCCAATTGTTCCCGATCGCGAACTTCCGCCAAATGTTGAATGTAGTAGCACTTGTCCGGCTCCAATCCCTTCTGTCGATCTTCTCGCCGAAACGTCGTGGTACCGCAGCCATGCACCGGAATCGCTCTTTCTTCCGTCCACGCCGCGATCAGCCGCCCAAGCAACTCCGCGATTCGCTCGTGCAGCTTCGAAGGAGACATCAATTCGAGGCTCCCTTCATCGTATGTCATGCGAACATTGCGGCTTGCCGGGATGTCGCGGAGTCGGACATAGTCCTCCCAGGGCACGTCAGACAACCAGACGTGCGAATCGCCTTGCTCACGAATACTCATCGCATGTCTCCGGGATGGTCGTTCTCCCAGGGCGGGTCGCGCTCTGACCGACTAATGCCGCGCGCCGCCAGACGCCCATTTTCGGGCATGGTTCAAGAGCGGGTCGCAGGCAGTAGGTCCCGCTTGCCGAGCGGGACCTGGGCAGCTAACCGCACTCGGTGGGGCGATGCGAAGCCAACTCGGCGCCCAGGTCCCGCTCGGCAAGCGGGACCTACCTTCTGTCTTGACGCAGTCTAACGCCGCCGCATTGCCTGGGCAAGCACGAAGCAAGGAACGGGGGGGCGAGCGGCCCGCCCCACCCCTTGCTTAGCGCGTGAGCGCGGATGACACTCCGAACCGCCACCGCTACATTAGATGGTTTGACGGTGTCGCCCCGGCGCGAGCGACGCTCCCCCCGAACACCGGTTTGCCGATGATGTCTCCAAAGGGTTTTCTGTCGACAATCTGGGGGAGCCTGCGTGCTCCCCAGGTGGACGACCAGAAGCTGCAAGAGCGCCTTGACCGACTCCGGCGGGAGATGCCGGCGCCGGTATTCTGGATGCTTGGCAAGACGCAGTCGGGGAAAACCTCCATCATCCGGGCACTCACCGGAAGCAGCCGCGCCGAGATCGGCAGCGGATTTCGCCCGTGTACTCGGACCTCCCATCTTTACCCGTTTCCCGGCGAAGACCAGTACTTCCTCCAGTTTCTGGACACCCGAGGCTTAGGGGAGGTGAACTACGATCCGACCGAGGACATCCGCGTGCTGGAGAACCAAGCGCATTGCCTGATCGTGTGTTTGAAGGCAATGGACCATGCCCAGCAGCCCGTCCTTGAACCGCTCAAGAAGATTCTCGGAGCGCATCCCCGCTGGCCGTTGATCGTTGTGCAGACCTCGCTCCATGAAGGGTACGCGTCACCCGACACACCGCACAGTCTGCCCTATCCCTACGACCAGTTTCCCTTTCCGCCCCAGGTGCCTCGCGATCTGGCGAGATCGCTGGCCAGTCAACGGCAATGGTTCGAAGCGTACGATGCTCGTTTCGTGCCGGTCGATTTCACGCAGCCCGAGGACGACTACTATCCGCAGCATTACGGCCTCGACGCTCTTTGGGCGGCGCTGGAGGACGCGGTGCCGCTGGGCTTGCGTGCGATGATGCACGAGCAGCGCAAGATATTCCGAGACGCTCGGTTCCGGGCCGCCCACCCTCATATTCTCGGATACGCCGTCGCCGCGGGGGCTGCCGCCGGCGTGCCCGTGCCGTTGATCGACGTTCCCTTGCTGCTGGGGATCCAGGCCAAGCTGTTCCATAGCATCGCGTCGATTTACGGTCAGGAAATGAGTGCCCAGCGTGCGGCCGAGATTTTTGGAACCCTCGGACTCGGGATCGCGGCACGAATGGGCGGGAGAGAATTGCTCAAGGTGATCCCGGGCGTCGGGTCCACGGTATCGGCCCTTTTCGCCGCGGCGAGCACGTATGCCCTGGGTTGCACGCTCTGCGCCTACTTCAGCTTTGCCCTCGACGGCGATTTGCCCGATGCGGCCACCCTTCGCCGACTGTACGAGAAGGAGTATGAAGAGGGACGGAGCCGTTTGCGAGATTATCTGCAACACATCACCGGCCAACCACCGTCGCCATGAACGCCCTGAAGATCGGCTGGCTCGTTCTGCTGAGTTTGTTTTCGCTTCCTTATCTGTTGCTGATCGCCGCAGGTTCGATATGGTTCTGGGAGCGGGGATGGCTCTGGGAGTGGATGGCCGCAAGCGGCCTGTGCATGCTCTTGGGATGGGCCGCCGTGCACTGGTTGCGCAAGCGGCATCTGCTCGTCGAAGCCATACGCATGGAACCATCCGCCGAGTGGCCGCGTTCCGGGCTGGAAGCGTGGAAGAAGGTCAATGCATTGGCAGAGCGAATCCAGGCGGAGAATCCACCGTTGGACCAGCCCGAATCGATCATGCGGATCTCTCGCGAAGTGCTCGAGACGGTTGCGCGGCATTATCATCCCAGGTCGCGCCAGGCAGTGCTGGAGATTCCCGTGCCGCACGTGCTGCGGATCGTCGAGCTCGTAGCGATCGACTTGCGCACGGCGTTTTCCGAGCACATACCGGGAGCTCACGTTCTTACGATCCACGACTTCCGGCGTTTGACGCGGCTGGCCTCTTGGTATGAGCCGATGTATTTTCTTTACCGTGCGGCGGCGTTTGCCGTCAATCCGGTCTCGGGCGTGCTCCGCGAGTTGCGGGATCTGGCTTCCGGCCAGGTCTTCAACGCCTCAACGGACGAAGTGAAGCGTTGGGTGATCGGCTACTGTGTCCGAAAAGCGGGATACTACGGCATTCAGCTCTACAGCGGGCACCTGGTGCTGGACGACGTCGCCTTTGAGGACTACCAGAGCGCTGCCACGCGCCGGTATACGGAAAAGGCGGAAGACCGTCGCGAGCGGCTTGCTGAAGAACCGCTACGGATTCTCGTGCTGGGGCAGGTGAAGGCGGGGAAGTCCAGTCTGATCAACAGCCTGTTCGGCGAAACACGAGCGGCCGTCGATGTTGTTCCCCGCACCCGCTATGTCGACCCGTATATCCTGGAGCGAGAGGGGGTACCGCGCGCGATCATTCTCGATACGGCCGGCTATTCGGGCGACGAACCGGCCGGGGACGCCTTCGCCCGTTTCCGCGAACACATCCTGGACTGCGACCTGATCCTGTTGGCGGTCTCGGCCCGATCCGCGGCACGCGCAGCCGACCGGCAACTCCTGGATGAATTGCGGGCTTTCTTCCAGAGCAACCCCGATCGCATCATTCCTCCGTTGGTGGTTGCCGTGACGTTCGTCGACCAATTGCGGCCCGCGCACGAGTGGGACCCGCCGTACGATCTGGTGCATCCCAAGAGCGCAAAGGCCGAGCAGATACGCGACCTGGTGGAGGTGGTGCGTGAAGACCTCGCACTTTCGGGCGAGGAGGTTGCCGTGCCGGTGTGCTTGAAACCGGGAAAGCTGTACAATGTGGAGGAAGGATTGGCCCCGGCCATCCTGCAGTCGTCGACCGAGGCCCAGCGAGTCAGGTATCTTCGCTGTATGCGAGAATTTCATCAGCAAGCTTATTGGCAACAAATGTGGCGCCAGGCGGTCAACTCCGGACGCGTTGCCCTCAAGGCCGGCTTGCGCTGGGCGGCGAGGCAGTAGACAACCGATGTCGATCCAGTTCTTGTGTCCCTCCGGCCACCTGCTATGCGCTGCTGAAGAGCAGGCGGACGCGCAGGCGACCTGCCCGATCTGCGGGCATAAGACGATTGTCCCGCACAAGAGTGATCGGCTGGCCGTGAAAGGCTCGCGGGGTGTGAGGCCGGTTGAGGCGTTGTTTGCGCCGGTCTTGCCGACGGCATCCGGCTCGCCGCCGCCACGGACGCTTGAGCCTCCGCCACTTCCGTCCACCGGTCGAGGCCGAGAGCCGGCCGGTACGAGTGCAAGCCGCGATCCGCCATCGGCCCTTCTTGAGCCACCTCGGTTCACGGGAGACGGCAAATTCCCAACTGCCGCACCATCCGCAGACGCTACGGCGCCGTCGCCGTTAGAAACCCTCGTTACAAGCGGGTTTCGTCCCGACAAACGCAAGGCTCACGCAACAAGGTGGCTGGCTGCCATGCTGGGGCTTGTGGTCCTGTTCAGCGCGGCGCCGGGGCTGTCCTACTTGAATCTCCAATTGGCCCCGGGTTGGGCTCGCCTGGTGCTCTTGCTCGCGTTGCTGCAAGGGGCCTATGTCGCCTGGCTGGCGATCACGCCCGACTGGTTGACGGTCCGTGCGGTGATGATCGTCTTTGCCGCGGTCGCGGCCTTCTACGGCATGGCGACCGCGTATGCAATCGCCATGCCGCTGGACAGCCCGATGCCGCTGGGCATGGGCGGGATCCGCGGGACCATGCCGCGATGGTGCGGAGCCGTGTTGCTGTTGACCTTTCTGGCGACCTATGGCTGCGGCCGCTTCGGCGCGAAGTGGCAGCGGCAGTGGCGCCGGGAGTCGACTACTCGTTGCGGAGTTGACTCGCCTTGGGAGTGACCTTGTCGATATTCGGCGTGACATCGGCATCGACATTGCCCATTACCCATGAGAAGCCGCCGGCAACGATCTGCTCGAAAATCGGATTGGTCCAAACGTCCTCGCGGTGGCCCATCGAGGTATAAAAGACGCGTCCCTTTCCGTGCATTCTCGCCCAGGTGGCTGGAAACGGCGGCCGATCGTAGAGTTGTTTGTCGCGAGGATTCTCCGTCTTCATCTTCGTCGTGTCCTGCACGAGGATGACATGCAGGTCTTTCGCAAACTTGTCGAATGTATACCACTCTTCCAGAAGCTCGAACGATTCGCCGAGATCCTCGGTGCCGGGGAAATCGGGCGAGGTGACCAACATGGGCACCTTCTGCTGAGTGCCGTGGCCGATGAATTCGCCGCCGATCATGGCAATATAGGGATCCTTCTTGTCGCGCGGCGTTCGAAAGCTGTCGGTCGCCGAATGGAAACCGACGAAGCCGATCTCCCCGGCGGCGATCTTGTCCAACAGTTTCTGCTTGCCGTCGGGCGACATCGGCGTGGTCCCTTGCTTGTTCGGCCTGGTCAGGTCGCCGGAGGTGTAAAAGGCGATCGCGCCGTATTCCTCATAGGTCTCGTCCTTGTCGAAGACCGATCCGTCCTTGGTGCAAACGACCTCGACATCGTACTTCTCGCCCTTTTCGATCATCTGCTTTTCCGAGAAGCTCAACTGGTCGCCCTCGCGGTGGACCGGCGAGTGCTCGAAGCCGGCGCTGCGGGTGAAGTAAAGGATCTTCGGCTTCTTCTCCTGGGCGGCAACCCACCGTAAGGGAAATGCGGAAAGGCCCAGCGCGGCACCGGTCGCCAACAACATCTCACGACGCTTCATCTCAGGATCCTCCGGAAGGCGGGGTGATTAGGGAAAACAGGGGTTTGCTCCAGCGTAATGCATGGAGGCCCGGGAGCCAAGAATTTGGCAGATCCGGCATGAGGCCAGCTTTCCGGGCAATCAAGGGCCTGCGGCCGGCACCGGTATTCCGTCCAGCAGACTCTCTCTTCGGTCCTGCACACGCCGCCGAGCCTCCGGGAGGACAGCACGGAAGTCATCGGGCAGTTGTCCGAAACCGATCCGCCGCATCACCTGGTTCAGCCTGAGCATTAGCCGAGGCTCGTCGAAGTAGTCCCACAGGATCCGCTCTTCGCGGAATCGGTCGATCATCCAGGCCAGCCGCTGAGTCGGCCGTGGCGCCATGCGGTTGACGGCCTCCTCCACTCGCGCCGAATCGACTGAGGCTAGCGCTCGGTAGTAATCCTCGAGGAGGTAAGGGTTTTCGGCAACGAGGCTGGCGTCCAACAGGACCTCGACCAGCAAATGTCCGAGGAAACCAGGCCGAAAGTCCTGCTCCCCGGCCAGCACGTCGCGCACCAGAACCGTCAGCTCCAGTGAAAGCTCCGCGAAGGCTCGCGTTTGGTGGAACCGCGCGTCGTCGCGGAAATGTTGCAGCATACCGCCCGCGACTGCCGCGACGATCGGGTCGGGATCCTCCTCCGCTGCCGCCGCGTGCTTCGAGCGGACCCGCACCTTCCGGTCGACGACCGTCAGCCAATCGGGCACTCCGGTTCCGGCCACGTAGTACGGATTGTCATCAAGGAACCAGACGGCGTGGGCGAAGTAGTTCATCAGTCAAACAGTTCGCTCACCCGGCACGAAAACCCCGGCACCACGTCTTCGCCGCCGAGTTCGTCGGCTTTGCCGAGGATTCGCACCTCCTGCCGGGACCGGTACACCGTCGCAATCCGCTCTTCCGGATCGACGACCCAGATCAATCGCACTCCATGGTCCAGGAAGTGGAGCACCTTTTCGAGGACTTCCCGATGGGTGTCTTTCGGCGAGACGACTTCCACGGCCAGGTCGGGAGGCACGGTAGTGAACTTGTTCGGCAGTTCGGGCAAACGCTCGCGAGACCAGAATGCAACGTCGGGACCGCGGACGGTGTCGCTCGGTAATGACCCCGGGATCATTGACGGCAACCCGGCCGAGCTTTCGAGGTTTCGTGAAGACGTGGAGAAGGGCCCCGACGGCTGCGCATACCTGCCCGTGCCGCGGGCTTGCCGGTGACATCATGACCAGTTCCCCCCGGATCAGCTCGTACTGAGCGCCATCGGCTGCCGGGAGCATTTCCGCAAACTGCTCGGCAGTGACGGGTGTTTGGGTCGTCGCCACAGGATTGCCCCTTCTTTCGAGGCGAGGCCGTTGGGGTTTGTACCCACCCCCGCGTCGTTCAGCCGCAGTGCCCAACGGGCCGCGCGCCGGTGGCCGATAGCCGCGCCGCGCTCCGCCCCACGCGCGGCCCGTTGGGCACTGCGGTTAAACGACCTTTACAGGGGTGGGATCCGTACCGCTCGCGGCCCGGCAAGGGACCGCGAGCGATCTTCCCTCATTTTCCGCGGCCTAGGCGGGGATGTCTACCCATTTTTCGTCCCGGGCACTCTGGAGCACGGCCTCGCAGACCTTTTGGGTCCGCAGGGCATTGCGCATATCGGGCTGGAACTTTGGTCCACCTTCCAGGCCGGCCAGGAAATCGGCGAAGCTGTTGATGAAGGTGTGCTCGTAGCCGATCGTCGTGCCGGGCACCCACCAGTTTTTCATGTAAGGGTGCTCGAAATTCGTCACGTGGATCCGCTGCCAACCGGTCAGGTGGTCCTCGATCTTCTTGCCGGTTTCGGGGTCGGCATAGCGGAAGAATTCGAGAATGTGCGGATCTTCCAGATCGAAGAAGATCGCGCCGCGTTCGCCGTTGATCTCCATCGTGCTGTAGTTTTTCCGGCCACGGGCGTAACGGGTGCTCTCAAACGTGCCGATCGAGCCGTTTTCGAAGATGGCCAGGAACATGCAGGCGTCGTCGATAGTCACCTTTTCGACCTTGCCCGTGTCGGCGTGCTTGCGCTCTTTGATGAATATTTCCGCGTGGGCGACGACCCTCTTGATCGGCCCATTGAGCCACTCCGCGGAGTCAATGGAATGGGCCAGGAGGTCGCCGGTCACACCGCTGCCGGCCACGCGGCTGTCCAACCGCCACAGCGCCATACCGCCCTGGGGCACGTCGGCGCCGATGGTGTAGTCCTGGTTGTAGGTGGCGCGGTAGTGGAACGGCCTGCCCACGCGTCCCTCGTCGATGATCTGCTTGAACAGGGCGATCGCGGGCACGCGGCGATAGTTGAACGACACCATGTTGGCGACGCCTGCCTTCTCCACCGCGGCGGCCATCTCCTCCGCCTCTTTGACATTCATCGCCAACGGCTTCTCGCAGACGATGATCTTGCCGGCCTCGGCGGCAGCGATCACGCAGTCGTGGTGCATGATGTTGGGCACGCAAACGTCGATCAGATCGATGTCGTCGCGCGCGATCACTTTGCGCCAGTCGGTCTCGATCGACTCGTAGCCCCACGAGTCGGCGAACTTCTGCAGTTTCTCACGATCCTCCTCGCGGCCGTAGGCCGCCTTGAGCACGGGTTTGTGCTCGCGGGGGAAGAAGTGATTCACCTGCGACCAGGCGTTCGAGTGCGCGCGGCCCATGAAGCCGCAGCCGAGCATGCCGATACGGAGTTCTTTGGACATTGGAGGTCTCCTTGAACGAGCTTGAAACTTGTTTGAGTTAGTATCGTGGGGAATGGCGAATGCCTAATGACGAATGACGAAAGAATGACGAAGCACGAAATCCTAATCCTTTTTCTTCCCTCGGTGTATCTTGGCAAAAATCAGATGCAACTCCTTGGCCTCGCGCCACAAGGCCCTCGCCTCTTCCTTCCATTCCGTTCCGGCCGATGCGAGGACGCGAAGCCAGTACTTGGTTTCGCGTGCTTCACGCTTGCAGAGACTGATGCGGTACAGGAACTCCTTTCTTGAGCCAGCGTCGTCCGCCTCGCAGTAGTTGGCTCCAATGCTTGTCGACGACCGGACTAGCTGCCGGATGATCGATTCCGTTACTGGCGTGACGGGAATCCGTTTTGCAAATCCAACGGCCGCCTCTCCGAACTTCGCTGTCCGCTCCTCGAGGTCAAACGGCCTGTTCGGCGTCCCCTTGCCATCGTTCGTCATTTGTCATTCGTCATTCGTCATTCGTCATTGGTCATTTGTCATTGGTCATTCCTTCCACCCGTGCTGGTCCCGCACCGCCACCATCGCGGCCAGGATGTCATTCCACGTGCCGGGGTCCATCATCGTGGCGTTGGAGAACATGCAGCCGTCCCAGCAGATGTGCTTGATCCGCTTCGTCACATTGCCCTCGGCATCCCTCAGCCAGTAGCCGGCATGGCGGGGGATGTCGAGTTTGCCGTTGGCGTCGGTGGCCTGGCAGTGTCGGCCGGTTTTGTCGTGCGATCCGGAACCGTGCACCGTGGCGTCGTTCTGGGCGACGTGGAAGTCGATCGTCCAGGGACGCAGAGCGTCGGTAAGCGTCTTGTAGGCTTCGTCGAACTTCTGCCGATCGCTAAAGTCGAAGTCCTGTGGGAGAATGGCGTCTTCCTGGGCGTTGTAGCCGAGGATGTAGAGGAGCGTGTGGGCCATGTCGGCCTGGAAACCGAGGGTTTGCGGACGGGCGACGCCCTCCAGAATCTGGAGCATCCGTCTCCAACTGTGCATGCCGCCCCAGCAAATCTCCCCCTCGGCGGCCAGTTGCTCTCCATGGTCCTCGGCGATTTTGCACGCCTCGCGGAAAGTCTCGATGATTTTCTTCTGGCTCTCTTCCGGGTTCTCGAGCCACGGCTCCACACCGGCCGCCGAGTCGATCCGTACGGCGCCGTGCGGCCGGATGCCGATCTCGCGGAGCACCTTGGCCACCCGGCACCCCTTGCGGACCTGGTCAAGGAACTTCGCACGCTCGCCCGCGTCGCCCATGGCCGAGCCGCCGCCGGTCGGCGGCCAGATCGGGGCGACGACGGTGCCGATTTCGAGATTGCGGGCCCGGGCTTTGTCGGCGAGCTCTTTGATCGCATCGTCGCTCTTGACGGTGGCGTCGATGTCGATGTGCGGAAGATACAGGAAGAGGTCGAAACCGTCGAATTTGATTCCGTCGACCTCGGCGGCGGCCGTCAGGTCGAGCATCGTATCCAGATCGATCGGCGGTTCGCCGCCGTCGCCCTTGCCTACCACGCCCGGCCATGCTGCGTTGTGGAGCTTGGGAAAACTGTTGGGGTGCTTGTCGTTCATCGGTAATCCTCGCTCTGGGTGTGGTCAGTGATTCCAGGGACTTGCTGAAGGCTTCCGCTCTATGACTTGTGCTGCCGCTGCGCCTGCTTTGCCCACTCGACAAAGCCGCGAACGACGGAGTGTTCGTCCATCTTGCGGCGCTGGTTCAGAAACCGCGTGATATGCTCGGACACGCTTTAGTGCATTTTACACTCGCCCTCACCCCCGGCCCCTCTCCCGGTGGGCGGGAGAGGGGAGACTCAAAGCAACCGTTCTGGTGAACGGGCCGCCGGCGCTAGGGCTTCCAGCGGCCGCCGTTCTTCTTGTGATCTCCGATCTGCGGCGTTTTCGGGTGGACATTGGGGCCGAAGTACCGCAGACCGACCAGCGGTTCGCCGCCGGTGTTCTCGATTTCGATCCCCTGCCTGGCTGCTTCGGCCGTGATGAAGACCTCGTCCCACGGCTCTTCGCCGAAGTGGATCATCACGGGCGTCTGCAACGGCAGCTTGCCCATGCGGCCCGAGCCCTGCACGGTGATCCAGCCGCTGGCGCCGGGGTCGCGAAGCGTCATCTTCGCGCCCGGCATGATCGTCAGTTCCTTGGCCGAGACAAGCTGCTCGCCGTCGAAACCGCCGTAGTCGATCCAGCGGTCGGTGTAGCCCTCGCCGGAGGTCGATTCATCGATGATCGGCTCGACGTAGTTGCGCTCCTTGAACCGTGTGTCGACGTTCTTCTCCCAATCGAGTTGCTCAATGATGAAGTCGAGATCCTGGTGCTTGTCCTTGGGAACGTCCTTGACCAGCAGGTCCCAAGGAACCTCGCGTCCCTCGACCAGCGACTGGAACATGCCGAACACGTCGCTGCCCCACTGCGGCTCGTAGGTGCACATCGATCCCGGCGCGTGCAGAACCCCGGCGGGGATCATCCAGCCGGTACCGGGCTTCAGGCGGTAGGCTTTCGACAGGTCGAGAATGCCGTTGTCTCCCTTGTTCCAGTCTTCGAGGCAGCGGTGGACGTCCTCTTTCGTCGTGCCCGGCTCCAGGCCCATGAACGTGTAGTCGAAATGGTTATCCGCCGCGTTCAGTTGCGGCGGGAAATAGTAGCACTCCGGCTTGCCTTGCTGGTTGGTCAAGGCGGCGTGCTCGTGGCGCTGGTGCATGTGGTGGGGGATCGGCCCCATGTTGTCGAAGAACTTCGAATAGACGGGCCATCGCTGGTATTTCTCCCAGATGGCCTCGCCGACGATCCGCCCTTTGCCTTCTTCGACTGCATCGCGGAGGAGGAACCGCTGGCCATCGAATACGCACCAACTGAGGCCCTCGTCCCAGGATCGTCCCTCGTTGGCTGCTTCGGTGGTGCTGGCGAACCATCGCTCGTCGATGCCGCCGCGATTAGTGCCCAGGGCATACCAGTCGGTCGGCGCGAGCTTGATCCGTTTGCCGGGGTGCAGGAAGCTGCGCGGCACCCACGCCGGAGCCAATCGCAACAGGCCGTCGGTAGCGTCCATCGCGCGATCGAGGGTCGCGCCAACATTGTCCGTTTTCACTGCCGATGATGCACACATGGTGGAACCACTCCTAGGTATCGAAACAGATCGCCGCCACCCCGGCGAGGGCGGAGCGCGGCACGTCGCGAAGCCTTGTTTTATTCGCTCGGCGAGCCCATGGCAAGTAGACCGACAGAGACCAGACTCACTGCCTCTACGGAGGGATCTCCGGGGAGAAAGCCGTCTGGACGGGGTTCCGGCGAGTCGGTACATTCCCCCGCTCAGTTCCTCGATTTCAGCTTACAAATGGTCTGGAAGGGCTCATGGACAACACCCCAGCCTCCGCGGACCAACCATCATTGCCAGCGCGGATTGATGTCCTGGCGCTGACCCTCTCGATCGCAGTCTTTGGCTGGTGTGCCTGGACCACGCGGTACTCGCTTGGGCCCGATGCGATGTCGTATTTAGAAATCGGGGAAGCGTATCTGCGCGGGGCATGGTCGGAGGCGGTAAATCCCCTGTGGAGCCCCCTGTATTCGTGGGTGCTCGCAGCCCTCCTGGCGATCATCCAACCGACCGACTACTGGGAATTCCCCGTCGTAGCGCTCGCGCACGTGTTGATCGGAATTGCCGCATTCTTCTCGATGCGCTACCTGGTGAACGAGCTCATTGAATTCCGCGAGCTGCACCGTAAGGCCGGGCGGGGGATCGCGCTGTCCGACGCCCAATTGAGGATTCTTGCCTACGCGATCTTCCTTTTTATCTCCTACACCGTCCTGCGGCGCTATGCGCAGGATCTGTTGATGTCCTGCTTCTTGTATCTTGCGATCGGTATTTTGTTGCGAATACTGCGGGGCGAGGACCGGCTGGTCTTGCACGTTGCGATGGGAGTTACATGTGGGGTGGGATACCTTTCGAAGAGCGTCTTCTGGCCTTTGACGCTCGTGCTGCTGGTCTGCGTGCTGCTCAGTCGAAAGCCCCTGGGAAGCGCATGGCGCGGCGTGGTCGCTTGCGGGACGGCTTTTGCCGTCGTCGCCTTGCCTTTTGCGGCATCGATTTCCTGCGCGACCGGGCATTGGACCTTGGGAGAAGCGGGCAGGATGAATTTCCACCGGTTCGTGGGCGACACCACTTACAAGCACAACCGGCTGGACAGGTTAAAGGGCCGCCCCAGCGCTTCTTCGCAGCACTATTTGGCGATGGGCAGGAAGATCTACGACGAGCCGGGCGTCTGGGAATTCGGCACGAGCTACGGCGTAACCTATCCGTTGCACTACGAACCGGCCCGCTGGAATTACCATGTCGAGCCGCATCTGGCGCTGAGCGCCGTCTTTCGCTCGTGTTGCGACAACCTGGTCCGCATCGTGGAACTTCTCGTGTGGTGTGCCACGCTGACCTTGCCCGCGTGCATCTTGCTCTTGAAAACGCGTTGGAACTTGAAGCCGCGTTGGGAGATCGCGGGCGTTCTGCTGGCAGCGATTCCGCTTTTGGCGGGAATTGCCATGTATGTGCCGATCCTCGTGGAGCTGCGATATGTCGCCCATTTCTTCGCGGCGCTGTTGGTGCTGGCTTTTGCGATGGTGGAGCTCGACGACAGTCGTGCGAATGGCAGGCTCTTGACGGCAATCCTGCGGGGTTCGTTGGCTGCTTCTGTTGTCGCGGCAACGGTTTTCGCGGCTGTTCAGTGGAAACGGTCCGAGCCGCACGTATCGTGGCACGTCGCCTCGCAGCTCAGAAGCGTTGGCGGGCTGGTTGCCGGTCAGCGGGTGTGCGTTCTCGGTCGCGGTACCCGTGAGCAGAACTGGGCGAGGCTCGCGCGAGTGCAGATCGCCGGTGAGATCCTCGAGCCGGAGGCCTTTTTGACCGCCCCCGAAGAAACGAGGCGCGATATTTGTCGGCTTCTTCGGGAACACGGTATGGTTGCGATTGTCGACCCTGCCAGCGGAGCCCCCATGGATGGATGGCGCTGCCTTACGGCGGCCCCGATGCGCTTGCTCCGCCTGGACCGTGCCGAGTTTCTGGCTTCGAGGGCACCCGCGTCCGGCGCGGCGGCCGGAGGGGAACCGCTACGGCGCTGAGCCGACGACCTGGAAGGAGTGGGAGTCTGGGGCGAGTGCCGAATTGGCGTTGCTTCCGGGCGTGTGGATTTGGTAATACGCTGCTGATCCGTTTGCGATTGGCGGGCGCGGCGGGCTGAACCATTCAGAGCCCGAGAAGAAGGGGGACAGGCACATTTTGCTTCGAAGACTCCGCAAAATGAGCCAGTCCCCGACGGTTTTGGGACAGGCGCTCAGTGGAAAGAGTGGATAACCACCCCGAATGTCAACCAGCACGATTCGCGGCTCGCGCCGCCACAGGTCGCCGTCGATATTCCAGCAGGACTTGCCGGAACCTGCGCATCCCGGGGTCTGGGGGAGGATCCGCCCTGTCGTTCGGCTGCTCCGGCCGCAGCAGTGGGTGAAGAATACCCTGTTGTTTGCGCCCGTGGCGTTGGCCCATTGCCTGACGCAAGTGGACAAGCTTGCGTTGACGGTGTGGGGATTCGTCGCTTTCTGCCTCTGCGCGTCGTCGGTCTATGTGCTCAACGACCTGGTTGATCGCGAGTCGGACCGGCGGCATCCCCGGAAGTGCCGCCGGCCGTTGGCAAGCGGGGAGGTATCGGCACACGCTGCGCTGGGCGTGGCCGGCGTTCTGATGGTGTCGTCGTTCGCTCTTTCCTTCAGTCTGTTGCCCTGGCAGTTCAATGCAATCTTTGCGACGTACTTCGCGTTGACGAACCTGTATTCATTCTGGCTGAAACGCAAGATCATGATCGACGTGCTCTTGCTGGCCAGCCTGTACACGCTGCGCGTGCTGGCCGGGGGCGCGGCGGCCGGCGTGCCGGTCAGCCATTGGTTTCTGGCCTTCTCGGTGTTCCTGTTTTCCTCCCTGGCGTTTGCGAAACGCTATGCCGAGCTGGCGAGGCTCGCAGACGAAAGCCGCCAGCGTCCGCACGGGCGAGGTTATCAGGTCGACGATTTGCACGTCCTGATGAGCATCGGGCCGACCAACGGCTACCTGGCCGTCCTGGTGTTTGCCCTCTACATCAATTCCGACATCGTCGGCTCGCTCTACCCGAACGTGCAGGTTCTTTGGCTGATCTGTCCGTTGTTGCTCTACTGGATCGGCCGGCTTTGGATGCTGGCCCAGCGGCGGATCCTGGACGAAGACCCGGTCGTGTTCGCAATCCGCGATCGGGTAAGCCTCGCCATCGGGGCCGTGGCGTGCGGGCTGGTGATGATTGCCGCGCATCCGTGGTAGGGTCGAATCGGAGGTGTGTCGATGACGAACGTGGACAGGCCGCAGATCCTGAAAGTGCTCCGGGAAGCGTACCCCGGAGAGCGAGGCTTGCGCTGGGTGATCACGCGCCTGCGGGCCCGGATATGCCCTTTCGAGGAGATCCTCCGCCGGATCCCTCGCGACGATTCGGTGCTCGACGTGGGGTGCGGCATCGGGCTGTTGTCGGTCCTGGCCACGGAATTGGCGGGGGCTGCGACGTGCGTGGGGGTCGACGTTTCTGCGGAGGCGATTTCCGCGGCTCGGAGCGTCAACGCCTCTCGCGGCAAGTTGAGGTTCGAGGTCGCGGCGGACAACCAATGGGGAGACGATCTGTACGGGACTGCGCTCTGCGTCGACGTGCTGCACCATGTGCCGAGACCGAGCCGCGCGGAGTTTGTCGCGAAGCTCTGCGCCGCGGTGCGCCCCGGCGGCATTGTCCTGCTGAAAGAGATTTCGCCGCGTCCGCGATGGAAGTGTTTCTGCAATTTCCTGCACGACCTTATCATGGCGAGGCAGTGTGTCTCGTGTACGCCGGCCGAGACCGTGGGCGGCTGGCTCGAGGAAGCCGGCATGACGATCCGGGAAACGCAGAGGATCGATCGGCTATGGTATTCCCATTACCTCTTGGTGGCGGAAAAGAAACGCGGCTGCCGCCGCGCCGCGTAGGGGGGGATATCGGAGGGAAGCAGAAGACGGTGACGACTGTGCCGCGGGCCGTCAGCCTCGTTTCTGCTTTGTAAACCACTGGATCGCCCGCATCAACTGGGGATCCGCATCAAGACCAGTGTTCTGGACTTCGGGAGAGGTCTTTTCGGGGCGGTAGAGATCCCGATCGAGCCGCCAGCGGACAAGCTCGGTGAGGTCCTTGTCCTGGACCTTGACTTCGTATCCGCGGTCGGGCGACACACCCCAGGCGTCGTCCTCACCGGCATTCCGCGTGCGATTGATGTTCCGGCCGCTGGGCCGCCAGTAGCTCGAGGTAGTCAGTTTGATCGCGCCCTGTTCGCCCTCGAGTTCGATGATTTCCTGGACGGTGCCTTTGCCGTAGGTGCGTTCTCCGACGACGACCGCGCGCGAGTGATCCTGGAGGCAGGCGGCCACGATCTCGCTTGCGCTTGCGCTGTACTGGTTGACGAGAACGGCGATCGGCAAATCGGTGTACGGCGCGGCGCCGGTGGCGTGTATGGCGCGGCGAACGGCGCCATCGCGGCCGCGCGTGGTGACAATGACGCCCGAAGGGACGAACAGGTCGCAGACATCGACCGCGGCGAGGAGCAATCCGCCGGGATCGTTTCTCAGGTCGATGATCAGGCCTTTCATGCTCTCGCTGCCAAGCTGCTTGAGAATCCTGCGAAGTTCTTTCGAGGTCTTCTCTCCGAAGGTATTGATCCGCACGTAGGCGAGCTTGTCGTAGCCTTTCAGGAAATGGTTCCAGGAGCCGTCCTCGTTGCGCGTGTCGCCGAGAACGGCATCTTCCCGGATGACAGCGCGGACGATCTTGATCTCGACGGGCTCCGATTCGTCGGGGTGCAGGACGGTGAGAGTGACCGCCTGGCCCGGCTTGCCGCGCATCCGGCCGGCGGCGTCTTCGAGAGAAAGCCCCTGGGTGCTCTGGCCATCGATCCGGAGGACGCGGTCGCCGGCGCGAATCCCTGCCTCGTAGGCGGGGGAGCCGACCAGCGGATTGGCCACAGTGAGCTGCTTTGTGTCGGCGTCGAGGAGGATCTGAATGCCGACTCCACCGAACTCCTGGTTCAGCGTCTGCTCGAACTCCTGGAGCGTGTTGGGGGTAATGTAGGCTGAGTAGTCGTCGAGGCGACTCATCAAGCCTTCCATGGCACCCTCGAACAGCTCCTGCCGATCGATCGGTTCCAGGTAGCGGTCTTCCACCTCGTTCAGAGCGAAGACAAACATTCGCCCCTGCCGGTCGACCTTGGCGTAGCAGGCCAGGCAGAGGATCGCAGCGAGCCAGAGGATGTGCAGGTTGCGGCGGGGCATGAAAGCCAATGGAAGAGAAAGACCTAGGAAAGACAGGTATCGACTCCCTATTATCCTACTAGCGGTGGAGGGAGGACGGAAGGGAGCTGCCTCCGTCGGCTTTTTCTTTGGAGTGCGGCGACTTGTCAGCCTCTTTGCGGCCTTTGGCCGCTTTCGATCGCCGCAAAACGGCCGAAAGCGGTGGCAGATCGCCCCGCTCCCAATCCGCGGCGTTTCCCAGATTCCGCACCTCACAACCGGCAGAGCACCTCTTTATCGTAATCCCCTAGATGGGGCACTGGGACAGGTTCATCTGGTTGGAGCTCCGCTGGTGACGATGTCGTTGCGGGCCGCCCAGGTGGCGATGTCCTGACGGTTGATGGCGGTTGCCATCAGGTCGGGGAACTTGTCGGGGGAGCAGGCGAAAGCCGGCACTCCGAGCGAAGCCAGCCGGGCGGCATTCTGGTGGTCGAAGCAGGGAGCGCCCTCGTCGTTCAAAGCCAAAAGACAGATCACCTGCACGCCGGAGGAGACCAGCCCGGCAATTCGGCGGAACATTTCTTCGGCGTTGCCGCCCTCGAACAGGTCGGTGATCAGGACAAAGATGGTCTTTGACGGCCGCGTAATGAGGGTCTGGCAGTAGGCGAGTGCGCGGTTGATGTCGGTGCCGCCGCCGAGCTGGGTGCCGAAAAGGAGGTCGACCGGGTCTTTCAACTCGTCGGTGAGGTCGACCACCGCGGTGTCGAAGACGATCATGCGGGTGCTTACGGCACGGATCGTGGCCAGCACGGCGCCGAAGATGCCGGAGTAGACGACCGATGTGGCCATCGACCCGCTCTGGTCGACGCAGAGGACGATCTCGCGGAGCGAGCTTCGCTTGCGGCCCCAGCCGACGATCCGCTCGGCGATGATCGTCTTGCGGTCCGGCAGGTAGTTCTTGAGGTTCTTACGGATCGTGCGGTCCCAATCGATCTCGTTGGGGCGAGGGCGGTTGGTCCGGGTGGCCCGGTTGAGGCTGCCGCGAACTGCCTGGACCAGGGGATTGGCCAACTTCCGCTCCAGTTCCTGGACAACTTTGCGAACGACCTGGCGAGCGGTTTCCTTGGTCTTGTTGGGGATTACCCGGCTGAGCGACAGGAGTGTGGCGACCAGGTGGACGTCGGCCTCGACCGACTCGAGCAATTCGGGCTCGGTGAGCATCTGATTAAGCCCGAGCCGCGTCAGGGCGTCGCGCTGCATGACCTGGACGACGGACTTGGGGAAATAAGAGCGAATATCGCCGAGCCAGCGGTTCACGTTGGGAGAACTGCTGCCCAGGCCGGCCGAGCGGTCCGACTGGTACAGGGCCTGGAGGACGGCGTCCATGCGCAGCTCGGCGCCGGTGAGACTGGCGCACGCATCGCTTCCTGGCCGAGGACGAGCCGCCAGCGGCGGAGGCGTTCTTGTTCGTTCACGTTCATTTGGTTGACTTCTCGTGTGGGACTGCTTGCCGTTGAATGTGGCTGCCATGCGCGAGGATCACACCACGAGTCGAAGCAGTAGACGCCGATAAGAGGAGTTCGGTTGGCGAACCCGTAGCGCTGCAGCACTGCTTGTGATTGTGGTAAGTCCTCTTGGATGGAGAACCCGTCCAATCACAAGCAGTGGCACACATCGCTTCCTGGCCGAGGACGAGCCGCCAGCGGCGGAGGCGTTCTTGTTCGTTGATGTTCATTTCAATTTGATCCGTCGCCGAGGCTGTGAACCAGAATCGGAATCACCCGATCGGCCCGGTGTCGGTTGATGGATGCGGTGGACACTTCGGCAACCGCGGCGTGGCGCGGGGCTGCCTTGCCAAGTTGCTTCACCTTTTCAGCCATAGCGCGCCGCTCGGGCGGCTTGAAGCCGGAAAACGCGCGGCGGACCAGGGGAAGCATTTCGATGAACAGCTCGGGATTCAGATCGGAGAGCCATTGGTCCAAGGCGGTCCACAGGCCGTCTTCGTGGAGCAGCACCAGTCCGCTGCCGCGGAGCAGGCCTTCGAGCCAGGCCGCTGCCTGGACGGCGGGCACCGCTGGCGACAGAGCCAGGCGGGCGCGGCGGTGCAGTTCCTCTTCGGGGAGCACTCGTTGCTCCAGGAGCAGCCGGCAGGCCCAACCGCGGACCAGCCCGTGGGTCGTGTCGCTGTCGAGCAGGGTGCGCAGGACGGCTTGCCAGGGCTCGCGTTTGGGTTCGTCGTCCAGCAGGCTCAAGCTGTGCTGCACGCTGCCGATGCTGTCGACCATGTTGGCGGCGGCTTCGTCGTCCAGCGATGCGCAGGCCGCCGGGAGGCCGACGAGGATCCGCTCGAACAGCCCGTCGATGACCGGCAGGACCTGGTCGGTGCGGGTCTTGCGAACGTCGCCGTAGCGGGCGACGCGAGCCAAGGGCGGCAAGGCGTCCATCAGATGACGGACGTCGGCCGCGACGGCGGCCTGATTCTGAAGCCGGATAAGGACGTGCTCGACCGCGCCGGAAAGATCGGCGAGGATCGCTCCGTCGAGCAGGGCGGTCAGCCCGGGCAGGTGTTCGAGCTGATCGGCCCGGTTGCGGACCGAGGCTGCGGAGGCTCCGTCGACCGTGCTGCCCCAAACGCTCGCCTCGACCAGCGAAACGGCGAACTCGACCTGCCACTGCAACTGCCAGATCTCGTGAAACGTGCCGCTCTTGCCGGAGACGTGTTGCGGGTCGCCCCAGGGAATGTCGAGCAGGCGAAGCCGATGCAAGAGATGGCTGCGGGCAAGATCGTTCTCCTTGCGGAGGTCGAGGTCGAGGACCTTAATCTCCGTCGCCGGCTTCAGACGCAACCGCTTCTGCTGTGCCTCCAGGTCACGCTGGAGTGGAACCGTGGGCGCCTCGGCGGGAACGGCCCCCAGGCGGTCGCCGATCTCCAGTCGCTGGCGGATCAGCCGCATCGGCGCCGGATCGCCGAAGCAGAGGACCGTCTGGACGGCTTCGTTGAGCTCGGTAAGCCCCGGCATAGGCAGGTCGCGCATGGCGGCCAGGGCATCGGCGAGCCGGACGGTCTCGATCACACTGGCGGAGGAGGCATCGAGATCCTCCTCGCGCAACAGCCGGGCGGCCAGGGCGGCCCAGGTCACGGCGGCCTGGCGCCGGGAGGTCCAGAGATGGTGGTACCAGCCGGGCGAAGTGACGCCCGCGCCGTAGCCGCTGCGATAGGCCAGGCGCGAGTAGGTCCAGGGGATCCAGGTAGCGACGACGCTCGTTTTCGGAAGACTCTTGAGCGTCTGTTTGTCGGCAGCGGCCGGGCCGGAGATATCCAGGGCCGGTGCGTGCCAGGCTCCGCAGACCACCGCGATTCGCTCGAACCCTTCCTTCACGGCGGCGCGGATCGTGGTCCGCATGTGGGCCTCGCGCTCGGATTCGTAGCGGCGGGGCGAGACGGCGGTGGCTCGCAGGGCGGTCATGGCCTCCATAATGCCTTCGAACAGACCGGAGGGGTCCTGGCGCTGTTCGATCTGATGCTCCCACCACAGCTCGCGATCGTTGTAGCCGGCGGCAAGGGCGAGCATGCCGAGGGGGTCGTCGCGGAGCTGGGCGTCTTCGGGAGACTCGGCCGGTTCGGCGGTCTCCTCCGCGGCGGGCTCGGCCGGTTCGGTGTCCATCGGAGGTGTCGAGGGGATCTCTCCGACGAGCAGGCCCTCGGTGTTTTCAGGCTCTTCCATCGCCATGCGGTGGCACTGCGGGAGGTCCATGAAGCGGACCGGAAGTTTGCGCTTTAGGCCGTAGCGGATGGCCTGCCACTCGGGCGAAAATTCGGCGAACGGATAGAAGACGGCCCGCGAGGGCGACTGCGCGGGATAGATCAAAAGCGAGACCGGCGGCTGCATGCCCTCGGCCAGGACGAGCGGCAGGACGTCTTCCGCATCCGGCGGGCCTTCCACGAGGATCGCGTCGGGCCGGAGCGCTTCGAGCGCGGCCAGCAGGCTTCGTGCGCAGCCCGGTCCGTGGTGGCGGATGCCGAAAACGTGAACGCTCATCCGAGCACCTCGCGGCAGGAGCGGTAGAGGTCTTTCCAGCCGTCGCGTTCCTTGACGACCGTCTGCAAGTACTCCATCCAGACAAGGCGGTCCTGCACGGGGTCCTTAACGACGGTGCCGGTCAGGGCGGCGGCCATGTCGCCGGCCCGCATCACGCCGTCGCCGTAGTAACCGGCCACGGCGAGGCCGTTGTTGATGACGGAGATCGCTTCGGCGGTCGACATCGTGCCGCTGGGCGACTTGATCTTGGTCTTGCCGTCGGCGGTGATGCCGCCGCGGAGCTCGCGGAAGATTGTCACGACGCGGCGGATCTCCTCGAGGGCCGGCTTTTCCGCGGGAAGCTGCATGGCGCGGCCGAGTTGCTCGACGCGGCGCTCGACGATGTCGACCTCCTGGTCCATCGTGTCGGGAACCGGCAGGACGACGGTGTTGAACCGCCGCATCAGGGCGCTGGACATCTCGTTGACGCCCTTGTCGCGGTTGTTCGCGGTGGCGATGCAGTTGAAGCCGCGCCGGGCCTGGACCTCGGTGTCGAGCTCCGGGATCGGCAGGGCCTTTTCGGAGAGGATGGTGATGAGCACATCCTGGACGTCGCTGCCGATGCGGGTGAGCTCTTCGACGCGGGCGATGCAGCCGGTTCGCATGGCACGCATCATGGGGCTGGGAACGAGGGCATCCATCGACGGGCCTTCGGCGAGCAGCCGGGCGTAGTTCCAGCCGTAGCGCAGGGCCGTTTCATCGGTTCCGGCGGTGCCTTGGACCAGCAGCGTCGAATCGCCGGAGATGGCGGCGGAGAGGTGCTCGCTCACCCAGGACTTGGCCGTTCCGGGCAGGCCGTAGAGCAGAAGAGCCCGATCGGTGGCCAGCGTAGCCACGGCGATCTCGATGAGCCGCGGGCTGCCAATGTACTTGGGGGTGACGACGAAGCCGTCGTCCAGCGTGCCACCGAGCAGGTATGTGCGGGCTGCCCAGGGCGAGAGCTTCCAGTTGGCCGGCCGCGGCCGATCGTCGACGCGGGCCAGTGCTTCCAATTCTTCTGCGAACTCCTGCTCCGCGTGCTTTCGGACGACCGTCTCGGCGCCATCGGCTTCGGGGGACTTTTCAGCAACGCGAGCTTCCTTGACTTTGGACTTTGCCACGGGGCATTCTCCTGCAAAAGCCGTTTTCTCATTCGCTCGGAAGAGACCGTTATCCTATCGGGGCGGCGAACAAACTGCTGAATTGTCTCAACGACCCGCCGGAACATCAAGCAGCCGGGCTGCTGAGCCTCTTGAAATCTTGGCGGGTGGTTGAATTTTCTCAAGGAAGGCGAGCGGCTGCAACCACTATGGACACTCCACGCCATCAAACCGTTGCGTATCGGGCAATCAACGAGGTTATAATGGAGTACACGCCCCGCCAACGGATTTGATTCGCGGCGTGAGTACTCAAACTGTAAACGCCACCACCGGGTTTATCCCGGTGGAGCGATGTTTGGCAACTACAAACCGCACCCCACAGACCGTTCCGTGATTTCGCTTTCTCCGTTCGGCCCCTTCGGGCCGAACGGAGAAAGCGAAATCACGGAACGGGGTTTTCGCGGCGTTTGTAGTTGCCAAACATCGCCCCACCGACGCGGGGTCGGTGGTGGCGTTTACAGTTTGAGTAAGTACGTAGGGCCTGGATGTGACCGGGTGTGCGACGGACGACGTATGGTCGAAAGAATGCCTGGGAAGGAAACACAAACATGAACCCTTATGACATGACGATGCTTGTTTTCTGGCCGGCAGGTCCGTTTTATCGTCAGTGCGTCGCGTTCAGTCCATTCGCGCTCGCAATGATCATTTTGGCGGGCGTGCCTGTCGCCAACTGCGTCCATGCCCAATCGCCATCGGCGGTCATTCGCCCGGAGCCACGCCTTGCGGACGTGATCGGACAGGTCGAGCAAAATGAATCGCTTTTTGCCAACCTGGAAGTCGTACTGCGCGAGTCTTTTGCGCCGGTCGACCCCGACGGTGAGATCCAATGGACAGTCTCCAAGCTGGACCAACGGGTGCATTGGATCACCGATGGCGGCCGTCTGTGGCTGCGACATACCGAGACTGCGCACTGGCGATCCGGCAAATCGACGTGTCACACCCGAACGGTTGTGTACGACGGTCGATCCACGCTCGACATCGTCGACGGAAACTGCGTCGTGCGACATGCGGGACGATTCGAGCCGTTTGCGCTGGTGCCGCCCCATAGTTGGCCTTTTTGGCGATTTGGAGTCCGCTTCCCACTTTCGGTGTTCCTCAAAGGCACGGCTGCCTTGAACAACCACCCCAAGGCGAGTCGGTCACCTGGGCCACGCGGCGGGATCTATCAATTCCCGCGAGTGGAAACCGAATTCATGGACGAAGAAACCATTAGTGGCCGGCCGTGCGTCAAGCTGCTTGTGCGGCGATGGTATCACGCATCGAGCGCGCCGTCGAACTACTATCTCTGGCTCGCCAAGGATCGAAATTTCCACTGCGCCCGACTCCTCACCGTGAGCACAAGACAGGGCGTGGAGGTCCCGGCCACGGAAACGACCGTCACCGCATGGAGGCAGTTGCCGGAAGGTGTGTGGCTGCCCAACCGGGTCGAGTTTCGTGAGTTCCGCGGAGCGGATCCCGAAAACGCGAAGGGCGTGGTGAGCCGAACCCTCGTTTTGGAGAAAGCTACCCTCAGCCCGCATCCGCAAGACGAGGTGTTCAACCATCCGTCATGCCCGGAGTCCCTGCCACGATTCGCCATCGGGCCGGACGGGTCCCTTGTCGACAGCCCGAGGCATCCCGTCCCCACGGAACGCGATCCGCACACGACGCTGGAAGTGGTTCTCGAAGACCTGCGGACGCAGGAGCTGCGGTATCGTCATCTCGACTGCGTCATGAATACCACGTATCGGGTGTTGGGCTACGAGATTTCCGGCACCAGGCAGTTCGACATAACCGTGGCCTATGATCAAAGCGAGCGAACCGTCTTGAACGGAGAGCGCGTTTTCTATGAGCAGCGGCGCCGGGATCACTCCGCCGCCGGGCGCATCTTCGATTACCACCAGGTCTATGCCTTTGATGGCGAGATCGTCCGCATTCGAAACAAACGAACGCGCGGAGGGAATCCGCCCGCCGAGTCCCTCCATGCATCCATCTGGATCAACCGGCGCCGGGACATTCCTCTGGTTCATCCCCACGCGCTGCTATTGCGGAATAGCCGAGAGGTTCCGTCGCTGTGGGAGTTCCTCACGTCGGGGTGGTACGACGAGCATAATGGCTACCGCATGAGGGTCGAGTACATCGGCGACGAACTTGTCGGGGGTCTTCGTTGCCACAAACTGCGGTGCACGTGTCTTGTCGAAGGACGCGACGAATCTCGACACAACTATTTCCACTTGTGGCTTGCCCGCGACCGGAATCTGATTCCCGTTCGCCACGAATGGCGAGAACCGGCGGTGGGAGTGAATCTGCCGACTTCGATAGGTTGGATCGAAGATTTGGCGGAGCTTCAACACGGCACGTGGTTTCCCTCGAAGTCCATTACGTTGGCCCACGACAGGGACGAGCTGCGCGGAGGTCGGATCGCGATCAATTATCGCATCGACTGCACGATCGACCGTCCGGCACTCATCGCAGTCGCGGACGAGAAGCTCTTCGCGGGAGTGATCGTACCGGCGAAGACGTCCGTCAGTGTTCGCGACGCGGATGGTCAGTACCTTGGACGCTTTTCCCAAGAGAAAGAAGATAATCTTGCGATTGGCACCGAGCGACTGCTCGCGCTGCGACTCGAATCCAACGTGCGGAAGCGAGAGGAGGAGAAACGCTCCGCAGCTCTCGACGCACTCATCGGACAACCGGCCGCGCCATTGCCACTGGAGGTGTGGATCAACGCGAGCCCGCTTACGTGGCAAGCGCTTCGCGGAAAAGTCGTGCTGCTGGATTTCTGGGCAACCTGGTGTGGACCCTGTCATGGCGATCTGGAGCGTCTGTCGATGGTTGACCGCTCGTGGCGGCATAGCGGCGTGGCCGATCGCCTCATCATCGGGATCCACACTGCCGGCTCCGATGCCGAGAGCGTTACGGCTGCCGCCGAGAAGCACGGGCTCAAGTATCCCATCGTCATCGATTCACTGGCCGGGCAAAACGCGTCGTCCTGGGGCCGTCTCTACGACGCGTTTGCGGTTCACGCCATCCCGTACGCCGTTGTCGTCGACACCGCGGGACACATCGCCGCCCACGGCCATTTGGAAGACATGCTGTTCAAAGCTGCTGAGCTCGTTCGACAAGCCGGCATGGAGGAACAAGAGCCTATCCCAAAACCTCGCGAGGAGAAGGGGACAGGCACATTTTGCTCCGAAGGCTCCGCAAAATGAGCCAGTCCCCGACGGTTTTGGGATAGGCTCTAAGTCAGCGCAGGGTTGTCTACAGTGCGTCCTGGTCCAACTCGCCGGTGCGGATCCGGATCACCTGCGCGAGGTCGCCGACGAAGATCTTGCCGTCGCCGACCTGGCCGGTCTGGGCGGCACGGAGAATGGTATCGAGCACCGACTGCACCTCGGCGTCCGGCACGACCACCTCGATCTTGATCTTGGGCACGAAGTCGACGGTGTACTCCGTGCCGCGATACATCTCCGTATGGCCTTTCTGGCGGCCGAACCCTCGGACCTCGGTGACCGTCATCCCCTGGATCCCGTGCTCGGTCAGGGCGTTCTTGACTTCCTCCAGCTTGAAGTGCCGGATGATTGCTTCCACCTTTTTCATGCGTCGAACCCTTGATGGTTGATCCCTGCGAGAATGAGACGGTGCCGATCAGAGGAAAATATATCCCTCTTCGCCGTGCTGGCTTAAATCCAAGCCCTGGATCTCCTCGGACTTGGAGACCCGCAGCCCCATCGTAGCGTCCAGCACCTTCAAGAGGAAGAATGAGACGACGATCGCGAACACCCAGGTGATCGCCACGGCCGCGACCTGCCCAACGAAGACATTGCCGCCTTCGATCAAGCCCAGCGGTTTCCCGGCGCCGATATCCCAGACCGCGCGGGTCGCGAAGACGCCGGTCAGCAGGGCACCCAGCGTGCCGCCCACGCCGTGCACGCCGAAGGCGTCGAGCGAATCGTCATAGCCGAACTTGCCCTTCAGCGACGTGCACGCGAGGTAGCAGGCCACGCCGGCGGCCAACCCCATCAGGAGCGCCGACATCGGCTGCACGAAACCTGCCGCGGGAGTGATGCAGACCAGTCCGGCAACCACGCCGGAGCAGGTGCCCAGGACGGTCGGCTTTCCGCGGCTGACCCATTCGGCTCCTGCCCACGCCAGGCCTCCCGCAGCGGCCGCGAAGTGGGTCGCACAGAACGCGCTGGCGGCGATCCCGTCGGCCGCCAGGGCACTGCCGGCATTGAAGCCGAACCAGCCGACCCAAAGCATCGTGGCGCCCAACGCCGTGTAGGTGAGGTTGTGCGGGGGCATCGGCTCGCTGCCGAAACCAAGCCGCTTGCCGATCAACAGCGCACAGACGAGTGCCGACACCCCGGAACTGATATGCACCACCGTCCCTCCGGCAAAATCCAGCGCTCCGCCCGCCGAGATTCCGGCGTGCTCGCTGCCATACGCCAGGATACCGCCGCCCCAGACCCAGTGGCATAGCGGACAATAGACCAGCGTGCCCCAAAGCAGCGAGAAGACGACCATCGTGCTGAATCGCATACGCTCCGCAAACGCACCGCAAATCAACGCCGGAGTGATAATGAAAAACATGCCTTGAAAGAGCATGTGCGTCAGCATGGGGATTTTCAGAGCCGGATGCACCGGAATGGTGGACTGACCGCTCTCGAACCTCGCCTGAACGCCGTTCATGAACAGGTGATCCGCGTTGCCCCACAACGGGCCGCTTCCGCCAAACGCGAGCGAATAGCCCCAAAGCCCCCAGACCACGGTCATCATGCTCATCAGAAAGACGCACTGCATCATCACGCCCAGCACGTTCTTCTTGCGGACCAGGCCGCTATAGAACATCGCCAGCCCCGGGGCGGTCATCATCAGGACCAGTGCCGAACTCGTCAGGAGCCAGGCGTTGTCGCCCGAATCGATCACCGGTGTTGCCGGCGTCGTCGCCGGCTCCGCGGCAGTGTCCTGGGCGAAACTTGTGGAGACCGCGGCCGGGCCGCACACCGTAGTGAAAAGCAAGAGAATCACTGCGCAGACGATCTTCCAACTCATGCTCCGCACCACCTTTCGCAACAGAGGCGAGAAAATCCGCGCACCGACGGCGCGAAGACAAAGACACCCAGGCGGCCCCATCGCCTACGACTGTTTTTTGGCGGAAAAGCAAGAGCCGTGCCGAAACCGGGGGAGCCGGCTTGGCAACTCGCTCTACTGGCTGTCTGGTAAAGACTTAGGATGTTGCCAGGCTGTCTCCGCGTCGCGGTTGCTTGGAGACTCCCTCTCGCATTTGCTTAGACGCCGCGCAGCAAGTGACCGCTCGATGGGCAGCCATACCTCAGGGCCGCGAACGAGATCGCTGCCATGGTGTGTCCGGGCAGCCCCCGCGACCGTTGACCACCCGCGCGAGCACGAAGAGCAAGTCGCTCAACCGGTTGAGATAGGCCAACAGCACTCGCGAGACCTCCTGGTCGTTGCGTCGGACCAACGCCACCAGTCGCCGCTCGGCTCGCCGGCAAATCGCCCGTGCCATATGCAGCCCGGCCGCCGCGCGAGTGCCCCCCGGAAGGATGAACGCGGTCAGTTCAGGCACACTGGCCGCCATCGCGTCGATCTCCGACTCCATTTGCTGGACATGCCGGCGGCCGATCGTGCGGGTGCCGTGCTTGACCGGATCGGGTGTGGCGAGTTCCGCACCGACTTCGAACAGCTCGTTTTGCAGCCGGTCCAGCAGGCAGTCGAGGTCCTCGGGCAGACCTTCCGCGCGGACAAGCCCCAGGGCGCAGTTCAACTCGTCGACTTCCCCGCAGACCTCGATCCGCACCATGTCCTTGCCGACGCGGGGCCCCCCGAACAGGGCTGTTTCTCCCAAGTCTCCCGTTCGCGTATAAATTTTCATGCAACACCCTTCCTAAGAGCCAATCCCATGACCTCGCGAAGAGAAGGGGACAGGCACATTTTGCTCCGAAGACTCCGCAAAATGAGCCAGTCCCCGGCGGTTTTGGGATAGGCTCGAAGCCGCAGGTCTCGTCAGCAGTATCGTAGCACAATGACGTTGACCCTTCGAACCAAACCGGCGAAACTGGCACGCCTATGGGAATCCTACCCCGCTATGTTCTGTTCGAATTGCTGAAGGTGTTCCTCGTTGCGCTGATCGCGATGACGGGCTTTCTGCTCATCATTGGCGTCGTCAAGGAGGGTGCCGGCCAGGGGCTCGGCCCGGCGCAGATCGTCCGGCTTGTCCCCTATATCCTCCCCGACGCCCTGCGGTTCACACTCCCGGGCACGCTCCTGTTTACGGCCTGCATGGTTTACGGCCGCCTCTCGGGGAGCAATGAGGTCATGGCAGCCAAGGCGATGGGGATCAGCCCGTCGATTCTTCTTTGGCCGGTGTTTATTCTTGCCGCCGTTCTGAGCCTGGCGGCCGTTTGGCTCAACGACGTGGCGGTCTCCTGGGGGAAGGCAGGGGTGCGTCGGGTGCTCATCGAGGCCGTGGAATCGGTGGCCTATGGAATGCTCCGAACCCAGCGATCCTACTCGACCAGCCGCTTCTCGATAACCGTCAAGACGGTCCGCGACCGCACCCTGATCTCGCCGGTGATCACGTTCCGGGCCGACGACGATTCGCCGCCGGTGATGTTCCGTGCGGAAGAGGCGGAGCTCCGTTCCGACCGGGCGGAGAATGCGCTGACGATCATTTTCCGCAACGGCACGGTCGATTACGACGGTGTCGTCATGCAGATCCCGGATACGTTCGAACAACCGATTCCGCTCGACGCCGCCAGCCAGACCCGCAGCGCGGCCGCGATGTCGCCTTCGGACATGGCGTTGACCGAAATCAGTGACCAACTGGCAGACCAAAAACAAATGATTCAACGGCTTGAAGAAGAGATGGCTGCCACGGCGGCTTTTCAGATGCTGTCCGGCGATTTCCATGGCTTGACCGGTTCGGAGTGGGCGCGGAAGCGCGACAACCTCGCGTCCACGAAAAGCAAGCTCTACCGCTTGCAGACCGAGCCGTGGCGGCGCTGGGCCAACGGGTTTAGCTGTCTCTGCTTCGTCCTGGTCGGCGCTCCGATGGCGATCCGGCTGCGCAATTCCGACGTGCTGACCACGTTCTTCATCTGTTTTCTGCCGATCCTCTTGGTCTACTATCCTCTGCTGACCTACGGCGTGGATGGCTCGAAGCGGGGCGACTTGCCTCCCTGCTCCGTCTGGCTGGGTAATGTCATCTTGGTCGTTTGGGGCGCGTGGTTGTTGCGGCGAGTTCTGCGCTACTGAACACGAACGGGGCTTTTTGTAGAGCGGACTTGAGTCCGCTGGGGGCGGAATGAATTCCGCCCTACGAACTTGTTTGTGGACAGGAGCTGAGAACCCTTGCCGTAATGCAGGCGGGGTATACCCTGGTGTCCTTCGACGTGCTATTCTGGCTCGAAGCTGTATGCCGCTAGTCAGTCTCATGCTCCGGAGGATGTCCGATGATCGTGGTGGCGAGGCCGAAGTTGACTCTTCAGGGGGCCGTTTGCGGCCTACTACTCATGTCGATGCACTTTGTCGGAGACGCCCGCGCGGCCGGAGGCGACAAGCAGGCGACGTCGATCGTCCTTACCGGCCAGATTCGCGCCCGTTGTCTCGAAATCCTGCGTTCGAGTCTCCAATCCAACGAGTTCTGGCCCTCGATGCACGCGGCGGAAGCCCTCACGCTGGCCGGCTACGGCGCCGAGGTCCGGCAGAACCTGCCGCCGAGGCTCAAGACCCAGACGGACGATCGCCACCGCTGTGGTCTCGCTCGCGAGTTGGTCCGTGCGGGCGACGATTCCGCAGCGGCGATCATGCTGGACATTCTTGCCAGAGAAGATCCCTACGGGCACGTCCATGCCTGCGAGAGCCTTTTCAAGTGTGGCCGGACCGGCGACGGCCGCCTGCTCCGCAAGGCGATGCAGCAGCAAGAAAACCCGACCCTGGCGATCATGGCGGCGGCGGCACTGGGCCGCAGCGGTTCGCGCGAAGCAATGCAACTGCTGCGGGAAAAGCTGACTGACGGCGACCCGGAAGTCAGCCGCATTGCCGCCTGGGTGCTCACACAGATCGGCGACTCGTCGGACCTGGCGCAGCTACGTAAGAATCTGGCGACCTTGTCCAGCCCGATGGCTCGGGCGTACCACGAACACGCGCTAGCCTGTTTGGGAGACCCCCAAGGGCTGAAAGCACTGGCCCACAACTTGCAGTCCGGCGATCCGGGTATCCGGGTTCACGCCGCCCATTTCGCGGGCGAAGCGCGGGCGGTGGAACTTGGAGATATGCTCGTCGGATTGCTGGACGACCCGGACCTCGACGTTCGGATCCGCGCCGCCCAATCGCTGCTCGTGCTGGCGCGGGCTGACGAAGCGCCCGGCCAATCCGCCACGGAACCGGGGGCGAGGCCGCAGGGCTAAGGCGCCGTAAAACAAGAAGTTACTGAAACTGTAAACGCCACCACCGCGGTTCATCCCGGTGGGGCGATGTTTGGCAACTACAAACCGCGATCCTGTAGGCCGTTCTGAGGGTTCTTGGCGTCGTAGTTGCCAAACATCGCCCCACCGGCGCGGGGCCGGTGGTGGCGTTTAACGCGTCGTAGTCGCCAAACCCTCTTTCCACCGGCGCGGGGCCGGGTGGGGTTTCCGGAAGTGGAGCTGTACAACTAAGGGCGCGAATGCCCGCGGACCTGATAACCCTATGCCGGCCGCTCCTCAGCAACCGAAGGACTCTTCCATGCCTACGACCACGATTCTCGAGAACGCCCTCCACAATTACGATCGCACGGCGGAATTGCTCGACGGCGAGATCGACCGGGTGTTGCTCGAAAAGATGCGGCGTCCGAAAGAACGCATCGAGATTTCGCTGACTCCGCAGCTCCACGACGACGAGGTCCATATTTTTCGTTCGTTCGTCGTGCGGCACAGCATTGCCCTGGGGCCTTGCAAGGGCGGAATTCGCATGCGGCCCGGCGTCACCCTCGACGACGTCGCCGGCCTGGCGATGGAGATGACCTGGAAATGCGCCCTGATCGGCGTTCCCTTCGGCGGCGGCAAGAGCGGTATTGTCGCCGATCCCGAGCGGCTCAGTGCCTACGACAGGGAGACGCTGATGCGGAACTACGCCCGCAACGCCGTCCGCCACATCGGCCCGTTGGTCTACGTGCCCGCGCCCGACATGGGGACCAACGAACGCGACATGGGCTACATCAAGGATACGCTGAGCTGGTCCGTGGGCTATGCCACCACGCAGGGCTGCTATGTGACCGGAAAGCCGGTCATCCTGGGCGGTATCCCCGGCAGGCGTGAAGCGACCGGGCGCGGCGTAGCCGCGTGCGTGACGGAAGCTCTGACGCATTTGGACCGCAAGGTCGCAGGGGCCACCGCCATTGTGCAGGGATTCGGCAACGTCGGCTCGGTCACGGCGAAGGCCCTGGCGGAGCAGGGCATTCGGATCCTCGGCATCGGTGATCTGTACGGCGCCGTCTACCACGAGCGCGGCCTTGATCTGGCGGCGCTGGAGGCCCACGCCGCCAAGACCGGCACGGTCAAAGGCTTCTCCGAGGCCGCGGCGATCGAGTCGGCCCAATTGCTCGAAATGCCCTGCGACGTTCTCGTGCCGGCTGCGGCCGAGAACCAGATCACGCGCGAAAACGCCCCTCGCATCTCCGCCGGCCTGATCGCGGAAGGCGCCAACGGGCCGACCACCCCCGAGGCCGATGAAATCCTCGCCGACCGCGGTTTGCTCGTCATCCCCGATATCCTCTGCAACGCGGGCGGGGTGTTTGTCTCCTATTTGGAATACACCCAGGAAACCCAACAGGAGCAGATGACGGAATCCGAGGTCCGCGCGCGATTGCAGCAGCGGATGCGAGAGAAGTTCCAGCAGGTGCAATCGCTCGCCGAAAGCCGCAAGACTTCGATGCGCGACGCCGCGATGCTGCTGGCCGTGAAGACCGTCGCCCAGGCCCTCGATGCCCGCGGCCGGCTGCCGTAGCTACAGTACCCGGCAAATGAAGCACTTGAGGTACTGGCTCTCCGGGCAGGTGACGCTCACCGGGTGGTCCGGAGCGGCCGTGCGCTGTTCCAGGATTTGAACGTCGCGGCGGCTCTTGGCCGCCACTCCGTAGAGCATCGATGCAAAATCCTCTCGAGTGACGCTCCCCGAACAACTGCACGTGATGAGCATGCCGTCGGGCTCGAGCAGATCCACGGCCAGGTGGTTGAGGCGGTGGTAGGCCCGCAGGGCATCGGCCACACCGTGCCGGCCGCGGACAAACTTCGGGGGATCGAGGATCACGGCGCCGAACCGCTCACCCGCCTCGACCCGGTCCTGCAGCGAGCGGAAACAGTCGCCCGTTTCGAAGTGGACGTTGGCGACGCCGTTCAACTGGGCGTTGGCTTGGGCCATGGCGACGGCCGGCTTGCTCGTCTCCAGGCCGAGCACCTCCTTCGCGCCTCCGAGGATCGAAGCCGCCAGGCTGAACGCCCCCGTATAACAGCAAACGTCCAAGACACGGCGCCCATGGACGTGCCGCGCTGCGGCCCTGCGATTTTCCCGCTGATCCAGGTAGAACCCGGTCTTCTGTCCCCCGAGCATCTGCACGCCGTAACGGATCCCATGCTCCTGGATGAACACCACATTTTCCGGCGGGTGTCCCCAGAGATGCTTCGACTCGATCTCCATGCCCTCCAACCGAGCGGTTCCCGGCTCGGTGCGGACGCTCATGCCGGCCGGCTGGACGAGATCGGCCAAGATCGGCACGAGCAGGTCGAGCCGGTTGGCGACTGCCAAGGCGGTCGGCTGGACCACAAGATGGCTCCCGAAGCGGTCGACGATCAGCCCACTCAGCCCGTCCGACTCGCTGAAAACCAGGCGAGCCGCACCGGAGGGATCGTCGTAGCCCAATTGCCGCCGGAGCGACACCGCTGCCTCCAGCCGGTTCCGCCAGAAGGCCTCGTCGAGGGTTATCTCCGCGGACCAGGTGTAGAGACGAACGCGGATTCGGCTACGACGATTGAACAGCCCACGTGCGATCCACTGTCCCTTGTCCGTCAACAGATTTACCTCCGCCCCGTCCGCCGGATCGCCGGTTACGCGGGCGATGGCCGTGTCGAGCACCCAAGGGTGCCGACCGAAAAAGGGGCTGGCTTTGCGGGGTTTGAGAACGACGTCGGCGGCGGTAGGCATCGATGGAAGACGGGTGCTGGGGTGATTGACCCTATTCGCCCGTCGGCTGAGCCCAACGGAAGGCTGAGGGGTGTTCAGAACGAGAAGCCTGTCGAGCGGAGATCATGATATCCTACGTTACCCCCTGGAATCTTGATCGGGAAGGCCACCCCCGATGCAGGGGAGGGCTTCTTGTATCTCCTTGCGCAGCCGTTTTGTTCGGCGCCCGACACGGCTCTTTTTACTGGAATCGATGAGAAAGAGGCGGCTTCTACCACCAACATCAAGCAATTCCGGTCCTTCTGTCTCTCCCGACGGGTCGCGGAACATGGGGCGCGCGGAACATGGGGTCGAGTTTTGACTTGGAACTTATCTGCCGTCAGTTCCAAGTCAAGACTCGCCCCCGCGTCTCGCATAGGTAGAATTGGTATCGTTTGCCCATGACCAGCGGGGAGATTTCGTCTGAGGCGTGGGGCCTCGGCCGCCCGCGGCTTTCAAACGAAAGGCATCAGGAGGTTGGCACAATGGCCATGTATATTGGTGAAGCTCTGGCGGGAGAAGGCAACGAGGTTGCCCATATCGACCTGATCATCGGTGATAAGGAGGGCCCCGTGGGGGCCGCGTTCGCCAGTGCCTTGGCTCGTCAGAGCGAGGGCCACACGAATCTGCTCGCGGTGCTCGAGCCGAACCTTTTGGTGAAACCGGCCACGGTCATGATCACCAAGGTGACCATCAAGGGCATGAAGCAGGCCGTTCAGATGTTCGGTCCCGCTCAGGCCGCCGTCGCCACCGCCGTCGCGGAATCGGTCGCTGAAGGGGTCATCGCGAAGTCCGACGCGGAAAACCTCGTGATTATCTGCGGTGTGTTCATCCACCCGGAGGCCGACGACGACAAGAAGATCTACGACTTCAACCTCAAGGCCACGAAAGACGCCATCCGCAACGCCATGACCGGTAAGCCGACGGTCCAGGAAATGATCGATGGCAAGGACAAGGCCAAACACCCCTTCCGTGGTTTCTAAGCACCATGGCTGCAACCACCAAACCTGCCATTCTCATCCAGCTCGACAGCGATCCTCAGCCGAGCGTCTTCGACAGCGTCGTTGCCGCCGATGCTGGGGTCGACCACTTGCTCAGGCACGCGAACGTTCGGCCGGACTCCGTCCGCGAACTCGTCTACGGAGCCATCTTCACGCGGGGAGTCCCGGATCTGAACAGAACGGCGATCTTCATCGGCGGCAGCGATGTTGCCGGTGGCGAAGCCATTCTCGATGCGGTGCGCGAGACGTTTTTCGGCCCGATGCGGGTCTCCGTCATGCTCGATTCCAGCGGCGCCAATACGACGGCCGCGGCCGCCGTGCTGGCTGCCGCGGCCCACGTGGATCTCCGCGGGGCCCGGGCGACGGTACTCGCCTCCACCGGCCCCGTTGGGCGCCGTGTCGTGCAGCTTCTGGCCGCACAGGGGGCGGAAGTCCGGGCCGTTTCACGCAGCCGAGATCGTGCTGCTGCCGTGTGTGAGGCCGTGGCCGCAAACGTGCCCTCGGCCCGGCTTTCTGCTTATGCGAGCGGTTCACTCGAGGAAACCCGACTCGCCATCGAGGGAGTCGAGGTACTTGTCGGCGCAGGTGCTGCCGGCGTCGAGCTGTTGCCCGCCGACATGCTCGAGGGTCTCGGCAGCCTCAAGGTGGCCGTCGATCTGAATGCCGTCCTGCCGGCCGGCCTCGCCGGGGTCGAACCGGCGGACCGTGCCGTCGAGCGCCACGGCGCCCTTTGCTATGGAGCGATCGGAGTGGGGGGAATGAAGATGAAGATCCACAAGGCCGCCATCCGGCGCTTATTCGCCTCGAACGATCAAGTGCTCGATGCCCTGGAGATCTTCGAAATCGGCCGTTCGCTCTGGTAGGCTTGTGACCGCGAGCCGCGCCGCCCTTCGCCCGACGCGCGGCCCGCTGGGCACTGCGGCTAAACGATAGCCTCGCAAGACCTTAGGACCTTTACAGGGGTGGGTGCCTGTCCCCGTTTTTGGATCGCCACGGACTACCGCAGGAAACCGACGAAGAAGCTGAAGTTCTGGATCCCGTCGCCTTGCTCCCGCATGATGGGAAACGCCAGATCCAGCGCGATGGGCGCCGGTCCCATGGCCGGGATCGTGATCCGTAGGCCAAAACCGGGGGCCACGCGGTAATCGTCGGTCCAGTTGTCGATCGTCGGCTCGACCGTGCCGCTGTCGACGAAAACCACGCCGCGGAGTGCGTCATCCGCCGTGATCGGAAACATGTATTCCGCCGATGCCAGCATCATGAACTCGCCGCCCACGAATATCCCTTGATTGCGGGGCGAAGCTTCGCGGAAATCGAAGCCGCGGATCGTCGTGAAACCGCCCGCGAAGTAGTGCTCGTAGACCGGCGTGTCTTCGCCGCTGTACGCCACCTTGCCGCCGACGTTGAGCACGTGGCGTCCCGAACCGTCGGGGCGCTGATGCAGCATGAAATACTGGCGGTAGTTGACCTCGGCACGCGGGTATTCAAAACTGCCGACGACCTGCTCGGCCCCGATCTCGAACAGGTGCCCTTCGGTGGGCAAAAACGTGTTGTCGCGTGTATCGTGGATCAGTCGGAGCTCGAAGCCGTACAGGGCATTGCTTCCGAGCACCTCGGTCAGTTCCGGGATACCGGCGACAATGTCGAATACTTTGACCTCCGCCCCGCGAAACGCTGCGACCCCCGTCAGATCCGGGGTGAACTGGTAGCTTGTGGAAACGCGGCCTCCGACCCGCTGCTCGTCCCATTCGCGGTAGCGGCGATCGTAGTAGTAGCCGCTCAGCCCGAGCCCGATCGGTGTGTCGAGCAGATACGGTTCCTGGAAGTTGACCGTGTACTTCTGGAGCTCCGTACCCGGCACCGCCTCGATCCGGAATCGCTGCCCGGCGCCGCGGAACGCGGTCGCATTGCGAATGTCTTCCCATCCACGAGGGAAGCGGGTCCAGTCGAAGTTCTGTTCGTCGATCACGACCGACCCGATCAGACCGGCTTCCGAGTTGATGCCCGCGCTGAACATGATCCGCCCGGTCTGCGTCTCGGCCAATTGCGGATTCAGCGGTAAGTAAAGCGGCTCGTCGTCGGGCTTCGTCCCCAGCAGGTTGTTCAGGCTTGGATCGTCGCTGTAAAGCGGCCTTGTGGCAGGTAGGATATTGGGAGCCATGTAGCCCGGCGGTCCGTAGGGCGGAGGGGCCAGCGCAGGTCCAGCATACGGGACCGTCGCGGGCGCGGGCGACCCGTACTGCGGCGCGGGCGACCCGTACTGCGGCGCGGGCGATCCGTACTGCGGCGCGGGCGATCCATACTGGGGCGCGGGCGATCCATACTGGGGCGCGGGAGTTGCCGGGATACCATACTGGACCGGCGGCGCAGGCAGCGCGGGTGCCGCTGCCGGTGGCGTTCCTGGCAGGCTCGGCGATACAGTTGGAACGGGCTGCTGAACGGTGGTGGTTGTCGGAGCCAAGGGAACTGCCTGCCGGTAATCGGGGTGCACGGCGGGCGCAAACGCCGGAGTCTGCCCCATACCCGTGTTGAGTTGCGGAATCGCGACGCCCCCGCTGGCGCTGTACTGCCCGCGGACCACCATAGGCGACCGCGACGGCTCGTGAGCCGCAGCGCGGATGGGAGTGGTGTTTGCCGACGAGTCGCGACTTGTGCCTGAGGCAGACGACCACGACCGCTCGAACTCTTCCGGCGGAATCGGACGCCCCGCGCCCCAAGCCAGACCCCGCGACGTTCTTCGGCCTGGTTCCGGGCTCTGCCCTCGCACGATCACAGGCGGCGCGCCCGGCTGCTGAAGGTCCGGCAGCGGCAATGGCAGAGGCCGCGGATCCCTTTCGCCGCTGCCCGCTTCCTCCTCGTCGATCCAGCGGCCGTCGATATCGAGATCGATCCGGCGGCTTCTCACCGGCGGACCGTCGGGGCTTTGGCCCCGGAAGCCGTCGGGCCGCCTGTCGGCAATATCGGTTTCCAGGTCCTCCGCGGTGGGCGGACTGAAGACGATCTTGGGCGAGATCCCTCGCGCGGGGTCGGATTGAAACAGCCCGCAAGCCTTCAGCCGCCGCTCGCTGGCGCGGAGTTCACGGATATCGACGATGTCGCCCGGCTTGAGCGACATGCGATTCAGCACCGTGTTGATCCTGGTATGGGCATACTCGCCCTCGATTTGAACGTTGATCCGGCCCACCCGATATTGGTCGCCCTCCTCGATGTTGTAGACGAGGTCAAGCTGCCCGGGTTCTTCGAGAAAACGCGGATCCGCCTTGACGTCGGCGAACACGTGCCCGACGGCACCGTAGACGTCGCGAATCGTTGACACATCGCTTCGCAATTCCGACTGGTTGAAAAACTTGCCGGACTGCAGCTTCAGGTCGCGGGCGAGTTGTCCGGTCGAAAACTTCTCGTTGCCAATGAACGCAACGTTGCGGATCACGTAGCGCGGACCTTCGTCGACGATGAACGTCAGCGTCAGCCACTCCCGATCCTCGTCGAACTGAAGTTCGCGGCCGATCCGGGCGCGGAAGAATCCGAGGCTGCGGTAGTAGGCCGTCAGGCGGTTGACATCCTCCTCGATCTGCTTCGGGTCCACCTCTCCTTGAAAGAACCAGAGAATTCCGGGCTTGCTCTTGATCTGCGTTCGCAGCCGCGCGTCGGTGGCAATCGTGTTGCCTTGGAAGCTCGTCCAGAATACCCGCTGCTTCGTCCCTTCGTTGATGACGAAGACGACGCCCTTGTCGTCCGGCTTCTTGCCTTCGAACAGGGTGATCTGCGCCTTGGGAAATCCCCGCGTGTGGTAGTACTCTTCCAGGCGGCGACGCGCTTCCTCGACGGCGAACATGTCCATTGCGTCGCCCTCCTTGATGAGGGCCTCTTCCAGAAGCGCCTTCTTCGTGAACTTCCGGTTGCCCACGAACTTCACGTACTGGATCAAGGGGCGTTCAAGGACCTCGAACACCACGAGCCGCCCCTCGGGCGTTTTCTGGGTGTACGGCTTGACCGTAATAAAGAGCTTGGTGCCGTTCAGCCGCCGGACATCCTCCTCGACCACCTTGGGGTCGTAGACGCGCCCCTGCCGCGTATGAATATTCGATAGGATCTTCCGCAGCGGAACACGGTCGTGGCCGGAGACGCGAACCTGGACGACGTATTCTGCTCCCCCCGCGGCAGGCTGGAGACTCTGGGCGCGGGCAGCCGCAGTCGGAAGTCCCGCCAGAGCGATCAAACTCGCGAGCCAAACGCTTGCAGGGCAGCGATTTTGCATGGAAAGGTCGGCCATGGAGCCTGTTCTGCCTGAGTTGGAGTCGCACGAGACGAGAAGGGGAGCGGGCGAGGCCCAAGGGAAACGCCGGGAAGGCTCTCGCCGGGATGGCGCAATTGGAAACGCCCCGCCGAGACTTCAAGGCCGCGTAGAAATACCGAAACTCGGCTCCCGCGGCAAGGCGAGTTCCCCGCCGAGAAAGGAATGTAGAAAAAGGGCAAAACAGGCAAGCGTTCACGGGGCGGCTGGGAACGGGTCCATTTTTCGGCCACTTGGCGTGTTTTGGCTACAAGGCGTTGGCCGAAAACATGGACCTGTCCCCCTCTGTTCCGCTCCGTGAACGATTTCTCAAGCAGGCCGATATTACCGGACGGGATCGGAAAACCGCACGTTGATATACTTCTTGCTACCTTCGGAGCCGCTCTCCACCCCGTCGTTCACCGTCCAGTACCAGGCGCCGCTCGGCGGATGCAACTCGCCCGTAGCGATATCGCGCAGATAGATACTGCGATGCTGTGCATGCAGCGGCTGGTCATACTCGATCTTCAGATTTTGGAGCACTTCCGGAGCCACGCGCTCAGCGACGGCCGGTGCGCAACCGGATCCGGCCGTGGTACGAGCGTAATACGTGAGTCCTGCGTCCCAATCCATGATAACGATGCGGTCCACGCGACCGGTAAGCGTGGCCTTGGATAGCGGCGGCTCATCGACGAGCGATTGACGAGCCATACTCAGCAGCAGTCCGAACAACAAGCAGCAACCCGCTGCCCCACCGTAGACGCCGACAGAAACCACCAGCGCAGCAATCACTCGTCGCATGGCGAGAACCCTCCCGAACGACGAAGCCTTCTGGTCACCCCGATAAGACGGATCCCACATTCGGGTTAGACAAGTCCGTCTATCGCCCGGATGATAACCACATACCGGCCTGCCCTGTCAACCCCCTCCACAGCACCGACTTCTCAAGTCTGGCCGCGCGAACGGGGATCAAGCGAATTGCAGGCGGGTGGTGGATCGCCAGTCCAAGATCGAAGAGCAGTCAACCGGCTGCACTGCCGCGGTTGAATGGCAGAGCCGGAGAAATACGCTCGGCAAACGCCGGCGAGCATGTTGAGCAAGGTGTGCAGTTAGCGCAGCACCCCAGGAAAGCGACAAGATGAAAAAGGGGACAGGTAATCGTGGATGAATGGGACCTAAGTCACAAGTTCTTGCGGAGCCGGTCCCCCTCTTCATCACCCAGACCGTTCAATACGCCCTCGGGCTCACGCGCGATTGCACGCGGCCGGGCAGCCCCTGGATCCGCAAGAAGCCTTCGGCATCGGTCTGGTTGTAGTCGCCGCCGCCTTCCATGGTGGCGATGGCCTCGTCGTAGAGACTATTGGGGCTGGTCCGACCGGCAACGACAAGGTTCCCCTTGTAAAGTTGCACGGTGACATCGCCGTTGACCGGCTTCTGCGCCTCGCGATTGAAGGCCCCGAGCGCATCCATCTTGGCATGGTACCAGAAGCCGTAGTACACCATTTCGGCGACTTCCGGCGCGAGGCGGTCGCGGAGATGGATCAGATCGCGGTCGAGAGTGATCTGCTCCAGCGCCCGGTGGGCGAAGTAAAGAATCGTCATGCCGGGCGCCTCGTAGACGCCGCGGCTCTTCATGCCCACAAACCGGTTCTCGACCATGTCGATTCGCCCGACGCCGTTGCGGCCCCCGATCTGGTTGAGTTGGTCGACCATCGGGTACGCGTCGAGCGGTTTGCCGTCCAGCCGCACCGGCACACCGGCTTCGAAACCGATCGAGACTTCCTCAACCTTGTCCGGCGCCTGCTGAGGCGATACGCTCATCCCGAATTCAACGAGTTCCACCCCATTGACCGCAAGGTCTTCCAGCTTACCTGCCTCGTAACTGATGTGCAGACAGTTTTCGTCGGAGCTATACGGCTTGGCGATCGATGCCTTGACCGGGATATTCTTCTGCTGGCAGTAGGCGATCATCTCGCTGCGGCCCGGAAACTGCTGGCGGAACTTTTCCATCCGCCAGGGCGCGATCACCCGGATATTCGGGTCGAGAGCCTCGGCCGCCAACTGGAACCGGCACTGATCGTTTCCCTTGCCGGTTGCGCCGTGAGCGTAGGCATCGGCCCCCACTTTGCGCGCGATCTGCAAACACTTCTTTGAAATCAGGGGCCGCGCGATCGACGTTCCCAACAGGTACATCCCTTCGTATTTCGCCTGCCACTGGAGGACCGGAAAGGCGAAGTCGCGGCAGAGCTCTTCCCTCGCATCCACGATCTGGGCCGACTTGGCGCCGATGTCGCGTGCTTTCTTGAGGATCGCTTCGCGGTCTTCACAAGGCTGTCCGAGATCGACGTACACGGCATGCACATCGAATCCCTCCTCCATCAGCCAGCCCAAGATCACCGAAGTATCCAGTCCGCCGGAGTAAGCCAGAACGCAGCTAGACATCGAGTCGGTCCTCAAGTCGGTTTACCAAGAAACTGCCGAGCAAGGGTCTCCCGCCCGGCCAAAACCCCTATTTTGAACGGCTGCGCGCCTGTTGGCAAGGGCCGGCTCCGCGCCGGGCGTGGGTCGCGCACCGCTTCTACCCCGGAATGAAGTTCGCTTCCGGCGTCAAACCTTCACAAAAACGGGCGAGCAGGTCGGCGGCCAGATCGATGTCGTCCAGGGAAATCATCTCCACGGGACTGTGCATGTAGCGGTTCGGGATGCTCACCAGGCCCGTCGCCACCCCGGCTCGGCTCACCTGGATCGAATTCGCGTCGGTGCCGGTGGCCTTGCCGGCGGCGGCCAACTGGTAACGGATTTCGTTGTCGACCGCCGCATCGATCAGGCGTTCGACCACTTTGGGGTTCATGTTCGGCCCGCGGTAGATCACCGGACCGCCGCCAAGGTTGACGTCGCCCTCCTGTTTCTTGTCGACCGTGGGGCAGTCGGTCGCATGGGTGACGTCGACGGCAATGCCCACCTGCGGATCGATACCGAATGCACTGGTCCGCGCACCACGAAGGCCCACCTCTTCCTGGACGGTCGAAACCGCGTATACCGAACAACTCAGTTTGCCCCGGTCGATCCGCCGCAACGCTTCCATCACGACCCACACACCGCATTTGTCGTCCATCGCAGGCGAAGCGGCGCGCCGGTTCTGCAGTTCCCGGAAAGCGAGTTCCACCGTCACCGGATCTCCCACGCGGACGAGTTTTTCCGCCTCCTCCTTGTTCGCGGCGCCGATATCGAGCCAGAGGTCCTTGAGCTTCGGCACCTGCTTGCGTTCTTCGTCGGTCAGCAGGTGAATCGGTTTTCGTGCAATGACGCCAAAAACCGGCCCCCCGGCCGTCCAGACGCTCATACGCTGTCCAATAAGAACCTGGGGGTCCCACCCGCCGATCGCCTGCACATAAACGAACCCGTCGCTATCGACATGTCCCACAATCAGTCCGATTTGGTCGCAGTGCCCCGCCAGCATAACACGCAGCGGGGCCCCCGGGTTCTTGACGGCCATCACATTCCCATGGACATCCGTCTTCACATCGTCGGCAAACGGGGACACATAGGAGCGAACGGCGTCCTGCAGAGGGGACTCGTACCCGGAGGGGCTGGGCGTTTCCAGAATTTGTTTGAAAAAAGCCAGCGAGGCCGGTTCCATAAGGCTTCCTTGTTGGTGGGATCTCTTAAGGTGCGCTAAACGGGTTCTCGGCACGCAAGATGCGGCTGGACTGTGCAGGCCTGGCCCGATGAAACAATGGGGGCAGACACCACAAGTAAGTGGGTTGCTTACGCGAACATACCAGGCTTTGCGGAGCCCGTCTCCATTTTCATCGCCCCAAAGCGGGCCAGTTTCAGCGAGCCCTGCTAAAGTATTACGGTTTCCCGGTTTCGTGCAACCCTTGACGGCAGGAAGCGGCGGCACCCGCAACGGGCAGCCAACGCTCTATAGACGAGCCGCGGTATCCAGGTCTAAGATAGTAGCCTTCCTTATTTCGGCACGGAATGCCCGATCAGCGAGGTCTATCACCATGTCGACGACGACTTATCATATCGACCGTGCAACTCGGACGTGGGGCGGTGAGGTAGCTGGCCCGCGTTCGGAGGAGTTGCTGAGACTCTACAACGAGATGATCGCCGAGCAGCGGCTAAGCTGGACGGAACACCACCGGCTGATCCGTCCTTTGGGCTCCGGCGGTCAGGGCGTGGTCTATCTGAGCGAGCGCCGCGGGACCGATAGCTTCACACTCCCCGTGGCATTGAAGCTTTTCTCTCCGGAGCGATACGAAGACGAACGGGCCTACGACGAGGCGATGGGACGGATCGCCCACGTCGCCGCTCACGTGGCTCAAATCCAGCAGGACAACCTGCTCGACGTGCATAACTGGGTCGATCGGCGTCGGATCCGGCTGATGGAGATGGAGTGGATCGACGGCTACGATCTGGCTCGCCTGTTGACGCCGAAGATGTACGAAATGGTCCGGCAGCGCGTAAGCGAGTGGCGTTGGGAGAATATCAACCAGGTAATCATCACGGCGGGGCCGATCCAGCCTCGGCTGAAGCCCGGCATCGCGATCGCAATCATTCGCGACTGCCTGGCTGCACTGGCTGCATTGCACCGCGAAGGGATTGTTCACGGCGACATCAAGCCGTCGAACATCATGCTCAAGCGGACGGGCAATGCGAAGATCGTCGACATCGGGTCAGCATTCGAACTGAATGACCCCCCACCGATTCGCACGTGCACGCCGACGTACGCCGCTCCCGAGGTGCTCGACGGAGGCGAATGCACTCCCCGATCCGACCTGGCAAGCTTGGGTTACGTCCTCATCGAGATGCTCGCCGGCTCGCCGCCTTTCGAAGGCAAGACGAGTTTCCGCGATCTTCTGGAGGCGAAGCGGTTCCTGGCGCAACGGCTGCCTTCTCTCCTGCCTTACGACGTCGTCTGCAACGAGCTGTTGATGAACTTGTGCCGCGGCCTGATCGCATCGGATCCGGTGCGGAGGTTCCCGAGCGCGGAGATCGCCGACATGGGCAAGGAAGGCGGCGCTGCCAGCTTCCACCGGCAGCTCGTCAAGAGCGATCTCGCCAGCGAGTACGACAACGAGATCCGCCTTTGGCTCAAGGATTTGAAAGGCCTGGTATGAGCGGTAAGGGCGCCACCAGGAATGAAAACGTGCCGCATTTCGCCGATCGCCTTGCGGCCGCAGTGAAGCGGCGTGGAACGCCCGCTCTCGTCGGACTCGATCCTCGTTTCGATTCGCTCCCCGAGACGATCCGCAAGACGGCCGATGCGGGCGGTCTGTCCGCACGGGCTCAGGCGTACGAGCAGTTCTGCCGCGGCGTGATCGATGTGGTCGGCTCATTGGTAGGATGCGTGAAACCGCAAGTGGCGTTCTTCGAAGAACTGGGCCCTCCGGGCATGCAGGCTCTGGCCGACGTAGTCGCTTATGCACGTCAGGCGGGCTTGTTGGTTGTGCTCGACGGAAAACGCAACGACATCGGCTCGACCGCGTCGGCCTACGCCCGTGGACTCCTGGGGCCGGACGCCAGCCCCTGGGGGGCGGACGCGATTACGGTGAGCCCTTACCTTGGCGGCGACAGCCTGGAACCGTTTGTCGAAACGGCAGCCAAGCGTGGGGCGGGGATCTTCGTGCTCGTGAAAACCTCCAATCCCGGAGGCGGAATGTTTCAGGACCTGATCGCAGATGGCCGGCCGCTCTACCGCCACGTGGGAGCGTATGTTGAGCGGCTGTCGCGCCAGGCGCCGGGCAACTGCGGATACGGCGGGGTCGGGGCGGTGGTGGGCGCCACCTACCCGGAACAGTTGGCCGAACTGCGCGCGGAGATGCAACACACCTGGTTCCTGGTTCCCGGCTACGGCAGTCAGGGCGCCGGCGCCCGCGACGTGGCATCGGCGTTCGACTCGCGCGGAATGGGCGCAATCGTCAACAATTCCCGCGGCATCATCTTCGCCTACTCTCGCCGCCCCTATGCGGAGCAGTTTGGCGAGCCGCGGTGGCAGGAGGCGGTGGAAGCAGCCACTCTCGCGATGATCGACGAGCTCCGTGCGGAGACCCCGGCCGGCAAACTGCTCGCGGCCTCCTAATCTTCAACGACCCGCCAGGACATCAAGCAGCCCGGCTGCTGAGCCTTTGAAATCGTGGAGGGTGGTTGCTAATCTTCCTTCGGCGCGCGGAGCCACGGACGTATGGTCGGCACATAGCCGTGGATCTCCTGGCCATCGAAAAAGATCTCGATCTCGCGACCGGCTGCCTCGGGGCCGTCGGAGGCATGGACCAGATTCATCTGACGGCTGGAACCGAAGTCGCCGCGGATCGTACCAGGCGCGGCCCTCAAGCCGTTGGTCGCGCCGACCATCTCGCGAACGACTCGAATTGCCTCGGGCCCCTCCACGATCATCGCCACCAGCGGACCACCCGTTACAAAGGCCTCCAGTTCCGGGTACCAGTCCTTGGCGACGTGTTCCGCGTAGTGCCGGCGAGCCAGGTCTTGAGACACCCTCATCAACTTCATGGCGATGATATTGAGCCCCTTGTCCTCGATGCGAGTCAGGACGCGGCCCACAAGTCGCCGCTGGACACAATCGGGTTTGAGCAATACGAGGGTCCGTTCCATGGAGCAGGGATCTCCCGTCCTGCGAAGGGGTGAGGTGAGCAACTCTTCCGACAAGTGTCGAATTGTATGCCACGCGTAAGAAGGGCTCAAGCGTCACACTCATCCAAACGCCCGCAGGACAACCGATTCGTCTGCACCGATTCACCGCGCATGGACGATAAACTCGTTCGGGGCTGCATCAAATAGGATCGTAAGACCCACGCTTGCGGAGTGAAGACAGACAGGATGGACGGTCTTTCGCGATCGAAAAAACTATGCCGCCTGGTCGGTATCGCCGCGCTGATTCTCTGTTTTCAGGACGGCCCCGCAGTGGTTCGCGCGCAACAAGAACAGAACGCTCTGTCGCCGCTGGAGTTCGATGCCTGGCCGAACCAGGAAGCGTGGACTCCTCCAGATGAGCATGTCCCGCCGGGCATGTTCGTTTCCGAAGAGTCATCGCTGCAGGTACTGCCGGATGGCTTGATCTATCGATCCTACCTGGCGGGCAAAAGGGAACCCCGTTTCGCCAGTGCTTGGATGCACGAGCGTGACAGGGGCTGGATATGGGACGTCGCACTCGGAGGACGCGTCGGCTTGATGCGCTACGGCACCCAGGATCCGAATTTTCCCGAAGGGGTCCAGATCGACTTGGAAGGCGCCGCCTTCCCTCGGTTGGACATGGAACATAAGGAAGATCTGGTGGCCGCCGATTTTCGCATCGGCCTGCCCTTGACATTCGGCAATCGCCGTTTTCAGACCAAGCTGGCGGCGTATCACTTGAGCTCGCATGTGGGCGACGAGTACATGGTCCGCTACCAGACGCTGGATCGGATCAACTTCAGCCGCAATGTGCTCGTTTGGGGCAATTCGTTCTACTGGACGGACGAGTTGCGGCTTTACGCGGAAGCCGGCTGGGCGTTCTACGTCAACGGAGGTTCGGAGCCCTGGGAGTTTCAATTTGGCGCCGAGTACGCGCCTGCGATGCCGACCGGACCTCGACCGGCGCCGTTCGTCGCCGTGAATACCCACCTGCGCGAGGAAGTCGATTTCGGCGGGAACCTTGTCGTGCAGACCGGCGTGGCATGGCGTGGCATGGCCGGCCACATCCTCCGATTGGGGATGGAGTACTACACCGGCAAGAGCGATCAGTTCGAGTTCTACGACCGGTTTGAAGACAAACTCGGGCTTGGAATCTGGTACGATTACTGATTCGGATCGTGGCGAACCCATCCGCTCTGATAAGTCCCGCGTGCCACCAACTGCTGGGAAGTAGCTTCACCGACAGAGTTAGTCTGGCCTCGCACAGGTTCTGCACAACCGGTGATCTGCTTGGCAAGCGACGGGAATGTTGGTCTCCGCAAGGATCACCCGCCAGAACATCAAGCAGCCGGGTGCTACCATCGGGGAACGGCCAAAGGTCACGGGAAACGGATGGCCAGCAGCCGGGCTGCTCTGCTTCTTGAACTCTTGGCGGGTCATTGTTTCGAAAGGGTCACCCATTCAGTTCAGATTACGCAGACCTGCCGCGAGCGCAGTGCGCAAGCTATTATCGCAAAAACAGTTGCGACGTTTGCGCACCCATCGTTCGTTGTCTGACGGAGCGAGACGCGTTGCCCGATTGTGAATTTCGTCTAGACTAGATGACAAAATGTCGATAGAATAATCACATAAATGTTTGTAAACATAATAATCATTAATCCTACCCTTTAGCCACCCACACTCGGGAATCGACGATGGCTGATGCAGTGAAGTTGAGCAAGGTCGAAACGATCAAAACCACCAGCAACTACCTGCGGGGGAGCCTGGTGGAGGAGTTGGCCACCAGCGAGCCGTCCTTTTCCGAGGACGCGGTCCAGTTGATCAAGCACCACGGAATGTATCAGCAGGACGACCGGGACCTTCGCGGGGCAAAGGGGCCGGATGGCAAAAAGCTCGGCAAAGTCTTCTCGCTGATGGTCCGGGTGAAGGTGCCGGGCGGCAAGCTTACCAGCGACCAATTTCTTGCACAGCTCGACCTGTGCGATGAGCTCGGGAACACCACGGCTCGCATCACGAATCGTCAGGACATCCAACTTCACGGTGTCCTGAAGCAGAACGTCAAGGAAACGATCCGCCGGATCAACGAGGTCCAGTTGACGACGCTGGGCGCTTGCGGCGACGTGGAGCGCAATGTCATGTGCTGCCCGGCGCCGCTCTGCCAGGACCGGGTGCACGACCAGGTGCAGGAGATGACCCGGCGTTTATCGGATTATCTTCTGCCGCAGACCACGGCCTATCACGAGGTCTGGCTTACCGATCCGGTTTCCGGTGAGCAAGAGCTATGCGGCGGCGGGGCCGAGGGCCACGAGATCGAACCTCTTTATGGTTCCAGTTACCTGCCGCGGAAATTCAAGATCGCGATTGCGCTGACGGAGGACAACTGCGTTGACGCCTATACCAACGATCTTGGTTTTCTGGCCATCACGAAAGACGGCGAGGTGGCCGGTTACAATGTCCTGGTCGGCGGAGGGTTCGGCGTAACGCCCAGCAACAAGAATACATTTCCGGCCCTCGCCCAACCTCTCGGATATGTCACTCCCGAACAGGTCGTCGACGTAGCCACCGCGATCATCCAAGTGCAGCGGGATTTCGGCAATCGGGCCGATCGGAAGCGGGCCCGCATGAAGTACCTGATCTTCGAGTGGGGCCTGGAGAAGTTCAAGGCGAAGGTGGAGGAATACTACGGGCAACCGTTGCCGGAGCCGCTTCCCGTGCGGGTGACCGGCTTCGACGATCACATTGGCTGGCATCCCCAGGGCGATGGCCGCTGGTTCTATGGGCTGAACATCGAGAACGGGCGGATCATCGACCGCGATGGTTTCACTCTGAAGGCAGCCCTGCGCGAGATTTGTGAGACGCTTCGCCCCGGCATCCGTCTCACCCCGCATCAGAGCATTCTTTTTGCCGCCATCGCCGAGGCTGACCGCGGCCGGGTGGAGGAAATCCTGCGACGCCACGGCGTGAAACTGCACGACGAGATCTCCACGGCCCGCCGCTGGTCGATGGCTTGCGTTTCCCTGCCCACTTGCCCGCTTGCCGTTACCGAGAGCGAGCGTGTGATGCCGGATGTCATCAGCGAGCTCGAGGTGGAGCTCGAGCGGCTCGGGCTTGCCGACGAGAAGTTCACGGTCCGCATGACCGGCTGCCCCAATGGCTGCGCCCGCCCCTACAATGCCGATGTGGCGATGGTCGGCAAGACGGTTAACAAGTACACGGTTTTCCTTGGCGGCCGTTTGTTCGGCGATCGGATGGCATTTCTCTACAAGGACCTGGTTCCCCTGGAGGAACTCGTTTCGACGCTCGTTCCCGTCCTGGCGTATTTCCGTCGTGATCGGCAGAGCGGCGAATCCCTGGGGGATTTCTGCTTTCGCAAGGGCCCCGACGACCTCCGCGCATACAGCGAGCAGTTCGCCCTCGCGGAAGCGTAGATTGTGCGGCTCTCGCTTCTCCATCATTGTACCGAGCCTACGCCGGAGATATCATGGCGTGGTTGACGAAGGTTGGTACTTTCGACGGAGAATCCTATGCACCAGCATCCGTTCATCCGAATTCTACCGATCGCCGCCGTTTTGACCTTTCAGTTCACGGCCGCAGTCCCGTCAGCCGGCGGAGCGGAAGAACTCACGGCCATGGCCGCGGATCTAGGCATCGCCGGCGGCCTTTGCGTTCACCTCGGGTGCAACGATCTCCAACAGGTCGCCCAACTGGCTCGCACCGGACGTTATATCGTTCAGGTGCTCGCTCCCGATCCGGCCGCAGTCTCTGAAGCTCGCGACGCCATACACGGGCAGGGACTCTACGGGCTGGTGTCCGTGGAACAGTGTGCTTCCACGAATCGTCTGCCGTACACCGAAAACCTTGTGAACCTCGCCGTTCAACCCGGGAGTTTGCCTGACGCGGCTATGATCTCTGAATTGGCAAGAGTACTCTGCCCTGGAGGAGTACTGTTGTGGCACGGAAAGATCGATACAGCCGCCGTCGCCCAGGCGGGCCTCGATCTTTTGCCGAACTTCCGCGATTGGAGCGCCGCACGCAAACCCTGGCCCGCGGCGATGGATGGCTGGACGCATCCCCGGCACGCGGCCGACGGGAACGCGGTGTCGCAGGACACGCTCGTCGGTCCGCCGCGACGCGTCCGCTGGGTGGCCGGACCGTCCGTTGAGATCAGCAACATGGTCACTTCGGCAGGTCGCAACTACTACGGCGGCGTTTGGACGCGTGACGCCTTCAACGGACTGCGCCTTTGGCAGCGCAGCCTCAGCCCCTCGCCGGCGCGAGGCGGATTCGCCTCGCAGTACGTCCCGGGCAGTGTCCGGCCGATCGCCGTCGGCGACCGGCTGCTCGTTGTGACGGACGGCTCCGTGGTGGCACTGGACGGCACGACGGGTGAGCCGGTCCGCTCTTATCCCGAGGCAGGCAAGCCGGCCGAGTTCCTCGCAGTCGGCGATACGATCCTGGCGGTCGACGTGGCGGCGGTCCGCGCCGTTGCCATCAGCGACGGGAGCTTGCGCTGGATCCACGAGGCGTCGGAACCACGATGCGTCGTGGCCACGCGCGACACAGTTCTTGTCATGGAGGGTTCTGCGCGCCGGGGCGAGAAGCCCGTGGCGGTGAGCCTTGCACTGGCAGACGGCGCCGTCCGCTGGAAGCAGAGCGACTACGCCTGGCTTCCTTTGGTCCGCCGCTCGGTAATGCACAAAGATCTCATCGCGCTGGAAGTGTCCACGCTCAACGATACGAAGGAAGGCAATTCCATCCAGGTGCTCTCTGCCGCGGACGGAACGTTCTTGTGGAGCCGCGACTTCGTGCCGAGCATGAACCACATGAAGCAGGCCCGCGCGATGTTCATCGACGACTTGCTTTGGGTGCTGGAAGATCGGCAGTGCGTGGCGCTGGATCCGAAGACGGGTGACGTGAAGAGGACCTGGCCGTCGGGGCTGTGCCACTGTTTCCCACCGGTCGCGACCCGGCGGTTTCTCTTTTCGGGCGAGATGGAAATGACGGACCTGGCGTCCGGTCAGGTGGACGCCAATCGGATCACCAAGGCCGCCTGCGGCCGCGACGTCGGGTGGGTTCCGGCTAACGGGCTGATCAACGTGACACCGAAACACTGCGTCTGCTGGCCAATGCTCCGCGGCTACGCGGCGATGGCGCCGGCGAAGGAGTCGGACGAGGTCGGCCCGGAGCCCGGAGATGAACACCTTCTGGAGCGTGGACCGGCGTATTTCGACGGAGAATCGCCTGGCCATCGAGCTTGCGACGCCGCGTCTTCTTCCGACTGGCCCTGTTACCGCCACGACGCATGGCGGAGCAGCAGCACGACGGCGGAGATGCCGGGAGAGCTTGCGGCCCTGTGGACGGCTTCGTTGGGCGACTGGCCGGAGGGAACGGTCGTTGAGGACTGGCGAGAAAACCCGTTCGTGCACGGTCCGATCACGGCCCCGGTGATCTCTTGCGGCATCGCGGTGGTGGCGAGGCCCGATGCGCACGAGGTCGTTGCCCTGGACGCGTCCACCGGAAAGCTCCGCTGGCGTTTCACGGCCGACGGTCGCGTCGACACTCCGCCGACCCTTTATGGCAATCTCTGCCTGTTTGGCTCGAAGGGCGGCTCGGTCTATGCGCTTTGCGCCGAGGATGGACAACTGGCCTGGCGATTCCGTGCCGCCCCTTGCGACGAGCAAATCGTCGCCTACGGGCAGATCGAGTCGCCTTGGCCGGTCTCGGGAAGCGTGCTTGTCGCAGAAGATACCGTCTACTTCGCGGCCGGCCGGCAACCGTTGGCCGACGGCGGGATACGCATCTTCGCCCTCAAGCCCCAGACAGGTGTAGTCCACTGGATGAAACGGCTCGATTCCGTGCCGACCACAAATTTCTACGGCTCCAGCGGGTTGGAATACGACAATTTCGACTTGCTGCACCGCGAGAACCAAAGCGTGGCCATGTCGCGGTGGCTTTTCGATTCCAAGACGGGCGAAATGACCTGCAAAGCGCTGGATGCCTTCGCCGTGCTCACCAGCGACGGATTCGACGCGGTCGTGCCCCGGAGTTGCTGGAGCTATGCGCCGCGTCACCAACCGCGACACGGCGGCAATCCGTCGCGGATGCGGCATCTCGCTGTTTACCGGGGAAACAGTGTGCTCGGAGTGCTCCGCGACGAAAGGAGCGTATTCCGACGCGATTTCGACCCCAAGAGCCGCGAAAAGTTCGATACCAAGTGGCTCACCGGCTGGGCCACCAGTGCGAATTTCCGCAAGAAGGAAGGCGAGGTGTGGCAGAGCGACCGACTGGCGGCGGAGGCGAAGTGGCAGTCTTCCCTCTTCGAGGAGGCCGAACCGAAGCAAACCATTGCGGCCTTGATTTTGGCCGGGGATACGCTTTTGGCCGCCGGGTCTGAAGGCGGGCTGACCGCGATTTCCGCGGCCGACGGGAAAACCCTCAGCAAAACGAAGCTGCCCGCGCCGCTCTGGGACGGAATGGCCGCCGCAGGGGGCCGGCTCTTCGTATCGACCCGCGACGGCAAGCTGCTTTGCCTCGGATCGAGTTCCATTCGCGGAGCGAAGAGACCCTGACGAAACGGGGACAGGCACGTCGCCAGGACGCATATTCTGAACGTCTTTCAGGTGTTTGGCTCGGAGCCAGTCCCCGTTTTGCCGGGACCTCTTGATGATTCGGCCGATCGGCCGGCCAAGATGAAACCGTGTGCAGTGTCGGCGGCGGCGAGGCCCCCCGCAAGCAACACGGCACTTTTCGCGGGCTCCCAACTGTCCATTTCACGGCTGCGCCCGCCGGTGTGCCCTGACAGGAGAAAGCCGGCAGTCAGACTGGGCAACGACCAAACCGGGCAACAACGAGGTTTCGGCCGCAATGGATGCAGGGAAGCCATTTTCCAGATTGACAGAAATGGCGCGATTCCGGAAATGGCGCCGAAACCGCTCCTTGGGTCCTGGAAAGCTCGTACAATTTCGTCAGCTTATCTGATGCACGTTCGGTGCGGCCGGGGCCGCGGGGGCTGGCCGGATGAAAAAGGGGGCAGGCACCGCGAGCAATAGTGGGTTGGCGGCAGTGAAGATACAAGGTGCTGCGGAGCCAGCCCCCTTTTTGGTCCGGCATGGCCGAAGGCGTAGATGCAGTATTGGCTGGGAGCCTACTCATGAGCGAATGCGTCTCTGAGAGTACCCTTCGACGATTCCTGTCGGACAATCTGGATTCCTCTCGCCGCAGCGCAGTGGTCTCGCACCTGGAGGGTTGCCAGGCCTGCCGGTCGTCCGCAGATCGATTGAACCTCCCGCGACAGGATCCCCAAGTCGTCGATGGCGAGTACCGCACGGCTGAGAGAGCCAGGTCGGCCCCCTCGTCCGATTCGCTGGGCATCTTCGAGCCAGGAAGAAATGTCTCTGAGGACGAGGACCAGGCACTGGCGGATGGAAATGCTCCAACCGTTTCGTTGGACGAATCGACGAATGGTCGCCCGGCGATCTGGCCCCCGCATGACCGTTGCACTCGCTGCGATCAGCGAGGACTGTCGGAACTGGGAAGGCTCAAACTCCAGCGGAAGCTTGGTTGTGGTGGATTCGGCGTGGTTTGGCTGGCGGAAGACCCGGTTTTGAAACGCCAGGTTGCCTTGAAACTCCCGCGCAGCCCGGCGTTTGCCGACGACGTCTCGCGGAAGCAGTTTCTCCACGAAGCACGGGCTGCCGCTGCCCTGCGCCATCCGAATATCGTGCCGGTCTACGGCGCCGGAGAGGCCGATGGAATCTGCTATGTGACGCTGGCCTACTGCTCCGGCCCGACGTTAGCAGAATGGCTGCGCGGTCGAAAAGACGCTCGGGGCGGTGATTCACAAAATAGCGGCCCGGGCGGGTCCGTTGCTGGAACGGTCCCCGCCAGAACCGCCGCATCGATCCTGCTTCGTCTTGCCTTCGCGGTCGACCATGCCCATCAGCATAAAATCCTGCATCGCGACATCAAGCCCGGCAATGTTCTGCTGGAACCGATTGAGCACGCGGAAGAGGCGGACTTTCCATTCAATCCAATGCTGGCTGATTTCGGGCTGGCGCTGATGACCTGGGACGATGGCGACCTGACCATCAGCAACGCATTGATGGGAACGCCGCAATATATGGCGCCCGAGCATGCGTCGGGACAACGAGACAAGCTCGGGCCCGCGACCGACGTGTACGGGCTGGGTGCAGTTCTTTATGAGTTGTTGACCGGCGATCCACCGATCTCAGGAGCCAATTGCGCCGAGATGCTTGTCCACGTTGTGGAGACCGATCCTGTGCCGCCGCGGCGCCGGGTCCCGGAAATCCCTCGCGACCTGGAGGCAATCTGCCTGAAGTGTCTCCAGAAGTCACCTGCGAAGCGGTATTCTTCGGCTGCTGCTTTGATGGACGACCTCCAGCGTTTCCTGAACGGCGAGCCGACGCAAGCCCGGCCGGTCCGACGCGCTGCCAAGATCGGCCGATGGACGCAGCGGCATCCGGCGGCAGCGGGACTCGTGCTGTTGAGCGCGGCCGCGATTCTGCTGGCGATAGCCGGGCTAGCGCTCTACACTCTGCGGCTCAACAACATGAACGCCAGACTGAACGACGCGTTGGTGCAGACACGAGTGGCAGAACGGCTGGCACAGCAGAGCCAGCGACAGGCGCAGGACTTGCTCTATGTTTCCGACATCAAGCTCGCGGCAGACGCGGCGAAGAACCAGGATGTCTGCCAGGTGCGGCGACTTCTCGAGCGGCACCGGCCCGACGCTACGCGAGCCGATCGGCGGGGAGTGGAATGGCAGTACCTTTGGCAGCAGGGACACTGCGATTATCGAACGATCGGCAGTTTCGGCAGCGACATCTACTTCGTCGGCTACTCTCCGGGCGGACGCTGGCTCATCACCGCCGGAAAAGACGCCGAGGTTCGGCTCTGGGACGCCCAAACCAGCCGCCCTTCGGGAACGTTCCACACCGGACAGGGCGAGGTAAACGGCGTGGCCGTATGCCCCGGCGGCGAATTGCTGGCCGCGGCGGGAGACGACGGCACCGTACGGGTCTGGAATCTGCAATCGCGCCGCGAAACCGTACGGATCCAGGCATTTCCGAGCCATGCTTATCAAGTGGTCTTTCTGCCGGATGGGCGTTTGGCCTCGTGTGCCCAGCACGGGGAAATCCGCCTCTGGGACGCGCGGACGGGCGAAGCGGCCGGCGCGCTCCTCGGGCATCGGATCTCCGTTGAGGCAATATGCCTGCTGCCCGATGGACGGCTCTTCTCGGTGAGCAATGATCGGACGGCAAGGATTTGGGATCCGCTCGCCGATATCCAACAGCGTGTGCTTCAGGAACATTCCGATCGTTTCAACTGCCTGGCGTGCTCCCAAGACGGAACGATCGTTGCGCTGGGCAGCAGCGATGGTTCCGTCTTCGTCCACCACCTGCCCACGGGTACGAGAATCCTTGATCTTCAACGTCCGGACGGCGTGCATAGCGTTGCGGTTTCTCCGGACAGCCGGGTGCTGGCCGTTGGCGACCGAGGCGGGATCGTGTCCATTTGGGAACTTCCTGTCGAGATCGGCTCGGCCGGCGCTTTGGAACTGTCAGACCCGCAAGCCGTGTGGATGGCCCACAGCGGCCGAGTCTGGTCACTTGCCTTCTCTCCGGACGGTGGCGAACTGATATCCGGGGGAGCCGATGGCGAGGTGCGAGCATGGAAGACTCTTCTTCCGAAAGCACCGCGACTGCTTCGCCTGGGGAGCGTGGCGATCGATCGAATGGACTGCGTCTTCGACAAACGCCTTCTGCTCACCGTGGGCGATGGTCTCCGCTTATGGGATCTATCGGCTCTGGATGACATACTGCCGCGGCCGGGCCGAAAGTTCGACCTGCCCGATCCCGTGCTGCTCGACACGGGCCTCTGGCGATGTTTGACGATCACACCCGATGGTCGATATGCCGCCACGGGCGATGGTGACGGAAACGTCGCAGTGTGGGATATTCCGGGACGCACGCGCCGGGCAGCCTGGCCAGTTGCCGCTTCGGCCAACTTCGGAGAGGTCGCGCTGACGCCGGACGGCTCGACTCTGCTTGCCGTCCAGACCGGCCATGAGGGGGCGATTTGGCTGGTCGACGTCGATTCGGGGAAAGTCGGCGCGCACGTGCTGGTTCGCGACTGCCTGACAGCGGCTCTCTTGCCCGACGGTTCCACGTTGGCGGTAGGCCGCGGCAACGATGTCCTTGTCTTCGACGCTCTAGGGCTCCGCCGACGTTTCCTTCTGTCCGGCCATACGAATTCTCTGCGAGAACTCGCCGTCAGCCCGGAGGGCCGAGTGCTCGCTTCGGCCAGCGCCGATCGCAAAATCAATCTTTGGAGTCTCGAGACGGGCGAACTCCTGTTCTCGTTGTGCGGCCACCGGGCCTTGGTGCGAGCCATGGTGTTTGCCCCCGACGGACGTTCCCTCCTGGCCGGTGACGCGTCGGGCGTACTCAAGGCTTGGAACGTGGCAACCGGGCAGGAACTGTGCGATCTCGATCAGATATCGGGGAGCTATCGCGGACTCTATTTCTTTGCCGATGCCCGGCGCCTGCTGTGTTTCAGCGAGGACAGGTCGGTTCGCCTGTTGGATTGGCGATCCCAATAGCGGGCCGCCGCGCGACCGAACATGCCGTGGGCGGCAAGTTGGAACCGTTCACGAGGCGACACCGAGGGGGAGCGTTCACGTTTTCAGAGAAAAGAGCTGTTGCCGCCGTAACCGTTCACGGGGCGGAAGAGAGGGGGACAGGTCCATGTTTTCGGCCAGCGTTCTTGCCGCCGAAATACGCCAACTGGCCGAAAAATGGACCAGTCCCCGACCGCCCCGTGAACCGTTACGTTGGCGCCTCGCTTGCTTCGGGACGGAATTTGGAGTTCAATACATTAGAAGTGTTCCATTTTCATGAAGAGAAGCGCTCATGTCCTCACACACCCCGCCGCCGGATTCCTCTCGCAGCGTGCCCGGCCGTTCCGGTCGGGGAAACACTGGCGTCTTGCTGGCACTCGGATCGATCGCCGTGCTGGGTGTTCTTGTCGTCGCGCTTGCCTATCTGGATCGACCGGATCAAGAAGAGGCAGCCGACGGCATGATGCTTTTCTGTGCGGCAGGGCTCCGCCAACCCGTGGAGGAAGTCGTGGCCGAGTACCAGCGGGAGTACCAGGTGCCGGTGCACGTACAGTACGGCGGGTCGAACACGCTGCTGAGCCAGATCGAGGCGGGCGGTGTCGGCGACCTCTACCTCGCGGGCGAAGAGACCTATGCCGAACAAGCCAGACAGAAGGGGCTTGCACACGAGATCCTTCCCATCGCCTCGCAGCGGCCGGTGATAGCCGTCGAGAAAGGTAACCCGAAGAAGATCCACACGCTCGACGATCTGCTCCGAGATGACGTTCGGGTGGCGATGACAAACCCCGACCAGGCGGCAATCGGCAGGCTGACGCGACAACTCCTTGAGCCGGGAGACGTTTGGGCGAAACTCGAGAAGCAGGTGACCCAGCACGGAGTCTTCAAACCTACCGTGACCGACCTGGCCAACGACCTGAAACTCGGCAGCGTCGACGCTGCAATTCTCTGGGATGCCACGGTGGCGCAGTATCCGGAGTTGGAGGCAATTCCCTGCGAGCCGTTGGAGCCCGGCAAGGCCCGCATTGTGATCTCCGTGCTCAGTTCGGCAAAGCAGCCCGCGGCAGCCTTGCGCTTCGCGCGATACCTGACGGCGAAGGATCGCGGCCTCGAAGCGTTCAAGGCCAAAGGCTATGAAGTGGTTGACGGCGACCGCTGGGCCGAGTCGCCTGAGATCACGTTTTTCGTTGGTTCGGTAAACCGGCGCGCGATCGAGGATACCGTAAAGGCTTTTCAGGATCGTGAGGGGGTTACCGTGAACACCGTCTATAACGGGTGCGGTATCCTCACCGCGCAGATGAAAACGATTCGCGACAAGCAGTCCGGTGGGTTCCCCGATCTCTACATGGCCTGCGACGTCTACTATCTCGAAAACGTTAAGGAGTGGTTTCAGGAGGCGGCCGAGATTTCCGACAACCAGATCGTGATGGTCGTGGAGAAAGGGAATCCCAAGAGCATCCTCGAGCTGAAGGATCTCTTGCGCCCGGGAATCCGCGTGGTTGTGGGCCAGCCGGAGCAATGCACGATCGGCGCCCTGACCCGCCGCATGCTCGAAAACGAGGGCGTCTACGAAGGCGTGATGAAGAACGTCGTTTCGCAGACCGCCACTTCGGCGATGCTGGTGCCGGCCGTGACCACCGCTTCCGCCGACGTCGCATTGGCCTATGATACCGACGCCCTGGCCGAAGCGGAACGCATTGATACCGTCCGCATCGATTCGGAGCACAATAAGGCGATCCAGCCGTTCGCCATCGCCAGGTCGAGCGAGCACAAGGAGCTTGCCCGCCGGCTCTTCCGTGCGATCGCCGATGCTCGCGAGAAGTTCGAACAGGCCGGTTTTGGTTGGCGGATGATTTGTCCCGCGCCCGGGTTCGAATGAGGGGGCAGACGCCGCGAGTAATCGTGGATAATTGAAAGCGAAGATAAAGGCCTTGTGGAGCCAGCCCCCTTTTTCATCACCCCAGCGCCCGATATCGCGGCCGACGGGCCGCAGCACTGCCGGAACCTGCTATGTCGCCTCCCGACGCTCCTCGACCGCCGCATCGACCGCCGCGCGACGCGTGGTTCTATGCGGCGCTGGGGGTGCTCGGCGGTTTTTACGTGCTGATGATCGTCGCGCTGCTGGTGGCCGACCTCGCCTATATGGCTACCAGCGACTCGGCCGAGTTTGCCCACCGGGTCTCAGACTGGCCGGCGGCGGCGCGTGCGACGGCCAACGTGCTCGTCAACCTTGTGGCGGCCCTGGCCAAGCCGGAAATTCGCTACGCCGTCGTCTTGAGCCTGCTTTCCTGCACGATCACGGCGATCGTCTCGCTGTGGGTGGCCGTGCCGCTGGGGTACGTCCTGGCGAGGGTCCCCTTTCGCGGTCGCGACGTGGTCGACCTGATCCTGGACATCCCGATTGTCCTGCCGCCTTTGGTATTGGGGCTTAGCTTGCTGATCCTTTTTCAGTTTGCTCCACGCTCGGTCCGCGAGGCGGTGGTGTATCAGGTGCCCGCCGTGATCCTCGCTCAATTCGTGGTGGCGTGCGCGTTCGCGGTGCGGACGATGCAGGCAACCTTTCAACTGATCGACCCTCGCCGCGAACAGGTGGCCCTCACTTTGGGCTGCAACCGCGCCGGGGCGTTCTGGCGAGTCGTGCTCCCCGAGGCCAGACGCGGGATCATCACGGCCGGCACGCTGGCCTGGGCCCGCGCGCTGGGCGAATTTGGCCCTCTGTTGATCTTCGCCGGCGCCACGCGGATGAAGACGGAAGTACTCTCCACAACCGTCTTCCTGGAACTGAGCATCGGCAATCTGCCGGCGGCGGTGGCCGTTTCGATGATCATGATCGCCGCCGCGGCCGTGGTATTGGCGATTATGCGCCTTGCGGGGAGCCGCGAATGGATCCTCTAGGGGCCACGCCATGATCACCCTCGAAAAACTCGCGATCGAACAAGGAGCATTCCGCCTGACGGATATTTCCTTCTCGATTCCGACGGGTGCATATGGAGTGCTCATGGGCGCAACGGGCTCGGGCAAGACGACGATCCTGGAAGCCGTCTGCGGGCTGCGTGCCGTCGCCGCCGGGCGGATTTTCTTGCCCGCCGGCGACGCCACACGGCTTCGCCCGAGCGAGCGGGGTCTGGGGTATGTGCCGCAAGACGGGGTGCTTTTTCCCTCAATGACCGTGGCCGAACATCTTGCCTTCGCGTTGAACCTGCGCCGCTGGCCGGCGGCGGAGATTCGCGGACGGGTCGACGAACTGGCGTCAATGCTCGGCATCGAGCCGCTCTTGGCGAGGCGCCCGCTGGGGCTCAGCGGCGGCGAACGTCAGCGTGTCGCTCTGGGCCGCGCGATTGCCTTTCGCCCTTCGGTCCTTTGCCTCGACGAGCCGCTCAGCGCACTGGACATGGGCACGCGCGAGCGGATGTACGAACTGCTGAAAAAAGTCTGCACGCAGACGGGCGTGACCGTCCTCCACGTGACACACAGCCGCCGCGAAGCCCACCGCCTGGCTGATACGCTGTTGAGCCTGCACGACGGGACGGTGTTCTGCGAGGCGAAAGGTCCGCCGGGACGCAAGTAGGTCGCGCTTGCCGAGTGGCGGCTGAGCCCTTCCGGACCGTGCGGGCAAATTACCGTCCTCGGGACCGTCCGTTGCCGTTGCTCCGCCCGTTGCCGTTGGACTTGCGCGGTGCAGCCAGCAGCCGGAAATTTCCGGCGCCGAGAAGCTCTTCTACGCGGTGGCGCATTTCCCCATTGACTTCGACCCGAAACTTGTCGCAGGTCATCGGCACGCGGGAGCCGTCGGCCATGCAGATGATCAGTTGCAGCTCGCCGCTGCCCGGATAGCCGCGGAGTATCTCATAGAGCTTTTCCAGCCCTGCCGGGCCGTGCTGCGACTCGAACAGCCGGATCATCACCCCGCGGGTGAAGCGGCTTTCCAAGTCTTCAAGGGTGATCAATTCGTTGACGATGAGATTGGCATCGTCGCTGCCGGCCCGCTTGTCGATCGATCCGAGGACCATGAGGATGGCGTCGGGCTGAACGAGTTCGCCGAACTGGGCGTACTGTTCCGGCCAGACGATACAGCGCATAATGCCCGCCATGTCTTCCAGGTCGAACATCGCATAACGGCTGGGGCTTCCCGGGCGCGGGTTCTTCGTATGGGCGAGCTTGATCGCGGAGAGCATGCCGCCCAGCATCACCTCCGTGCGGTGCTTGAGTCCCGCCGCCTCCACGGTCGTATGCGAGCAGTACGTCGCCAGCGTCTTCTCGTGCTCGGCCAACGGATGGCTGGAAAGATAGAAGCCGAGCACTTCCTTCTCTTTGGTGAGTTTGTCGCGTTCTTCCCATTCCGGCACGTCGGGGAGTTGGGCGGCGACGGCTTTCGTTCCTTCTTCCTCTTCATCGTCGCCAAACAGGCCGAGCTGGCCGGTGCGGCGATCGGCGGCCGCGGCATGACCCGCCTGCAGGGCGCGGTCGATCACGTGAAACAACTGGGCTCGGCGGCCGCCGAGCGTATCGAAGGCCCCGGCCTTGATGAGCGATTCGATGGCCGTGCGGTTGACCAGGGCCGGGTCGAGCCGTTCGCAGAAGTCGAAGATGCTTCGGAAAGGCCCCTGCTTGGCCCGCTCCGCAGAAATGGCCTCGGCCGCATTGCTCCCGCACCCTTTGATCGCGGCCAGCCCGAAGCAGATTTTGCCGTCGGCGACGGTGAATTCCGGGTCGCAACGGTTGACGTCGGGTGGAACGACCTCGATCTTCATCCGCTGGCAGTCTTCGAGATGTTCGACGAGTGAGTCCTTCTTGGTGAAGTTTCTTCCCGGCATGTCGCTCGACAAGAGGGCCGCCATGAACTCGACCGGATAGTGGGCCTTGAGATAGGCCGTCATGTACGCGATCAGGGCGTAGGCGGTGCTATGGGACTTATTGAACCCGTAGCCCGCGAACTTCTCGATCAGGCCGAAAAGCTCTTCGGCTTCCTTCTTGGCGAGCCCCTGGGCCTGTGAACCTTCGACGAACTGCTCGCGGAACTTGGCGATGATGGGCAGCTTCTTCTTGCTGATCGCCTTGATGCACTTGTAGGCGTTGGCCAGCTCGATGCCGCCGAGACGGTTGAGGATCCGCATCACTTGTTCCTGGTAGCAGTTCTTAACGACGATCCCATTGGCAACAAGATTGTGGTGGTCGGCAACCGACATGCCGTAGAACTGCTGATCGGTGACCCGCTTGAGGCTTGCGATGCGGAAGTAGCGGACATCGCCGAGATCGATGCCGGCCTTGACAGCGGTGACGGACTTTACGAAGGGACAGGAATGCCGCAGGCTGCGGCGCTCGATTCCGGTGCGATGGCAGAAGGCCCGCTGCGATTCACCGGCCGGAATCGCCTCGAACACCGCCTGTCGGGGAACGCTGCCGACGCTGGCGGCGGATCCGCGGTTTCCGGCGAATTGGCGGTTGATCAAGTACGGCGTCAAGGCATTTTCCAGCCGCTGCAAGTTCCAGAGTTGTACGCGGTTTTCTCTCAGCGTCACCGCGATGCCTTCTAGTTGGCAAAGCCTGCGTACGTCCTCAAGAAGCTCCTTCGACACGGAACTGATGAAGCAGATGCCGACATTCCGATCGTTCTTCGCCAGACAACCGTCCGAATCGATGAGCCCGGCCAGGAAAGCTCGCCGTACGGATGCGGTGCTGCGAAAGATCGGTTCCGGAACTCGTTTCTGCCGGGCCGGCACCTTCAGCCCGAGGTCCTCCAGCCAGTGGTGCAGACGAGTTTTGCGGTTGCCGAAGCCTGGCTCGTTAAGTAGTTCCGAGCAAGAGATGCCGATGAACCAGGATCGCTCGTGGTGGTAGGGATTCAGGTGGAGTTTCGGCAGATGCTCTTCCAACCATTGCACGAGCCGTGCATGCCGCTCGAAGATGCCGCTTGCCAGCGTCAACCCCTTGCCGGTCATGCAACCGTCGCCGACGAGTTGACCGAGCAGATAGGCGACGTCTTCGTCGCAGCCCAGCCATGGAGCAAACTCACCGGCGGAAGGCTCGTCCTGGCAGACCGAGAGCCCCACGGCAACGATGTGTTTGTCCGGGTCAAGATGCTGGACCTCTTTGAAGCCGTCGAAGGTGAGGACCTTGTGATCAGGCGTCAATGTGGCCGAAAAACCGTTGACAAGCGTCATTCGGATCCCGTCCGACCGCCGCGTCGGCCCGCAGCCGTGGCACTGTTTCGTTTCGAATCGGTGGGTGTCGAGATTCAGTGCCGGCACGCCATCGCCGCGCCGCACCTCCCGGATCGGTTTCTCGGAACCGTCGGCCATCGCGATTCGAGTGTCCTCATGGATGCACATGACCCCGTGCGTTTCCTCCAGCACGTCTTTCATCACGGGGTGCTTGTATTCCGCCTCCTGTCGGCCGTGCTTGACCTGGATATAGTCGTCGACCATGCCACCCTCGAGCGGACCGGGCCGGTAGAGGGCGTTGGTGGCGATGATGTCGCGGAAATGGTTCGGCTTCATCCGCTGCAAGAGATCACGAATGCCGCCGCTTTCGAGCTGAAAGATGCCCTTGGTCTCGCCGCGGCAGAGCAGAGCGAAAGTTTCGGCGTCGTCGAGGGGGAAGCTGTAGGGATCGACCCGCTCGCCCGTCGTCTGCTCGATCAGTTGCACGACTTTCGAAAGGATCGTGAGGTTTCTCAGGCCGAGGAAGTCCATTTTCAACAGGCCGGCGTTCTCGACGTCGGCCATCGCCCACTGCGTGATCACTTCTTCCTTGCCCTGGACCCGTTGCAGGGCAACGTAGTCGGTGAGGGGCCGGTCGGCGATGACCACCGCGGCCGCGTGGGTGCCGACGTTGCGAGCGAGCCCTTCGATCTGCATGGCGAGATTCAACAGCTCGCGGACCTCCATGTCCGTGTCGTAGGCTTTCTTCAGATCGTCGCTTTGCTCCAGCGCCTTGCGGAGCGTGATGCCGAGCTGCTCGGGAACCTTGGAGACGACCTCGTTCACACGCGGAATCGGCAAGCCGAGGGCCCGGCCCACGTCGCGGATCGCGGCCCGGGCGGCCATGGTGCCGAAGGTGCCGATCTGGGCGACGTTTTCGTGGCCGTACTTCTCCTTGACGTACTGGATCACCTCGCCGCGGCGCTGCTGGTCGAAGTCGATATCGATATCGGGCGCTTCCTGGCGGTTGATGTCGAGAAAACGCTCGAACAGCAGGTCGTACTCCAGCGGGCAGACATGGCTCATGTGCAGCGCGTAAGCGACCAGCGAGCCGACGCCCGAGCCACGCGCCGTCGCCTCGATCCCCTGGCTGCGGGAGAAATGGACGAAATCCCAGACGATCAAGAAGTAGTTGGGAAAGCCCAGCTTGTTGATCACGCCAAGCTCACGCTCCAGCCGGTCCATCACCTCCTGGGAAAGCTGTCCGCCGGGGCAGCGTTTCTCGTTGCCGGCGTAACGCTGCTTCAAGCCTTCAAGGCAGAGTTCGCGGAGGTAGTCCTCGGAGGTCTTGCCTGCCGGAGGGGTGAAAATCGGAAAGTGGCGCTCGCCGAGCTTGAGTTCGATGTCGACGCTGTCGGCGATCGACTGGCTCTGCCGCAGGGCCTCCTCGTATTCGGCGAAGGCCGCATGCATCTCATGCGGACTGCGGAGGTAGAACTCGTTCGTCTCCATCCGCATCCGTTTGGCGTCGGTGCGGAACTTGCCCGTGTTGACGCAGAGGAGGATGTCCTGCGCCTCGGCGTCTTCCCGCTCGACGTAGTGGACGTCGCTCGTCGCGACCAGCGGCAGGCCCATTCGCCGGGCCACTTCCACGGCGCCCTTCAGCGCGAACCGCTGAATCTCGAGGCCGTTGTCCTGGATCTCGACGAAGTAGCGATCGCCGAAGATCTTGTGGAACCAGGCGGCCACCTCCATCGCCTTTTCAATCTCGGGTTCGGTACCGCTGATCAGCGCGCGGTTCAGCTCGCTGGAGACGCAGCCGCTCAGGCAGATCAGCCCTTCACGGTGTGCCTCGAGGATCTGCTTGTCAATCCGCGGCCGGAAATAGAACCCTTCGAGAAACGCCGACGATGCCAGCTTGAGCAAGTTTTGGAAACCCGTGCGGTTCTGCGCCAGCAGGGTGAGATGGTAACTGGCATCTTTCATGCTGCCGGCTTCCTTGTGGAAGCGGCTGCCCGGGGCCACGTACGCCTCGTAGCCGATGATCGGGTTGATCTCGGCGGCCTTCGCCTTGCGGTAGAATTCCAACGCCCCGAAGAGGTTTCCATGGTCGGTCAGCGCAAGTGCGTTCATCCCCAGCGCCTTGGTCCGCTCGATCAGCCGATCGATGCTCCCGGCTCCGTCCAGAAGGCTGTAGTGACTGTGGCAATGAAGATGGACGAAAGGAGGAACGCTCATTCTTCTCGCTGCGTCGTGCTGGAGAGTGAAAGAGAGGAGAACGACCAACAACTACTGATTGTAGAGACTAAGGAGGAAGGCGGAAGGGGGACGGTGGAAGTCGGACCGGACTCGGCTCTCCAACTCCACCTTTCCTCTTCCGCCTTCCCTCTCAGCCTTCACTCCTCCGGTTCTCCAATCGCACGCAGGTAGCGGGCGAGCCGGTCCTGTAAATCGAGCAGATTCTGCCACTGCCGCTGCTCGAGGGTGACATGACCGGACTTCGGCGACGCGCGAACGGTGCGGATCAGGCCTCGAATCCGCAGGTGAAAATACTGGAGGATCTCGGATAATTGGGCAGCCTGTCCCGGACCGAGCGACTCGGGCAATTCCGGCGGGAGGAGAGTGTGCAGCTTCGCACCGGCCGTCTGATCGTTGGGAAACTGGAGCTCGAACTCCAAGGCGACTGCCGGCGATGCCTGGTCCAGTTCGTCCACCTCCAGTGGTACGCCCTTTGCGACGTCGGCGGCCCGCAAGCCGGCCAATCGCTCTGCGATCTCCTCGCGAGAACCATAGATGAGCACGGTGCGACCAACACCGATCACGTCGCCGGGCCGGAGCACCCAGAGCTGGATATTCTCGCCGTTGACCTTAGTCCCGTTGGTACTTTCCAGGTCGGTCAGAACGATCTTGCCTTGGTCCTCTTGGATCTTGAGGTGAAAACGACTTACCCGCTCGTCGTTGAGTTGGACGGGATTTCCCTCTTCTCGACCAATGGTCAGCGGAGTCGGGACGTTTTCAAAGACACGTCCCCGATCCGCCCCATCCAGTACCCGCAACGTGACCATCGCCATGGAATATGCCTTGCGGCAGAATATTCATTGTAGACCGCGGCCGAACACCGGCACGGACGCCTGACAGAACTTACCGTTCCGAAGTTTGGATGGGCAGATCGCTTGAAGACATGCCTGCCCACGAACCGCACCCGAATTGCCCGATTCGTCCTTCGCCGACCTCCTTACCCCAGGGCTTATAACGCGCCGACCGAGGATCGGTCAACACGCCCCCCCATCTGCCGGAATCGGCGCCGTCTTGCACGGTGTCGCTATCGCGAACGGGCCGAGCAAGCGACACACTGCATCACGTAGCGGGAGATTCCGGGTGAGCGGGATAGCCGCAACTGCATGACTGAACCGCACCGGGGGCAATATTCTACTTCCCCGGCCCCCCCCGCCTCCTCCGCCTGCTGGCACGTTGCACAAAGGCGAGTGCCCGGCACCGCCTCGATCCGCTCTGGGGAGATTCGACGGCGGCAGGAGGAGCAGATCACGTCGTCCGTCCACGCGGCGGCGTCGCGGGCCGGGCCGGCGAGCAAGCCCGTTCGGCCACACCGCGGACACTTCAACTGTCCTGCGACTCCGCCGAGCAATTCCGTCATGATCTCGTACGCCGGCTCGCGGCCGGGCCGGATCTTCTTCTCGCTGCTGAGCCACCGGGCAACCGCGTCCGGACCGCAGACTTCCGACCAGGCACAATCCGGACATCGCAGCTCCTGATAGTCAATATTCTCATTCATCGCCGAAACGGGGACGATCGCCCCCGACTCATCGAGCATTCCGCCAGTTGCGTAACTATCGATCCTACGAGCCTGCTCGGCGGCTGTCCAGAGAAGGCGCATGTCTCGCGGATCGAGGTGGGGGCTTGCAGTAACCGTTCACGGGGCGGAAGAGAGGGGGACAGGTCCATGTTTTCGGCCAACGTCTCTGTCGGCGAAATGCCTCGATTAGCCGAAAAATGGACCAGTCCCCGGCCGCCCCGTGAACGGTTACGGGCTTGCATCCCCAGTCGATATCAGGTATCCCCATAAGTTTCGAGTGGAACCTTGTGTGTTCCTTACGACAACCGGCAGGGTAAATCACCTGTGGAAACAATGAAAGCGCTGGTCAAGAGCAAATCCGAACCCGGATTGTGGCTGGAAGACGTCCCCGTGCCGCAGATCGGCATCAACGACGTGCTGATCGAGGTCCTCCGGACCGGCATCTGCGGTACCGACGTCCATATCTATAACTGGGACGCCTGGGCCCAGAAAACGGTTCCCGTACCGCTGGTCGTCGGCCACGAGTTCGTCGGTCGTATCGTAGAAATCGGCAGCAACGTGGCCGATTTCCAAGTCGGCGACATCGTCAGTGGCGAAGGGCACGTGGTCTGCGGCCGCTGCCGCAATTGCCTCGCCGGGCGCCGGCATCTTTGTATGGATACGTCGGGCATCGGAGTAAACCGGCCCGGCGCCTATGCCGAGTACCTGTCGCTGCCGGTGACGAATGTATGGCATCATGAACCGGACATCCCGCGGGACGTGGCCGCCATTTTCGACCCGCTCGGCAACGCAATCCACACGGCGCTCAGTTTTCCGGTGCTGGGGGAAGACGTGCTCATTACGGGCGCCGGCCCGATCGGCATCATGGCAGCCGCCGTCGCCCGGCACGCCGGCGCTCGGTTCGTCGTCATCACCGACGTCAATCCCTGGCGGCTCGAGCTGGCCAAGAAAATGCGGCCTACTTTGGCCCTCGACGTTCGCTCGATGAGCATCGCCGACGCCCAGAAAAAGCTCGGAATGCGAGAAGGATTTGACGTGGGGCTGGAAATGTCGGGCAATCCCCAGGCCTTTCGCGACATGCTCGCCAACATGTGCCACGGCGGAAGGATTGCCATGCTCGGCATCCCCGAGAAAGAAATCGCGATCGACTGGAACACCGTGATTTTCAACATGCTTACCATAAAGGGGGTCTATGGCCGCGAGATGTACGAAACCTGGTACAAAATGACCGTGATGATCCAGAGCGGCCTGGACATCGACCCCGTGATCACTCACCGCTTCCACTACACGAATTTCGAGCAGGGCTTCCAGGCGATGCGATCCGGCCGGTCCGGCAAAGTGATCCTGACGTGGAGGGAGGAGGCGGAATAGGAAATGGCGAATGACCAATGACGAATCACGAATGACGAATCACCAACGAGGTTGCCATGTTCGGCGCATTGAAAGAGCACCTCAGCGATCAGCTCCGGCAGATTCGTGAAGCGGGGCTGTACAAGGGCGAGCGGGTTATCACCAGCCCACAGCAGGCGAAGGTCGGCGTTCTCAACCGCGAGCCCGTGCTTAACCTGTGTGCTAACAATTACCTGGGGCTGGCCGATCACCCCGAAGTGGTCGCCGCCGCGCACGAATCACTCGACCGATGGGGATACGGAATGGCATCGGTCCGCTTCATCTGCGGCACTCAGGGGGTGCACAAGGATCTGGAAGCCCGCTTGAGCGAGTTCCTCGGCACGGAGAACACGATCCTCTACTCCTCCTGTTTCGATGCCAACGGTGGCCTGTTCGAAACGGTTCTGGGACCGGAAGACGCTGTGATCTCCGATGAGCTCAACCATGCGAGCATCATCGATGGCATCCGCCTGTCGAAAGCGCAACGGCTCCGGTACAAGAACAACGACATGGCCGATCTCGAGACGCAGCTCGAGCAGGCCCGGTCGGCGCGGTTCCGCATGATCGCCACCGATGGGGTTTTTTCCATGGACGGCATCATTGCCAATCTGCCCGGAATTTGCGAGCTGGCCGACAAATATGATGCCCTAGTGATGGTCGACGACTCGCATGCGGTCGGCGTCATGGGCAAGACGGGCCGCGGGACGCCGGAGTACCACGGCGTGGCGGACCGCATCGATATCCTCACCGGCACGCTCGGCAAAGCCTTGGGCGGCGCGAGCGGTGGCTACACCAGCGGCCGCAGAGAGATCATCGAGATCCTTCGGCAGCGAAGCCGGCCCTATCTGTTTTCCAATACGGTGGCGCCTCCGATCGCCGGGGCATCGCTTAAAACACTCGAAGTGCTCTGTCGTTCGACGGAGCTCCGCGACCGGCTGGAAGAAAACACCCGGCTGTTTCGGCGTGGCATGACCGAGCGGGGTTTCCAGATCACCCCGGGCGAGCACCCGATCGTGCCAATTATGCTCGGCGACGCGGTGCTCGCCGGGCGGATGGCGGATGCGTTGCTCGAACGGGGTGTGTATGTCGTCGGTTTCTCCTACCCCGTCGTTCCGAAGGGCAAGGCAAGGATCCGAGTCCAGGTGTCGGCCGCCCATACGCGGGAGGATCTGGAGTTTGCCATGGAGGCGTTTTCCGCAGTGAAACGCGAGCTCGGAATCTAATCGCAGGGCGTCTGGATGCGGCACGCCCCCCTCAGTTTCCATCGCGCCTCGGTTCCAGGCCATGACCAAGTCATGGAACAGACCCTTTCGAAGACCGCTGAAAAAGGGGACAGGCACCGCACCATCTTGTACCTATCGCCAGGTCAAACCACCACTGCTTGCAGAGCCAGTCCCCTTTTTCAGCAGTCGATCACGCCGCTTGCCTGGCGGCCCGACCAACTGGTACGATGGCCGCTCGGGAAACGAATTCTAGAGTTCAGTGGGAGGAACCACCGTTGTCGCTACGGCTGAACACCGTCCATCACGAGGATTGCCTTGCGGGTCTGAAGAAGATCGCCGACGGGGCGGTCGACCTGGCCTTCGCCGACCCCCCTTTCAACATCGGCTATGAGTACGACGTTTACCAGGACAAGCTGGAAAGCGACCGCTATCTCGCCTGGTGCCGGAACTGGATGGCCGAGATTGTGCGGGTTCTCAAGCCCACCGGCACGTTTTGGCTGGCGATCGGCGACGAATACGCGGCGGAGTTGAAGCTTCTGATGCAGCGCGAGTTGGGCCTTCATTGCCGAAGTTGGATCGTGTGGTATTACACGTTCGGCGTGAACTGCAAATTCAAGTTCAGCCGCTCGCACGCCCACCTGTTCTACATGGTGAAGGCCCCGGACCGGTGCACCTTCAACCTGGAGGCAATCCGCGTTCCTTCGGCCCGACAATTGGTCTACGGCGATCGGCGAGCGAATCCGACCGGTCGGCTGCCCGACGACACCTGGATCCTCCGCCCCCAGGACCTCCGCGAGGGATTCGAGCCCGATGAGGATACCTGGTACTTTCCCCGCGTCTGCGGCACATTCAAAGAGCGGGCCGGCTGGCATGGTTGCCAGATGCCCGAGCAACTGCTGGGCCGGATCATCCGGGCGTGCAGCAACGAAACGGAACTAGTCCTCGACCCCTTCGCCGGCAGCGGCACAACCCTTGCGGTGGCCAAGAAACTGAACCGGCGATTCGTCGGCTTCGAGCTTTCCCAGCAGTATGCCGACCGGATCGAAAAGCGGCTGAAAGCGGCCCGGGTCGGCGATCCCCTGGAAGGTGCCCCCGAACCACTGGCTAGCGCACCGGCCACCGCGGAAGGTCGCCGGTTGGCGGACAAGCCGGCAACGGCCAATGGCGCCCGCCGGAAGAAGCACGCCCGTCCGAAGGAGGCCGACCAAAGTCTTCCTGATTTTTGATAGCGACCGGCATTTACGAAAAACAGGGCAACATCGTTCGTTCTGAGGAAACTAACTCTTCGCAGGCAGGGGACAAGCATGAAATTCGCGATCTGTAACGAAACGTTTCAGGACTGGCCGTTCGATCGGGCATTTGCATTTGCCGCCGAGTGCGGCTACACCGGCCTGGAAATCGCCCCGTTTACGATTGCAAACCATGTCTCCGAAATCCCGGCGGGCCGACGGGCCGAGGTGCGAAAGCAAGCCGAGACGGCGGGGCTTGAGATCATCGGACTGCACTGGCTGCTCGCGAAGACGGAAGGCCTTCACCTGACCAGCCCGGATGCCGAGGTCCGGCGGCGCACGACAGAGTACGTCTGCGAACTGGCACGGTTTTGTGCCGATTTGGGCGGCCATGTGATCGTGTTTGGCTCGCCGAAACAGCGCGACCTGCTGCCGGGCGTCACACGCGACGAGGCGATGCGGTACGCCGCGGACGTGTTCGGCCGCGCGGTACCGATCCTCGAGCAAGCCGACGTGGTTCTCGCCCTGGAGCCCCTCGGCCCGGAAGAAACGAATTTCCTGGTTACCACCGCCGAGGCTGTCGAACTGGCCGAACGAATCGGATCCCCCCAAGTGCGGCTGCACCTGGACTGCAAGGCAATGGCGACGGAGGCGGAATCGATCCCGGAACTGGTCCACCGATACCACCAGCTCATGGCTCATTTTCATGCCAACGACGCCAACCGCCAGGGCCCCGGATTTGGGGAGCTGGATTTCGTTCCGATATTGCAGGCTTTGGGAGAGGTGGACTACCAGGGTTGGGTATCCGTTGAGGTGTTCGACTACTCCCCCGGGGTGGAATGTCTCGCGCGGGAGAGCATCCGTTATCTTCATGACTGCGCTACGCGTGTCGGAAAGATATAGCCCGAAGGCCATTCTACCCATTCAGAGGGGGAACAGGCATGAATTTTCCGCCTGTAATGGTCCGCCTGTAATGGAGGGAAAGATTTTCAGGATCGTTTCTACCGACGAGAGGTCTTTTCCGGGTGTGCCGGCTTTGCGGTAACTTTTCCTAACTCTAACGCATCCAAATACTAAAGATCGGTTCCTCACCCTTGTTTGGCTGCCTGTTGCATGCGGCCTTATTTCACTGGCACGCGTCTTGCTTTGAATTCCAGGTGTTCCGAAGCGAGACGTCTCCGATCGGTCAGCTCGTCCTGTCAAATTTTTCCGAGGCGCCGGCGAAATACTTGCTACAATGGAGCCCTGTGGAAGGGCTCTCCCCTGCAAGTAAACTGGTCTTCGCCAAAGCGGCGCCTTGCTGGATGCAAAGAACTCTCTTCCACGGGGATTCGTATCACAGATGACTATCACGATGGAACAGGTGCGGCCAAGGATCCCAGTCGTCCCCCTGATTGACCGGTCGGACGAGGAGCTATTGCTCGAGTACCGAGCCGAAGGCAACCGGCGGGCATTCGAGGAACTGGTGCATCGATATGAATCGGAACTGTACAACTATTTGCGACACTACCTGGGTGATGCCCAGATGGCCGAGGATGCGTTCCAGGCGACCTTTCTCCAGATCCATCTCAAGTGCGATCAGTTCGAGGAAGGGCGTCGGGTGCGGCCGTGGCTGTACACCGTTGCCACGAATCAGGCGATCGACGCGCAGCGCCGCAACCGGCGCCACCGCATGGTGAGCCTTGACCGGCGGTTCGGTGGAAAAGGCGATGACGAAGATGCAGGGACTCTCGGCGGATTGCTCGACAACGATGAACGAAGCCCCATGGACCACTTTGAGTCGGCCGAGGAGGGCGAATACGTTCGTGGAGCCGTTGACGAACTCCCCGAGTCGCTCCGTCAAGTCGTCGTCCTGGTGTACTACCAGGGGCTGAAGTATCGCGAGGCCGCCGATGTATTGGGCATTCCGGTTGGAACAGTGAAGAGTCGACTCCATGCGGCAATCCAGAAGCTCAATGACGCGCTAACTCCTACGCATACTGCTGGTTATGACTGATCATCTGCGATCGCAACTGCTGGGTTATCTCCTCGGGGCCCTGGAAGAAGACGAAGAAACAATTCTTGACGAGCAGCTCGAGCGAGACGCAAGGCTGCGACGGAAACTCAAGCAGGTCTGGCGCAGCCTGCGGCCTCTTCGCTCTTCCCCGCGGGATTTTGTTCCGCCCCGAGGACTGGCAGCCCGCACCTGCAAGATGATTGCTTGTTTTGATCGCGGGCAGGTTGTTCCCGAGCCTGCCCTGCAATCGCTCGCTCCCGTTCTGGCACCCCCTGTTCCAGCGGTGGCGTCTCGCACCGACGCTGCGATGACTCCCACGGTGGCCCCGGCCGGTGTGCCGAGCAAGTGGACTTGGGCCGACGTTTCGGTGGCGTTGAGTATTGCCGCCGCAGCTTTTCTGCTGGTCTTGCCCGCCATCGAGAATAGCCGTTTCAACTCTCGCGTCGCTGCCTGCCAGGAAAACCTCCGGCAGGTTGGCGTGGCCCTCACACAGTTCAGCGATCGCAACAACGGCTATTTCCCGCAGATCCCCAGGTCGGGGCCGGCGGCGGTCGCAGGCGTCTATGCGCCGACCCTGCTGGAAAACGGCTATCTAGACAGCTCAACGCGGGTGGTGTGCCCCGGTTCTTCGCTCGCCGACGACGGCGAGTATGCCGTCCCGACGCTTGAGCAACTCCGGAAGGCAAATCTGGTCGAGGAATTGGCCAAGCTTCATCGGCAGATGGGTGGCAGCTACGGCTACACGCTGGGCTATCTGGTCGACGGAACCTATCGCCCGACCAAGAATCTGCGCCGGCCGCGATTCGCCCTGATGGCAGACTCTCCCAACTACGACCTGCCTCAGTTGGTCAGCCTCAATCATGGCGGCCAGGGCCAGAATATCCTCTTCGAAGACGGCCACGTCGAGTTCTTGGCCATCCCGCAGCGCGCCGCCCTTGGTGACGACTTCTTCACCAACGATACCGGATTGGTCGCCGCCGGGTTGCATCGCGACGACTCGGTCGTGGGTTCCAGCGCCTCGGCGCCGATGAGGACGCACGGATCGGGCCCCAGATAGTCGCTCCGTGGCAGGGCGAAGTCCCATCCTTTCGATTGGGCGTTGCCTTGCAGACGGGCCTGCCTATCTTCTCTTGTCAGGTCTGTCTCGCTTGCCTACAATCCCGCCACCATGAATGGTTCACGGCGAGTCATTGGGCTGGTCCTGCTGGCCGCAGTCGCGTTGGGACTGCGCATCGGTGCAGTATGGCTCCTTTCGACCGATCATGCGGAACGTTTGACCTACGAGCACGGCGAGATCGCCGAGAACCTTCTGGCCGGCAAAGGCTTCTCAACAACATTCCTCGGCGTCGAGGGAAGGACTTCCCAGCAGGCTCCCTTCTATCCGCTGCTGCTGGCACTGTTCTACGCCTGTTTCGGAGTGGGCTCTCCCGGAGCGATCCTGGGAGTGCAACTCCTGCAATGTGTTGCCGGCACAAGCCTGGTCCTGGCCGTCGTCTGGCTTACCTGGTCGCTCGCAGCGGATCGGCCGCTCGTCGGCTGGCTAGCCGGGGTCGGGGCCGCCGTCTACCCGACACACATCTACATGGTCACACACCTGCAGGTGGCCCTCTGGGCGACCCTGGTCCTGACTGTCCTGCTGGCCGTAGTCGTCTCGCCACGATGGCAAGCCACCCGCCGTGGCGCAATCCTTGCGGGCTGTCTTGCCGGGCTACTGCTGTTGATCGAACCGATTCTGGCCATCGCGATTCCGGTCTGCGTGGCCGTGTTTTGGCGGGGCGAAGCCCGTAACGGCACCTGGCGGGCCTGTTTCCAGCTAAGAGCTTTGGGCCGCGCAGCGATTCTTGCCGCGACGGCCTTGATCGTAATCCTGCCGTGGCTCGTGCGAAACCGCCTGGTCCACGGCGAATTCGTCTTCGTCAAATCGACGTTCGGCTATGCCTTCTGGCAAGGCAATAACGAGATCAGTTGGGGTACGGACAAGGTCCCCAAGCCTTCCGCCGAGCGTCTTCGCACGCGGCACGACGGAACCCTCGCGGGCATGGATCGCGCGCTCTGGCAAGCGCGGCATGAGACCCTCTACATCGACGACATTCTGCTCAAGCCGAACGGCTACCGGGAGTTCGCCGGACTTTCCGAGCCGCAACGGAGCCGGCTTCTGGGTCGGCAAGCCTGGCAGTTCGTCAGCCGGAATCCTGCCCGGTACGCAACGCTCTGCCTGCAGCGACTTCGGTTCTTTCTCCTCTTCGATGAAACGAATCCCAAAGCCTCCAACCGGTTGTATCGGCTGGCAACGATCGTAGGGCTTGTGCTGGCGGCGATCGGGCTGTTGGCGTCGCGTCGACAATGGCGCGAGCTTTGGCCGACCTACGCCATCTTCGCCCTGGTTGCGGCGTTCCACTCGCTGGTGATTGTCTCCGCCCGATTCCGTATCCCGGTGGAGCCTCTGGGAATGATCTGGGCAGCGTCGGCGATAGCTCCTTTGGCCGTTCACCTCATGCCCAAGCCCCAGACTCGAGTGCTCCGGCCCGGCGAGCGCGAGGAGGACCCCTTCGGACGCCGACAGACGCTCAAAGGACCACACTGGAAAGCCGGCGCCAAGCGGCGGGTCGCATAACGACCACACCCCCACTTCCCGACGTTGCGTGCGGGCAACGCGTCGGTCCCGCCCCAAGCCGCCCCCGGCCTCTCGGAAGCTTTTGCGCGGCCACGACTTACGCCCTCTCTGTCACTTTCCGAACGTCTTCGGTATCGGGTTTGCTTTTTCTCCCGGCAACCCTCCCCTGAGACCGTGCCAGGTGACGGGAGAGCCTTGGTCCCCTCGGGCTCTCCCGTCGCCGCACGTCTCATCCTTGTCCTACTTACCGGACTTCCCGCTCGGGTATTGCTTTCGGAGCCTCGCGAAAATTGTCCCCACACCATGATTCAGCAACCATGCACGCCCGCGAACTCGTCGAACTCGCTGCCCTGGCCGCGGTCCACGGCCCGGTCCTGATCCGCGACATCCATCGAATCTCCGAATCCAGCATTGAACAATACTGGACGTCTTCCCAATGCAGGCTCGACCGCTGGGGTCGCACGCTCAGGCAACTCTCGAGCCAGGAATCGCCAGCCGCCACCTGCGGCCAGAGCGCTTCTCCCATGGCCGGGGCGGTTCTCGAGGAGATCCTTACCGGCGAGATCCTCACGCGGGTGTGGGCGGCCGTGACCTGCGCTCACGATCGTCTTCGCGGTACGGATCTGGTGGAGCCGATAGCCAGGAGCGTGCTCATCGGTCACCTGGAAGCCCGCCACCGCGTACTGATGCTTCTCGTCCGTGGCCCGTCGGTCGGCGCCGAGGAGGCGGTTCTGCTGAATCATCTTCGCCGCAGAGCCGAGCGATGGACCGACATGCTGATCGGCTATCTCCTCGGCATGTACGACGTCAGCGAGTTTGCCGTCGATCCGGACCGCGCACGGGAGTTCGCCGAAGACCTTTCCTACCGGAGTCGCCTGCCCGGAGGACGCCATGCCTGGCCGCTGGTCGAAGCTTCGCTTCGCGCCGCTTTCGGCCTCGGGCTGAGTCGCGTCAGTCCCAATTCCGATCTGAACGCACGGATCGCTACCAGCATCCTGGCCAGTTTCCAGCCCGAGTTGTTTGACGCCACCGGTGTGCTGCCATCGGTCTGGATGGTGCGTCTCACGAATACGGCGAACGAGGCCGCCGTGATGCTCGACGATCTGCTTCGAATCGACGGACGATCCAAGACCGCTTCGCGCAGCCGCGCCGATTCTCCCCCATCCTCGGATCGAATGAGCCGGTTCCGCTGGCAGTAGTACGAACCTGCTTACGAACCGCAGTTTTGTTAGGTCCTCAAGGCTATTGTGCAACACGCGGCGTCAGTGCTTCCCGTAGTTCATCTTCACGCCTTTGCGTTGCGCCATGATGTATCCCTCCAGGGCCCGCATTTCGGGGCTGTCGGCGGCCAGCTTGGGGCCCCGGACCGGGTTCTCGATGCACCAGTTGATCATGTCGCGGAGCAGGACCGTGCGGCCCAACTGCGTTTGGAATTTCGGATACGTTTCCGGATGCGTATTGGCGGCGTGGGGATGGCACATGTCGCAGGACACCGCAACGGTGCTCCCCAGGGCGTCGGCATCGTGGAAGATCCGGGACCCTTCGGCGACGAGTTTCTCGGCCTCGCGAGCCCAGGTGAGGATGTCGCGCTCGCTGTAGTTGCCATACACGTGCTCCTTTCCCTGGCCGCCGGTGAGGAGGTCCGAGTTGTCGGCCGGGGGCAGGAACCCGTGCCGTTCCTTTTGCTCGGCGACCCAGTTGGCCTCGGGATGGTTGCGTTGCCACTGGTCCATGAGGGCCTCGGCGAGGGGCTGCCCGGTCAGGTCCTTGGCGACGGTGACGGTATGCTCGCCGTCGCAGGAGTCGCGTTGAACGGTCTCACCGCCGCCCTTGGGCGTATCCGCCTTGGCGTCGGGCACCGCGGCCGTCGCGACGGTGAGTTGGGGCTCGACCGATGCTTCGATCGGTGCCGGCTGCACTGCAGCGGCCACGGTGACGGGGGCCGCAGGCCCCGAGGGACCGCCCTGTTGGCCGCAACCGATTGCGAACAAGACGGAAAGGAAAAACGCCGTGCCGGCAAGCCCGCGCTCCACACGGCGAGCGATCAATGTTGCATACATGGTTCGTCTCCTTGTCAGTAAGCTGGCCGATTCGGCTTGGGCGGAACACTCTCTTTTCCCCGGCTGGCCATGTAGGCCCTGGTCACCGAGACCGGATTGCGGTTCCAGAGGTTGTACACCTTGTCGACGAGGCCGTCGGGATGCACATACACCTCGCCGTCGCCGCAGCCGTCGTTGGGGTTGAACGGGTCCGGGCGGCTCATCTGGATCGTCAGCTCGGGCATTCCCTCCGGGGCGTAGGGCCAGGGCCAGGCGGTCGACAGCAGACCGTGGAAATGGATGTTGCCGATCCGGTTCGTCAGCAACTGGTGCGTGTGGCCGTGGATCACCACGACCTGTTTGAAACGCTGGAGGATCGCCTGGACTTCCTCGGCGTCATCGGTCCAGAAATTCCACTGCTTATACAGCTTGTAAAGGGGCGAATGGGAGAAGATGACGACCCGGGCGTCGTCGGGCAGCTTGGCCAGGTCTTCCTCGAGCCACTTCCGCTGCGGCTCGCCGACCGTGAAGGGGCTCTGCACGCCGTTGTCCAACCCGGCGACGGTCTTCATTCGCTCCATGGGCGACATGCCGCGGGCGGTCCAGAAGTCTTTCTCCACGACGCTGTTGAGCACAACGAAGTGGACTCCCTTGTGGTCGAACGAGTAGGTCGGCTCGCCGAACAGTTCCTGCCACTTCTCGCCCATGTCGAGATACCAGTCGTGTTCGCCGACCATGATCTTCAGCGGCGCTTTGAGGTTTTTGAGGATCTGGGCACCCATCTCGAGTTCCTTGACCTGCCCGAGCTGCGCCAGGTCGCCGCCGTAGAAGACGAAATCGGGCTGCGGGTCGAGGTTGTTCACGTCGTCGACCGCGCGGAGCAGCCCCCGCACGAAGCGATCGTTGACGTGCTTCTCGTAGAGGTGCGAATCGGAGATGTAGGCAAATCGGAAGGGAGGTTCCCCCTTCTCCTCGGCCGCCCGGGCCAAAGTCACCGGGGTGAACGACTGCGGTGGGGCCAGGCCGGCCGTTGCTCCCACGGCCGCCGCCGATACTTTCAAGAAGGAGCGGCGGTCGAGATTCCGCAGGCCGCGGAAGAATTCGTTCCGCTGTTCCCGATACCGGGTTTCGACGCTTTTGTACGTAGGCATGGTGGATCGCTCCTTATTGCTGGTCGGTGTTCTTGGCACCCGTCACCCGCCGCTCGAAAGGCAGCGTCTGGCGGAGTGCCATTGCTTCGTCGCGGACCGGGCGCTGCTTCTCGGCCGCCGCGCGTTGAAGCTCGAATTGCCGCTGGTTCTCCTCCGCAAAGCGGACATCCGTCATTGCGAACAGAAGAGCCACCAACTGATCGATCTCTTCCTCGGTCAAGGCGAGCGGTTCGATGCCGCCGTCGAGAAACAGGTTGGCTTCGCCCCCTTTGTTGTAGTGATCGATCACGTCCCACATCGTCGCGAGCGAACCGTCGTGCATGTAGGGTGGAGTGATGCCGATATTCAGGATCAGCGGCGTGCGGAAGGATCCGATGTCGGCCCGATTCTGCGTCACCATGAATCGACCTAACTCGCTCATGTCGGTGGCGGTGGCCAACTCGTCGAGCTTTTGCTCCGAATTGTCCTCCGCGAGGGCCTTGATCGCCTGTTTCGCCAGCGCCTCGAAGTTCTGGTGGCGGGCGGCAACGCCGACGTTGTGGAAACGGTTATCGGTGCCCAGGGGGTTGGAAGGGTTGATGGGGTGGCAGGCCACGCAGCGGGCCTTGCCGTTGAACAACTCCCACCCCGCGCGAGCCTCGGGGGAAATGGCTTCCTGGTCGCCGGCGAGAAACCGCCGCAAGGGCGAATCCAAGAAGACCAGCGTGCGTTCGAAGGCCCCCATCGCCCGGCCGAGATCCTGATAGTTCATTTCGCGCCCGTAGGCCTTCTTGAACGCTTCTTGATACTCCGGGTCGTCGCTGATCGCCTTCAAGGCGGTCGCTTCATCGGGCATGCCCATCTCGATCGGGTTGAGAATCGGCAATGTGGCCTGATGATCGACCGTGGGCGACCGGCCGTCCCAGAACAGCGTCTGCAGCAGGGCCACGTTGAGCGTTGTGGGCGAGTTGCGTTTGCCGATTTGACCGCCGATTCCTTCGGCCGTCGCCCGCTGATCGCTGAACCCCCGCGTCACGTCGTGGCAGGTCGCACACGACACGCTTCCGTCCATCGACAGCCGCTTGTCGAAGTAGAGCTTGCGGCCGAGGGCCACGCGTTCGGGAGTGAGCGCGTTGTCTTCGGGAACAAAAGCCTTCCAGATCACCGGATCGAAGGCTTCATGGGCCTTGCTTACCGTTGCCGGGGGCATCAACTTGTCAAACGCCTGTTGCTGATAGTCCGTGGTCGCCGCCCCAAATTGGTCTCGCGGCACGTTCCCGGCCGGTTCGTCGCCGGCGTCCGCCCGGGGCAGGTCGCCGCCGAGCAAGACGAAGCCGACCGCGGCCAACCAGGGGCCGCTGCGAAGAAACCTCGTTCGACACATGGCATTACCTCCAGTCCCAAAAACACCCGGAAAAAACAAACCCGCTCAATCAAACTGTCAACGCGGCAGCCCAGGAAAGAGGGGACAGGCACAGAGCGGGAGGCGTTTTTCCGCCAATTCCGCCCCGAATCACGCTCGGAGCCAGTCCCCTTTCCAACTACGTTTACAGTTTGAGTCAATCACTCAACTTTGCCTTGCGGCGGCACTCCGCACAGACTCCCACGAAGTGCACCGAAACATCTTCGATCTGGAAACCGTGCCGCCGGCCTGGCGGCAATTTCAACTCGTCGAAACGCTTTGCCTCAATGTCGATGACCTGATGGCACGACCGGCAAACCAGGTGGTGATGCCGGTGAATCTTACCGTCGAAGCGGGCAAATGCCGCGGGATGGTGCAGTCGCCGGATCAGGCCAAGCTCCACAAGGGTCTCCAGGACGCGATAGACGGTGGTCCGGGACACGCCCGGAATCCGCTCCTTCACGGCGTCGTAGATCTGGTCGGCGGTTGGGTGGTCGTCCCGCTCGAGCACCGCCTCGAGAATGGTCCGCCGCTGAACGGTCAGCGGCTGCCCACGCTCGCGGCAAAGCGACTCCAGCTTCCGCAGCCGTGCCTCGATTTCGTTCTGGTCCACGGAAATCATCCTTGCAGGATGGCCGTTCCGTCTTCACTTTCTCATCTGACAATACCCGTCGACCATTGCGGCAAGAGCGAGGTACGTCCGGTTCACCTGGTTCGGGCCCGCAATGGCAGCGAGCAGGTCTTCTTCGTTCGGCATAGGATGGCGGCAATCGGCCGAGTTGGGGGAAATCCGGCTCGGCCAAGGGCTAGTTGGTAATTGATACTATTTAGTATCCTGTAGCGATATAAGTTGACCACAAAGGAGAAGATTCGTCAAGCGGTTTCCCCTAGGGATTACCCTGATCTATCCACCCCGTCGTCAGGCCGCTAGACTACGCCACGAGGTTGCTCGCCGAGGCGTTTTGCGTTTGTCAGCCGTATTCGGCCAGCATTGCCGTCATCAGCACACGCTTGCGATGGCAGGAAGGGCACGTGTGCCGTCCGCTGTGCAGCAGGCTGGAGCATGCCTGCTGCGGCAACGTTCCCGCCAGAGCCAACCGCACCGCGAGTTTTTGGGTGGCAGAGCGACCGGGGTATGGAAGGCGGACTTTTGCGGGGAGTTGCGTGTGTGTGGCCGCAAAAGACTTCCGGGCGGCGAGCCGTGAAGCTGGCCAAACTGGCGGTCCGGGGAGCATGTGTTCACATGTCCATTCACCTGCGTCATTGTGGTCGATGCGGCGCGCTTCCGTCAAATAATTTCTTGAAACAAGAGCGGTAAGTGGATGCCGGGATTGGAGTTATTGCGCCCGTGGCATGGCGTTGGAAGTGCGACACGCAGGACGGCTCAGCCTGGGATTGGACCGTTCATCTTTGGAGTGCCGTGACTTGTCACCGATTTCTTTCCTTCGTCCTGCTTTTCCACCTTTCACCCTTCTTCCCGCTTCCCGCCTCCTTCGACTTTCATCCCTTATCACTATGCCACGCACGGCCGAGCGTTGCGAGCGGTCGAAGGCTGGAAAGCTCCACAACAGGATTGAACAGAAGGAAGCGGAGTTCACTGAAGGCGTGAACGTAGCGATGGGCCATCCAATCAGAGCAGGTTTACGACCCGCTCAGCCAGGCCCTTTTCGCCCAGCACGACGTTCAGCTTGCCGCTGGTGGCAACCTTCTCCAGAACTTCCAACTCCCGGAGCCGCATCAGCGTCGGGTTGCCTTCCAGCGCACCTTCGCGGTGTTGGCCTGGCTGCGTATGGCGGCCGTCTCCTCGCGGCGGACGATCAGGTTCCCTCCGGCTGCCTTCTTGGCCTCCGTGACCTTGTTCATCAAGTCCTTCATGTCGCCCGGCAGGATCACGTCGCGAATACCCAGCGAGAGGACTCCAGGAACCCAGCGACCACCACCCGCTGCCGAACGATACTCTCCAGTTCATGCGGCGACGGCATCCTTGTCGGCCAGAAACTGGTCGAGTTCCCGAGCGCCCGACCACGGCGCGCAACGCAGCAACTGCGCCTCGCGGTACAACGCCTGCCGGGCGTCGTCAGCGGCTCAAGGGCCTTGTAGGCGTCCATTGCGGTAGGTGGCCACTGCATTCAGCCGCAGCGTCACCTTGTCGGCGAGTCGCGCAATCTCTACGGCCACCGATGTCCAGCGACGGTAATGCCGCCGGTCCACCGGCACCAGGATGACCTTGGCCATGTTCTGCCAGAAGGCGTACTCGCGGGGCGGCAGGGTCTCCGCTTGTGGCTTCATCCTCGAACAGCACGCCCGCGTGGCCTGCTCGGCAAACGTGTCGAGCACGCGATCGGCCAGCAGCGAGCGGACGATCACCTTTCACCCTTCTTCCCGCTTCCCGCCTCCTTCGACTTTCATCCCTTATCACTATGCCACGCACGGCCGAGCGTTGCGAGCGGTCGAAGGCTGGAAAGCTCCACAACAGGATTGAACAGAAGGAAGCGGAGTTCACTGAGGGCGTGAACGTAGCGATGGGCCATCCAATCAGAGCAGGTTTACGACCCGCTCAGCCAGGCCCTTTTCGCCCAGCACGACGTTCAGCTTGCCGCTGGTGGCAACCTTCTCCAGAACTTCCAACTCCCGGAGCCGCATCAGCGTCGGGTTGCCTTCCAGCACCTTCGCGGTGTTGGCCTGGCTGCGTATGGCGGCCGTCTCCTCGCGGCGGACGATCAGGTTTGCCTCGGCTGCCTTCTTGGCCTCCGTGACCTTCTGCCTCGGCAGTTCTCTCATTTGGCCGTGTCAGGCAAAGCCGTTGGGCGGCGGAACCAGCGGCGATCACACGGACAAGTGCGGAGTGTCGTTTGAGCATCGACGCAGCCCTGGGCGGCACGACAGCTTCCGTTGGGCTTGTCGCCGCCGGGGGCAAGCTCCGGCGCAAGTCGCCCGACATCCGTTGCCGCTTGCCTTTGGGCCGGTCGAAGCGGTATCCGCGCACTGCATGGCACTCGGCCGTGCTGCCACCGGCGATGGCGTGTCGAGCGTGCGCCGATTCGTTCCGGAGTCGCCCAATGGACAGACGGCCCGGATTCCTCGACGCCGCCGGTCGCTCACTCGCCGGTGGCCGATCACACATTGGCCCGCCTCCCTCGGGCCGCGTTGGTCGGAATGCTCTCGCATCCCGGGGCAGGTTTTCAGCCTGCGGTGTTGGTACGGGAGTCGAACCCGTGGCTCCAGAGTAACGGTCTGGTGCTCTATCCACTGAGCTAACCTCACTTGACACGACCTTCGGTCAGAACCCATGTACGGGACACACGCTGCCGACTGCCGCAAAGGCTGGGTGCGTGCGCCGTTGGCCTGGCCGTATCAGAGAGGCCGGTGGGAGTCGAACCCACTTGGACCGGGTTGCAGCCGGTTGCCGTGCCGTCTGGCTCCAGCCTCGCATCATTCAGTGTCCTCGCCAGGAGTCGAGCCTGGTCTTCGACCTTCGCGGGGTCGCGTGCAAATCCCCCACACTCCGAGGACGTGTCTTCGTTCAGCGCCCTGCCGAGGAATCGAACCTCGTCCGGCAGTTTCGAGGACTGCCATGCTCGTCCGGCACACCCGCAGGGCTTGTGTATCGCCCCCGGCCCGCGAGGACCGGGGGCTTTGGCGTAACGACTACTTCTGCAACTCAACGTTCCAGTAGGCTTCGCTGATGAACTTCGACCAGCTTGCGATACGCATGGTGTGGTCGGCGTACAGCGGCTTCCAAGCCGGCCGGTTCGGCTGCTTGCGCAGCTTCATACCCGCCTGCTCCGGCGTGCCGTCGGCCTTCCGCTTGTTGCAGGCCATGCAACCCAGCACGCAGTTCGTCCAACTCGACACGCCTCCCTGCGACCACGGCAACACGTGGTCGATCGTCAGTTCCTCGCTGCCCGGCTGCGCGCCACAGTATTGGCAGGTGTAGTGGTCCCGCTTGAACACGTTGCGGCGGCTGAACGTGAGAGGGCCCAACGGGAGCCGGTCGTAGCCAATCAGTGCCACGACCTCCGGCACCCGCAGCCGGAACCGAACGGCCTGGACGAACGCTTCGCCGTCCCGCGGCTTCAGCTTCGACCAGTCTGCCCATGTGTAAAGCTGGTAGTCTTCCGGGTCCACGACGAGCGCGGACTCGTTCCAGAGCAGCACCAGCGCCCGCTCCACGGTTGCCACGTGGACCGGCTGCCAGTTGCGGTTGAGGACCAGCGTCGGTTGCTCAAGGACTTTGGTGACCATCGTGATCTCCGTCAACAAGGGTGTCCGGGGAGAGTCGAACTCCCACCTTCTGGTTCACAGCCAGCCGTGCAGTGACCGCTACACCACGGACACCATACATCTCACTACCAGCACCCCGACCAGGACTCGAACCCGGAACACCTCGGTAGAAACGAGGCATGATGTCCATTTCACCATCGGGGCAAGCGGAAGGCATGGGATTTGAACCCACATCCCCGTGAGGGGGCACGGTTTAGCAAACCGGCTCGGCCAGCCGTATCCGACTACCTTCCATTTCAGTGGACCCGCCGGGAATCGAACCCGGATTTCCGCCACGCCAGGGCGGTGTCGTCCCTTTGGACCACAGGCCCAACTTCCTATCAGTGGAGCCGGCGACGCTGCACCGTTGCTCGTCTCGCGACGATCCGCCACCTCCGACTATCTCCGCCGTTGGACATCACGCTTGGTTTTGGGTAAACTGTTCTCCATGCTGCCTCTCGATGATAGCGTTCCAGAATCCGCAATCGACTACGATGAAGTATTTCGTCGTGGCGGGGCGAACTCGGGCGATGAAGACTTCGCGTTGTGCAAATGTCCGAACTGTAAGTCGATTTATCTGATCGAGTACGAGGTCGACACGATCTATACCGCTCCGGGTGATCTTTCTGAGCGAGAATCCATCAATCTCGGTATTTCAGCCTTTCAATGCCGACATTGCTCGCTCATGTGGCCGCCGGGACCGTGGATTGGTCCGAAGTCTCCTATTTCAATGCGAGTGTCCTGGTCCGAACTGGCGAGCAGTCCGTGGCGTTGGATCACTCGCGAAACGCGAGAGTCGGTTGATTGAGTGACCGAGGTGGGACTCGAACCCACAGGCACGAGGCTCTCGACCTCGCCGCTATGCCAATTTGTGTACCCGGTCGTAGCGGGTCCGGGGGTCGCACCCGGCTGTCCAGGCCTATGAGGCCCGGCTGAGCACTGGCCCACCCGCAGCGTGTTTCCAAGTTGCAGGCCCCGGTATCGAACCGGGCGCACCGGCCTTATGGGAGCCAGTTGGGCACCTGCCGCGCCTGCAATTCCTCAGTGACCACGGGGAGACTCGAACTCCCAATGCCGCGATGGGCACGACGTTCTGACCGTCGCGTGTCTGCCAATTCCACCACATGGTCATGTTTGCCGCTTTGCCGATTTGCGTACCGCGCCATTCTTCAAGCGCCCTCGACGGGATTTGAACCCGCGATTCTCCGCGTTCTTCAAATGTTTGGCTCGGAGCCAGTCCCCGTTTTGTTAGGGCCTCTAAAGCTGTGCCGGATTGTCATCAAAGACCAAAGAGCACCGGGCGGGACTCGAAGTAAGCGTCGCCGCATTACGGGTGCGGTATCTTTGCCGCTGGACGACCAGTGCGTTTCTCTCAGTGGGACCAGAGGGACTTGAACCCTCACCTGGCGGATTAAGAGTCGGCTGTGGTGCCGCTAGCACCTTGATCCCGTTCCTCTCCTGCAAGTGGGCGCGGAGGGAGTCGAACCCTCGTCTGCGGCTTTTCAGGCCGCCGCTACACCATCTCAGCTACCGGCCCAACAAAAAAACCCGGTGTCACAGGCACTTGTGACACCGGGTTTCATGAAACCCATCGTGACGTAAGGTCAAGCGTCACAAGCGCAAAGGCTGCACGGGCAGGGTATTCGCCGGTTGACCGGCGCAACGCCCTGTGCATCGTGGTTCGCTTGCTATACTTGACCTAAACGAAGTCATTGTCCGTCTCGCAACTTCCGGTGCTCGCCCGACTGCAATCGTCGGTCTCCCTAGGTAATAGATGCCGCCGGGGCTAAAAAGGTTCATTGGATTTTTCGTCGTCGCCACTCCACCAATGACATCGATACCGTTCGGTGGATTGAAATCCACCCTACAATTAGTGACGAACTTAATGTTGAACGGCGCCTATGCGTGGTCCGGGATCCGCGCAGAGGGGAGGATTGCAGGCGCCGGGTTACGGTGCGCTGGGATACGGGAAGATCGTGTAGGGGTCTGTGGCGATGCGGACCAACTTCAACTCCGCGCCACAGCCGGCCCTTGCGGTTGACCTGGCGGCAACGCGGAACGGCCCGATCGGGCAGCCCAGAAACGACCCCAGCCAAGGCGTCACTTCGATATTGGCCTGGGCCCGCACGCCATACGTGCCGTTGCCCGGCCGGGTGATCGTGAAGGAGAACTGCTTGGATTGTCCGCGATTCAAAAAGGTCGATTTGGCGGCGTTGTGGACTCCCGGCCCATTGCCCAAAAGGATAAGCGGGTTTGCGCTGTCGCCGTTAAACTCCAAGGCCATGTAGAAATCGCTCGTATAGAAATGGCCACCGTCGTCACTGGTATTCACAACCGTAGGTCCCGCGGTTCCGTCCATCATGTCGGTATCGACTCCGAAACGAATCACATTGCCGGGCAACAGCGGCGTTGCGGGAACGACCTCCAGCGTTTTGTATCGGGTGTTGGGTGCCCCATCCGGATTCGTGGGGGTGAAGGTTGATGCAACGTATCCTACGCCGCCAGGACCCGAAAAGGGACCCCATCCTGACAGGGCGGCGCTACCGAGGTTGGTTTCGTTGGCTGGCGGTGTCCCGGTATCGACATCGAATCGTCCCAACCCCGTTCCACCGACACCCGCCAGGCCGTAAGTGATTTTCGTGATTGCCAGCGCCGGCAGGGTCGGTGGGTTGATGGGGGTAAAGTTCCAGTACTCCAGTTCAAACGTACCGGAAGTTCCATACGTGTCGTTCGCTTGAACCTTCCACGGAATGTCGACCTCGGCCTCAACCACCTCGGTCACCGTGCACGAAGGCTCGATGTCGTGGTCGAACGCGTAAGCGTTGTCCGCAACCCGCACCGGTTCGAAACTGACGGCACCGAAAATCAGATTTCCATCGCCGCCGCCGTTCTGGTTGACGTCGTCGGTGCCGTAGTTCAAGTCGAGCACGACCGGCTGACCGTCCACCGTGTTGGCCGCCGCATACTGCATGGCCACGGTCCGTGCGTCGAGCGTGTCGTTCGGATCGGTCGGATTCTTGGCCCAATAATCGGCGCCGGCCAGCGCCGCGGCTTCCAAGGCATTTTCCAACTCGGTCCGCGCCAGATAAAGGTGTGCGATCTCCACCACGCCGCAGAGGATCGTCACCAAAAGAGCGACGAACATCAGCGTCCACACCACAACCACGCCTCGCCGCCGGGCCAGGCTGGTGCGGGGCGATGCGCATCGGGACGACGGATCAGCCGACGGCAAACCGAGTTGCATGAAACAGCCTCCGACCCAATTACTCGTAATGCATCGTCGTGCTTTCGCGAACGTGCCACGTCGAAATATCCAAACACCCGAACAGCGCCGTGTTCAGCAGGTTGGGCGTCAATTCCGTCGCCTCGGCACAGACCGTGATGCGGACGAACTCTCCCGGCGGCAAGGGGGCCGGCAGCGGCGGCTCGGGAACCGTGCATGTTCCGGAAACGAGGGTAACCGTTCCGGCACCGACGCCGACGTTATGCTGCAGGTAGACCTTGCACTGGGACATGCCCGCGCTCTGCATCTGCTGATCGATCACGTCGAGAATCGCACTCGGCACGGGGTCGCCGGGCGTGGTCGAAAGCGCTGCCGTCTCCGAGGCGAGTTCGGCGCCCACGCGGCTCGCCAGCGCCACCTGTTGCAGCCGCGTCACCAACTCGCCGAACTCGACGATGGCCAACAGCCCGATCAGCCAGATGGGCAACGCGAGCAGCAACTCCAAAACGATCGCCCCACGGCAGTTCCGCAGACGATTCGCCCGGCTCGAATACCGCGGTCGCGCTATAACGGACCCCATACCGCCGACCCTTTCCGACGTCGCGAGAGAACTACCAGACCAGATCTGTGCCGACACATTCCCTGCCGCGCAAGGTGTGACGCCAGCGATAGAGCAGATGCCATGCCGGTCGAGCCTCCGCGGCGCCAAATGATACGGTGAATATGGCCTTCGGCCAAAAAAGACCTTGTTTTGCTTCCATGTCCCTGGGGAACGACCCCAGGCTACGGTGATTGGAGGCCTTCGGCCAAGGTTTGTTCCCGTGTCTATCTATGGAACGAGGAAACTGCCCGCCAACCTGGGGAACGACCCCAGGCTACGGTGATAAGAGGCCTTCGGCCAAGAAGAAAACGCCCCACTTTGCGGAACAAAACTCGAAGCCAAATAGGCGAATGAAATCCCCATGTTTTCACATCCCCACCCCAGTGGTTTTGGGATAGGCTTTAATTCAGTTAGCGCTTCCATCCGGTAACAGTCCGTTTCCTGGCAGCAACAGCAATTCGCCTTCCATCTTCTTCCAGAAATGCATCTTGTGCCGGCGAGCGCGGCCACGACCTGTCAGAAGTCGAATCCCCCTGCTTTCACTCTGCGGCATGCGAAATGCAGGTGAAGTTCGCGGCATTGTCGGCCCGGCTGACCGCATTGTGCCGGACGATGCGCCGTCGTGCAGGACATGCCGGCATCCCGGCTGATGAAACCCAGACGACCTGATGCTCCCGTGCCGGCCCCGAAGACGATACCGTCTCAACAATCCGTCGTTGCCGAACGGCATGTGCGGGGGACCAAGAGGGCACGCCATCCAAGGATCGAACGCATGCGACGAACACCGTGCGGGAAACGACGCCGGGGCGCCCAGGTCCTCGAGTTGCTGATGGTCTCCCCGATCTTCCTGATCGCCTTGGTGGCAAGCGTCGAGTATTTGCCGCTGCTCATCACCCAGTCCACCATTACCCAGGCAGCGATCGTCGGGGCACGCGAGGCGGGAAAAGGGGCCGACGCCGAGTGGGTGGCCGTGGCGGCCAACGAGGTTCTCGAGGCAATCGACATCGAGATTATGGATACACTCGGCTCCGGCATGAAAGTCGTCGTCGAGGACGGGGCCGTCGTCACCTCATGGGGCGATCCCAGTCTGGCGGTCCCGCTCGATCCCCCGTCGGTCGATGTGGGGAATGTGCGCGTTACCGTCTGCATCCTCTTCAGCGCGCTGAAGACCAGCGGCAACCCGGTCCTCAGCCCCTACAACGTCTTCGGCTATATGTTCACCGGCGATCGGTTCCAGATTCGAGCGCTGGTCCGCAAAGAATGACCGGAAGTAGAGTAGACCTTTTTTTTTCACTTGCACCAACGTAATGCTCCTTTAGCGAGTCTGTTTGTGCCAAACGCCCTAGGCGCAGCGCAACGAAATGCCGCGGCGGATGACTTGCCCGCGAAACAAGGCGTTTTCGTGGTCGTTTTTCCGGTTTTTGAAGTTTTTTTGGAAACTTCTTGCATCGATGGAATCGCGTGCTTAGACTGAAGAACTGGTGAGCACTCGCCGTGGAAACCCAAACGCCGAAAGCGCGACGACCAATTCGTGTTTCACCGATTCTTTTTTTCGTGGATTCCGGGGTTTTCCGGAATGAGACGTTTCAGGGTTCGTCGCAGATTACAGACGTTTCGCGAGTCTTAAGTAGCAACCGATGATTTTCACTCTGCGGACGCAGTCGGGGGCCGGGCTGCCGGGGTCGACGTTGCTGGTGAGCAACGATCGCCCGTTTGCCGAGCAACTGCGGTCGATCCTTGAGGAAGATCACTGCCGACAGGTCGACGTCGTCGCATCGATCCGCGACGCCATGGACGTCCTTCGGCAGGGGCTTCCCGAAATGGTGTTTCTCGACTGCCGCGTGATCAGGCCCGGGGAGGAACTGGCAGGACTGGCTGAGCGAATTCGCGGCCGCGGCAAGCACCCCGTTCCGCTGATCGCGGTCTCCGAATCGGGCTACGTCTGCGACTGGGCGGCCGTCCCTGACTTGATCTTCAGTGGCCACGTACAACTCCCCTTGGATCGGGGCCAGTTGTTTCGGCTTCTCGAGGAGCAACAGGCGAAATCCCTTCCCGAAGCCGCCGCGTCGGCCGGCGCGCCGAAAGTCGTCCGCGGAAAGACGATCGTATACAAGACGAGCACGCCCGAAATGTTCCCCATGCTCGACGACCTGGTCATGATGGCCGGCCACGATGTGACCGTGCTATTGACCGGCGAGACGGGCACCGGCAAGACGACGATCGCCAGGTTGATCCACGAACTCTCACCCCGGCACGGCTCGAGACTGCTCACGATCGCCTGCGGGGCCATTCCCCGGGAGTTGATCGAGAGCGAGCTTTTCGGCCACCTCAAAGGCGCGTTTACCAGTGCCGATCGGGCCAAGCTCGGCAAGTTCGACGCCGTTCAAGACGGTACGCTCCTGTTGGATGAGATCGACGTCCTCGGTCCCGCGCAGCAGACCAAGCTGCTCCGCGTGATCGAGACGGGGGAGTTCGAGCCGGTCGGCGGCAACGAGACCCACCACTCCAAGGCGAGGATCATCGCGGCCTCCAACGTCGATCTGCGTCAGCTCATGCAACACAACGAGTTCCGCGCCGACCTTTACTATCGGTTAAACACCCTCGAGCTCCACATTCCTCCGCTGCGTCGTCGGCCCCGCGATATCGTCCCTCTCGCCCTCGACTTTGTCGAGGAGTTCTGCTCGGCCCACGACGTGCGGATCCGGCACGTCCACCCCGACTTTCTCCACTGTCTGACGCGTTACGAGTGGCCCGGCAATGTTCGCGAGCTGAAGAACCACGTCCGCCGCGCCGTATTGTTCTGCCGCACCGGGGTGTTGACGCCCGATCTCTTGGCTCCCCACTTCCGCGAGGCCCTCGACGGATCGACGGCGGAGCGGTCGCAGACGCAACAAGCCGCGACCGCGGCAAGCACCGCCACGACGATCGCCGAGCGGATCGCCGGGCAGGAGCGCGAGATCCTGGAGCAAACCCTGCGCGAGCACGACCAGAACCGCACGGCAACCGCGCGCGCCCTGGGCCTCAGCCGCGTCGGCCTTTACAAGAAGATGAAACGGCTCGGCATGATCGGCCTGCCCGCCCGTTCGGCCGACGAGTGCGACTGACCGTTTCCACTTCGGCGGTTAGCGCGCACCACAGCGTTAACCATCTGTTCCCGCCGGTTAGCGCCCTGAGTGTCGGCGGGCTACCCCGTGGGCCACGATTTTGCGGCCATTTACGGTGCGGACCGGGGCTGGTCGATCTTCGGCTAACCCGGATTATTCACCACCGCGTCAAACTGGGCGCAGACTGCGCCACACGAAGTGCGAAGCGCAAGCGAGGGCAACTCGTTGTGCAGCCATCGCTTGCGCTTCGGGTTCGTACGTGGTGGTGAATAATCCGGGCTAACGGTCGCGTCGTGCTCAGCCGGTGAGCATCCCCGCGGCGCTCACCCCGCTCTCGGCCGCGGAGTGCACGAACTACACGCGAGTACGGCACGCGAAATGCAATGCCTTCCGCCACGTGACCCCCGGCACCGTGCCGGACGGCATGGTCGGAGACCACAACTGCAGTCGCCGGCAGCGCGGTAGAAGCCCGGCGAGAGACCCCGCGAGGAGGCAACCTGCAATGTATTCCCTGGCGTTTCGTCTTGCCCGTCTGTCGCGGAAGCTGTGGACCCAGCGCCGCGGCGGCGTTTTCGTCGAGTACATTTTGCTGTTGACGATCGTCGGCATCGGGGCCATCGTCGGCCTCGCCGTGCTCCGCGACGCCATGATCGACGAGCTCGTCCAGCTCGCCGATGCGATCAGCCAGATCATCATCACTCCCTGAAGCTCTGTCTCCTAGCCACAAAGAGATCCCTCCCATGACTCTCAAAAGACTGTGGTGCGACGAGTCGGCCATGATCAACAGCGCCGAGATCATTCTGATCACCACGATCCTCGGACTGGGGATCATCGTCGGCGTGGTGGTGCTCCGCAACCAGGTCGTTCAAGAGCTCAGCGACGTCGCCACCGCCGTCGGGGCCCTGGACCAGGGCTACGAATATCAGGGCCGGACGATCACCATCGGCACCCGAACCTACAGCGTGGCGGGCAGCGACTACGACGACGAGCTCGACCCGCTCGATTACGACCCGGGCGACCCCACGGCCCATCTGATCGACATTACGAGCCCGGGGCCGACCCTCAGCAACGACACCCCCGGTGAAGACTGAGACCCTGCCCGGCAACCCGATGACGAGCAACCTGCGGGAGACTGTCATGACCCTTTGGCGGAGACTTTGGCGCGACGATCGGGGCGAACTGGCAGCCCTCGGTGTGATTCTTCTCTACACGGTGCTTTGCATCGGGGCCATTGCCGGGCTGGTTGTCTTGCGCAATCAGATCGTCCAGGAATTCGGGGACCTTGCCGTGTCGTTGAGAAACCTGGACCAATCGTTCTCCTTCGTCATTTGTGGCACGACCCACGAGTATGAAGACACCGAAACCGGCGAACTTCTCGACCTCTCCGGCCAGTCGCCGGCCGGCATCGACATCGGCGTGGCGCCGGCCAATCCCAACACCACGCCCGGCGAGAACTGACGAAGCTCGCCCGCTGTCCGCCACCTCGATGCCACGGCCTTGGGCCGTGGAGCTTCACGCTTAGGGCTTCGGAAGCTTCTCATCTGCCGCTCGCCCAACCGCCGCATCCTGATGCCACGGCCTTGGGCCGTAGAGCTTCACGCTTGGAGCTAGAGCTTCACGCTTGGCGGTGGAAAGCCGGGTGATCCTCAAAGCCCGCGCTCCGCCGGATGCGCTCGGCGATTCCCATGGTTAACGGCAAGCGCCAGCCGCCTTCAATGAGCGTACTTCCGCAGTAGGCGAGAAGAGTAGCAGGCTCGCTCCGCCATGCCGCCCGCTGCGGCGAGGCGGGGCGTGCCCGCTAACTTCAAGTCCGACAGGGTTGTGTCGGGCGATCCTATTGCCTCAGTTAGCAAGTTAGCAATCAATCATCCATCTATTCCTGCCCCGCCCTTCCACTTCTCGTCCAATTGGCACGTGCCGTGCATCTCGCGATTCGCCGATGTGAAGGGCCGGCCTTCGCGCTCGTGGGCGTTTGCCTTCCGTACAAGGGCAAAGGCCAATCGTGTTTCGTGTAACGTTTCTGAGACCTTTTGAAGGAGGAAGCACTGTTGCTCCGCAAGTTGTGGAACGATGAAGCTGGCTTCATCGTCTCCGCCGAACTCGTGCTGGCGGCCACGATCCTGGTCATCGGCATGATCGTTGGGCTGACCGTGCTCCGCAACCAGGTTGTGCAAGAGCTTGCCGACCTGGGCGCGGCGCTCGGCATGATCAGCCAGGGCTACGAGTACACCGGCGTCATCAAGACGGACTTTCGCTTTGACCGATGCTCCGCCTGGGATGATCTGATCGGCGGAGTGCAGCCAGGAACTGGGGCGGACATTGCGAACGAGGAGCCGGGTGGCATCAGTGTGGTCGTGCCCGTCGCCCCCGAGTCGCCAACTGTTCCGGGCGAGGCTGCCTGATCAGACTGTCCATCGGGCGGTGCTAGCTTCCAGACGCCCAGGGGGACCAGCCCCTGGCGGCCTTGGGGTGAAAACACCGCGCAGACTTTACCACCCGCAAGCATAAGGAATCCTCAGGACCATGACAGCCTTAAGCGCCCTCAACCCGATCCTCGTCGTCGTGTTTACGCTGGCCGCGGCCGTAAGCGACTGGAAGACCCGGAAGCTTCCCAACTGGCTGACGGTTTCGGCGTTTGCGGTGGCACTGTTTTTCCATACCGTCGGCGGCGGCCTGACGGGCTTGATGAACTCGCTGGGTTTCGCGACCGGCTTTGGCATCCTGCTGGTGCTGTGGCTGATGGGCGGTAGCGGAGGTGGCGACGTCAAGCTGATGGGAGCGCTGGGCGCCTGGCTCGGTGCCGCGCTGACCCTGCGGGTGTTTTTCGTAAGCGCTGGCCTGATTGCCGTATTCGCCACGGCGGTGATGCTCTACACGCTTGTGAGCAGCGGCTTTCATTCCGTTCGCCGCCGCTATATGGCCGGCTCGCGGAAGGCGCCGGCGGACGCGGACCGGCGGGTCCGCCAGCGTCAGCAGCTTCGCATCATGCCCTATGCCGTTCCGGTGGCCGTGAGCACCTGGCTGGTTCTGGTCGATGCCTGGCTCCGAGAAGGGTTCCCGTGGTAGACAAAATCGCGCGCCCCATAGAAAGGGGCCGAGACAACGTGAACGAAACCAGAGAAAAAATTGGCATAGGATTCGCGGTAGCCAACTAGTCACCGGTGATTCAACTGATTTTTTCTGCAAAGGAATGTTGTCATGAACAACAAGACGAGCCCGGGCATTCTGATCCTCGGCATTTTTGCCGTTCTCTTCGGCTTGCTGGGGGCCTACGCCGCTAAGAAACACCTGCAAGTCGTCAAAGCCCCCGAGGTGGCGACGGCTCCGTTGGAGGAGACGCGGTCGGTACCCACCGCGCTGATGGACCTGCCGGCCGGCCGCAAGATCACCAACGGCGACCTGCAGATTCTGCAACTCACGAACAAACAGATCGATGCCATGCAGTTGACCACGGCCTGGATGGGCCGCGCCAGTCAAATTGTCGGGCGGACGCTTCGTGAACCCGTCACGAAGGGGCAGACATTCGATCCCGCGGTGTTCTATCCCGAAGGGACGGGCCCGAGTCTGGCCGGGGAACTGGCTGCCGGGGAACGAGCGATGGCGATCCCGTTCGAGGGCAGCGCTGCGGATGCCGGACTGATTACACCGGGCAGCCAAGTCGATGTCCTTTTCCGCACCGGCGATAGCCCCGAGGCTTCGAAGAGCGCGAACTCCGACACGACGGTCACCCTGTTGGAAAACGTCCGTGTCCTCGCCATCGATCGGCAAACGCTCCCGGGGGCACTGCCGCCCGGACAGGTGGCCCCCTCGGGAACCGTAACGCTGGCGGTGAGCCCCGTGCAAAGCCGTGCTCTGAAGATCGTTGAAGGCCGCGGCAGCATGACGCTGGCACTTCGCAACGACGACGACCAGACGCCGGCCAATCACAACGGCCCCCACAACCTCGACGATCTTTTGGGCGTGCAGCAACCCAAGCCGTTTACCACCGAGATCTACCGGCGCGGTCAACTGACGACGGTCACCTTCCACGAAGGGGAACGCCGGGTCCATTTCGAGGACACACCCTACGGTATGCCTGTCGCCAAGGAGCCCAGACCGGCCGTCAGGTCGGAGGTCACCCAAACGAACGTTCCCTCCACGCTGGCTTCGCTTCCGACGGCGGCATCGCAACCGGATGTTGCGGCCATTCGGCCGGCCGCCGGCCGCAGAATCCAGCGCAACACGTTTGGCACTTTGTTCCCGTGAACGATTAAGAACAAGTTGTGTCTCGAGGGAGGAAAGGCTTTTACCAGGCCGAGCCCTACCACGAATCGAATAACTCCACTCAGGTCCTACCATGATTACATCGAGCGAGACAGTGAGCCGAACCGGCGGGCCGCAGGTGACCTCATCTGAACTCGAATTCCAGCGGCTCAAAACGGTCGTCCACGAAGAACTCATTGAATCGCTGGACCTCGCGATGGTCGGCGAGGCCGATCGAGATCTCCTGGCCGGCGAAATCCGCCACCTCGCCGAAGAAATCTGTTTCGGCCTCGGCAAGCGGCTCTCCCCGCAAGATCATGAACGGATGCGGGGCGAACTGCTCGACGAGATCTTCGGCCTCGGCCCTCTGGAACGCCTGATGCGCGACCCCTCGATCTCCGACATCCTCGTGAACGGCCCGCACGAGGTGTTCATCGAGCGCAAAGGGCGGCTGGAACGAGCCGATGTCTTTTTCGCCGACGAGCAGCACGTCATGCGGATCATCCAGCGGGTCGTTTCCCGCGTGGGCAGAAGGATCGACGAAGTCAGCCCCACGGTCGACGCCAGGCTCACCGACGGTTCCCGTGTGCACGCGATCATTCCCCCGTTGGCGTTGGACGGCCCCAAGCTCTCCATTCGCCGCTTCGGCGTCCACCCGTTGGACGCAGACAACCTGGTCGAAGGAGGATCGCTCACCCGCGAAATGATGGAATTCCTGGCCGCCGCGATCCGCGCCCGCGTCAGTCTGCTTATCTCGGGCGGAACCGGCTCCGGAAAGACGACGCTGCTGGGCGCCCTTTCGGCCTTTGTCTCCCTGGACGAACGCCTCGTCACCATTGAAGATTCCGCCGAGTTGATCCTGCGCCATCCCCACGTCGTCCGCCTGGAAACCCGCAACGCCAACGTCGAGGGAACCGGCGAAATCACCCAGCGGGAACTGGTCCGCAACAGCCTCCGCATGCGTCCCGACCGCATCATCGTCGGCGAAGTCCGCGGGGGGGAGGCGCTCGACATGCTCCAGGCCATGAACACCGGTCACGAGGGGTCGTTGACGACGATCCATGCCAACGATACCCGCGATGCGATGTCGCGGCTCGAAATGATGGTGGCCATGACGGCGCTGGAACTCCCCGTGCCCGTGGTCCGCCAGTACATCTCCGCGGGCATCCATCTGGTCGTTCATCTCGCTCGTCTCCAGGGCGGCATACGACGCGTGATGCGGATTTCGGAGATCGTCGGCATCGACAACGGCGAATACCAGATCCAGGACGTTTTTGGATACGAGCAGACCGGCGTCGACCCGACGGGCACCGCCGTCGGCCACTTCTACGCAACCGGCTACCGGCCCCGCTGCACGGACCGCATGAAAGCCGCCGGCATCGAACTTCCCATGGAGATGTTCGAAGCAAAGGGAGACGCAAACTCATGAGTGAATCCATCGTGGCCCTCCTCGTTTTCTTGAGCCTCGTATCTGCGATGGGCGCCGGGCTGCTCGGGCTTCGCGAGTTGCTCGCCATGCGACACGTCGCCACGGCAGCGGGTGTCGGCCGGCTCCGTATCGCGCGGCTCCCGCGGCCCGCGGAAGGCAGCCGCCCTCGCGGCCCCATCGCCCGCTTCGACAACTGGTTTTTCCGGCTGCTCCACGAATCGGGCCTCGGCTGGGATGCCACCACCGGCAGCCTCCTGATCGTTCTTTCCGGCCTCGTCATTGGCGGCGCGTTGTTTCTCTGGGAAGAGCAGCCGCTCGCCGCCGGCTGGGGCGTGCTCGTCGGCTCGCTTCTGCCGTTGGGCTACTTCGTCCGGAAACGGCGGCAGCGGCGAAAATGTTTCCAAGAGCAGTTGCCCTCGGCGCTCGACATGCTCGCGCGGAGCGTCCGCGCCGGGCAAAGTCTCGACCAGGCCTTCGATCTCTTGGGTCGCCACGCTCCCGAGCCGCTGGCCGCCGAGTTCCGCCAGGCCGCCCAGCAACTGGAGCTCGGCATGTCGATGCCCGCCGTGATGCGCTGCTTTCTTTACCGCGTCCCCCTGGACGACGTTCGGATCTTCGCAACCACGCTGGCAGTCCACCGGGAAACCGGCGGCAACGTGGCAGAAGCCCTGGAGCGACTCGCCGCGGTCGTCCGCGAACGACTCAGCTATCGCCGCCAGCTCCGGGTCGCCACCGGCGCGGGAAAGATCTCGGCGATTCTCGTCGGCTCCGTGGCGCCGCTGGTGTTCCTGTTTTTCTTTATTTTCCGCCCCGAATACCTCCGCTCGATGCTCGAGTCGCCCTTGGGCCAATCGATGTTCGTTCTCGGGATCGTTCTCGAACTGGTGGGCCTCGTGTGGACGGCCCGTCTCCTTCGCCCGACGCTCTAACCCGTGATGCCAGCCATGCCCGATACCAACCTGCTCATTCCTGTCGGCATTTTCGTCGTCACCACGCTGGTCGTTTTCGCCGGGGGCGCGTTCTTGATTCGCGGCGGCAGGAACAACGAGCGGGCAGCCCTCGGCCTCAGTTTTCGCCGCGCGCCAATCTTCGGCCGCCTGACGGAAGCGCTCGCGGGCGTAGTCCCCTCCACGGAAGCGGGCCGCGAGAAGCTCGCGCGGCAGCTTCGCCATGCGGGATACTACCGGCGTCTTGCCGTGGTCGAGTACCTGGCGCTCCGCAACGCCCTGGCCGTGGGCTGGCTGATTTTGGCTGCGGCAACGTTCGTGGTCATTGCCGAGCCCGGCGTAGCGACGCCCTGGTGGTTCTGGATCGCGGCAGCCGCCGGCACCGTCGCCTTTCTGTCCATGCCACGACTGATTCTCGACAGCCAGGCGGCAGGCCGGCTTCGCCGCATCGAGGCCAGCCTGCCCGACGCCCTGGACATGATCACGATGTGCACCTCCGGCGGCCTGCCCGTCCAGCGAGCCTTGACCCGCGTGAGCGACGAATTGGACTCGACCCATCCGGACCTCGCTTTCGAGCTCCGCGTCCTGGGTCGCCAGACCGAAGCGGGCAGCGTGGAAACGGCGGTTCGGCAGTTGGCGCATCGGATCGATACCCCCGACGTCCAGTCGCTGGCCGCCATGATCGGCCAGACGGAACGCCAAGGGACCGGTGTTGCTGCGGCCTTCCACGAGTTCGCCGACACGGTCCGCCAGACCCGCCGCCAGCGTGCCGATGAGATGGGTAACAAGACGGCGGTCAAAATGCTCTTTCCGTTGGTGTTTTGCCTCGCGCCCCCCGTATACATCATGCTCCTCACGCCCGCCGTGGTTGAACTGACCCAGTTCGTCGACCGTGAGAACCGACCGGGCGGAGTGATCTCCGCCTCGACTGACGTCATGAGCACGATGCTTGCCACCGACGCCTCCGACACGGCCGGCGAAGGCCTGTTCGCGCCGCCCACGCCCGAGGCGGCGGCCGCGGCAACCGCCGATTTGGACGCCGCCCTCGGCCGCACCCCGCCAGGCCGGACCGCGGCGGCAAGCAAATGAAACAGACTTCCCACGAAATCGGCGTCCCACGCGTGCTGCAAAGAGCCCGCCGCCGGGCTCGCGGGGTGCAGGCACCGATTGATGGCTACGGCCCGCGCATCGATGTCATCTTCCGTAACGACCGCAACTCCTGAGGCCACCTCCATGCGTTCCGGTCTGCAAGCCTCCCCCACCTTGCTGCCGTCCCCCTTGCTCGATACCGGACCGGCCAAGACGACAAGACGGACCGGCCGTGGCCGAAGACAACAGGACGCGACCGGCAAACTGGCCGACCTCAACCTCGTTGTCGTCGTGCCCGCGTTCAACGAATCGGCGCATATCGAAGCGACGTTGCGGTTGATGCCCCATTACATCCGCACGATCCTCGTCGTCGACGACGCCAGCACCGACGAGACCGCCGGCATCGTCCGGCGCATCGCCGACCACGATTCCCGCATCGAGCTGATCCGCCATCCGCAAAACCTCGGTGTTGGCGGTGCCATGGTCACCGGCTACCGGAGGGCCCTTGAGCTCAACGCCGACATCGTCGTCAAGATGGATGCCGATGGCCAGATGTCGCCCGACGATCTTCCCTCGCTCGTGGAGCCTCTGATCCGGGGCGACGCCGATTACACCAAGGGCAACCGCTTCCGCGATCTCCACAGCCTGGCGCGAATGCCCCTCCTTCGCCGCGCCGGCAACATGGCGCTGAGTTTTCTGACAAAGGCCGCGGTCGGCTATTGGCAGTGCTTCGATCCCTGCAACGGCTATGTGGCGATCCGCGGCGACGTGCTCCGTGAACTGCCGTTGGATTCTGTCAGACGCTCATTCTTTTTCGAAACTTCGATGCTGGCGGAACTCTACTTGCTCCGTGCCGTCGTGTGCGACGTCCCCATGGCGGCGCGCTATGGCGGTGAGCGGTCGCATCTGTCGATCCGCCGCGTGCTCGCTGAGTTCCCTGCCCGGCTCGCACACTGCCTGACCCGCCGCATCCTGCTGTCGAAGTTCGTCTACGACTTTTCCGTGGGAAGTGTCTATCTTCTCACCGGCGTTCCGATGATGTTTGCCGGGATACTCTACGGCCTGGCCAACTGGATCTATTACTGGCGAGCCGGCGAGGGAGCGCCGACCGGCACCGTCGTAATCCCAGCCATGCTCATCATTTTGGGTTTCCAATTCCTGTTGTCGGCAGTCAATGAGGACCTCCAGAACTCGCCTCGCGAGCCGCTCTGCGGTGGATGGGGGCTGCCGGCGTCGCTTTCCCCGGACGAGTCGCCGCTTTTCGACGAGCCGGGGAGCAATGGCAACATGGAAGTCTCCTGACAAAAAGATACGCTATGAGCCGGCTATCATTCAGCTCTGAACGAACGTGCCACTTTTTCGCCGCGGCGGTGCTGTTCGTGGCCACGACGGCCGCCTACCTGCCGGGACTTACGGCGCCGTTCCTTTTCGATGACCACATCATCCGCGAGAGCGAGGAATTCCTTCGCCCCCTGGGCCGCCACATGGGAAGGACTCGAAAATCAGCGGCCGGTGGTCTTCCTGTCGCTTTCGCTGAACTACGCCTTGGGCGCATTCGACGTTCGCGGCTACCACGTGGTCAATCTCCTCGTGCACCTCGTGGCGGGCCTGACCCTGTTTGGGATCGTGAGGCGGACCCTATGCTTGCCCCTTCTTGCCTGCAAGTACGGTACGAGGGCAAATGTCCTCGCGTTCGCGATTGCACTTCTCTGGCTTGTTCATCCCCTGCAGACCCAAGCGGTCACGTATACCATCCAACGCTGCGAGTCGATGATGGGGATGTTCTACCTTCTCGCGCTGTATGCCCTACTTCCGCGGCTCGCAGTCGCTGCGCCCCGTGGCTCTGGTATCTCGGAAGCCTGGCTTCCGGTTGGCTGGGGATGGGGTGTAAGGAGGTGATGATCACCGCACCGGTGCTCCTGCTGATCTTTGACCGGGTCTTTCTCTCGCCTTCCTGGAAGGCGGTCCTCCAACGGCGGTGGCTTTTCTATCTCGGCTTCGCTCCTGCGATGTTCTGGTTGACCGCGAATAGCGTCGGCCGGGTCGAAAACCACGCGGGATTCGGCTGCATCGTGGTCTCACCCCTGGAATACGTCCGGTCCCAACCGGGCGTTATTCTGCACTACCTGAGATTGGCGGCTTTTCCCGACCGGCTCTGCTTCGACTATGGCTGGCCCGTTGCGACGACGTGGCAGGAGATTCTGGTGCCCACCGCGATTGTCGCTCGCCATGGGGTGGCGAGCGTCGCGTTGCGGTACCGCCCGCGTTGGGCTTCCTCGGCATCGCCTTCTTTCTGATTCTGTCGCCCACGTCGAGCTTCGCGCCGATCGCCGACCTGGCCTTCGAACACCGGATGTACCTGCCGCTGGCGACTGTTGTTACGTTGGGCGTCTTCGGCGCTCGCGCGGCAATACTTGTCCTCGTCCGGCGCGAGCCCGCCCGCCGGTTTCTGCTCGCCACGGGCCTGGCGATCGCCGTCGTTTTGCTGATGGGCAGGACGGCCGTTCGCAACACGCTCTACCGGTCTCCCACGGCGATGTGGGCCAATGTGGTTTCCGTAGCGCCGCACAACGTGCGGGCGCATCACAACTACGGAAGACAACTCGCCCATCACCGACAGACGGCGGAAGCGATCCACCATTTCCGCAAGATAATCGAGCTCAAGCCGGACCACGTCGACGCGCGACTGGACTTGGCCACGCTACTGGCGAGGGAAGGAAAGCCGGACGAAGCGATCGAGCAATTTCGCCGGGCACTGGCATTGAATCCAGCGGTCGCTGCCGCGCATTACAACCTGGGCATCCTTTTGTTCAGGCAAGGCGATCTCGATGCGGCGCTGGCGCATTTTCGCACCGCGGCGGCCCTGAAACCCGAGAAGGCGGTATACCGCGACATGTTGGACGGAATGCAGGCACGTGCGGGCAATCAACCGGAAGCGATCGGTTCCCCCCGAATCTGAAGGAGGTTGCGCATTCGACGGCCGGACAGATGGGGCCGGTGCAATGCGTGTCCAGGAGCGATACATGACTCTCGCTGCAATGAACCGGCACGAACTCGCCGCTTGTGAAGAGAATTCCGGAGAACCGGATGGCGGCCCGTCGTTCGGGGGGCACCGGCGCGGCAACCCGCTCGGCATGCTAAAACGCCGCGGGCCATGGCAGAAGCTCATCGATCTGCTGAGTTTTCCGATCCGGGCAGTGACCTGTTCCATAAAGACTGCCTATGCTTCTCCTCGCTCGCATCCGAGCGATTCGACTACGTTGCGACTGAGATTCGCGGCCCGTGTCTCGACGTCGGGTGCGGCGGCCCGTACAACCGCTTTGTGACCGAATATGTCGGCGGCAACGGATGTGGAATCGACGTTTTCGAATACCCCGGCCTGGCACCCGACCAACTCGTCTCGGATCTCACGCGTCTCCCTTTTCCCGACGCATCGTTCTGTTCGGTCATATCATCGCCAACCTGAACCACTGCCCGCGTGAGCAACGGGATGCGGAACTAAGAGAAGCCTATCGAGTCCTGCAGTCCGGCGGCCGAATCGTTGTCACGATGGGTAATCCGGTGGCAGAACTCCTCGTCCATCAGGTTGTGTGGTTTTATGACCGTATCCTTGGCACACAAGTCGATCTTGACACGCAACGCGCGGAATGGAGGACGGCGAAGAGTATTACCTGACCGACCGCGAGATCCGCCAGCGGCTCGTGGCTGCGGGATTCCAGGAGATCCGCAAGAGTACTTCTGGACGCAGTGGTGTCTCAATGCCTTGTTCATCGGCGTGAAGTGATTGGCAGCACAGCCGGTCCGCGCGGGGCTGACGACGATCCGCTCCGTATCGCTAATCCCGGTAGCTGTGATAGGAAGTCGGCATTGAAAAAGAGCCGGCCGACGGGATGGACTGATTGGCAGTGTAGATTTCAGATGGCTGCCCGCTCGGTCCCCAGCCGTTCGGCACCGCCATCCCCGCCTGTTGGGCAAACGGCACGGGCGGGGGCAACGGCGCCGCGGCGGACGACGGTTGGCTTGACTTCTCCGCGACGGCGATTCCGTTCTGCTGCGGCTCGCCCGCCGGCACGGCCATGCTGATCACAAGCGGCAGCCCCGCCGCGCCGCGACCCGCCTCTTCTTCCGCAACCGTTTCCACAGCGTCGGGAGCCCCCTTGGGGTTCCACGCCACCTGGGTCACGCTCTCGCGCGGGCTGTCCGCGGCGGCCAGAGGGGCCACCGTTTCTTCGGCACGCACCGGTCGGGTGCCCGAGGGGCTCGGATCGGCAGTCGGCCGCTCCCTGCGTCGGACCGGTCCCAGTTCCAGGGATGCAATCTCCGTGCTCGCGTCTTGACGCGACAGCGATTCCGGAGCCGAATCGTATTTCGCCAACTGCGCCAGCGCTTCGGCCGCCGGCCGAAGTTCCGGGTTTTGGTCGAGCGCCCGGCTGTAGGCCTTCGTCGCCTTCTCGATTTCGCCGCGCCGTGCGTACACGAAGGCCATGTTGGCCAGCACCTCGGCATCGGTCCCGACGCGGCCGAACACCGCCGCGGCCTCCCGGTAGCGTCCCTGCTCGCCCAAGACAACCGCCAGGTTGTTGCAGCAGGCAGTGTTGTTCGGATCGAGTTCTACCGCCCGCCGCAAATAGTCTTCCGCTGCCGCCGCATTGTCCTGAAGGTAGCAGAAGTAGCCGTAATCGCTCAGCAGTTCGGCGTTCGAGGGATCGAGCTCCATCGCCCGGGCAAAATGCTGCGAAGCCTTCTCAAATCTCCCCGCGTTGGCTTCCATCACCGCCAAGCGGTGATGGGGAAGCGGATTATCCGGCCATTTCTCGATCGCCTGGCGATAGACCTGCTCGGCGTGTTCCGCCTGCCCTCGCCGCTCGCTGAGCCTCGCCAGCGCCAGAACGCCCGTGATAGAGTCTCCCGCCTTTTCGTTTGCCCCGACCGCGTTGCTGCCGGCTTTGCCGCCTCCCAACCAGGTTGGTAGCGACGGCTTTGTCGAGGCGCACCCGCTGAAGACCAGGGTCGCCAACGACAGATAAATCACCGGGCGGAAGCATCGCATGTTGCTCGACCTTTGATTCAACAGAAGTCTTGAGAAGAACCGTTCACGCACACGTCGGCAGTCAAGTCCACTTGGCGTTCCGTATTTCCTGACGTCAAACACTCCGACCGAAAGCGGGAGGCTCGCCCTTGATGTTTCCGTGGCGTGAACGGCTGCGTTTTCTTGGGGTGGTTGGATTCGCGGTTTCTTAGAAGAAACCTGTGCCGCCACCCATGCCACCGAAGCCACCGAAGAAGAAGCCGCCAAACCCGGAGCCGTTGGAGACGCCTTGTTGGTATGCAGCGGCGGCTTCCGCCGCCGTCATTCCGGTCGCAAACGACGGCGCCACGACAACACGTTCTTCCGCGTCCGGCACGCCCATCGAAGACAGAGCCAGCACGACAACTTCTCGTCGCCGCATATCAAGCTCGGGATCGACGTGGATCGGATACTGATACTTGGTGTCGGGTCGGGCCGCCGTCCGGCTCCGTTCGACGGTCACCAACGCGTCCTGCCCCGCGTGCAGACGCGCGGCGATTTGCTTGAGGTGGTCCTGCCCGTCCGTGTTCAGAACGACCGACCTCCCTTCAAACTCATGGTCATAGACAATAAAATCGGCCAACTCCGCGCCCTCCTCCTGGGCTTGCCAGATCGGATCGCTGATCGAACCGAGCGGAGATGCGGTCGGTTGCTGATAAAAGCTTCTCCAAGGCCCTTGGCATCCGGCGAGAACCGATAAGGCCAAGCCGGCAACCACCAGCCGAGTTGTCCACGTCATTCTATTGGGCATCATTTTCCGAGCCTCCCTGAAACGGAATGGACTCCGTTGAAAAAATCCTTCCTATCTCCTTCCCACGACATTCACCTCGCTTCACCGCGAGAATCCATGGGCTCCCTGAATATAGTAGTGCTCCGCTCGCTGGAAGCGAGCTTCTCGTTTGGCGGCACACTCAGCGCGGATGATGTCGCGCTGGAGAGCCGGCCAGACGGTGCTCCGGTGGTGGCAGTTTGGGTCGCCCTCGTAGGCGCCGCCGAGGAAGAACGCCACGTCGGTGGGCTCCGTCACCTCCATTCCCGGCAGGATCTGCGGCGCCGCGGCCGCTGAAAGGGGATGCACGAGCTCGGGGCTCACCAGCACCAGCAGTTCCGTCTCATCGCGTTTGACGTCCTTGCGCGCAAACACCATGTCCAGTACGGGAATGTCGCCCACAAAGGGCACCCGGGCTTTGCTGCCGTTCTGCTGGTCCTGCAGCAATCCGGCGATCGCCAACCACTGCCCTTCGCGGAGATCGACTGTTGTGGCAACCGCGCGGGTATCCAACCCGGGAATGCCGTCCACGGTGTTATCCGCATTCAGGGTGCTGAACGACGGTGCGACTTGCAAGCGGATCCGGTCCTTGTCGATGACCGTCGGCGTGAAGCTTAGTTGCGTGCCGAAACCGCGGAAGGTGGTCGTCGAGGCGGCCGCACCCTCCACGCCCACCACGATCGGCACGGCGAACTCGCCGCCTGCGATGAAGTAAGCGGGGTGTCCGCTGAGGGTTACCAGATTCGGCTCGGCGAGGATTTTCGAGTAGCTGTTGGTATTGAGGGCATCCAGGACCAGCTTGAAGTCCTTGGTATCCAAAACGGCACTGACCGCGGTACCGGCTCCCAGCGCGGTATTGAAGGCAAAGTCGCCAATATCCAGGTTCATCTTGGCCCCCATCTCCCGCAACCCGGTGCGGCTGAGCTCCGCCACGCGGACCTTGAGCAGGACCTGCATCTCGCCGGGCACCTCCAGCAGGCTGATCACCGTACTGGGCGGCAACTCGCTCACTCCGGGGTAGGGAGGAGCAGCTCCGCCCTGGACCACTAATCCTTGCTGCCCTGTCAGACCGGTCGTGGCACCTTGTCCGCCGGTGGTCACCAGGGCTAGAATCCGGGCGGCTTCTTCCGCGTCTTTTGCCTGGCCTCGCACGATCAACTTGTCGGACACCGGGATCAATTGCACCTTGCTGCCGGGAAACAGTTCGTTGAGCTTTCCCTCCAGATCTTCGTATTCGATTTGACGGCGGTCTTCCATCATCGTGTTGGGAGAGACCTTCACGAAATAACGAAGAAGATCGCCGGGTCCCCCGTCCGGCCCGGGGAACCAGAGCGTCATGCTGGTTTGCCCGGTACTGTTGCCGATCAGTTCCCATTCCATCGGGCTGAACTGGACGGCCTCGAGAACGCTGGGATCGGTGATCGAGATCCGGCCCACCGGCCGCTTCGTCCGCAAGATCAAGGAGCGCTCGGGGTCGATGGATAATACCGCCTCGACGTCGCGAAACTCGCTGATCAGGTCGGCGACCTTAGCCGGGACATCTGGGGATGGCGGCAGAATCTCCGCTTGAAGCAGCGGCGCGGGCGGCCGGGGTGGTCCAGCAGCATCCTGTGCGCCCGCCGGCGACGCGATGGCTGCAACCAGTCCTCCCAAGATGAGTGGCACGACCCATGTCCCCGGCAGGCCTGATCCAGGCCGCTGCGAGAGACGATGTCGAGCCCCAGTTTTCCGACGAAACGACAGCTTGCGGCCGCGACTGTCCGGCGTACCCGGTTGCGGCTGCCTTAGAAGAAAAGTTAAGGCGTACATAGGCCCCCACTCCGTTTGGATCCGATACCACCCGGCGGCGATAAGGGACGATTGGGTTTGTCAGATCAACCTATACCGACTATATCGAATAATCGGTTTTCCGAAGTCGGCCGCAACACTGAATCCGTTGGAAAAAACTAAAGAGATTAACCAGATACCTCATAAGGAAATCGCGATTCCACCTCGGTCTCACGGCCGGATTTGGCGGAAGAAGTGGTCTTATATATTGTGACCTGCCGATAATCTTTTGCGAAAAGCGAGACACTTCGGTGCGCTCGCGCCGTTGGTTACAAATACAATCACAGCGTTGAAAAAGGTGGGGTGATGTTCCGGAAATCCACGATCTGTTGGGCGGCCTTTCTCGGCTTGAGCATCGGGGCGACGCTCTCGGCCTTCGCCGAGCAGCCGCCGGCGCCTGTTGATGGTATAGCGCCAAACGTCGACTTCACGACGACTGTCGAGGTGGGGGATGGCTGTGGGGAGTGCAACTGCGAGATGCCTGGCTATGTCTGCCGTCATGGCGGTGTGTGCTGCCTCTGTTGCCCCTGCGATATGGTTCCCCATTACCCCTACTATCCGCCGCTGCATGGCCATTACTACTTTCGTCCGTACAGCTACGCGGAACTGCTTGCGCAGCGGGATTTTGCGCCGCTGATCGGCGAAGATCCCCGTGCGCCCTATTCGAACCGTGTATTCGCAGAGGTCTATCGGGTCCTCGGCGATCGTCATGGTGTGGGCGCGGCACCACCCGCGATGGCAAATCCGGCTAACTGACGCCTTCGCGCCGGCGGCAGGTTCATCTCCGTCCGACGCTCGATAACTGTTTTTCGCGTTCAACGCGGTCAGCGTGCGCCGAGCGTTACCTCCAGCTCGAAGCGTGTGCCGTGCCGCTCAACGACCACAGGTACGCGCCCCCCGGGCTGCATGTTGCGCAGGCATCGTGGAAGGTCGGCAGCCTGCCGGATCCCAGTCTCGTCGAACTCGCGGATCACGTCACCCGCCTGCAACCCGGCCTTTTCGGCGGGCCCCGCCTTGATCACTTGCCGGACGGCATAGCCGGGTCCCTTGTGCCTCGGATCCGCGACAACACCCAACCATGGCCCACGTGGCCCCGTCCGCGCCGTCTCCGAACGGATTGGCCCCACCAGTTCGGCCAGGCTCTCGAACGCACCGGTGAACTGCGGGCGCTTGGCATCGGTCGCCAGGCGAGTCACCAGTTTGGCCGACAATTCCGTGATCCGTCGCATTCCTTCGTAGTCGAGTTTGTCGTAGTCGTCGCTGGGCCGGTGATAATCTTGATGCAGACCTGTGAAGAAATGGAGGACAGGCACGCCCTCCATATAGAACGACAGATGGTCGCTGGGACCGAAGATCGCCGGGCTGCTGACAAGGCGAAAACCATACTCCGCGGCCAGTTCCTTGATCCAAGGACGAAACTCGACCGCCGACTCGATCCCGCCCACGTTCAGCGTGTCTCGCCGGAGCCGACCGACCATGTCGAAATTGACCATGGCAACCGTCTTCTTGAGCCCGACGACCGGATGCCGGACGTAGTACTCGCTGCCAATGAGGCCGGCCTCTTCCGCCGAGAACGCCACCAGGATGATCGCCCGCCTCACCGCACTGTCCGATGTCCCGAGTTTCCTCGCCAACTCGATGAGCACCGCCGTGCCGGACGCGTTGTCGTCGGCGCCGTTGTGAACGGTCCTGCTGCCTGGCGAAAGAGAACTCATTCCGCCCATTCCCAGGTGATCGTAATGTGCGCCCAGAACGATCGCCTCGTCGGCCAAACCGCCGTACCCTTCCAGAACCCCTACGACGTTTTTGATTTCTCGGCCGACCATCTTCATCGACACCTCGCCCCTTAGCCGCCAGCCGTCGAGGGCGATGCTTCGAGCCGTCAAGTCTGCGTCGATCTCGCGTTCCAGGGATGCGAGGCTCTTGCCCGCGGCAGACCGAACGACCGGTTCCAGCACGGCCCGTCGAATGTGCAGAACAGGAACCTTCCGATCGGCACGGTGTCCGCCCGCGGAAAATCCCAGCAAAGGATCACTTACTTGTCCGGGATCTTTCTCGGAAGAGCCCGCCGCCGAATCGCCGAGGGTGTGAGAGTCGGTCAAAAAAACAACCGCCGCTGCCCCGTGCCCGACGGCGTTGGAGACCTTCCGCACGAGGTAGGCGTGCTCGGTAAGGACCGGCCCGTTGAAGACGCCGCCCGCAAGGTTCTGCTGGGGTTCTCGGCGCAACACGATCACCGCCTTGCCGGTGACATCGACATCGCTGTAGTCGTCGTAGCCCAGTTCTGGTGCCGTGATCCCGTACCCGGCGAACACGAGCGGCAGATCGAATTCGCCGGCGCGGCTTGACGACAACGGGACGTAGTCCTGATGCATCTCAAGCGCCAAAGGATTGCCTTTAGAGGAAACCAACTCCGCGCGGTTCGAGTCTCCCAGCACCAATCGACGCGAGATGGAAAATCTCTGGAACGGCGTTCCGGTGTAAAGATCGGTCTTTAAGCCCGCCTTTTTGAACGCTTGTGCAATGTGCTCCGCCGCCAGTTCGAGTCCCCGCGTGCCGAGGCCTCGCCCTTCCAACTCATCGGAAGCGAGATAGCGAACCGTCTCCCGCAGGCGTTCTTCGACCGAGGTGGGCGGGGAAGCTGCCGAAGAGATTGATCCCTTGGCATCGGACGGTTGCCGACCGCTCGAATCGTTTGGCCGCGACTCGGTCCATGGCGAGGCGGGCTTGCCGGCAGAGCCCGACCCCGTTCTTGCCGCCGGGGTGGCTGCCGAGGGCAACGGAACGTCGGCATACCATCCCAACGCCGTCGCGACGCAGACCACCGCGCCAACCAGCAAGAAACTCCGCAGCGGCAATCGTCTCATCGCTCCACTCCTGGCTGCGCGCCCGAACTCCCATTGCAGTCCGTCGTTCGGTTGCGAGCGCTAACGCTTTCTCAACTCGGACAACAGCGAAACGCCCTCCGCCGCCCGAGCCCCGTGCCGCGCTCCCACCAACTCCGTCACCGTCGGCAGAATATCGCAAACGCTGCACGGCCGGTCGACCACCTGCCCGCCCGGAATACGCCCTGGGGCCCACAGGACCAGCGGACCAACCGCCGCCTCGTTGCCATTCCCGGACAACGTCGCTTCGCGATTCGATGAAACGGAGTCTTCCGCCGCGACAATGACGACCGTGTTGCGTTTTAGTCCCGGACCTTCCAGTTGCGCCAGGATTTCCGCCATATCCTGTTCGAACCGGTCCGCGACGCTGCCGACGCCCGGGGAATTTTCAGGCATGCTCCACGAATAGTAGAGCAAAGACGGCCGACCCTGCCGATGGCGCCTCAAATAATCCACCACGCCCCGCATCAACAGATCCGTCCCGAACTCGCCCCGCTTTCCCTTCGTATTGGCCACTACGCGCAGCCGCGTGCCGTTGTTCCACAAGTACTCCGGATGCGAGTCCTCGGCCTCCGAGGCAGTACGAAACCCGAACCACTCGTCGAAGCCGTGCGAGCGAGGATTGCCCGCGATCGCCCCGCCGAGACTGCACTCCCCAATGAGCGACGTTGTGTAACCTGCTTGCCAGGCCAATTTCGGGAGCGTGAAGTCGTGTTCGCGAATCGGATCCGCATTGCCTTCGGCCTTACGCCCTGTCAGGATTGACCAATGCGAGGCTGCTGCCGACTCACCGTTACTGCGGCACTGCCGGAAGACGACGCCCTCGGCGGCCAGCCGGTCCAGGGCGCCCAGATTTGCCACTGCTTGGCCGCGGTCCAGGATCGGCACGAGCGCCGCCGAGGGAGCGACCAACAACAGGACATTGGGAGAGTCTTGCCCCAGCACCCGCTGTTGACGGTTGGCTTCCTTGATCGCGGCGAGGTTTTCTGCCTTGATCTGGCTCAGCAGCGAATCCGCACCCCGGAGTTCCTCGCGAAGCGAGGGACGAGACTCGTCCAAGGATTCGTTCTCCGGCAACGCTTCCAGAACCGTCTCAAGCCCTCGCATCATGGGGTTTTTCGCCGGCGGCTCGATATCATCTGCCGGTTCGGCCCCATCCGGCTCCAACAACACTTCGCCGCCGGATTTCGCCCCAGGTGCCTCGTCCCGTGGCGCTTGCTTTGCGGCCGGCTGAGCACCGCCTCCCTTGTGCTCACACCCAATCGCAACCAGGACTGTGAAACCAAGCACGCCAATGATACCGCGCGTGATCCGCGACATGATAACGAAACTCCTTAGACGTCCCAAGATATTCATGCTTCCTATTATACGCATCCACACGCGAGTTTTGTCCTCCCCTTTTTCAGGTGATTGGTTTTCGCGAGTCCGCCCGCCGATGTAAGGCCATGGTACGCCGTGACTTACGGCCGAGCCTCTCGCCCTAGTCCACGGGTAGCGCACCATGAAGCATTTGCAGTTCGCTTCGGCCGAACAGGGCGATCGCCGCGAAGTAGGCCAGTGTGCTCGTGCCCAACGGCAGCAGGACACGGACGAATTCGCCGGTCAGGCCGCCGGAGTCCGGGACGGATCGGAGCGCCGCGTATCCGGCGAGAGTCATCAGGGTGGTGGCCAGCAGGGTACGAACGGCCGTGGCGGCCAGCGCACGCCAGTCGAGGTGGCTCTTGCGACGGGAGAACATCGCCATCAGCAGGAAAACCTGGAGCCCGGCGGTCAGCGCGGTTGCCAGGGCCAGGCCCGCCTCGGCAAACGGCCAGACCAACAGGAGGTTCAGCGCAAAGTTGAGGACCACGATCACGGCGCCGATCTTCATGGGCGTGATGCGATCGCCGAGCGCGTAGTAGCCGCGGACGACCACGTGCAAAGCGCAGTAGGCCCACACTCCGGCGCCATAGACCGCGATCATCCTCGCTGCGCGCAATGAGTCTTGCGCCGTGAACTCTCCTCGTTCGAAGAGGAGTTGCGTGATCGGGCCGGCCAGGAGTACCAGACCTGCGCTGGCCGGAAGTCCAAGAAAGAGGACCAAGCGACAGCCGAGTGTCAGATCCTCGCCGAGCCGCCGGCGGTCGCCTCGTGCCGCATGACGGCTGAGCAGCGGGAAGATCGCCGTGGCCACGGCCAGCCCGAGCAGTCCCAGGGGAAACTGGTAGAGCCGCTCGCCGAAATAGATGGCAGCCACGGCGCCTTGCCGCATCGGGTAGTACGGCTCGCCCGGCAGCCAGGCGATCCGCTCGGGTCCGGCCGGTCCCGACGAAAGGGCCCAGGCGATGAGGCTGTCCAGGAGCGTATTGATCTGGGTGATCGTCAGGCCCAAGACCATGGGGCCCATGGCCCGAAGAATTTGCGCCAGCGGGCCTCGGGCGTCGGCCCACGAGTAGTCGAACCGGAATCCGGCCAGATGGAGATCGGGCACTTGAGTGATCAGTTGGAGGACCCCGCCGATGGTCACGGCCACGGCCAGGACGTGCGCCTGGGCCTCCTGGTTGGGCGCGAAATAGGGGGCGATACCCCAAACGGCCACCAGCCAGACGATATTCAGTACCGCAGGGGAAAGCGCCGCCACGCCGAAGCGTCCCAGCGTATGCAATGTCGCCGAGACCTGGGCGGCCAGGCAGATGAAGATGACGTAGGGCATCATTACCGCCGTCAGTTCGAGCACCAAGCGCGTCCGCGGCACGTCGCCCCAGGCGAGCCAGAGCCCCGCCAGCCCGATCTCCAGAACGACGACAAGCAACCCCAGGGCTATTGCGAGCCAGACCAGCCCAACGCTCACCAATCGCCAGGCTGCGCGGCGGTCGCGTTCCAACTCGGCCGCCAGCACGGGCAGATAGCTGGCGGCGAGGGCTCCTTCGCCAAACAATCGGCGAAAGAGATTCGGGATTCGAAAGGCGAGAATAAATGCATCCATCACCCCCCCGCCCGACAACCCGAAGAGGGCCGCAGTGCCCATGTCGCGAAGCATGCCCAGCACCCGGCTCGCCAGGGTGCCCAGGCTGGTGACGCTCGCCCCGCGAATAAGTGGATGCCGATTTGTGACGGACATAGGGAAATGGTAAGAAACCGGTAAAAATGGTGGAAGGGGCGGTCGACGGTTTTCCATGATGACGGCTGGCAGGCAGTGCCGAAGACTCTATGATGAATCTGGAAAAAGGGGACCGGCTCCGTAAAACCTTGTATCTTCTGTCCCATTCATCCCAAGATTCCTTGCGGCGCCTCTCCCCTTTTTCATCCTGATGACTCCGTGTCTGTTTTGATTTACCAAGGAGTTCACGCTGAAGCATGGCCAAGCGATCCGCGTATCAAGACCGCATCATTCGCAACTATTACCAGAATCGCGATGCCATCGGGCTGCAGCGGCTGAGCGAGCTGGTTACCGATCTGTACCTGGCCGAGGGAAAGGCCCGCCAGCGGATCTGGAAGCAGATTCTCCCCGCCCTGGAGAAGGCCGGCGTGCCACAAAGCCGTATCGATCACCTCGTCGAGTGCGACGATCCGTCGCTGCTGGCCAAGCTCGTCCAGGAATTGATGGGCAAGTGAGGGCCTAAGGCGAGCGGCAGATGAGGATTTACCCTCGGATCAGCCCGGCTGCTCGGAAGCAGCCGGGCTGATGGCAATCGTGACCGGGATGGGATCATCTGCCACACGCCCAAACAAACCGGAGGCGGACACCTCGCCAGGACGTGTATTCTGAGTGTTCTTCAGGTGTTTGGTTGGGAGCCCGTCCCCGTTTGTCAGGGCCTCTCAAGACGGCGCATAAGCGGGCGGAGTCGCACGGCTGGCGGCAATCCCACACTGGTTTGCCGGCGGAGGTCCGGTACAATGGGGACTTCGTCAGTCGAAGTTCCTTGCCCAACGGAGTGTCACGGATGCCCAGCAACCTCGAGGTTCTCGAAAAGTTGCGCTGGAAGAAATTCCCGGTGCTCGACGACGGGTTCGTCTGCCTGGTCGACGCGATGGGCAACGACGAGGCGATCGTCCAGGCCGCCCGCGTGAGCTACGGGGAGGGAACCCGTCGCGTGTCGGACGATCGAACCCTGATCCGCTACCTCATGCGGCACCAGCACACGACGCCGTTCGAGATGGTCGAGGTGAAGCTGCTGGTGCGCGTGCCGATGGACTGCTGGCGGCAGTGGATCCGGCATCGCATGGCATCGACGAACGAGTACAGCACTCGCTACTCGGTCGCCATCGAGGCCGCTCAGACGACTCCGCCCGACGGTTGGCGCGTCCAGGCGACGGGCAACCGCCAGGGGAGCGAGGGCACGCTGGACGAGCACGTGGGCGCCGATCTGACGGCCGAAGAGGTTCAGTTCCAGAAGGCAGCCCGGGCGATGTACCAGCGGCGGCTGGCGCTGGGCGTTGCGCGCGAACAGGCTCGCAAGGATCTGCCCCTTTCCACCTATACCGAGGCGTACTGGAAGATCGACCTGCACAATCTGCTCCACTTTCTGGCGCTGCGGATGGATGTCCACGCCCAGCAGGAGATCCGGGAGTATGCGCACACGATCGGGCAGAAGATCGTGCAGCCGCTGTTTCCGGGCGTCTGGGAGGCCTTTGTCGATTACCGACTCGAAGCAATGCATCTGACGCGGCTGGACGGCGGGGTAATCGCGCGGCTGGCTCAGTCGGGCCGCATTCCTGCCACGGAAGAGAACTTTCTCGCGGCCCAGGATCCGAGCTGGGCGGAACTGGCCCGCTGCCGCGAGCGCGACGAATGCCGGGCAAAGCTTGTGCAATTGGGAATTCTCCGAACTGAGGTTTGACCACATTAGCACTTTTGCAGGGATCGCCATGGAAACTTCCGCAAACGAACTGATCCAACTCAACCAGCGGCTCCTGGAGAGCATCGCGGCCGGCGACTGGGAAACCTATTCAGCCCTCTGTGATCCGACGATTTCCGCCTTTGAGCCGGAGTCGCGGGGACAACTTGCCGAAGGGATGGACTTTCACAAGTTCTACTTCGACCTGGGCGCGGGGACCGGGCCGGTCAATGTGACGATGTGCTCGCCGCATGTTCGCATGATGGGCGACGTGGCCGTTGTCTCATGCGTGCGGCTGGTGCAGCGACTGGACGCGACCGGAAGTCCGATTACCGCACGGGGCGAGGAGACCCGCGTCTGGCAGCGGCAGAACGGCACGTGGCGGCACGTCCATTTCCACCGCTCGGCAGGAGCATGAATGTTATCCACATCAACCCTGGGTTCTGCCCTTGTCGTCGCGACAAGGCAGGACCCCAGGCTACGATGACAAAAGGCCTTCGGCCAAAAAATGTGAACGGAATCAGGTGATTTCGGTTCCGGTCTATTCTGCCTTCGTGGCCAGGTACGCGCTCAGGGCGTTGACGTTTCGGATGAACGTCGTGCAGTCGATGATTCTGCGCGTCGGGTCGTTGTCGCCCTGGTAGCGAAGCGTGCCGTCTTCAATCCAACGTCCGCGGTCGTCCAAATCGCGGAGCACCGCCTCGACCTGCGCGATCAGCTTCGACGAGGCTTTTGCCGGCCGCTTCGAGGTGGGTTGCCGCAATTGTTCCGGCGAGAGCTTGAGTAACTGCTCGTATTGCTTCCGGGCCGAGTCGGTCCAGTCGTCGGTCTTGAAGGCGTAGTGGGTCGGCATGTCGCCGTCGTCGTACGTCAGCTCGTAGCTCTTGGTGAAGTAGAGCGGCCGGTTGGTCTTCAGTTCGTAGAAGCGGGCCAGTTGACCGTCGGGAAGCACGGAACTGCGATAGTAGTTGATCGCGCGAGGGATCGGCTCCAGGTACTTCTTGTCGCCCGTCTCCCGGTAAATCTGAAAGAGCGCCCGCATCACACCGTACGACTCACCGCCGGTGATCGACGGCGGTTCGAACTTCCGCGCCCAGACCGGATGCATGTCGGCATCGTACTGCTGGGCCCAGCCGGGCTGCGGATCGGGCATTTGGGCCAGAAGAAGGAATCCGCCCGCGCGTTCGGCCGAGGAGCGATATTCCTGGTCGCCGTAGATGTGCCAGGCCTCGAACATGACGTCGATCACGTCGTTCATGGCGTTGTCGTTGAACGTGTAGAACGCCTTGTAGTCGATCTTCGGATATGTCCGCGACCACGACTCGGGATAGCCGGCTTTCTTCACGGGGAACCGGCCGGGATCGGTCGGGGTGTCGAATCGCTGGGGCCAGGCGCCGTTGGGATACTGCGCTTCGATCAATTTGGCCAACCCGTAAGCGGCCGCCTCGTGGATCTTCTCGTCCTTCCGTTCGAGGGCCTTGTCCAGGCGCATCAGCATGCGGAGGGCCGTCTGGGTCGTATCGTCGTCCAAGGTGGTCGTATTGCGCAGCTTGTCCTTTCGTCCCGACTCGACGCGGTACGCATAGCGGGCCCGGTCCTTGGGAGCGAACTCGATGCGATAATCCCAGCCGCCCGACTCGAGTTGGCCGCGGACCAGGCACATACCGGTGCGGCGAGCCGCCTCGAGATAGTACTTGTCGCCGGTAGCCTCGTAGGCGGCGAGAATCGCCATGCCGACCGAAGGTGTACCCGGCGGCTGGACCCAGACGGTGGTGGGCGAGGCTTTCCCCTCGCCTTCGCGGCGGGCGAAGTCGTCGCTGTACCGCCAGAGATAGCCTCCTTCGCAGGAGACCTCGTTCTGGAAAAAGTCGACCGCCTTCTTGAGCCCCTTCGCTGCTCGCTCACGGAGCGGCTGGTCGGCGGCGGGCGAAGAGCCGGCCAGGAAGAGGCAGATCAGGGTCAGAACGCTCAAAGCAGCACGCATGCCAGGCCTCCGGTTTGTTCGCGTCAAAATGTCAAGGCAGCCCCCTTCCGGGATTACGCCCATCATACGGCTTCTCCCGAACCGCCCGCAAGCCGATACTGCCCCGGAGACCCTTTTTCGACAGCGACGAATTTTGCGGTGGCCGTAGAATGCCGGAGGAGCAGGGCGTGTGGCAGAGGATCGCATCCCCTCGCGATTGCCATCAGCCCGGGGTGCTTCCGAGCAGCCGGGCTGATATGCGGGTTAATTTTCATCTGCCGCTCGCCTTAGAATGGAGAGCGAGAGGGTGGCGGTATTCAGGGCCGAACGTACGCATTGCAATCCCCGCCAAGAGGTATCCCATGAACGTGTTCAGCCGAACTTGGGACTCGCTTCGCTCGAGCATGTGGTTTATTCCTGCACTGATGATGCTCGGCTCGATCGTTCTGGCCTTTTCGTTGATCGGAGTCGACCTGCTGCTGGGCAGTTCGGCCCTTCAGCGATGGCCGCTGTTGTTCGGCGCCGGAGCGGAGGGTTCGCGAGGTGTCCTGTCAGCGGTCGCGGGGTCGATGATCACGGTGGCGGGCGTGACGTTTTCCATCACGGTGGTGGCGCTGTCGCTGACGGCGAGTCAGTATTCCTCGCGGGTGCTCCGCAACTTCATGCGCGATCGGGCGAACCAGACGGTCCTGGGGGTGTTCGTCGCGGTCTTCGCCTACTGCCTGGTCGTTCTCCGCGCCATCCGCGGGGGGGAGAACGACGTGTTCGTGCCCGATGTCGCGGTCCTGGTCGGCGTGGCCCTGGCACTGATCGCAATCGGTTTTCTGATCTACTTCATCCACCACATCGCCTCGTCGATCCAGGCGGTATCGATCATTGCGTCGGCGTCTCGCGAGACGATCGGCGCGATCGACCGGCTCTTTCCGGAGGAACTGGGCGAGGAAACGGAAGACCCCGCTCCGCCTCGCGACGTTGTTCTCGCTGCCGGGAGAAGGTGGTACCCAGTTCCGGCGCGGCGCAATGGATACCTGCAGAGTGTTGACTCCGACGCGGTCTTCGGCTTTGCCCGCGAGCATGACACCGTAGTGCGAATGGAGCGGGCGGTGGGAGAATTCATCGTGGAGGGAACGCTGCTGGCGAGCGTGTCCTCGGTCCAGCCGCCGGACGACGAAATGATCGCTGCGCTGAACCGCGCTTACGCCCTGAATCTCCAGCGGACCGTGTATCAGGACCCGAGCTTCGGGATTCAGCAGATCGTCGACATTGCGTTGAAGGCGCTTTCGCCGGGGGTGAATGATACCACGACGGCGATCATCTCGATCGATCACCTGTCGGCAATCCTTGCCCGCGCCGCCACGCGCCGCATTGAAAGCCGCTATCGCGAAGCCGACGAGGAAGTTCGCGTCATCGCCCGTGGCCCTACATTCGAGACGCTCCTTTCCGACGCGTTGGAACAGGTCCGCCGAAGCGCCGGCAGCAATACGGCAGCGATTTTGCGGCTGCTGGACGCGATCGGCACCGTGGCAGAAGTCGCCAGGAGTCCGTCACGACGGCAGGCGTTGAGGGAGCATGTCGGGCTGGTCTGGGAGGTCGCTGATGGGACGATCGAGGTGCCGTTCGACCGCCGCCTGATTGAAGATCGTCGTGATCGGACGCTCCGGGCATTAGCGGAAAGATGCCAAGCACGGGATTGAACACCCGATGTTTTCAGCGGTGCAAGTCGGGAGTGGGATGGGTGGGGAAGTCTCTCTCGGGGTCGGCTGCGAGTTCGTTTGGCGGCCTTATGCGGCCGTGGTTTGCCCACCCAGCAGCCGCAGGATCTCGCCGGTCATGTAGCCGGAGTCGGTGTTGGAGGCGAGAAAGACAAAGGCGGGTGCGATTTCTTCAGGCTGGGCCGGGCGGCCCATGGGGGTCTGTTCCCCGAAATGGGCGACATCTTCGGGCGCCCGGTCGGCCGGGTTCAGCGGAGTCCAGACAGGTCCCGGCGCCACACAGTTGACCCGTATGCCTTTGCCGACCAGCATCTGGGCCAGCGACTTCGTGAAGGCGTGGATTGCTCCCTTCGTCGCCGAGTAATCGAGTAGAGCGCCGCTGCCGTCCAGGCCGGTGATCGAGCCGGTGTTGATAATCGTCGAGCCGTCGCGAAGGTGGGTGTGGGCCGCCTTGACCATGTTGAAATAGCCGTAGATATTCGTCTTCAACGTGTGGTCCCACTGCTCCAGCGAGAGGTCGTCGAGCGAGCTCTGGTGCTGCTGGTACGCGGCATTGTTCACCAGGATGTCGAGCTTTCCGAACCTGCCAAGCGTCTTCTGGACGGCATCCCGGCAGAAGGAAGCATCGCGGACGTCGCCCGCGATCAACAGCGCCTCGCGGCCTTCCTTGACAACCGCTTCGCGAGTCTCCTCGGCGTCGGACTGTTCTTCGGGCAGGTGCACGATGGCGACGTTCGCGCCCTCGCGGGCGAAGAGGACGGCAACGGCCCGCCCGATGCCCGAGTCGCCGCCGGTGATCAGTGCCACGTCGCCGTCGAGCTTGGATGAACCACGATACTCGGCCGCTCGGTAGCGCGGACGTGGGTCGAGCTGCGATTCGAGGCCCGGCTTCGGCAGGTGTTGTTCGGGAAAGGGCGGTTTCGGCTGATCCTGGCTCTTGGCCACGTTTATCCTCCATGGCGATGGATTGGTCCTCATCAGCCCGGCTGCCGGAAAGCAGCCGGGGGTGACAATCGGTAAGGTTCGCTCTGCCGCTCGTCTTACCAGGGCTTCAGCTTCCAGCCGAGCACAAACCCGATTCCGAAGCACCAGAGCGCCACGACGTCGGGACGCTCGCGGGCGTACTGGTAAAAGTAGTTGGTCAGGTCGTCAATCGGATGCCTCGCCTCGATCGATCCGGTTTCCGGTCGGTGTTTCATTTCATGAGAAACGTCCATCGTAATTATCCTCTCATCCTCTGTGCGTATTGGAACCGTTGAAGGGAGTTGCTAACACTGGCGGCGGTGCCGCATTCGGCCGCTGCTGCTGAGGGTATCTTTCAGCCACTGGATATTCTCGGTCAGCTCTTTGCGAGAACGTTCCAGTCCGGTGACACTGTTGCGAAACAGCCACCAGGCTCCCGCGCACAAGCCGCCGCCCCCGAGAAGTCCCAGAACCGTAGCCAGCAGGAAAGCGGCCCACTCGGGCCACGCCGCCCCGTTGACCAGGGCAAATGCGATCGACATCAAGAGAAGGGGGAAGGAGCCGACCAGGAGTCCGAGTCCTATCGCCAGCAACCCGGCAGGAGCGACGGTCTGCCGAACGCTTTCCTGCATGTCGAGTTTCAGGAGCCTCGTTTGAAGCTCTGCCAGGTTAACCACGTCGTGGGCGCAGTCGCTCAAGCTTCTCGCGATCTCCGTTGCCGGTGCTTCCCTCGCGCCGTTGCGGGTCTCTACCGCCGTTTGATCAGCCATCCGAGGAGCACTCCCATTCCTAGTGCCGCTCCGAGGCTAGGCCCCGGATTTTCCCGAATCACCTCGCCGAGCCGTTTACCCCACAACTGCAACTGGTCGCGGGCCATTTGTTGGGCCATCCCTCCCGCCTGGCCGGCGAACGTGCGGGTTCGACTTGCCGTCTCCGAACTGTAGTCGTAAATCGGTCTTTCCACGCCAGACGCCTTTCGTTCTTGGTGACTATCCGGAAACGGGGACAGGCACCCTGCATCTCGTAAGTTTTCGTCTTCGATGCTCGACATCCTGGAGCCAGTCCCCGTTTTCCGGATAACCTCTAAATGGTCTTGTCAAAACAACTCGCGCCGGCTCACCGCCCTCGATGCCGAACACCGGCTCCGACGGGGCCGAAGCTCTCTTCGCCTTCGCGATTGGACATCGCTTGGCCGGCCAACTGCCCCAGGTGTGCCACGAGTCCTCGCACGACCGTGCTCGCCACCAGCGTGAACAACGCGCCAACCAAGCCGCCGCGCTTCTGAGGCTCGGGCTCGGACTTGACCAACAAGCGGTTTTGCTCGGCCAGCTTCGCGAGCGTCTTGGCGTCGGGGCTGATGACCTCAAGACGAGTCGGCACGATCAGATAACCGACTGCCAGGGCCCCCGCCGCGCACGCCCACGGATAGGTTCGCACATAGTAGCGCCAGTCGGACATCACGCGGGCGTTGTCGACGATCTCTTCGACGCCCGAGTTGAAACTGCAGCGGATCTCCGCCATCGCGCGCTGGATTTCCTCCGCTTCTCGCGCTGTGCTCACGGGCAGGCCCCTTCCCCTAACGGCGGAGACTTGCTGACATGGACTCCGGCAACACTCCGGCCAGCGCATCAAGGACTCGCAGGCCGACTCGTTCGGCCATACCCCGTTCCGGCTCGCGGAAATACGACGCGTGGGCGATCGAGTTGCCCAGCAGCACACCCAGCCCGACGCCGAGGCCGAAGGCCACGAAGACGGCCGAAGCCGGGTTGCGCTGAACCATGTGTTCGACCTCTTCATAACCACGGGCGGCGCGGTGAACCGCTTCTTCGTACGCCGATTGTGGCATTGGGAACCGCGACCTGGATTCTTGTTCGGACATAACCATTCCTCCTCCATCAAAAGCCCATCCCAAAACCGCGTCAGGAGGGGACAGGCACATCTATCTCCGAAAACTCCGCAAAAACGAGCCAGCCCCCAACAGTTTTGGGATGGGCTCCAAGTGCGGATGACGTTCCGTTAGCGCCGGCTAGCGCGAACTGGCGAGCATGCCCACGACCACTCCGGTAATCAGGCCGAGGCCAAAGGCAACGGCCAACGACTCGGCGGGCCGATGTTGCACCAGCCGTTCCGCGTCGCCGTAGCCTGTCGCGAGGCTATCGGCAAACCGGCGTGACGCTCCCTGCAGGGAGGCGGCGGCCTGGCTGACATACTGTCCCGCTTGATCGGTCATGCGTGCGGTCGTTGAGCCCATCGAGCAAGTCAGCTCGTCAAGATAGTTACGGATAGTCTCTTGCGATTCTCCGGTCTTCTGTTGAATCGTCCCGACCAACTCCTCGATGTTGCCGCTGAAGGTCGTCAGTTCGTCCTCGCTGATCTGCCCCCATCGGGAACGGATCCTGCCGCGGACTTCGTGCCAGTGCCCCTGGAGTTGCTGTTCGTTCACCATGGTCGATCCCTTCCTGTCCAAATGGTTCCTGTTGCCAGGCCGTTGAGCCACGCAAAAGGAACGGGGTGCAAACGCTGTGCCAAGCTGGACGCGGTGCGGCGATGGGAGCCCCTGTGGCGCCTTGCTGCCATGGGCAGAAAATCGCGAGCTTCTTTCGAGGAATCGTAAGCAGCCCGGCTGCTGCCACCGGTCGACGGGGAGGCACTGCGAGATGAAGATGGCCAGCAGCCGGGCTGCTTTCCTGGTGGCGGTACTTTGCCTATCTGCCCGGACAATCTGGCGCCACATCACGCCAATTTGTCGCCCCATGCAACCTGTGCGACGGGGTCCGAGCCGCAAGTCACCTAGGTGACAGCCGCGGCTCCGGCATTCGTCCGGCAAACGGCGCCCCGGTCCGTTTCAGTTCGTCGACCAGCTTCCCACGAAATGCGGCCAGCCGCTGTTGATGCTCCGGCTCGCGGGCGAGATTGCGGAGCTCCCCGGGGTCGGATTCGAGGTCGTACAATTCTTCGATCTCGCCATCCTCCAGGGTGCGGATGTACTTGTAGCGATCCTGGCGAAGGAAGACGTACCATGGGACTCCGCTCCAGCGTGCATCCTTTCCTCGTGGGATTTCCGCGGTGTCGGAGCCGTAGGTAGCGCGAGTCTGTTCGACCACGACGGGGTATGGCCAACTCGACTCGGGATCCGCCAGCAACGAAGTCAAATCGTGCCCGTGCATTTCCCAGGGGAGCGGAATTCCCGCCAGGGCGAAAAACGTCGGGATCAGATCGATTCCGCCGACCGGATGGCGGCAGACCTTGCCTTCTGCCACTTTCCCGGGAAGCCGCACCATCAGCGGGGCTCGCAGGTTGGCGTCGTACGGCGCGTATTTCCAGGCGAAGCCGTGCTGGCCCCAGGCGAATCCCTGGTCCGACGTATAGACCACCAGAGTATTGTTCCGTTGGCCCGTCTCGGCGAGCGCTTCCAACAGGCTGCCGACACCTTCGTCCAGGGCGCGAACTGCCTGGTTATATTGCCGGATCCACGCGTCGAGCGTCCGCCCTCTCATCGCGGGCCGCCCGTCGTCTGCCTTCGTCCAGACGCCGTACTCGTGCATATACTGCGGTTTCGTCGGCCGGGGCGGGTAGATGTCTTGGGGGATCGGCACGGGTGGAATGTCGGCGTATTCGTCCCGGTGCCGCTCGGCGGGGAGATAGGGCCGTGGACGCGTCGTAGCGAATGACCGCGGTTGTCCGCCGGCCGATGCTCGCCCCGGATGAACTCGATCGCCCAGCGGGTATAGTTGTCGGTGCTGTAGCCGCCGACGTCCTCGGGCGGCCCGCCGTTGAAGCTCACTTTCTGATTGCGGTAGTAGCCGCCGAACCGTTTTGGATCGACGTGGTTCCAGACGGCCTGATAGTCCCAGTCGCGGCCGTAACCGGTATCGAAGCCGGTATGCCACTTGCCGATCATCCCCGTCGCGTATCCACCGCGGCGGAACACCGAAGGCCAGAAGCGGCACTGCTGTGGGTTGTACACGTTGCCGGGATAGAGGCCCTGCATCCGCAGACTCTCGATACCGTGTGAAGCCGGCCGGTGAGAATCTGCGCCCGGCTGGGCATGCACCAAGTTCCGATGTAGGCGTACTGAAAGCGAACGCCTTCGTCGGCAAGGCGGTCGATGTTCGGCGTTCGCACCCAGGGGTGAGCCTCTTCGTAGCAGCCGATGGAGCGATGACTCTGATCGTCGGTGTAGATCAGCAGGATGTTAGGCCGCGAGGGTTGGTCGGCTTCGGATGTGCGCAGGGTCGCGGCGCAAAAAATCGCCAGGGATGCCAGGAGGACCGGGGCAGTTTTGGAGCCGGTGAGAGTTGAGTGGTTGTCGATCATGGGTTGTCTCCATCGGTGACCGTTCGCGGGGCGCTCTTTGACGCGGGAACACCCGAACTGGCCGAAAAATGGACCAGTTCCCCGGTCCTCGGTTAGGAGCCGTAAGAGAATAAGCTGGCCGATAGTCGTAGGGTGGATTTCAATCCACCGCTTCTTTTCCGGGTGGATTGAAATCCACCCTACGTCAAAGTGTATGACTTGTTTTCTTACGGCCGCTTACGATACGCTCAGCGTACCTTCCGTCAGGGCGGATTGCACTACTTTCGCCCTTTCAGGACTGTGGATGGGTTCCCATTGAACGCCCTTCTTGCAAAATTCCGGGAACCTGAAAGAATGGGGGTATGCTCGTCCCGCAGTTTTCGATTCGCTGGCTCCTGGGTGTCACCGCGGTCGCGGCAGTGATTTTCTCCATTGTCGCGCTGGGCGTGCGCGGACACCACTGGGCAGCCGCCGTATCGGTCGGGTTGCTGGCCCTGGCGATGTCGATCGGGCTGTACGGGCTGCTGTTCTTCGTGGTGTGGGTCTTTTCCGTAGCGGCCGCGGGCCGCGTCGCTTCGCCGGGCGATTCGCCCTTTGCGCGTGGTCGCCGGCCGGCGGAGACTCCTTCGCCGCGGGTGCCTGTGGAGCAGCCCCCGGGATTCGCTGAGAGACAACAGAGCTGTCCCGAGTAGCCGATTTCGAAATGGATCAAGCCCAACCGCTACCCCGCAGACGACTCGGTGGCCGGCCACGCGCCGCCCGGCTGGTTGGCCTGGTGATCGCCGCAGCGAGCATCGGCTGGACCGCTGCGACGCCGGCAGGCCAGGTTCACCGCGGCGCCGCCGCGGGATTTACCGTGACGATCGACACGCGGTGGTATCCCGGTCCCGGATACCGTCCGATTCCCATCGAGGTCAGGCCGACGGCGCAGCAGAGCGCGGACCGGACCCTCACCGTGGAGTTTCTCTCGCGGGGTCCCGGCCCTGGCGGCAGCTACTGCGTTCGCGCCGTAGAGGACATCGAGATCCCGGCGGGCTCGGGAGCCGTTCGCGCTGTCGTCCGAGTTCCGCAATCGCTGGGCAGGGAGTATCGCGTCGACGTGATCGAAGACGGCTTGCTGATCCCCGGGCTCTCGGTCCAAGGCATGGTCGATGCGGACGCCAACGCCGGTCCGCACCAAGGACTTCCCAGAGCCGTGGGAGTCGCCTGGAATCAACGCTTCACCAAAATCTTGACCAAAAGTCCGGGACCCGTAGCGGTTCTTGATGGCACCCTCCTTTCCGGTGTCGCGCCGCTCGCCCTCCGCGACGTTCCTAAGGCCGATTTGCCTCCGAGTTGGCTCGACTATTCGAATCTCGATATCGTCTGCATCTCGCTGGACCAGTTGCTTGAACTTGGCGACTCAACGACGCGTCAGGCTTTCGTGCGTTGGACACGGGCCGGCGGGAACCTGTTCGTCTACGCAGTCGGGCGGAAATGGGAGCGGTTGCCGGAGCTGGAGAAGATTCTTAGTCTGCCGCCGTCACGGTCTTTCGACGCGCCGCGCTCCGGATGGACCAATCCGGACAAGAGCCTGTTCGGCGAGCCGCTCAAGGGTTTCGTTTCAGAGGATTACGACTACGGCGGTCCTGTCGAGGTGAGCCCCTCTCCGGGAAGAAAGCCGGAATTGCCGCCGGTCCCGGACGAGGCGCACTTCGTCTATCGCGATTACGGGATGGGTGCCGTGGTTGCCCTGGCTCCGTCCGACCTCTTTGCCGGCGGCGAACACGAGTGGCGATGGCTGTTCAACGCGCTGGGGCCGGAGCGGCTCGTCTGGGCGCATCGGCATGGGCTCTCGATGACGCGCGAGAACGCCGACTTCTGGAACTTCCTGATCCCGGGCGTCGGGCTGCCGCCGGTGAACGCGTTCCGCGTGCTGATCACGCTGTTTGTGGTGATCATCGGGCCGGTGAACTATTTCCTGCTCCGCCGCTGGGGAAAACTGCACCTGCTGTTGGTCATCGTGCCGGCCAGCGCGGCGCTGGTCACCGTGGCCCTGTTCGGGTATGCGCTGATCGCGGACGGCCTGGGGACACGCGTTCGCGCCCGCAGCTATACCGAGATCGACCAGCGAAACGGCGAAGCGGTCTGCTGGTCGCGGCTGTCGTACTACGCCGGATTGGCCCCTCGCCGCGGGCTGGCATTTTCCGACGACGTGGCCGTCTTGCCGTTGGAATATCTTCCAGCGGACCCCGGGTCTCGTCGCCGCGACGTCTTCTGGGACTCGCAACTGCATCTCACGGGCGGCTGGCTGCGAGCGAGAACACCGACGCAGTTGCTTACCGTCCGCGCCCGGAAGATCGATTACGGCCTCGACTTCCATCCTTCGCCCGAGGATCCGGACTCGCTAGTGGTGGAGAATCGGCTGAGAACCCGCATCCAGGATCTTGTGGTTCGCAGCAGCGACGGACAGTATTTCGAAGCCCAAACGATTCGCGCCGGCGGAACCGCCTCGCTCGTGCCCAGCGATCCGGCGAAAGCGGCGGGGCGGCTGCGGCTGGCGGCCGTGGAGCATACGCCGGAATTCCCGCCCGGCACCGACCGCCAGACCCTGGCCGCAGCGGCCGCCAGCCGGAATTATCGGCGACGGATCTTTCGGCCGCGGGGCTACGGCGAAGTCGACGCGAACCAGGCCACCAGCCGGCTGGAGAAGTCGCTGGCCGCGGCAGCCCACTCGGCTCAGACCGACCGGCCGCTACTGGGACCCGCCAGCTATATCGCGCTGGTGGACCATTCCCCGGAGGTCGAGTTGGGCACGCCGTCGGCGGCCGAGGAAGCGAGCTTTCACGTGATCCGAGGCCAGTGGTGATAGGGCCGATGAACGACTCTCGACCGATGATCGAACTGTGCGGTCTGCACCGCTTCTTCGGCACGACCCACGCCGTGGACGATATTTCGTTCCGGGTTTACCGGGGGCAAGTCTTCGGCTATATCGGCCCCAACGGCGCGGGCAAGACGACCAGCATGCGAATCCTCGCCACGCTCGATCTGCCCGACGCCGGCACCGCCTTCGTCGACGGATTCTCGGTCGTCGACGACCCGGACCGCGTCCGCCACCGGCTCGGCTTCATGCCCGACTATTTCGGCACGTATGCCAACGTCAACGTCCGCGAGTATCTCGACTTCTTCGCGCGGGCCTACCGGCTGCGGGGCCGCGACCGCGAGGCGGCGATTCGCCGGGTGATGGATTTCACGCGGCTGGACGGGCTGGCGGAGAAACCGATCGACGGCCTGTCCAAGGGGATGAAGCAGCGGCTCTGCCTCGGCCGGGCGCTGATCCACGATCCGGCCGTGCTCGTGTTGGACGAGCCGGCCGCGGGCCTCGACCCGCGGGCCCGCATCGAGCTTCGCGAAATGATCCGCACGCTGGCCGACCGCGGCAAGACCGTTCTGATCAGCTCGCACATCCTTACGGAATTGGGCGAAATGTGCGACGTGGTCGGGATCATCGAGCAGGGGCGGCTGGTGGCCGTCGGCACCGTCGACGAAATCCAGAAACAAGAGCAAACACCGCAGAACCTCGTCGAGGTCCGTATGCTGGACAGCGTCGATCCGCTGGGCGCCTGGCTGGCCGTGCGGTCCGACGTGAGCCAATTGCACCTGGACGGCCAGAGTGCTCGTTTCCTCCACGCCGGCGAACCGGAAGCCGAAGCGGAGTTGCTCAAGGCAATGGTCGAGGCCGGGTTTCGCGTCGTCGCCTTCGGCACACGGCGGCGGACGCTGGAAGACGTTTTCATGCAAGTGACCCGAGGGCTGGTGCAATGAGCACGCAGACGGAATCGCCGCCGGTCGATGCCGCGATCGTGGAGAGCCCCCTGTCCGGCCTTTGGTCGCCGATCGACCGGATCGTCGCGGTGGTCGGCGACCGGCTCAACCCGATCCTCGTCAAGGAATCGCGGCAGGCGCTGAAGAGCCGGCAGTTCGTGATCACGTTTGCCCTCGTTCTGATCTTCGGATGGGCCTGGTCGATCCTCGGGCTGGGCTGGCTCGGCCCCGACGCGATGTACAGCAACCAGGGCGGCGGAATGTTCACGGGGTATTACCTGATCCTCGTCTTCCCGTTGTTGGTGATCGTGCCGTTCGGCGCGTTTCGCTCGCTCGCCTCGGAACAGGAGGACCGGACCTACGAACTGCTCTCGATCACCGCGCTCGATCCGCGGCAGATCGTCCGCGGCAAGCTGGGCAGCGCGATCGCGCAGATGCTCGTCTATCTCTCGGCCATCTCTCCCTGCCTGGCGTTCACCTATTTGCTTCGGGGGATCGATGCCCCGACGATCCTCTACGTCCTCTTCTGGACGGTGCTGGGGTCGCTGGGGCTTTCGGTCGTCGCGCTGCTGGTGGGCACGCTGACCAACGAGCGGCACTGGCAGGTCGTGCTCTCGGTGGTACTGATCGTCGGCCTGCTCCTGGCGTTCTGGATCGCGTGCATCATCGTCTTTCAAGGAATGCTCTTCTCGGTGGGCGTGCCCTTTTCCGAACCGTTGTTCTGGGAGATCAACGCGGCTATTCTGACCGGCTACTTAACCTACTTCGCGTTGACCTACTACGCGGCCGTCGCGCGAATCACGTTCGCCAGCGACAACCGCTCGACGCGGCTCCGCGTGATCATGCTCGTGCAGTACGTCCTGTTCGCGGGCTGGATGACCTGGGCCTGGATCTATGCCGAAGGCGAATCGGAGGTCGTTCTCGTTTTCCTGACCTTCGCCGTGCTCCACTGGTTCGTCATGGGCGCGATGATGACCGGCGAGACGACGGACCTTTCGCTCCGCGTACGGCGCAGCCTTCCGCAGAGCTTTCTCGGCCGCGCGCTGTTGACGTGGTTCAACCCCGGCCCCGGCACGGGCTACCTGCTGGCGGTCTGCGGCGGGCTGGGCACCGTGGCGCTGGGAGTCCTGGCCGTGGCGGCCAAGGATCTCTATCCTTTCCCTCGTGTGGCCAACTGGCAAATCGGCGACGGCCGGACCGTCATGACGTTCGGAGTGCTGGCGGTCTCGTACCTGATCATCTATCTTGGATTCGGCCTGTTCGTGTTGCGGCTGCTCCGCCGCGCCGGCCAATCCGGCATGCTTCTGACCATCCTGATTCATATCATGGTCGTGTTGGCCGGCTGCGGGATGCCGGTCGTCGTCCAGATGATGTCGGAGGAGTGGTACCGCATGGGTTACAGTCTCCTTCAGGTGACGAACGCCGTCTGGACGCTTTCGCATTTGCTGGGCGGGACCGTGCTTCCGCCCGAGACGCCGGTGTTGCTGGTGATCATTCCCGCGGCGGCGCTGGCTGTGTTCGTGTTGAACCTGCCGGAGGTCGTCCGGGAGGTGCGATTCGTGCGGCTGTCGAAACCGACGCGCGTCGCCGAAGAAGACGCGGAGCTGGCGGCGAAGTTTGCTCCGCCGCCGCAGCCGAGACAGATCAGTCCGTGGGATGTTGTGGAGGAATAGTCGCGTGAGCAAACCTTCGGATACCGGACCGTTCGTTCTCGTCACCGGTGCGTCGACGGGGATCGGGGAGGCCTGCGCTTTGGAGCTCGACCGCCGCGCGTGCCGCGTCTTCGCAGGAGTCCGCCGGGAGGCGGATGGGGAGCGACTCCGCGGGCAGGCTTCGCAAAGGCTCGTGCCGCTGCTGCTGGAGGTGACCGATTCGGACGCGATCGTCGCGGCGGCGGAAACGATCCGCGGCACCGTGGGCGATGCCGGCCTCTACGGCCTGGTGAACAACGCGGGGATCGTCGTCACCGGGCCGCTGGAGCTCATCCCGGTCCAGCAACTCCGGCACCAGCTCGAGGTCAACGTGATCGGGCAGGTCGCGGTTACCCGGGCCATGATCCCGATGCTGCGGGCAGCGAAGGGCCGGATCGTCAACATGGGATCGATCTCGGGCCGGGTGACGGCTCCTTTCCTGGGTGCCTACTGCGCCTCGAAGTATGCGCTGGAGGCAGTGACCGATGCGTTTCGGATGGAGCTCCGGCACTGGGGCATCGGCGTTTCCATCGTCGAGCCGGGGAGCGTGAATACGCCGATCTGGGACAAGGCGCAAGGGTCGGCGACGAACCTGAGTGAGACCGCGCCGCAACCCCGTGTCGATCTCTACAGCGAGGACATGGAGGCCATGCGCAAAGCGAGCGACGAGATGGCCCGGACCGCCATGCCGGTCCGGAAGGTCGTCGACGCGGTTGTCCACGCGTTGTTTGCCCGTCGCCCTCGCACGCGCTATCCGGTCGGACCGTCAACGCGATTTTCGATCGGTGCGTTGAAGTTCGTCCCGGACCGGTTGCGCGATCGGTTTGTGCTGCGGTCGTTGGGAATGCCATAAGACGCACGAACCGAGCAACGGATTCGGGAAATCGAAAGTGAGTATGCTGGAAAACCATGTCGAGAGTAATCTACTCGCCCGCGGCAGAGAACTTGTTTGTTCGGCGTCGATGCGATTCACGGCGACTCGGCTCGGTCCACCGCCCACTGAAACGTATTCTCGCCGGCCGTAGGCTCCGCCAGCGGCCCGGCGAGCGGCTCCGCGCGGGCTTGCCCTGGGAGATCCGTATCGACGCGGATCGGCCGGCCGTGGCGGTCCTCCAGGGTCTGACGTACCGTCGGAAAAATCCCCACCAGTTCCGCGCCGACCCATGGGCCCTTCAGGCGAACTGCGGCGTCGCCGAGTGTGAAACGCAGCGAAACGCCCAAGAGGCTGTCGTCGCGGCGGAATCGGGCCGCGCCGGGCTCCGTGACGCTGTGCTCATCGCCGAAGGAACTCTTCTTCGCTCCTTCCAGGAAGACGTTGTAGTCCGAGGCGTAGCCAGGCGCCTTCTTGACGCCTTCCAACCCTCGTCGAATGAAGAGGTTGTTGAACCACTTGTCGTCTGACGGAATGCCGTGCTTGCGGCCGACTTCTTGCCGGGTATGCGGCTTGTAGAACTGCGAGGACCGCCGGGTATCGGAGACCATCTCGAACTTGCAGTCGACGAAGAGGTTGTGTGCGAACACCGTGGCTTTGGAATTGCTCCGCACGCTGTGCCCGATCAGCACATTGTTGTCGACCAGCGTCGGCCCGTGGTTCATTTCCAGGAACAGATTGGCCGCCTGGGTATCGTAGACGATGTTGCCGGAGATGCGGGCCCCTTGATTGCCCCAATCCATCCAAATTCCGAACGCCCCGTATCCCTGGTGGGAGACTCCGCGGATCAGGTTGCCGCGGATCACGGCGTCGACCGACTCGTGAAATTTGATCGCCGCCGTCTCCCAGCCGCCGAATTCCTTGCGGTAGTTGGTCTGTTCGATGAGGTTGCCCGCGATGAGACAGCGGGTCGCTCCCTTCTGGCCGGCGATGCCCGCTTCGCCGCAGCGGCGGATCACGTTGTTGCGGACGACGTGGTCGCCGAAGGCGTCGACGTCGCCGTAATCGACCCCGGTGGCGTGTCCCAGGACGATTCCCACGCAGCGGGCGTTGGTGATCGTGCAGTTTTCGATGATCCAGTGCTTGCCCATCCGAGGGCCGATCATACCCATCTGCACGTCGAGGCCGGGCGGTTGCCAGTTTTCTCCCGAATGCATGAGGTGGAATCCGGAAACCCTGATATGGCTCAAGCCGCTTTGCTCGGGCAGGAACACACTCTGCCGGACGTTGATCTCGGCAAGCTGCCGATTGGGGGCCGCCTTGCCGAAGTTCGCCCAGATCGTCGTGGTCTCGGCATCGGCGCGGCAACACCAGCTCTCGGGCGCTTGCTTCACTTCCTCCGGCGATTGCTTCTCGAGGAAGGCATCGCCGTCCAGGTAGACGTCGCCCCGGTGATGCCACTCGCCGTAGTGGAGCCAGCCGCCGGAGAGATTCAGCGCGTACGGATTGTAGTCGCCGAAGAGAGCATTCGGCAATTCGACCATCCAGACCCCGTCCGCCTGGTTGACCCACGAGGTGATTTGCTCGGAACCTTTGATGAACACGTCATCGCCCGCGGCGGCCCGGTAGGTAATCCGGCTCGCCTCGTCGTTCCCGCCGCGTGCCGGTTTCACCCACTCGCGGTAAGTTCCGGCATGCACGACGACGACGTCGCCCGGCTCGGCGACTTGTGCTGCCTTTCCGATCGAGAGGTAAGGATTCTCGCGGTTGCCCACGTTGGCGTCGCTTCCTGACTTGGCAACGTGGATTTCGCGGGCCGACACCGCCGGAGCCGCCAGAACGGCCAGGACAATCGAGGCCGGCGAGAAAGCTCGCCACAGGTTGCAGATCATGGTTTCCTCCTCGTTGTCCCTGCCGGTGTGAGATCCGTTTCCGCATCGAGGCAGTCTACCCTGCCACGTGTTCCGTGACTAGAATAAGTCGTGCGAGCGAGTCCGGGATGGGCAATGGTCGTGCTCTGGTGGCACCATCCACCTCACGAAAGCCTTGCCAGCCTAGCCTTGCACAGTGCATTCGGACTCGTGCTGTACGCTGCCCTGGGCGCGCGTCTTCGCACGCTGCCTTCTCACACCAATGACGCGTCGAAACCAGGATGCAGCTAGTTTGGGGGGCCGCTAATTGAAGGCAAGAAGTGTAACTGTTCACGGGGCGGTCGGGGACTGGTCCATTTTTCGGCCAGTTGGCGTATTTTGGCGGCAAGAACGCTGGCCGAAAACATGGACCTGTCCCCCTCTCTTCCGCCCCGTGAACGGTTACGCAAGAAGTCGCGTGGCGTCCCCCGCCCGAAATCAGCCGTGACGCACCACACAACGTACGTCCGTATTGACGTACGTTTCAGTCGGCGTATAGGGGTTCCGGAGTTCGTCCTGAACAACGGACCTCCGCAGGAAACGGGTGGATCCGATAAAGGGAAATCCTGGCGGCAACGGGTACCTGTCGCCATCCCTATCCGTTGTCAACGCCAGAGGTTAGAATCGATGGATTCGGAGGCGGCCAAGGGGCCTTGTCCGTGCGGGTCTACTGTGGCGAGCGGGGCACCCGACTCGCACATCAATGCCGCCCGTCGTTCGCCCGCGGGTCGCCGCCTTCAAACCGTCAGCAATACTCTCAACACGTTTCATGAACCACATTCGCAACTTCTGCATCATCGCCCATATTGACCACGGGAAATCGACCTTGGCCGATCGGTTGATCCAGGCCTGTGGCGGCGTTTCCCAGCGCGAGTTTCGCAACCAGGTGCTCGACTCGATGGACATCGAGCGCGAGAGGGGGATCACGATCAAGAGCAATTCGATCACGCTCTCCTACCGCGCGGGCGACGGGCAGGACTATCAGCTCAACCTGATCGACACCCCGGGGCACGTCGATTTTTCGCACGAGGTGCGGCGCTCGCTCCTGGCGTGCGACGGTGCGCTGATTGTCGTGGATGCGTCCCAGGGCGTCGAGGCGCAGACGGTCGCCAACCTCTACCTGGCGCTGGATCACAACCTGGAATTGCTGCCGGTCATCAACAAGATCGATCTCGCGGCCGCCGACGTCGACCGGGTGCGGGAAGAGATCGAGAAGGACCTGGGGCTCGACCCGTTCGCGGCGATCCCCGTCTCGGCCAAGACGGGGTTCGGCATTCAAGACGTGCTTGCGGGAATCGTCGAGAAGCTGCCTTGCCCCAAAGGCGACCCGGCCGGGCCACTGAAATCGCTGGTGTTCGACGCGCAGTTCGATCGTTATCGGGGGGTGATCCTCCTGTGCCGCATCATGGACGGCACGGTGAAACCCGGCGATCAGATCCACTTCATGCACTCCGCCTGGGACTACACGGTGGAGGAAGTGGGAATCCATCGGCTGAAATTCCATCCCAAAGCCGAACTCACCGCCGGGGAGGTGGGCTACATCATCGCGGGAATCAAGAGCGTGCGTGAGATCGAAATCGGCGATACGATCACGCACCTCGATCGCCCGGCGGCGGAACCGGTCCCCGGCTACCAGAAGGCGAAGCAGGTCGTCTTTTCCTCGATCTATCCGATCAATGCGGACGAGTACCGCGAGCTGGCAAAGGCGATGGACAAGCTGGCTATCAACGATGCCGCGGTGACGTATGAGAAAGACAGCTCCGCGGCCCTGGGCTTCGGGTTCCGCTGCGGATTCCTTGGACTGTTGCACCTGGACGTGGTCCAGGAGCGCCTGCAGCGGGAGTTCGACATCGGCCTGGTCGTCTCGGCCCCGTCGGTCCGGTACAAGGTGAGCTTGAAGGACGGCCACGTGACCGAGGTCGACAACCCGGGAAACTGGCCGGATCCGTTCAACATTGCCGGCGTCACGGAGCCGTACATCAAGGCGTCGATTCTCACGCCCGAGCAGTACGTCGGAGCGGTCATGGAACTGTGCCGTGAGTATCGATCGGCGAGCCAGCAGATGAATTACCTGTCCGTGGGCCGGGTCGAGATTACCAGCGAGATGCCGTTGGGCGAGGTGCTTTTCGATTTCTACGGCAAGCTCAAGACGGTCACGCGCGGCTACGGCTCGTTCGATTACGCACCCATCGACTATCGCGAGACCGACGTAGTGAAGGTGGAGATTCTGATCAATGGGGAACCGGTCGATGCGCTTGCCTACCTGGTCCATCGCGACAAGGCGCGGGCACGGGCGCTGCACTACTGCGAGCAACTGGCCGAAGCGATTCCCCGCCACCAGTTCAAGATCCCGATCCAAGGCTGCATCGGCGGCAAGATCATCGCGCGATCGACGATCCAGGCCTACCGCAAGGACGTGACGGCCAAGTGTTACGGCGGCGACGTGACGCGCAAGAAGAAGCTTCTTGAGAAACAGAAGAAGGGCAAGGCGAAGATGAAGCAGGTCGGCCAGGTCCAGATACCGCAAAAGGCATTTATTTCGGTGCTGGCGGCGGACAGGAAGTAGGCAGCGCTGCGTTCCCAGGTTGCGATCATTGCCGGCGTCGGATAGGAAAAAGAGAATTGTGGGGTCAGGCATCCGGAATCCGGAGCAACGCATGTTTAGGAAGACCGTCCGATCCGCAACGGGCACGTTGGGCTGGCTGCTCCGCGGTGGTTTGGCAGGAGCCATGCGGCGTGCGCGGGGTCTGTACGAAAGGCGGGAGTACGATCAGGCCATCGCCGGTTGGGACGACGTTATCCGCCGAATGCCGTTGCTGGCCGATGCTTACGCGTCCCGGGCTGCCGCGTGGTCTGCGAAGGGACAGCACGACCGGGCCATTATTGACTGCAACCAAGCCCTGCACTTGGACAAGTATCACGCAGCCGCGTACAACAACCGCGCGCAGGCATGGTGCGGCAAAGACGAAATCGACCGCGCGTTGGCCGACTACGAACTGGCCATTCGCTTGGCCCCCGCCGTGGCACTCTACTACGCCAATCGCGCCGTCGCCTGGCTGAGGAAGGGCCAGCACGACCGGGCTGTCGAGGACTGCAACCAGGCGCTGCGGCTGGACCCGAAAAACGCCACTGCATACAACAATCGCGGGCAGGCTTGGTCTGACAAGGGCGAGCACGAAAAGGCACTTGCTGACACGGACATGGCGATTCGTCTGAGACCCCGGGACGCGCTCTGTCACAGCAACCGCGCCGTCGTTTGGCTGAACAAAGGGGAACCCGAACAGGCGATTGCGGATTATGAGGAGTCGTTGCGTCTTAATCCCGAGTATGGCATCGGCTGCAACAATCGGGGCTTCTACTGGATGAAGGCTGGCCAGTACACCAGGGCAGCGGCCGACTACGAGAAAGCCATCTCGCTCGACCCCAAGCATCCCAACGCCTACAAGAATCTGGCGTGGCTCCAAGCCACGTGTACTGACTCGCAGTACCGAAACGGTCCGAGTGCCGTGGCCAACGCCACGCGGGCCATGGAACTGACCGAATGGAGAGCCGACGAGTGGCTGGAGATCCTCGCTGCCGCGCACGCCGAGGCCGGCGATTTCGTCCAGGCAGTTACTTGGCAAAGCAAAGCCGCCGAACGTGCCGCCGACGGGCCCGCGGCCCAGTCGCGAGCTCGCTTGGACGCGTACCGCTCCGGACGGGCGTGGCGAGAGGAACACACTGGCTCCTAATGTGCCAGTCAACTTACCCTGCGTCTCGCGGTCCAGTGTTCCGAACCCGCGATGCACCCGTTTCACGTGTTGCACATATTGCATTTGCTGCGTTTGCGCCTTATACTTCCGGTGAAGGGAGAGAAATATGGCTGCCATGCTCAGCGACATCAAAGAACCCACCCCTCCTACGGAGGCCGACTCCCAACTTGCCTTGGAATCCAGTCGGCGATTGAGCCGAGTCCTTGCCGCCCAGCCCACGAAGGCCCTTCGCGTCCGAATTGAGCCGGAGAACGAAGCGGAACAAGCGATCTCAATTCCTGTCACCGCGTGTCAGTTGCTGAACGGCATCCTCGCCGAAATGGCCAAAGGGAACGCCGTTACGCTGGTCCCGATCCATTCCGAACTGACGACCCGGCAAGCGGCGGACATCCTGAACGTCTCCCGCCCGTTTCTCATCGAACAGCTTGAAAAGGGCGCTATTCCCTACCGGAAAGTCGGAACGCATCGCCGGGTCATGCTCAAGGATCTGATGTAATTCAAACAGACAATGGACCGCAACCGCCTCGAGGTCCTTGAAGATTTGTCTGCTATCGATCAGGACCTGGGACTCGGCTACCAGGATTTGCTGCGAGGCTGACATCATTCTGACCTTCAATCTCAAGGACTTTCCCCAGGATTCCCTCAAGCCGCATGGCATCGAGGCACAGCATCCCGACGACTTCCTCGCGCAACAACTGGACCTCGTCCCCGATATCGTTTGCGCGGCGGCCAAACGACAGCGTCAAAGCCTGAAGAAGCCGCCCATGAGTGTTGACGGGTATCTCGCTTCGCTTGGACGGCAAGGACTTGCTCAGACAGTCCTGAGACTGCGGGAATACGCCGAACTTCTCTGAAGCCGATGACGCGAGGCAACATGCAGGGTTCGTTTCAATACCCGATCGGGCTTTACGTACACGTGCCTTTTTGCGTAAGCAAGTGCGCGTATTGCGATTTTGCGTCGTATGCGGGGCGCGAGACGGTGATCCCGCGCTACGTCGATACCGTTGTCCGGGAGATCAAGCGGCGCGGCGCACTGGCGGGGCATCCGAAAGCGGATACGATTTTTCTGGGCGGGGGCACACCCTCGCTTCTCGACGAGTTCCAGGTAACGTGCATCCTGCATGCTCTGTTTGAAGCATTTCCAATCCAAGAGGGTGCCGAGATCACCTGCGAATGCAACCCCGGAACGCTCACGACGGCGTTTGCGCAGGCGCTCGGTAAAGCAGGAGTCAACCGGCTGTCCCTGGGCGCGCAGGCCGCGCAGGCGCGTCTTCTGCGTCTCATCGGCAGGATCCATAACTGGCAGGAAGTGATCGCTTCCGTTGAAATTGCACGGAATGCAGGATTCGATAATCTGAACCTGGACCTGATGTTCGGGCTGCCTTCGCAAACCGCCGCGGATTTCCGGGAAACGCTGGAGGCCGCGATTGCGCTTCGTCCCACGCATCTGGCCTGTTACGGCTTGATTGTTGAAGAAGAGACGCCGATCTGCCGCGATATCACCGAGGGAAAGCTGGTTCTTCCGGATGAGGAAGTTGAGCGCGAGATGTACGAGCTTGCGCGGCAGACGCTCACGGAAGAGGACTTTCATCAATATGAAATCAGCAATTTCGCACGCAAAGGGTACGCGTGCCGGCATAATCTCGGCTGCTGGACGCGCGTGCCGTACCTGGGCTTCGGCTGCGCGGCGCACAGCTTTTTCGACGAGTGCCGTACGATGAACCCATCGGAACTGGACGCGTATCTGGCAGGTGAAGAACCGAAGACGGAGCAGATATCCAAAGAGGAAGCGCGATTCGAGAGCATGATGCTGGGACTGCGCATGACGCGCGGCGTAAAGGATGCCGATTTTACGCGGATGCACGGGATGAGTATCCGCGAGGCGTTCGGTGAAAAACTGGATAAACCGATGAGCGGCGGGCTGCTCGAGTGGCACGAAGGTGCTTTGAGGCTGACACGGCTGGGTATGGATCTGCAGAACAACGTGCTCGTTGATCTCCTGTGACACGAGGACTCCGTCACCCAGCGATGGGAGACGGGGTCGGATCCTGACATCACCGTGGCAGGAAACGCAATCGTTCACGCCCGCGGAAGAAGAGGGGGACAGGTCCATGTTTTCGGCCGGCGTCTTTGGCGTCAAAATCAGTCAATCGGCCGAAGAATAGACCTGTCCCCCGCGGTGGGCACGAACGGCTACACGCCGTCGCGTCATTCCGCGACGCGTTTCACCGGCCGGTACATCGGGAGATGGCGATAGTAGACCTCGAGTGTCATCAGCGCCATCGAGGTCGTGTACATGCGGCCGCCGCGCTTGCCCCATGGCGATCCGCCGGGGTCCCAACTGCCCGTCTTGTGGCCTTCTTTCTCCTGGGTTCGGATCAGGTGCTCGCGCATGCGATGGTTCCACAGGTCGAACTCCGGACCCTCCATATGATGCAGCACCTGGGTGCCGTAGTAGTAGTAATAAATCGATCCCAGGGAGCTGCCCGACTCCGGCGGAAGATTCTGCATCAGGTAGTTGACGCCCTCGACCAGGTCGGGATTATCCTTGGGCGTATGGAGGTACTGCCGGGTAAGCATGCCGGCGGCGGTAAGGGTGACCGAGGCGCGGTCCGCTTGTCCCGGCAGGTAGCAGAAGCGGGTCAGTTTCGCGCCCTCGGGGCCGCAGGCGCACGATTGGATGAACCGTTCGGCCCGGACCAGCGGATCTCGCTTGATCATCAAACCGGCGAGCTGGCCACTGCGAATGGCCAGGAAGACCCATCCGGTGGCCGACATGTCGCCGGCCTGGTTATAACCGTAGCGCCAACCGCCTTCCTTATGCTGGGCGTTCATCATGTACATGACCGCGCGCTGTGTCGCCACCTTCAGCCGCTCGTCGCCGGAAAGCCCGTAGGCTTCGCAGAGCGCAATCGTGGCCAGGGCGTGAGCGTACATATTTCCGCCGAGGCTGCCGTCCTCGCTCTCCTTCTTCGAGGCGACCTGATTTTGCCCGAGGAAAATGAGCCCTTTCTCGACGACGCTCTTGTATTGGGCCAGTTCGGGAGGGCTTTCCGGAGCACGGTTGTGCGTGACGCCGGCGCCGAGAAACGGCAATAAGCCGAAAGCGGTGCCCGCCGTATCGTAGTCGACCACTTCCTTCTCGGCCTCGGTGAGGCAATCGCAACCCTCAATCCCCTCGCCGTAGTCCTTGAGCTTCCAGCTCCCGTTGGGCTGTTGATGGGCGGCGAGCCATTTCAGCCCGCGCATCACAGCAGCTTCCGATTCCGCCGTGCCGCCGAAGGCGTCCAGCAGGGCTTTCTTCGAGTCTGCGGTCAGTCTGCCGCCGAACGATCCGCGGCGCAAGAGGACGGAGCCGTCCGGGTTCGCGGTGAACTCCGGCGGGAGGAAGCCTCGTCCTTCGGTCGAAATTCGCAGTACGATCGGATCGTTGCTGCTCAGGGCGCCGCCGGTCGAGGCGACCTCCGACGAGCGAACCCGCTCCTTGGCGTCCGGCGCGGCCTTGATCGTCACCGTCGCCTCGGTCTGGTTGGCCGCGACTTGGACGTTCGAGACCGTGACCCCTTCGGGCAGGTTCTTGAGTTCGAGGTTCAAGGGACCCTTGTAGCTGCTTCGCTCGATCGGGATCTTGACCTGCTTCGTTTCGCCGGGCTTGATGGAAACGGCCTGGAAGGACTTGACCTTATAGGGCGTCCGGTCGACCTGCACCGGCACGTCGGCCGCGATCGTCCGGCCGTACAACTTGGCGACCACCCGAGCCGTCTGTTTGGCGTTTTGGGCGTCGCCCGCGGCCGACAGTTCCACTTTGGCGCCGTTCTGTCCGGCCGCGACGTTTTCCACCGTGCCGGTTACTTTTGCCGGCAGGTTCTCCAGCACGAGGTTGATCGGGCCGGTGTAGCCGTTGCGGTCGATCTTCACTTCGGTTGCCTTGCTCACACCCGGCTGAAGGAGGACGGCCGCGGGGGACGCAAGCTTGGGAAGATTGATCTTGTTGACCGTCAGGCCCAGAGTGCCTTCCGCCTGCTGTTCGCCGACTTTCGCGGTCACCTTGAGGGTGGCCATCATCTTCTCGTCGCCGAGTTTCTCAGCCGCGACGACCTCCAGCTTGCCGGACGATGCGTCCGCAGGAATCTCGATCCCTTCGGCGGTAACGCCTTCCGGCACATCGGCCACCTGGACCTGGATCGGCCCGGCGTTTTCGTTCCGCTCGACTTTCACCTCAACCTCGGCGCTTTCGCCCGGAGTGAGGGTGATCGCAGGCAGATCCGCCATTTCGATCGGCTTCGGCGGCGGTGGCTCAACGGGCTTCTCCACGACGGGAGGCGATGGGGGGGGCGGCGGTTCGCCACAGCCGGACAAAGCGACGATCAGCACGGCAGGCAAGAGAAACGCCATGAAGCGGCAGGCCGATCGAGTCGGCCCGCAAACGTACGTGCCATGGATGGAAATCATACGAACCTCCCCTTAACAGACGAAAGAAAGACTAACGACTCTGCAGGCGCGTGCATTCCCACAGAACTTTCTGATACGAGTTCATCAACCCCCTTTTTCGCTGCCCGGTTGGCCTGTGTCAACCATTTGTACCGGCGCCGGCCAATCAAACCTCGGGCAAGCCGCGATTCTCCCCCTTGAGAGGGGGGGGTGGCGGGAGAGCGCGTCGCAGCTCACAGTGCCTTGGAGGCTTCGGACCGGGGCCGCGACTATCGGATTGCCTCCACGCGTTGCCCCTCGGCAAGATTGCTTTCCGGCGCCCGGACTACCAGGTCGCCTGGCTCGAGCCCGGAAAGGATCTCCGCATGTTCGTCGTTGAGGATTCCGACTTCGACCCCGACGACGTTGGCGACGCCGCCTCGGACGGCGTAGACGAGCCAGCCTCCGTCCGTGCCGCGGAACAGCGACGAGCGGGGCACGGTCAGGGCCTGCGATTTGGCGGCGGTGATGATTCGTACTCGGACGCGATAACCCGCGCCGAGATGACGCTGGCGCCGCAGTCGCTCGAGATCTGCCGGCAGAAATGCCACGACCACCTTCACCTGCTGCTGTTCGACTCCCAGCGAACTGATCTTCGTAAACCCGGCCGGATAGATACGGTCGACGGTGCCCTTCGCGGGCGGCTCGCCGATTGCCGGCCCGTAGATCTCCACCGGATCGCCCTCGCGGACGTCCACCAACTCCGTGCTGAGCACGTCGGCTTCCACTTCGAGGTCCTCGAGCCGGCCGATCTCGATGAGCGCCGTGCCGGCGGAAAGGTAGCGTTCGTTCGTGACATTCCGCTGGAGGACGACGCCGTCGACCGGGCTGGCCATCGTGCCCCGCTGCTGATCCTGAAGTACCTGACGGAGCTTCGCTTCGGCCTCCGCTTTCTCTTTCTCCAATACGGCGCGAGTGAGCGTCTTGCGATCGATGTACTGGCGAACCATCGTCGGCAGGAGATTGGTAGCGGCCTCGAGCGACTGCATGGCGGAGTAGACCAGCCGATCCTGCCGGTAGTCGACCGCCGCCTCCACCTTTTCCAACTCGGCTCGGTCGAGTTCGTCGCGACTGGCGGCATTCTTTTCAAAGAGGTTCCGCACGCGGGCGAGGTTTTTCTCCGCGTAGTCATGGCGGGCCTGGCCGGATTCCATGCGTGCCTCGGCCGCCTCGACGGTCGATTGCATCGATTCGACGAACTGCTGCGCCTGCGCCAGACCCGTTTGCTCGAGCGTGGTATCGGCGTTCTCGCGGATCGCCGCCTCGAGCCGTTCGACCACTGCGGATGCCTGTTCGACCGTGAGTTCCAGATCGGTCGGCACGACTCGCGCGACCACCTGCCCTTTCTTTACCGGCATCCCTTCGACCACATCGATTCCTTCGATCCGGCCGTTGTAGGGCATGGTGATGAGGAAGGTCTCGGGCAGCCGGGTCTTGCCCCGCTCGTCGATGAATTGGCGGATCAGTCCCATCTCCGCCGGCACGACTTCCACCGTCGACTCGGGCGAAAGCCGGGCCGCAATCACGGCGGCCGCAACCACCGCCAGGAGAATGCCGATCGCGACGACGCGAACGGTACGTGCGGATAGCGGCGGCACACGGTTCGGTGGTTGCGTCGTGTTCATGCTTGCGGACCAACGAGGCTGAGAGGTCCTAACAAAACGGGTCTTCCCTTCTATCATAACACGTAGGCGGAGAGGTGATCAGCAGGTCCCGAAGCAGGGCGAGCGGGTAAGCAACGTTCGAGAAAAAAGTGTCAGGAACCATTTGTGCGAAGCACCCGAAGGGCCGGTTTCCGGCAAATGGTTCCTGACACTTATTTCTCGATCAATCCTAAGGAGATCCGCGCCGCCGTACAGCAACCGCTCGCTCGGGAGGGAATTGTTTTGGCCGCTTGGTACGGGTAAGATGGTACCCTGGAAGCGGTTTGGCCTTGTTGGCGGTAGCGTGACCGTTCACGGGGCGGAAAAGAAGGGGACAGGTCCGTGTTTTCGGCCGACGTGTTTGACGCCAAACGGCATCAATCGGCCAGAAAATGGACCAGTCCCCGACCGTGTGTGAACGCTTGCGTGGCAACGGGGTGTAATCCGGAAAAGCAGGCCATTGGCTGCCATGATGAAGCGTCGATGGGATCGAGAGGATCGTGGCGCGGCAATTGCTCCCAATCAGCAATGGCAGGCTTTCGATTACTTCTGGTAAGAGGCCATGTCTGCAAACGACAACAGCCCGACGCGCCGGCCCTCGAGCCGTGCCGCGGTTGCCAACCGGATCGACTGCGTTTGCGACGCGTTCGAGTCGGAGATCCTACTCGGGCGCGTGCCTCGCATTGAAGATTTTCTCCGTGAGGAGCCAGAGGAAATTCGGCCGCGGCTGTTCAAGGAACTGCTGCTGGTGGAGCTGGAACATCGGCGGAGCCGGGGCGAGGAGCCGCGGTTGGAGGAGTATCATTCGCGGTTTCCGAGTTTTCGCTCGACGCTTCTTGGTGCCGGCCTCGCCCCCGGGACAAGCGCCGATGCCGAATGCGAGCTAACCGCAAAGACGATCGCCTGGCAGCGGCCCGATCATGATTCCTCCCGTTTTCAGTTCATACGGATCCTCGGCAGCGGCGCGTTCGGAGCGGTCTGGTTGGCAAGGGACCAGCATCTGGACCGCACCGTAGCCGTGAAGGTGCCGCTGGGCGGCGTCCTGACGCCCAGAGAGGAGGAGTCGTTTCTCCGCGAAGCGAGGGCGGCGGCGCAACTGCGGCACCCGAACATCGTGCAGGTTTACGACGCGGGCCGCGAGGAGAACCAGGCGTTTATCGTCTCCGAGTTCATCGAAGGAGCGACGCTGAAGTCGCACCGCGAGACCCGCAAGTACACGCCTTCAGAGAGTGCCCAGCTCTGTGCGCTGTTGGCCGATGCCCTGGAGCACGCGCACCAGCGAGGGGTGATTCATCGCGACCTCAAGCCGGGCAATATTTTGATCGACGCGGACGGCGAACCGCATATCACGGACTTCGGCCTGGCCAAGCGAGAGACGGCGGACGCGACGTGGACGCGGGCCGGCGAGGTGTTCGGTACGCCGGCCTACATGTCGCCGGAGCAGGCCCGCGGCGACAGCGCGAAGGTCGACGGCCGGAGCGACGTTTACTCGCTGGGCGTGATCCTGTACGAGCTGCTTGTAGGGGAGCGGCCGTTCAGCGGCGAATCGCATTCGGTGATCTTTAAGACGCTTTATCTGGAGCCGGTGGCGCCGCGAAAGCGCAATAGCCGGATTCCGCGGGACCTGGAGACGATCTGCCTGAAGGCGATGGCCAAGCGGCCGCCGGACCGTTATCCGGCCGCCGCGGCGATGGCGGCCGACCTGCGACGGTTTCTGGCCGGCGAGTGTGTGCTGGCGCGGCGGATCGGGCTTGTTGGCCGTGCGTGGCGATGGGCTCGCCGACGCCCCAAGGATGCCGTCGCCGCCGTGCTGGGGCTCGTCGCGCTTGCGGCGATTGTCTTATCGCTTAGGGTTCTGGCGGGTCCGCGACCGAGCAGGTCTGGGGAAACTCCGGTCAGGGCTGTATCGGTAACCACGACGCCGCCAGGGGCTGAGTTGGCTTTCTTCCCCCGCGATCCCTGGACTGGTGAGCCCATGCCGCAAGAGCGGAACGTTGCCACGGAGCGTTCGCCGGCCCGCGTGAAACTCCCGCCCGGCGACTATCTGGTGGTTGCGAAACTGGATGAGCGGCGGTTTCACGAAGTGTTCCGGCGCATTCCGGACAAGCCGGAATCCGTTCCGGGCGCGTATCGCCACCTCCGCTGGACGCTGGGCGACGATGGCTCGGTGCATTTGCCGGAGATCAAGATTCCCGACGCTGCGGTCGTCGATGGCATGGCTCGAATCGAGGGGACCAATCGCTTTGCCATGGGCAAAGTCGGTTCAACCATCGTCCCTCGCCACCACCGCCGGATTCCCTCTTTTTGGATCGATACGACAGAAGTTTCGCTGGGAGACTATCGAGCCGCCTTCGACAGACAGCAGCCTGCTGGCAAGAACTGGAAACCCGTGCCGGACAACTACGCCGTCACAGAGACGTCCGACTCCGCCATCACCTATGCGGAAACAGTGGGAAAACGCCTGCCGACGGAGGCCGAATACGAGTACGCGGCGACCAGCCGCGGCCGCTCGCAGTTTCCATGGGGCGAGGAGGTTCCCGCTGAAGGCGAGAAAGAAGTGATCGGGCCGGTCGGTACGCCGGCGTGGGACCGTCTCGACACGCAGCCGCCGGTTTTCGGACTGGCATCGAATGTCGCCGAATGGACGTCCACGTGGCGCACGCCGTACCCACCGTACCGAGATATTGGATTTCGGGGGAGTTGGACACCGCGCGAGTACCGCATCGTTCGCGGTGGTGACGATAGTGTGATCGCTGGGGATGGCGCGGTTAGCGCAGAGGCACGTGACCCGAGAAACCGCCAAAGCATGGTTTTCTACACCGTCAGGCCGGGGCTCGGCTTCCGCTGTGTGCGAAGTGCCAAGCCCCGGTGGAATGTCGAAGATTTTGAGGCCATCGTGTCCACTGCCCAGCCGATCGACGCCGCAATGCGTTAACAATCGCTCACCGCTGGCTGCAGTCCGGCGGCAAGCTATCGTTGAACCAGACGAGCACAGCAAGGGAAAAGAACGGATTCGGCATCGGCTTATCCGGCTCGATCGCCACTGAGCAAACGGGCTTTCCCGGAGTTGAGCCGACGTCCGGCCCTTTTACGGACCGCATAACGACCTTGTATCCGAAGGTGTCGATTGGCACTGGTTTTTCGGATGCTTCGACGACTTCGAGTGCGGCGAAACGCCACTTTGTTCCATGGTGCGGCGCGGGATTCCCATTCGCCGGATCTATTAAATCCCAATCGATTCGCTTGGCTTGGGCAATGACGGTCTTGTCCGTTAACGGATGCGTAAAAGAAACAAACAGGAGTTTGTTCTGATAGTGGACGTCGGACACCTTGGGACGAGGCTTCAGGCCGACGCCTGGTCCGTGCTCAATAGGGTGCTGCGGGGTATGTTCCGGATCGAAACGTTTTTGCTGTTGTGCCTTCGAGGCGTGCTTCTGGTCTCTCTTGGTCGCCGCTTGGCAGCCAGAGGGGCATGCCCAGGTTGGACTGTAGTCTCCATCCAGATAGCAAACCGACGGCACGTCGTCGCAGGACGTTGGATAGTAGTCACAGTACCAGTAGTAGACATCGACTTCAAAGAGCGGACATGCCCATGTGCCCTTTCCTCCCGCAGCAGCCTTTGCCGAATCCTTTTCGCCGCAGCCACACGCGTCGTCTGCGGCGACGAACGCCGGCGACGTCAGAATGAAGCACGCGGCCAGCACCAAGAACCTTTTCATCGCACAGCGCCTCGAACAAAGTGGGTAGGTTTCCGGCCCTTTCGGCAACGCCGGCCCGCGCAGTGCGTGCGGAGCACGAGCTACGGACGGTCGACGACCTGTCGGTCGTCGCGGGTGGCAAGCCGCTTGAGGGTCGCCAATTCCATCGTTTCGGAAAAAAACGAGACACTCCCGTCTACGTAAAGCGACAACACGCCGCCGGGATGTGCGGAGATCAAAGGATGATTTGCGCCGTTGTTGACGTACACGCCGGCCAACCAGGTTGTGGTCCCTTGCCTGACGGTACGGGTTCCTACCGGATAGCGGATCGTCGTGATGTTCCAGCTTGGCGGCGGAACCGGGGTGGAGTGGTAGCTGCTCGGGGTGCCGCCGGCCGCCGTGCCGGCGAGCCAGCCATTGGGCCGGCCCTTGTCGATCTCCACTCTGCTTCCGTTGCTGTCCTCCGCGTAATCGGAAATTTCGCTGACGATCATCACGTTGCTCGTCCCATCGGTGACGTCGCGCATGCGAACATTCCGATTCGGGATCAACAGACCGCCGGCCGAAATCTGGCCCGTCAGCATGGGGCCGCCAAGACAGCAAGGGCTGACACGATTCTCCGGAAACGCCGCCCCGGACATCGGATCACCCGCGCCGTCCGTCGCGCCGGCAATTCCGACATAAGACGGGCGCGTCAATTCGAACTGGCCCACCATGATGGTTTCGTCCAACGGGCTCGACGGGCAGAGCATCGCATCGATGGCAATCCCACTGGCGGCGTTGCCATTGGTCGCGTTTGATAAGACCAGGCCGCAATTGGGCGACACCTGATCCAACTTGTCGTACAGCGAACTCTGCTCCAGGTAGGGCAAAACGCCGACCCACCAACTCAGCCCGGTGGTCGTCCCGACCGCGTTGCGCTGGGCGTGTCGCACACCCAGCGGAAAGCAGACGTAGGTGTCGTGGTAGTTGTGCAGCGCCAGCCCAATCTGCTTGAGGTTGTTGGAGCAAGACATTCGGCGTGCGGCTTCCCGAGCGGCTTGGACAGCCGGTAACAGCAAGGCGATGAGAACGCCGATAATCGCGATGACGACCAGGAGCTCCACGAGCGTGAAACCCGCGGGCTTCCAGGCAAAAGAAAAGGCATTTCCACCCATCGATCGTTTTCCTCGAGATGCCAAGGTTGCGCGTTGCAGCGATCGCTTGCGGTGTTGCGATACCAGGCATCCATTGTACGGTGGCAGAGGCTCCCGTGAATAAGGTTGCCAGGCGTAAATCGCGGGGCATGTAGTCCCCCATGGATGTTTGAGTCAGATCATCGGCGGCAATCCGAATTCTTCTCGTTCGTCTTCAAGCGAGTCGACTGGCTCCCTTGCGAGGCCTCGGGTGCCCCTTGCGTACTTTTTTTGTTCGCAAGGGTGACACGAAGCCTCTGTGAGTGCTGACCGGGGCGCGTTGAGGGGTCTGAGAGTAAACTGCGGATCCACTGGCCACCGAGTCGGCGTTCCGGGTCGACTTGCAGCAAGTTTTCACAAATCAACGCCAGGTCGTCCGGGGCCTCAGGGGCCCGGTCGCGGACGTCGGACGACCGCCATGTCCGCTTTCTCGCCATAATCTCCTCGAAGCTTCCGCAAAACGGCGGCTGGCCCACCAGTGCTTCCAGAAGCATCACGCCGACGGCGTACCAGTCCATGGAAGGGGCAGGCTCAGTGAACTCTGCCAGTTCCGGGGCCATATAAGCCACGGTGCCAGCCAACCGAATGTCGCTGCGGCACTGCCGATGGCAACCTTGAAACGTGGAAACCAGGCCAAAGTCGATGAGCACTACCCGCTCGTCGGGGGTAACGATCACGTTGCCGGGTTTCACGTCGCAATGGACGATTTCGTTCCGATGCAAGTATTCCAGCCCGTCGACCAACTGCATCAACGTCCGGCGGACCCGATTGAACTGTTCGAGCGAGGTCAGGGCGCGAGACGAGATCGGTGGGACACCGGGCCGGTATTGCGTGGCGAAATTGTGACGAGCCGAGTCAGGCGGGCCGAATCGGGCATGCAGAAGCCAGTCGAGTCCTTCCAGGAGTTCCATTGTGTAGAAGGAGAAGAACGCATCCCGATGCCACTGATAGGGAACGACGATACCGGCGTGCGAAAGACCGCAAAGACATTCGAACTCGTGCCTCAGGCGGGCCGAGTTGTGCCGGAGCGTACGGTGAACGGCCTTGATCGCGACCGTCTGACCGCCCTCGGTGTCGAGCGCCCGCCATACGGTGCTCATGCCGCCGATGCCCAGTTTCCCTTGGAGCTGGAACCGTTTGGTTCCCTCGAAATCGGCGGGAACGGTAAATGAGCTAAAGACGGCACGCTGGCCTCCCCCGCCGGGATCGAAAACCTCCGAAACCGTGCTCTTCAGAACATCGCATGACAGCTCTTCGGCGTGCGAGCCCGTAGCGGGGACGCAAGAGAGCTGCTCGGGTTCCGTCGGGTTGAGTGCCGCGTCGGTCGGTTGGTCCCTTTCCGGCATCATTGATTTCACCGATAAACTTCAGAGCAGGATTGAAAGGGGGTGCGGCTGGCTTACAGTGCTACACAATACGGGGTAAAACGGCCAGCTCGTCGGTACAGTCAGTTAGCGTATGCGGACTCCGCTGTTTCTGTGTACAATGCGATTTTTTGGGATCCGCTGCCTCCTACTACCTCAAGCGCAATTTCCTCCCGATTTGTGACATCGCGAATCGAAAATTTGCCACTGGACGAAGGAATGCCGGACAGCTCGATCAGTCAGTGGATTGCAGCGCTGAAAAAAGGAGATGCGCTGGCGGCACAGCAGCTCTGGGAAAGATACGCAGAAAAGCTGGTGGCTTTGGCTCGCCAGCGTCTGGGCAGGGCCCCTCGTACCGCGTCGGATGAGGAGGATATCGCGCTGAGCGCGTTCCGAAGCGTCTGTCGTGCTGCCGCGAATGGGCGCTTCTCCAGCTTGAAGGACCGCGAGGAGCTGTGGTGGTTGCTGCTGAGGGTCACCCGGCACAAAATATTGGACCAGGTCCGCCACGGCCGGGCGGATCGCCGTGGCGGGGGCTACGTGTTCCCCCTCACTGACGTGCAGGCGGCCATCGGTGACGAGGTCGTGAATCCCCTGGAGGAGTTGATCAGCCAGGAACCGAGCGCGGAATATCTGGCAATCCTTGCGGAGGAAAATGCGAGGCTCTTGGGGCTGCTCCGCGATGATCGGCTGCGAGAGGTGGCACTGCGGCGGCTGGAGGGCTTTACGATCGAGGAGATTGCGACGCACTTGAATGTCAGCGTGCGAACTGTGCATCGGAAGTTGCGATTGATCGAAGAGCAATGGATGGAAGAGGTGGTGGGGTAATGTGCAAGGGAGAAGAACTGGGGTGATGAAAAAGGGGACTGGCTCCGCAACACCTTGTACCTGCTGCCGAGACAAACCGCGATTTGTTGCGGTGCCTGTCCCCATTTTCATCAGACCGGGGAAGGACATTGACGAGGAATTGGGATGAGCGAACGTGACCGCGAAGGACCTTTGGAAATCGCGCTGGTCGGCGACTTGACGGAGAATCAGGCCGACCTTTGCGGCCGGCTACTGGAAGTCGAGATCGGCGGCGAGTGCATTCTGTGGATCGACTCGCTGGGCGGCAGCCCTTACAGCGGGCTGGCGCTTACTTCCTTGATTTTGCTTCGAGGGGTGAATGCGACCGCCGTGGTGGCGGGAGAGTGCTCTTCGGCGGCCCTTTGGCCCTTTGCCGCGTGCAGGCAACGCTACGTGACGCCGTTCAGCTTCCTGCTGTTTCACCCGATGAAGTGGCAGAGCGAGGAGAACATCGGCCTGGTCGAAGCGGCCGAATGGGCCCGCCATTTTGCCCAACTGGAAAGCGACATGGACCGGTTGTTGGGTGAACTCCTCGGTCTGCCGATGGAGACGATCAAGCAGTGGATGGTTCCGGGCCGATACCTCTCGGGCCGTGAATTGGCCGAGGCGGGTTTGGCGGAACTTGTGGAACTGAAACCTCTGAGCTTTCGGCGACGTAAGCGCTGATCTTTGCCCCCTATGCCTCGCAAGAGCACTCGACGCGATTTTCTCCGCGGCAAATCGGCCGCGGACGCCCTGTCGGACCTCGGGGACCAAATCGTCTCGGAAAGCGGTCCTTTGGAGGGGCCGGACGAGGATGCCTACCTGGTCCATGTCGCGCGGGCCGCGATGGCGGGTCAGTTTGAGGTGTTCTTCAATGCCGGGCAATACGAGACGGGTCTGGAAGCGGCCATGGAAGCGCTCGACCTGGTTGAAGCGCTTGAGGCGCAGATGACCTATTTCCGCGAGACGAGCGAGATCAGCCGGATCAACCGTCTGGCTGCGTACGAACCGGTCGAGGTCGAGCCACGGCTGTTTGCGCTGCTGGAGTCGGCCTTGGAGTTGAGCAAGCAGACGAGCGGGGCTTTTGATATTACCGCCAGTTCGCTCTGGGAGGCGTGGGGATTTTCGCGTCGTGCCGGGCGGATCCCGAGCGAAGCAGAATTGGCCGAGGCTCGTCAGATGGTCGGCAGTCATCTCGTCGAACTGGATTCGGCTGCACGCACCGTCCGTTTCCACAAACCAGGGGTGAAGTTGAACTTGGGGAGCATCGGCAAAGGTTACGCGCTGGACCGGGTGGCCGAGCTTCTGGCTGAGAAAGATATGGGTGATTACCTGCTGCACGGCGGCCGGAGCAGTGTGCTTGCGCGCGGACCGAGCATCAAAGCGTTCAGCCCGGCGGAAGGTCCATCGAAAGAAGAGCAGGGATGGCGTGTCGGCGTTCGCCACCCGTTGCGGCGGCAGGAGCGTCTGGTTGAGATTCGCCTTCGGAACCAGTCGTTAGGGACCTCCGGATCGGGGGTTCAGTTCTTCTGGCACCACGGGAGGCGATATGGACATGTTCTCGACCCAAGAACCGGTTGGCCGGCGGAAGGGCTACTGTCGGCCACGGTGATCGCCCCGAGCGCGGCTCTGTCCGACGCGTTGGCCACTGCCCTGTTCGTGATGGGACCCGAGCTGGCTCTTAAGTTCAGTACCGGCCGGCCGGAACTCGGCGTCATCCTGGTATGCCCGGCGAGCAGTGGAGCAGGGTTCGAGATGAAGACTGCCGGTTTGAGGGAGAATCCGGGCGAACCGATCTGGTTTGATCAGCAAATCTGAGTAGAATACGCCGCTTTGGGAGGGCAGGATCCGACACCATCGCGGCCCCATGACGCACCTCATCTTGGCTCACGGCTCCTATCTCTTGATTGTGGCAGTACTTGTGCTCACGGGTGCCGGGTTGCCGGTGCCGGAGGAAGTGCCGGTCATCACCGCCGGGATTATGGCCAGTCACGGCCAGTTGGACCCATGGCTCGCTTTTGCGGCGTGCCTTGTGGGGGCCCTGGCGGGCGACAGCCTGATGTATCTGATCGGGTACTGTTTTGGCCGGGGCGTGCTTGAGGGGAATCGCCACTGGGTCTGTCTGGTGAGCCCGGAGCGGGAAGCTCGCGTGGAGAGACTTATCGCCCAACACGACCTGAAGGTGCTGTTCCTGGCCAGATTTCTGGTAGGTCTTCGTTCGCCGGTCTACCTGGCGGCCGGAATTCTGCGGCTTCGTTTCCGCCGTTTTTTTTTGATGGACGTGTTCTGTGCAGGTTCCGTGATCGGAGTTTTCTTCCTGTTGAGCTACCTGCATGGGCAGACGATCGTGAAATGGGTGCGGCATGCGGAGATCGCCGCCACCGCGACCGTTTTACTCGCCTTGGGGGCTGCGGCATTCGTTTGGTGGCGGTGGCGACGGGGCGCCGAGGCGGGTATGCAGCCGACCACGCGGGCCGCAACGTCTGTGGATGCGGAACCCGCAAATCGGAGTCTGCTCCGGGCCGAAAAGGTGGCGTAAGCAGGTCTGGCAAAACAGGTGGGGTGAATTGTACCTAATGGTGGCTTGTCTCAGCGGCAGGTACAAGGTTTTGCGGACCCGTTTCCCCTTTTTCATCGAACCGGCAGCAGCCCCGTGTTCCGTGGGCTCAAGCGGCATAGAATGAGGAAGTCAGCGTACCAGCGAGGGTTCGTTCCCTCGGCTGGCCTTAACAAGAAGAATTCGGCTGTTTTGGCGGTGCGAGGGCAGGATGAGATTGGTCGGAGCCGTCGGCCATGCGGTGATTGCTGTGATACTCGGCGCCGGAGTGATGTGCGAGGGCGCCGCGGCTGCCGAACCTTTGGTGACTCCCAAGCTCTCGGAAGCGGCCCGATCGGGGTGGCTGAGTTTCGGGCTCGTCTCTGGACGGCTTGCCCTGACGGGATCCCGCTTCGGAAGCATCAATTCCAGCTCCTCAAGCAATGGCCGCACGGAGCGGCTTACGATCCGCAGCGCCGGCACCGGGCCGGCTGTCCGATACGAAATGACCGGCGCCGGCGGGGAATTCTCGCTCGACGTTTCATCGGGCAACGAGTTGTCGCTCGCGTGGAATCCGGCGGGTGAGAGCGTGCCGGTGCAGTTCGCTCAGAAGCCGAGCGAGCCGGTGGTCCTGAAGATTGGACGCCAGGAGCAAGAGAAGACCTGGCAGGCGCCGAGTGTCTGGCATTTATGGATCGACGAGCCTTCGGTTTGCCGGGCGCATCTTCTGCCGATTCTCAAAGTCTTTCAGTTCGACATGGATACGGCCGAGATGGCCGTGGAAATCGAGTCGCTGCTTCTGACCGCCGGCGCACCGATCGTCACACCGGATCAGGAGCGTTGGGCAACGCTGGTTGCCCAACTTGGCTCCGACTCGTTCGCCCAGCGAGAAGCGGCGGACCGCGAGCTCCGCGAGGCGGGGGGGATGGTTGCCTCGTACCTGGAGCGACTCGACGTGAGGCAGTATGACGCGGAACAGCAATACCGTATCCACCGGATCATCCAGTCGATTTCGACCCGTACCGCCGACGAGCGGCCGGAGCAGATTTCCGCCTGGCTGGCCGGGGACCCGGCGATCTGGATTTCGCTGATGCGACGTGAGGACGAATCGGTCCGACGCCTGGCGGCCGAACGGTTGAGCGGGCTGCTAGGTCGGCCGGTCGCGTTTGATCCTGCCGCGGACGCTGCGGCGCGGGCGGTACAGATCGAGCGCCTTCAGGCGGAAGTTCGGTAAGAACTCAAACGGTAAACGCCACCACCGACCCCGCGTCGGTGGGGCGATGTTTGGCAACTACAAACGGCGATCCTGTAGGCCGTTTTGAGATTTCGCTTCCGCCGCTCGGCCCTACAGGCCGAGCGGCGGAAGCGAAATCACAAAACGAGGGTTCTTGGCGTTTGTAGTTGCCAAACATCGCCCCACCGGGATAAACCGCGGTGGTGGCGTTTACAGTTTGAGTAAGAAGGTTTGCCGACAGGGAGCCGGTGGTTGCAGGTCTCGCTCGGCAAGCGGGACCTACTTTCGAGTGTAGATTTCGGGGCGGGGTGCGGGCATAATGGAACGGTGAATTGGACGCCAGCGGCGAATGTTTTTCAGCACACCCCAACGGAGTGCTTCTGCGATGTCCCATGCCATGCAATTTGCGTTGCTGATTTCTTTTGTTCTGAGCCTGTTCTCGGCGCCGGTTCGGGCGGCCAACGAAGGGCAGGAAGAGCTCGACAAAGCCACTCAAGCCAAGCTCACTGCCAGCACATTGAGCGATCTGGGCGAAGTGATTCGACTCTGCGACAAAGCTCTGGAAAAAGGGCTCGATGAAGGCAACACCAAGTTTGCCAATCAACTCTTGGCGTCGACGCTGATTCAGCGAGGGTCTGCCGCCGCTTCCGCGATCTTCGAGACGCTTCCGCCACCTCCCCAGTGGAAAGATTTTCGGCGGGTAGCCCTGAACGACCTGGAGCGAGCCGTCGAACTCGACCGGGACCAGCCCGAAGCGCTTTACCTGATTGCCCGGCTGAACCTGTTGCCCGATGGCGACGAGAAACGTGCCAAGGAAACGTTGGAGGCGGCGTCAAAAGCGGGTGGCAGTGATGGAACGCTCCGGGCGAAGATTCTGACTTTGCAGGCGAGTATCGAGGAGGACCCCGAGAAGAAGGCCAAGTACCTCGAGGAAGCGATTCAGACTGCGCCGGGGGATCCTGCCGCGTTGCGGACTCGCGGCCTGCTGAATGCCAGCCAGGGCAAGTCGGAAGAGGCGCTGGCCGACTTCAATGCCGCGTTGGAACTGGAGTCGGAGCACACTCCCACTCTGGAAGCCAAGGCCATGGTGCTGGCGCAGTTGAAGCGGTACGACGAGGCGCTGGTTACGCTGGCCAAGGTGCGGGAACTCGAGCCGGAGTCGGTCGCGCCTCTGGTGCAGGAGGCGCGAATCCACGCCTTGCAGGACAACAGCGAGGCCGCTTTGCACACGCTGGAACAGGCCGAGAAACTCGAGCCGGACAATCTCGGTGTGCTCCTCTTGCGAGCGACCATCTACCAGCAGATCGACAAGAATGACGAGGCGCTGGCTGACGTGGAAAAGGTCTTGAAGCTGAGTCCGGGCCTGGAGCCGGCGATGCGGCTTCGCGCCATTCTCTTGGCAGGCAGCGGCAAGTTTGATCTGGCCATCGACCAGTTGGGCGAGTTGCTCAAGGGCGACCCCAAGGATCTCGAGTCACTCCTGCAGCTTGCCATGTTCTATCAGGCCGACGAGAAGCCCCGTAAAGCGATCGAATACTACAGTGAGGCCCTCAAGCAGGATCCGAAGAGCCCGTTCGCGCTCCGCGGACGTGCCGACGCCTACTTGAGCGTCGGGGAGCACGCCAAGGCGATCGTGGACTACAACAAGGCGGTCGACGTGGTCCCCGAAGACACGAGTGTGCTGAACAATCTCGCCTGGGTTCTGGCCACCTCGCCGATCGATGAACTTCGCGACGGCAAGCGAGCCATCGAACTGGCCACGAAGGCCTGCGAGCTGACGGAGTACAAGGAAGCTCACATCCTCAGCACACTGGCTGCGGGGTATGCCGAGACGGGGGACTTCGAAACGGCAAGGAAGTGGTCGCAAAAGGCCGTCGAGTTGGGTGACGAAGAGCAGAAAGAGCCGCTTGCCAAGGAGCTGGAAAACTACCGGGTGAACAAGCCGGTGCGAGAGATGCAGACGGCTCCGGAGGAAAAATCGGCCGAAGAGAAACGCGCTGAGGCCGCGAAATCGCCTGCCGAACCGCCAAAGACCGGGGCTGAGAACAAGGCGGCCGAAAAGGCGGGCAGTCCGTAAGTGGCCTGGTGAAAAAGCTGTGCAACGCAAGCGATCGGAGGTGGCTGGCGTGCAGGTCCGGTCCCCTTTGTCATCACCCTCGTCCATCGGCACCCCCCCTGATGGATTTCCGTAGTTCCCGCCATCCGGAACCGTACGACCAGCACAGACGGACCATTCTGGCTCGCGAGAGGGGCAAAAACTTGACGGTGCCGGTTTCTTCCAATTATACTAAAGCATCCCCGGAGGGTTGCCCTATTTTGCCCGGTTTCTGCCGTCTGCTTATCCTTTGCAGAAGAGAAATTCGCCGATGAACTGGTCGTCTTATCGATTTGCATGTTGGATCTGTCTTGCCATCGGTGCGGGATGCCCTTCGTTCGCGTATGGCCAAGCGGGGCAGCCGAAGGTGGCGCCATTAGGTCCGGCAGAGCCTCACCGGCGGTTAGCGCCAGGGGTGATGAAGTCGATTCAAGCTTCGCCCGAAGTCGACGAGACCTTCGCATGGCACGACATCGTCGAATTAACGGCGGTCGATCCGAAATTCGAGTGGGCAAAGGATATTGATTTCCGTCGAGATATTTGGCAGCTCGATTTCGAGTTCAAGCCGGTGCGGACGATCTGGGTCGACGTGCCGCAGCCGGGCGGAAACATGCAGCGGAAATTGATTTGGTACATGGTTTACAAGGTCACGAATCCGGGAAAGGCGTTTCATCCGACACGGGACGAGAACGGCACGTACAAGATCGAACGGGTGGAGAAGCCGGTCCGTTTCGTGCCCGAATTCCTGCTGGTGAGCCCCGAATTCAACAAGACCTATCCGGACCGAGTCATTCCGGCAGCCTTGATGCCGATCCAAATGCGAGAAGATCGCGCACGAAACTTTCTTACCACGGTGGAGGCTGTTCGCGAGATTCCTGTCGGACAGTCGCTCTGGGGCGTGGCGATGTGGGAGGACGTCGATCCGCGGGTCGACGAGTTCTCCGTGTACGTTCATGGTCTTTCCAATGCGTACAAGTGGCAAGACGAGCCCGGGAAGTTCAAGCCCGGCAGTCCGATCGGCACAGGACGCAGGCTCGCGCGAAAAACCCTCAAGCTCAACTTCTGGCGTCCCGGCGATGAGTTCTTCGAAGAGGAGGACGAGATCCGCCTAGGTAGTCCGGGGGAGGTTGACTACGAGTGGGTTTACCGCTAAAAAGATAGTTTGTCTTGAGCGGGAACTCCCTTTTCGGAGGGGGCGCGTTTAGCTACAAGCCCACGTCAGTGTTCGCACGCTGTCGGAGCCTGTTGGAAAAGGGGACTGGCTCTGCAACCAGTGGTAGATTGACGACAGCCACAAGGTGTTGCGGTGCCTGTCTTGTTTTTCAGCAAGCTTTTTCGGCTTGCGGTTAAACGAAAGAATCCCACAGCCAGGGTTCGATGAGGAAACAAACATGGCACATAAGAAGGGTCAAGGCTCCAGCCGCAACGGACGCGATTCCAATGCCCAGCGGCTGGGAGTAACACGGTTTGGCGGTCAGTTTGTCCGTGCGGGCAACATTCTGGTCCGTCAGGTTGGCACAAAATTTTGCCCTGGGCGGGGCGTCGGCCAGGG
>JAXGMN010000011.1:0-355059 GCA_040768665.1 Thermoguttaceae bacterium
ATGTCTAAAAACTCCTCTCGCCGTCTCCCCCTGCCGGACCATTTCGTCCGCCTGGCTGAAAAACTTGCTTGACACATTGCGCCGCATCGACAATAATGAGGCGGGTAAATGGACATACGAACACATTGCCTCTCGGATCGGCGCCGGCCGACTCCACGGCTCGCCGCTCCGAAGCTCTTTGACGAAATGGTATTCACCCCGCCATTTGGCGGCCGAGGAGGAACACACCCTATGGCATGTCGAGCTTTTGGGGGTGGGCGGACTCAACAGGGCTCAACAGAGACAACGGAGATCTCCCCCTCCGTGGCCTCGGTTCTCTCCTGTTCCATAAGCTCGCTCCCGTTCCCAACGCGACTCGCCCGCGAAGGCTCGTTCCCTCCATCCCGGTTCACTTTCCCACCCAAAAGCGCGTGGTGCCCAAAATGCCTCCGTTCTGAGAAATCGACGACTTGGGCACCACAACCGGCAGCAATCGCCATCGGATCCCCGAGAGCACGGAATCCGGACTCAGAGCACCACGCATGGCCTCGAAGTTTCACATCCAACAAGTATACTTCAGCCGGCTCGACAACAGTGCCGCCGCCCGGCGGCTCCGCGAGTCGGGCGAACCGGTCGACATCCACTCGTTCCACAACGTCTCTCCCGACCCGTCGACCTGCTTCAGCTCGTCCACTTCCCGATTGACCCTCGAGTTTGCCCCGGACCGTCCCGAGCTGTACACTGGCGCGAGTTGCTCGTCTGACGAACGAAAGGAGAAGTACCGGTGAAAACGAAGAGATGTCTCTTATGGGTGGTGCTCGCTTCGCTGGCGATTACCCTTTGCCTCCCGGGGTCCGCTTTCGCCCAGGACGCGAAAGAGAATCCGCGCGCGTGGCAGGAGCAAGCGGTCGAGTACGCGCGGATCATGTCGCGAGTGAAATGGACGCCGGTGGCCGGCGGAATGCCGAACCGGCGCGGCGGCTGTTTCGAGGAGGGAACCGAGTACACCGGAGTTCCCTATTCGAGCGTCAAGACGGTGGGGCGGTGCATCGGCTTCGACATCTATCTCAAGACGTTCTTGGCCGCCGTCGAAAATCCCCAGAGCGTCCTGTACTCCGAGAACCTCTCCGGCAAGGTGTCCAACGCTGCGACCTACTACGGAAAGGTCTGCTCGACGTTCACCAGCTATGCCTTGCAGTGCGCTCTTCCCTACCGGAGCTCGCATCATGACCCGGAATTCCGCAGCGGTGTCGTTCTCGTCGAGCCGCAATCGGCCCGGGGCGCCGAGCCGGGCGATATTATTTACACACCGCCCGCGAAGGTCGGTGGGGGTTCTCACGTGGAAATCGTGACGGCGGTGGAGAAAGGCGGGGATCGGGTGACGGCCGTCCGCGTTGAGGATAGCTGGCCGCCAACCACCCGAAACCTCCTCCGCAAAGCGCCGGACTTCGATTCCCATATTTCATCCCGAGGCAGAAGACTGTATCGGATCACCGATTTCGATGCCTGGCACGGGCACAACAAGGCGGAATCGTTCCTGTTTCCGAACTACGAAGAGGATTCCGCGACGCCTGCCATCAATCGTGTCCTGCTGCTCGACCGCGGAGACTGGGTCCCCTATTACCAAGACCAGACCGTTAAGTTCAATGTCATGGACAGGGACTCGCAAGGCGTCCAGACCCTCGTCGTCAAGCGTGGCGATACGGTAGTCGAGCAGATCGCCCTGCAAGGCAGGGGCGTGGTCGAACGCTTGTTTTCCGACTGCGGCGATTATACGGCGCAGTGCCTCATGACCGACGGATCGCTGAGCCAGGCGTGCGAGTTTTCCGTGTGCGATCTCGACTTCAGCCTCCCCACCGAGACGCCGGCGCGGGACAGCCCGTGGGAAATCAAATTCACCACCCGCAACATGAACGTCATTACGGTGCAGTTCACGTGCCCCAAGCCCCCTTACGGCCGCTACAACGTGTGGCTTACCGAGCAGGACCGCCGCAGTGGGAAAGTAACCGTTCCCGCCGGCCTGATTCGCGATACGGGTCTCGTACGGGTGTGGCTGATCGGCGAAAACCGATACGGGCGGTTGACGAAGCAGCAAGAGATCGTCATCGTCGAATAAAAACCAGGAGCCGCACCACGCCCCGCTTGTGGCCGATGACGCTCTGATCCACCCGAACGAATCGGCTCAGCACGTGCCGGATAACCGACGCCAATGCATTCCCACCTCGTCCGCACATCCGACGGACGACCACACCAACCCGGGAGATTTGTAACCGTTCACGGGGCGGCCGGGGACTGGTCCATTTTTCGGCCCATTCGAGTGTTTTGGCGTCAAAGACGTTGGCCGAAAACATGGACCTGTCCCCCTCTCTTCCGCCCCGTGAACGGTTACGAAGATTTAATCGTACACCGTCACCGAGCGGAAGATGTCCGAAAGACGCTTGTCGCCGGCCGTGTTCTTCGTGGTTCCGTAGTGCCCGGTGCTGGGATTGGTGCTCATGAACTTCTTGGTAGTGGCGGGCAGCGCATTGTAGAAGGCAAAGACGCTGCTGGGAGTGCAAAGCTCATCGGCAAAGCCCGTGCATACGTAAATGTCGCACTTGATGCGCGGAGCAAAGTTCACCCCATCGTGGTAAGCCAGCGTGACCGCGCGGCGAGGATCGGCCTCAATGCGGGCGACAGCCTCCTTGCCACGGTAAAGAGCCGCCGCGTCACGCCCCTGCTTGTGGCCATTGTATTCGCAACCACTGGGCACGCTCACGATCGCGATTGTGACATCACGATCCAACGCAGCCGCGGCGATCGTCTGAATACCGCCCAAACTGCCGCCGCACACCACGAGTTCCTTGCGGTTCCATTGCGGACGGCTCTTGATGAAGTCCAACGCACGCATTACCCGAAGATACATGTCGTGGCCAAACCAGGTATCGCGATCCGTATCGCCGGCTTTTCCGCCCTCTTCATACCAGGTCTGCGATATCCGCCTGTATTCCTCTTCGGTCTTGCCGGTGGGCAAACCGTGCCAACTGACGTACAAAGCCAAGACCCCCTTGGATGCCATTTCCATGGCACCCTTCCTGCTCGCATCTTGCCACACCATGCTCAAATAGTTGACATAGGCGGGGAGACTCTTCGGCCTCGCGTCGACGGGCACGGCCAGATACCCGGTCACGGGAGTGCGGCCAAGGCAATTGACCTCGATGCTGTAGCAGGTGACCTTGCCCCGCAAAGCCCGGGGGACATCGACCTCGGTCAACTTCGGATCCAGGGGCACCTGATCGAGCTTCGAGCGGCAGGAAGCCCAGTACGCGTCGAAGTCCGCCGGACGAGAATCGAGCGCTTTGATCTTGTCGGCATCGTACATGGCGCCAATCTCGCCCACGATCGTGGGTTTCATCCTGTGTTTGAAAATCCCCTCGCCTTCAAGCGGATTGCCGTCGGGGCCGAGGATTTCAAACCCGAAGAAGAGCCAGCCCGGACGATCCATCGACGCCCTGATGGTCACCGCCTTGCCATCGCAAAGGAACTCATCCCGGCGCAGGATGTCGCGTTCACGTTTCACGGTACAACGCAGCCTTTCACCGATGGCCGGCTTGCCGTCGTTGATTAGTGTGGCGGTGCAGACCGCCTCTTCTCCCACCCTGTAGAAGCCGTCGCTCTTGTCGAGACCTACGTCCATAGAATAGCCGGCAAATGCGGCTGCCGGCATGATCGCCAAGAGTCCATGGATCAGCATTGTCAGTTTCACGTTATCCCTCCAAAAACCCGTGACCTCATTTACTCAAACTGTAAACGCCACCACCGACCCCGCGTCGGTGGGGGCGATGTTTGGCAACTAGAAACGCCGCGAAAACCCCGTTCCAGTGATTTCGCTTTCTCCGTTCGGCCCCTTCGGGCCGAACGGAGAAAGCGAAATCACGGAACGGTCTGTTGGGTGCGGTTTGTAGTTGCCAAACATCGCCCCACCGGGATAAACCCGGTGGTGGCGTTTACAGTTTGAGTCAGTTACAGCGTCAAGCAATTGCCCTCTCGTACCGCTGCGAGCCCGATCCTTGCCAGGCAATCCAATCGGTCTTGCCCCGCCTGCCCGCTTCACAAGTCCACCCGAAGTCCGTCGTAGGCGACCACGATGTCTTCGGCCGCCAGACGCGGTGCAAGCAGGTCGTAGGGCTCGCAGAAATGCAGGCTCAGGTGGGTCACGAGGAAACGGCCACCGGGCTTGAGCCGCTTGCTTTCCACAAGGAACTGCCGTATCAGACGCACGAAAGGAAAGTTCATGTGTCCGACCAGCAGGTTGGCCTGCGTCTGTTCGCCAAAGGTTCCTTCAACAATGGCTAGGTCGAGACTCTCCGCACCCAGCGCCGCAAACGTGCCGACGGGAAACCAACTGGTGTCCGTGGCGTAGAGCAACGATTTTTGTCCGCAGCGCAGGACGTAGAGCAAGGCGTCTTCCGTGGGGATGTGGTTGGCGGCCAGCGCCTTGGCACGCCACGGCCCCAGCGCAAATTCCTCCCCCGGTTTCACAGTTCGCAGCGTGAGCGCGGGCCGTTGATCGGCGCCGAGGGTCTTCAGGTGCTCCTCAATCCGGGCCACGGTGTTGGCATTGCCGACCAGAGACAGCGGCTTGTTCTTCTCGCGCGCCAAGGCCACGATTGCCGCCGGGTCGCAATGGTCGCCGTGCGAATGGGTGATCAGGAGATGGTCGATCGCCGCGGGACCGATTCCCGCCGATTCAAGACCCTCCCGTCCCGTCTCGGAGTAATCAATCATCACACCCGGCGAAACGTAAAGCGACGAATAACGCCGCGAGTTTCGCCCTTTGTGCTGCCGCACGTAGGTGCAATTGTCGCAGGGGTCCGTCTCCGGCCGGTGGATGTCCGCCGCGCCGGTGCCGAGAAACACGACATAGGGAGCCGGCGTTTCGGGTGGCGAGGCCAAGACGCCCGGCGACCCCCCGAGCAGCAGTGAAAGTAATCCGAGACAAGTTTGAAACACGGTGGGCGGATGCATGGCGCTGCGACAGAAAAGGAGAAAAGGTCAGAACTATTTGCGTGTCTTTTTCTCTGGGATCAGTTCTTTTCTCGGCCGGCCGCGCGGCCGGATGGTCAGGTCAAGTGCAAGTCGCTTCGCCAACCGATTAACCCACGACGCATCGCCAAATGGCAATCCTGTCTCGATGCTCCGGCGAATCGCCGCAAGTTCCTCTTCTTCTGGTTCTTGGTGCACGTAGGCCGACCAGCGGCGACATCGCCACGCTGCTCGCACGGCTAACTGCTGGTACGACTCCACCGGATCCAGCAGCGCGTCCGGACGGCCTTCGCCGTGCGCGCCAAAACTGCTCCAGCGATACTCTCCTGCCTGCTGCACCAGTTTCGCACGCAGGGGGTTCGCCTCCACGTAACGAAGCAGCGTCAACAAATGCTCATCGTCCTGAACTACCGGGCTCTTGAACCGCCCCTGCCACACGTGCCCACCGCTCCCATGAAAGCGATGGTACCGCTGTGTGTGCGACACCAACAGGCTTTGCACCACTCTGCTGATGGTGCACGTCAGTGGGCGAATGACCAAATGGATGTGATTCGACATGAGGCAGTAGCCATAAAGTTCGAACGGCTTCCGCTGCTTCAGATCGCCAAGCGCCTTGAGAAAGGCAAGGTAGTCTCCCTCCGAAAAAAACACCGGTTGCCGATTGTTGCCACGGTTGATGACGTGGTAAATCAAGCCGTCGTCGATGGGTCGCAGTGGTCGAGGCATGGCGGCGTTCTATCACAAATTCAACGCATAGTCAAGTGAAAACAGTTCTGACCCCTTTTCGTCTCCCAACTCACGCAGCGTCGCGCCAGTCAGCCGTCACTGAGGTCAGACCGTCGTCAGGGCTACTGCAAACCAACGACGCGGTCTGCTGCGGCAGACTGCGTTTTTTGGAGCCAAAAGGGGTTGACGAAAGGGAACGGGGGTGCGGCCCAGTCAGGAAATGCCAGCGGAGCCCGTCTTGCCGGGGATTTTCGGGACCGGTAAGATGGTGGACAGGGATGCGGTTAAGGATTCTCTGCCGATAGGTCTTGCTGCGAGTAGGCTATGGTCCATCTCACCATTACCGATGCCGGCGCTGATCTTCCTGCTGGAAGCGAGGTGATCCTGCGCCATCAGACCTGGGCCGATTACGAGGAACTCCTCAAATTCCGCCAGGACAACGCGGCTATCAAGATACGTTACAACGCGCGCACGCAGGAAATCCGCATCATGGCCCCGCTACCAAGGCATGGCAACAACGCCTCTGCGCTTTTCAGTCTGGTGTTAGCTCTCCTGCGGCACGAGGGACAAGAATGGCAGGATTTCGATCCGATCACGCTGAAGCGTTTCGGTGAAGGCGGTCTGGAACCGGACAAGTGTTTTTACATCCAGAACCGCGAGGCGATCCTCGGTAAGGAGCGGATCGATTTGGATAGCGATCCTCCTCCGGATCTGGCCATCGAAGTGGACGCCACGTCCACGACCACGGCCGAGGATTACGAGCCGCTGCGAGTCCCCGAATTGTGGATCTACCGGGAAGACTCGCTCCACGTTTACTTGTTCGATGGCCAGCACTACCGCGAGGTCCTGGAAAGCCCTACCTTTCCTGGGATTCCCGTTCGCCAGTTGATCCCCGAGTACCTACGGCGCGCGTGGCAGGCCGGGTCCAGCGTGGCGCTGCGAGAATTCGAACACGCCCTGGGCGAAGCATCATAGAGGGCTGAAAGGGGCTGGGGGGCTGGAAAAAGGACAGCAATGCGGCCGAGACTCTGCCTCGATCGCGGCCGTTGCCGGATGACATGTTTTGCGTACCGCCCCGTGAGTATGGGGGATTGCCGGAGGGAAGCCCGGGAGCCCAACAAGCATGCCCATCGACTGGAATTTTGACCCCGATGTTCCCGTTTGCGACTTCTTCGAGGGACTCGACCTGGACGATCCGATCGGGCTCTTGCTTGCCGCGGAGCGTTTCGTGGACGATATGGAGACGGATCTTTTTCGCGGTTGGGAAGCGGTGATCCGCCGGGAGCAGGGGCTTCCTACGACAGCCTTTCTGCGCGAACTGGCCGACGACCGGACAGCGGATTCTCGATCTCGGACGCTGTACATCGACGACATCGCGCGGTTCCAGGAGCCGTGGTACGAAATCCTCCGCAAGATCGCCCCCCGCATGCTGCCGGAAACGGGCGTCACGGCTGACCAGCCCGGGCTGGCGACCCTCTGGCCGCGCGTGGCGAGGGCCATTGACGAGCATGGTCACGGCCTCTCGCTCCCCGAGGGAGTCAGCGCTCCGCTGGACGTATTGCCGCTCGATTTGCAGCACGAACTCTGGCTGCACGCCTGCCTGAGCTGGTTGAGCGACATCGGGCAAACGTTGCAGTCCAGCCTGCGGGGCCACGCTCCGCACGAACGGTTTTCCCTTTTTCTCGGCCTGCTCCGCGGCCATCGAGAGAGCGTGCGGTTTCTGGAGCTTACGCTCGATGGCCTCCTGGAGCGTCTCACACTCCGGGAGGAGGATCGGCGAAGTCTGGCCGAGATGATGCGCCGGCGTTTGGAACTGGCGGAAAGCAGCGACCCACTGACGCCGCGGCTGGAGCCGCTCCCCCCCGCCGCCCCGGTCGAACGGCTGCCCGAGGACCAGATCAAGCAGGCGATTATTCACCCCGATCCCTTGGTCCGCGAACTGGCTGTCCGGTATTTCGCCAACAGCCACTCGCCGGATTCCGCCATCGCGCCGCTTGCCATCGCCGCCGTCCAGCGCGATGGCTGGGAGGCCGCGTTCCTGGAGTATGGTTTTCTTGAGCAGTTGGTGCACGGCGACGAGAGCATCCAGTGGATGATCAAACAGTTGCTCTCGCGCAACGTTGCCGTGCACGAGACGAGTGTCTCTTCCGATCTGCTCGACGCACTGGGCACTGCCGACGCCGCCGTGCTGTGCCGGCACGAGCGAGAACTGGCCGCGGTCCGCCGCAGCAGCCCGGGCATGTACGAGTTGTTGCAGGATCGCATCGAGATTCAACGGCTGAGCCGAGAGCAGGCCTGGCGGCAGTTCGAGGAGGTGTGGCGGCCGTTGGACCAGATCGTCGGCGGTTCGGATGAGGATGGTTATCCCGGACCTCTGGAAACAGAGCCGTTGCTGGATCTTGCCAGGAAGCTCGCCGGCGACGAGCGTATCGGCGACTGGGTCTTCCGTGTCCTGGGTCGGCGCGTGGATGACCCGGGGTACACGACCTGGCTGGAGGTAGCCGCCGCGCAAATGGCGGGCGCATTGCGACTGGAGCCGGCAGTGCCGCGGCTGATGGACCTGCTCCGGACCGGCGACGACGACCTGGGCCATCCGGCCATGGAATCCCTGATTGCCATCGGTGGCGATGGGGTGGTCGATTCCCTGGACCTCAAGTACGGGGCGGCGGGGCAGATCTTCCGTGAGAGAGCCATCTTCGTGCTGGAGAATATCCACGCCGCCCGCAGTGCGGCGACTCTGTTCCACTGGCTCGATGTCGAACCGAACCGGGAACTGCAAGTTCGAATTCTCCAGGCTTTGCTGGCTGGATTCGTCCCGGCCGCCATGCAGCGCGCCCGGCAGCACCTGCTCGCAGCCGGACAACTCGACTGGAATCAGCGCCACCTGCGGATCCAGATGGTGGCCATCTCCATGCTGACGGGTTACCCCTTGCCGGAACTGGATTCATGGCAAGAGCTGGCTCGCGAGGATTTTCCCCGTCGCCCCTGGGTGAGCGAGGCGTTCGAGGAGGAGCAGGAGGAGAGTCCGCGGGACGAACCGCGCAAACCGGTCGTCGGCCTGGACGGGGCCGGCGGCCCACTCCTTCCGCCCCGCTCATCGCTGGCGGACATCCTGCCTGATCGACCTCTCCGCGAGACCTCGCCTCGCGTATCCCGCAATGATCCCTGCCCCTGTGGCAGCGGCAAGAAGTACAAGAAGTGCTGCATGCGCAAGACGGAATAGGCGGCCATGGGTAATGGCACTTTGAGAAGTCGGATGCCGTCCGACTCCCTCGCCCATGTGTCGCGAACCGCTTTGGGCTCGGCCACGCTGTCACTTGCCGCCGTGCCATGTGTCAGCCGGCCCTGCCACCAAACCACCCATACCGGGCCAACCCACCAGTCCGGATTATGGCCAAGACCAGAAGACTCCGTGGAGTCTCGATTCGGGCCGCGATGCGTGCTATATTGCACCGGTTGTCTGCGGTGCCAAAGAGCAATTCTCCAACCACGAGGTGCAACATGAGCCAGGATTGGACGCGACGGGACTTTTTGCGGACGGGCAGTGCAATGGCGGCGGCCGGGGCTTTGGTCGGCAGCGCGGCCGCGGAAGCCTCCGCGGCCGAATCGAAGGCCGGCAAGATCAAAATCGTCGGACTCGCCTGCAGCCTGCGGGAAGGCAAATCGACCGTGGCCGCGGTGAAGGCGTGTCTCGACGCGGCCAAGGCCGTCGATCCCGACAAGATCGAAATCGAACTGATCGACCTGGCCGCCATGAACATCCCGGCGGAACCGGCCGCCGGTCTTCCGCTCAAGCCGGGCCAACAAGACGACTTCCCGACGCTCGCCCCCAAACTCGCCGACCCGGCGGTCCGAGGCGTCATCGTCGGCACGCCCGTCTACTTCAGCAACATGAGCTCCCTCTGCAAGGCATTCCTTGAGCGGTGCATGACCTTCCGCAAGGACGATTTCCGCCTGGGAAACAAGGTCGCCGGCGTATTGGCCATCGGCGCCGGGCGCGACGGCGGCCAGGAACTCGCCATCCGCTCGGTACAGGTAGGGCTGATGTCGCAGAACATGATCGTTGTCGGCGAGGCCAAGCCGTCGTGCCACGCGGGCGCCGCCGTCTGGAACACGGGCGACGAATTCCTTGCCGACGAACAGAACCAAAAAACCATCAGCCTCCTGGGCCAGCGGGTCGCGGAAGTGGCGCTGCTTGTTCCCGTAAGATAGCCCGGGCGCGAAGCCGTATGGACAAGCCCGCGAACCTCGCCGATACGCTCCGCAACCAGCGCAAGGTTGCGGAGCAACTTGGCGTTTCGACCGTCCGGCGGCACATCTTTCTCTGCTGCGATCAGACCAAGCCGAAGTGTTCCAGCCGCGAGCGCTCGCTGGAAGCCTGGGAGTACCTCAAGCAGCGGCTGGACGAACTCGGCCTGACCGGCGCCGGCGGCGTTTACCGCACCAAGGCGAATTGCCTGCGGATTTGCCTCGGCGGGCCGGTGGCGGTTGTTTACCCGGAAGGCGCGTGGTACGGCCATTGCGATCCGCCCATCCTGGAGCGTATTGTCCAGGAACACCTGATCGGCGGGCGGATCGTCCGTGAATACCTGATCGAAGAACATCCCCTGCCATCATCCGAGACGGAGGAGCCAACGTGACCCGATCGCATCATCCCGAACAAAACCGAACGTTCACCCGCCGCCGATGGCTTGCCGGCGCAGGGGCGGCTGCCGCAACCTTGGCCGGTCTTGACCACGGGCTCTCGCGGGCCGAAGCGAAATGCTGCAGCGAGCCGGCTGCCACGCGTGGCCGCATCCGGCAGTCGGTCTGTGCCTGGTGCTTCGAGCCGATGGACCTGGAAACCCTCGCCCGCAACGCCGCGGCGATGGGCGTGAAGTCGATCGAACTCGTTCCTCCGGAGAAGTGGGACGTGCTCAAGAAGCATGGGCTGATTTGCGCCCTGTCGAACAGCCATAGTTTTGTCGACGGATGGAATCACAAGGAAAACCACGCAATGTGCACAGAGAAGGTCACGCGCGCGGTCGATCTCACGGCCGAGGCGGGGTTTCCCAACGTGATCACCTTCTCGGGATTCCGCAAAGGCATGCCGGACGACGTGGGCCTGGAGAATTCGGTCGAGGGCCTGAAGAAGGTCGTCGGACATGCGGAGAAGAAAAAAGTCAACCTTTGCCTGGAGGTGCTCAACAGTCGCGTGGACGTCGAGATGAAGGGGCATCCCGACTACATGGGCGACAGCGTGGAATGGTGCGTTGAGGTTTGCCGCCGGGTCGGGTCGGATCGGCTGAAGATCCTCTTCGACATCTACCACGTCCAAATCATGCAGGGCGACATCATCACGCGGATCCGCCAATACCTTCCTTACATCGGCCATTACCACACGGCCGGCGTTCCCGGGCGGAACGAGATCGACGAAAACCAGGAGGTGAACTACCCGGCGATCATGCGAGTCATCGCCGAAACGGGCTTCAGCGGATACGTCGCCCAGGAGTTTATCCCCACGCGTGACCCGATGCAGTCGCTCGGCGAAGCGGTGCGGCTGTGCGACGTGTGATGCGCCGATCTCCCAGCAAGCGGAAGCTGCTGAATAGGGGACTGGCACCGCAATACGTACTGGTTTGCGATGCAAGGAGATACAAGCTATTGCGTTGCCTGTCCCCTTTTCCAGCAGTCGCAAACGCCGATGGCGGGTATCATTGGAAAAGCGGCTGCCGCGCTGCAAAAGCAGCTCGGTTGCTGAGTACCCCCACCCCCTTGCAAGCGGAGTCCAGCGTAGGAAGGTCATGATCGTCCTCTCGGTTGAAGCAGTCAGGAAGCATTTCGGCCCCGAGGCGGTATTGGACGGGGTGACTTTCAATATCCACCCTCAAGAGCGGGTGGGATTGGTCGGTCCTAACGGGACCGGCAAGACAACGTTAATGCGGATCATCGCTGAGAAAGAGGAGGCCGACGCAGGCACGGTCAAGGTTCACCCTTCCGTGCGAGTCGGCTACTTGGAACAACAGCCAATCTTGGAACCGGGCCGGACGGTCTGGGACGAGGCCCATGGCGCCTTGGACGAGTTGGTTTCGATACAGCACGAGGCAGTCGAGGTTGCCCACGCATTGGCCGACGCCTCCGACGACGCCGAGCATCGCCGCCTGGCCGCCCGTTACGACCACCTGCAGCAAGAGCTCCAGCGGCACGACGCATACAACCTGGACCACAAGATCGAACGGGTGCTCGAGGGCCTCGGGTTTCGGCCCGCGGCATTTCAACTTGGCGTCGAGGCGCTCAGCGGCGGCGAGCAGAATCGGCTGATGCTCGCCAAGCTGCTCCTGTCCGAGCCGGACTTGATGCTGCTGGACGAGCCGTCGAACCATCTCGACATCGAAGCAACGCAGTGGCTGGAAGAATTCCTTGCGGCCAGCTCCGCGGCGATGCTGCTGGTGAGCCACGATCGCTATTTTCTCGACAAGGTCACCAACCGTACGCTCGAGTTGTTCCACGGTACCACGGACAGCTACACGGGCAACTTCTCCGCCTACTGGCGGCAGAAAGCGGAGCGGCTATTGGTCCAGCAGCGGACGTACGAAAAGCAACAGACCGAGATTGCCAAAACCGAGGATTTCATCCGCCGCAATGCCTATGGGCAGAAGCATGCGCAGGCCGAGGATCGCCGGAAGAAGCTCGAACGGATCGAACGCGTGGACCCACCCCGGGAGATCTCGGCCCCGGTGATGGGATTTGCCGAAGTCGAGCGGAGCGGCGACATCGTGCTGCGGGCCGAGGGGCTCAAAAAGAGCTTCGACCGGACCCTGTTCGAAAACGTGACTTTCGACATCCAGCGCGGCGAGCGGTGGGCTCTATTGGGCAAGAACGGCTCGGGCAAGAGCACGCTTCTTCGATGCCTCCTGGGACTGGCCGAGCCCGACGCCGGCCGCGCCAACCTGGGCCACGCCGTGGTTCCGGGCTATTTCGACCAGCAACTTAGTTCACTTCCGGACGACGCGGACGTGGTCGACGCGGTACGGCCGCCGCACAAGGAATTCGTCCTGCAGCAGCGTCGCGACCTGTTGGCCCGCTTCGGCCTGGTCGGCGACACGGCCCTGCAGAAAGTCCGAAGCCTCAGCGGCGGCGAGCGGTGCCGTGCGGCGCTGGCCCGGCTGGCTGCCCGCGACGCCAACTTCCTCGTGCTCGACGAGCCGACCAATCACCTCGATCTCTGGGCCCGTGATTCGCTGGAACGATCGCTGCGGGGATTCAATGGCACCGTACTGTTTGTCAGCCACGATCGCTACTTCGTCAACCAGGTGGCCGACCACGTGCTCGTCCTGGAGCCCCACCGGGTCAGGATCGTGGAAGGTAATTACGACACCCATCTCCGCCAGGTCCAGGAGCGAGAGGCCGCCGCCCAGCAGCCTGCCCGCAAAGAGGCCAAGGGTACCCAGCCCGCGGCGGCCAAAGCCGATGGCAAAGCGGCCAGGAAGCGGAAGTTTCCCTATCGCAAAGCAGGCGACATCGAACAAGAGATTTTCCAGCGGGAAACCCATATCGAAGAGCTTCACTCGGCGCTGGCCGAACCCGACACCCACCGCGACGGGTTGCTGGTGCGGGGGATCATGGCCGAAATCGAGGCAGAGAATGAGGCCCTCGAGACGCTCTACGCCCATTGGGAAGAAGCCGTCGAGATGAATTGAGGCCGGACCGGCCGCCGCTGGTCTGGGATCGGGAAGACGGGGACGTTGCGCAAGTGGATCCGGAGTGGAGCGCTTCGGTCGGTCTGGAGTGCGAGAGTCTCCTCTCCGCCACAGAGCCGCGGCTGTAGACTGAGGAGCCGCGAGAGAATAAGCTGGCCAATAGTCGTAGTAGGGTGGATTTCAATCCACCCCTTGTTTTCCGGTTGGATTAAAATCCACCCTACGTCAAAGTGTACGACTTGTTTTCTTACGGCCCCTGACCGGTTCTGGAGACACACACATGCGACGGCGGCAGTTTCTCTCGGCGATGGTGGGTGGAATGGCGGTTCTCGGGACGACCCGGGGCGGAGCGGCGACCTCAGGAGGCCTCCGCGCGGGCGAAGGCATCGCCGATATCACGCCGCCCTTGGGGATCGAACTGGCCGGGTTTCACACGCCGGTCGGACAGGAACGACGCGTAAGAGCGATTCGCCAGCCGGCCGAGGTGCGGGCCCTCGTGCTCACCCTCGGCCCGACGCAAGTGGCCATCTGTGCGCTTGACGTTCTGGGCCTGAGCCGGGACATGACTGCCCGGATCCGCCAGGCGGCCGCCGAGCGGACAGGCATCCCCGCCGAAGCCATCCACGTGGTCGCCACGCACGATCACAGCATGCCGACCTTCCTCAAGCTCCGGCAGTGGGGTGGAATGTCGCCGGAGTTCATGGCCACCGTCGAGCAACGTACCGTCGAGGCAATCGCCGCCGCCCAAGCCGATCTCGCCCCGGCGGAACTGTCGTTGGGCAAGTGCCGCGCGCCGGGCGGCAGCCATAACCGCACTGTCAAGCAGGGCGTCGCCCGCACCGACGCCGAATTCGGCCCCCAGTCGACCGACGATCAGCGCTGGCTCGACACGATGCTCCACGCCCTGGTGTTCCGCCGCAAGGGTAAGAAGCCGGACCTCGTGTGGTATCACTTCTCGGCGCATGTCGTCTGCTATGCCGATGAGCAGGCCGGGCCCGACTGGCCGGGCGAAGCCGCGCGAGAGATCCACAAGGATTTGGGCGTCCGCCCTTCCTATCTCCAGGGGCATCTCGGCGACGTGAACCCCGGCGACGGCAGCGACTGGCGCGGCGAGATCCGCCAGACGGTGGCCGCCATCACTCCCGCGCTGAAGAAGGCGATTCGCGAGGCCCGCCCGCTGTCCGTCGACGGCCTCCGCGCCCGCAGCGCGCCGTTCAGCGTGCCGTTCGACATGCAGCGTTTCGAGCAATGGGTCGATGAGTATCGCCGCGAGCCGGACAAGTGCAAGTCGGGGCCGTGGGTCGACGCCGGCTTTGCCGCCGACTGGTTCCGCGGCAATGAGCACCGCGACCGAAGCCTGACGAACTTGCCGATCACCCTCGGCGCGATCCAACTCGGACCGGTCGGAATGCTCTTCCATCCGGCCGAGTTGTACAGCTACTACGGATTGGCCATCCGCCGCGACTCGCCCCTTCGCGACACGCTCGTGATGGGCTGCGCCAACGATTCGATCGGCTATCTCCCCGATCCCAACGCCTACCGAGACGGTGAGTATTCGGCCATCGTCGTGCCCAAGATCGTCGATTTGCCTCCCTACCAGCCGACCGCCGCGCGGGAAATGACCGCCGCCGCCGTGGCGCTGTTGAAGCAAACGGTCGCATAGACAGGCACACGCCGCACAGGCAGGAGCGAAGAATGTTCAGCGGTATTCTGCCTCCGGCCGGCCTCTCACAGCGCGACCTCAGTTTCTTGCCTGGAGTGCTTTCAGAGGAATGATTGCCAGTTCGGCGCTGTTATTGTTCCACAGTTCCCGGCCCTTGCCGACCCGCCCCACGTTGCCGCCGTTGTTCGAATAGCCGACATAGAGTTTGCCGTCGTGTTCGATCGCATACGGGTAGGCGAGCGAGGCGTTTGGGTGAGATTCGCCGGGGCCGCCGGGAAACTCGGCATGGCGGATGACAAACACTTTGGAGAAAGTCGCTTCCCCCGGCTTGCTCACGGCGATGGTCAACGGCGCCCGCCGTTTGCCGGTGTCGGCTGCCGTGGTTGCGATCAGGTAACGCTGGCCGGTGCTGAGCGTGCCCGCGCATGGCTTCGAGGTCGCCATGCATAGATCGGTCTCGACCATCGGCGTCCAGGTTCGTCCGTAATCCCTGCTCAGGGCCGCCAGCGCCTGGGCCTTCGCTCCGTATCGGGAGATACTCCATACGCGTGCGCCATCGGCGATGACGGTCGATTCACCCCACATCGCGCCGAGGGAGCCGTCGCGGGGGATCACGACCAGATCCCACTTCGTCAAATCGTCGCCGTGGCTGATGGCGACGGCGGCGGGGTTTCCATCGCCGACGCGAATACCGGGCAGAATCCAATTGCCGTCCCCCATTTTCACCGGTTCGGTCATCGGCCAGAAGCCATTTTCGACAACGGTCCCCTGGGATTTCCATTGGCCCGTTGAGTCGTCCAGCGTGTACGCGCGGGTGTGGACGTTTTGCATCGTGCCCGAGTAAGCCCCGTGAAAGGCCCAGAGGCAACCCTTATGGGACAGGAAGACACCATGGCTGACACCAACGCCGGGCTCTTCTCCGCCATCGATCGTTCGAACACGGCTCCACGTGGTTCCGCCATCCTCGCTGACGCAGAAACGAGCCTCTTCGGTATCGGTATTCTCGCCGCCCCGGTTGTGGCCGAAGGAGGCGTAGAGCTTTCCCTTGTGCCAGGCGAGCGCAACGCCGTGCAGAAAACGATAGCCGTCACTGTTGAATTCGTAAGGTTTGACCACGTGGAATTCAACGCCGTCGAGCACAGGTAGGTCGGCAGCCTTCGGGACGTCTTTGGACCGGCCCCAGAGCGAAATCGTCTCGGGGAGCTGAGGCAATCGCGCGCCGACATAGACGGCGCGGTGGCGGTTGTCGTCGAAGGCGAAGTGCAGCCACTTCTTATCGGCGCTGACGAAACCATCCGGGTAGTTGAGCCGGCCCCGCGGGCCGTCGCACGACTCTGGCACAAGTACGCGCTGGTACGGCCAAGTCTGCATTCCGTCGAAACTGACCCACAGCGCCAGGGGGCTCCGGTGCCTGGGGTTGGGGTTGTGGAGAAGGGCGACGTTGTCGCCGCCGAGCGGGTAGAGCGTGGCCTTGGAGCCGGGATTGGGGATGGCGGTTTTGCGGGCGAACGGCGGCCAGTTGCGACCTCTGTCGGCCGATTCCGCGTAGTAGAGGACGCCTCCCAGGCCGTCGGCGCGAATGATCATGGCGATCCGGCCGTCGGTCAGTTCCACGATGTTGTTCTCCGCCCAGCCACGGTAGTCGTCGTTGCTGGAAAGGCGAATATCGCCATGCTCGGTCCAGGTCTTGCCGCCGTCGCTGCTCATCAGGACGCCGTTGCGGGGATTGAGTGGCCCGGGGCCGCCGAGGTAGTGCTGGAACGGCAGCACGATCCGCCCCTCGCGGGTGACAATGTGGTTGCGGATGAAGGTTCGCTCATACAGTCGCCCGGGGGCCGGCGCCGGCTCGGACCACGTTCGACAGCAGTCGGCGCTGACTGCCATCCACTCCTTCCAACCGCCGAAGCGGCCGTCGTGCGTGGCGAAGAAGAGCGTGCACTTTCCTTCGTAAACCATCAGTTCGGAGGGGACCATCGCGGCGGTATTGCCTTCGCGCGGGAAACCGAAGTCGAGCGGCTGCATGGGCGCCCAGCTTCTCCCTTCGTCGTGACTGCGGGTGAGATAGACCTGGTTGCGGGGGTCCGGCTCCTTGTCGCCGCCACCGAGCATGACCATCACCCATGAACCGTCGGGCATACGGCGGAGCGTCGTATCGCACGCGAGCTTGTCCGGGCTACGGCCGTCGAAAACGACCGACGTACGATCCTGCCGGGCGTGCTCGTCGATTTGCTGCTGCCAGGATGGATCCGGGGCAATGCTTGTAGGGCCGGTCAGCGCGGGAATCTCGTGCGTCTTGGCTACCGACTTGTAGAACGCGGCGATTTCTTCAGGACCGAGGGGGCGATTGAAGAGCCGCACCTCGTCCAGTGCGCCGAAAAAGTTCTGCCGGATGTGGCCGTTGTCGTCGACGCCGCCGAACGTCAGGGGCGATTGGGTATTCGGAATCGGCTGGGCCAGGGCGATACGACCGGCTCGTTCTCCGTTTACCCAGAGTTCGGCTTCGCCCGGCCGTACCACGGCACCGAGAAGATGCCAATGCCCGGGTTTGGGAAGTGCGGCCGCGTCGGTGGTGATCCACTTGCCCTGCCAGAGATAGAGCCGGAAGCGATCGTCTTTGTCGATCATCATGCCCCACTGGCGCTCGCCGAGCGAATAGCGGTTCTTTGCGGCAATCATCTGCTGAGCGCGGTTCAAGCCGCAGGGATTGACCCACACGAGGAGCGTGAATCCCGCATCGCCCTCGGTCAGCTCGGCCGAATCTTTCACCCCGAGGACGGTGTTGCCATCGAAAGCCAGGCTCTTGCCTTGGATGCCTTCGGCTGTGGCGGGTTCTGCTCCGCGGAGAGTGAGCTGATCTAAGACCGGCGAATCGAGCGGCCAGTGGTGGATCGCATCGAGCGCCGCTGCGTTGGCGGAAACCACGGCAGCGACAGCGAGGATCGATAGGAGTGTTGTGGGCATAGGAAGAAACGCTCGTTGGCCGGGTGCTTCTTGTGCTCTTGCGCCGCGGACGCGCGAGCAGCGACGGCCGCGACTGCTTGCAGTATAAAGATCGGCAACGCGGTGTGCAAAACGGCGCGGTCGGAAGGAGGCAGGCATAAGATGCGGGCGTGCGTCGCTTTTCGGGGCTTCGGTTGCTGTTTTCCATTGTCATCCGTGCTCTCTTGTCTTGCAGTTGTTCTCATAGCACGGATGGCAAGGCCGGGGCACGGATGGTTAATATTCCACCTTCCGGTGGGAGGACGAGAATTTGGGCAGCACGGAATTGATGACCGGGTAGCCGATCTCGTAGAATCAACTCGATGCGCGGGCGTGTTGACCGATCGGGGAGTATTCCTGACGACCCCGTGCGAATGTCCAATTGGAGAAAGTGACTTTCCATGATCAGCCATGCACGGTTTCTGGCCGTTGTTCTGTCGTTGACCGCAGTGGGGATAGTGGGCTGCGCCGGTAACAGTGGGGAAACGACGGATTCCCTCGCGCCGGTTGGCAGCGCGCCGCCGACTGCCGGTTCCCCGGACGAATCGGGCGCGTCGGATACAGCGAGCAATGCCACGAAGGTGGCCACCATCGTGACCAACAAGGGAACCATCAAGCTCGAGTTGTATGCCGGCAAGGTGCCGAAGACGGTAGCCAATTTCGAGAAACTGGCGGGCGAGGGTTTTTATGACGGCCTGAAATTTCACCGAGTGATCCCCGATTTCATGATCCAGGGCGGTTGCCCGGAGGGGACGGGCGCGGGAGGGCCGGGCTACAAGTTCGAGGACGAGTTTCACCCGAGCCTCAAGCACGATTCCCCCGGCATCCTCTCGATGGCCAACTCCGGACCGAACACCAACGGTTCGCAATTCTTTATCACCCACGTCCCGACGCCCTGGCTCGACAACAAGCACTCCGTATTCGGCAAGGTGATCGAAGGCATGGACGTGGTCAACTCCATCCAGCAAGGCGACGTGATGGAGAAAGTGAGCGTCGCGGACGAGTAAACCTCGTCATCGCCATCTTGAAGACAGGTTTTTCACAATGGCCCTTGACCAAAACCTGCGAGGAACAAAGAAGATGAGCGTAAGAAGCGGCTGGTCGCGGCGCCGGTGGACCGCAGGCATGGCTATCGTCTTTGTCGCCGGGCTACTCGGGGCTTTCGGCACCGCTCGGGGCGAATCGAGGCCCAACCTGCTGCTGATCATCACCGACCAGCAGTCCGGCGACGCCATGAGTTGCCACATGGGCAGCCGGTACATCCACACGCCGGCCATGGACAGCCTGGCAGCCGAAGGAATGCTTTTCACGCGGGCGTATTCCTCCAACCCTCTGTGCATGCCTCTGCGGAATTCGCTGTTTACCGGCCGCTATTCGCATGAAACCGGCGTAACCATGAACGCAGGGCCCAAAGGTGGGCTGGATCCGAACGAGTTCGTGATGATGGGAACCTATTTCCGCAGTGCAGGCTACGAGACGGCCTACAGCGGCAAGTGGCACCTGTGCTTTCCTGAGAAGGACCCTGCCGCTCACGGCTTCAAAATCCTCGACAGCAAGACGCGGCTCAAGCCGGCGGAGATCGACAACTACGACGCACGGGTATCCCACGCGGCGGTAGACTTTCTGCGCGAAAAGCACGAGAGGCCGTTTCTGCTGGTGGTGAGTCTCTTGAACCCGCATAACATCTGCGAGTGGGCGAGGCGCGCGGCTGGACGGGAGCAGACGCTGAACTGCGGCGAGATCGGCGAGCCGGCTTCCGGCGAAGAGCTTCCGCCCCCGCCGGCAAACCTCGCGCCGCCGAAGAACGAGCCCGACGGCATGACCCTCCTGCGGCAAGGATATCATGCGTCGAAGACCTTTCCGGTGGGCAACTTCACGGCCGAGGATTGGCGGAAGCAGCGGTGGGGCTATTACCGGATGATCGAGAAAGTCGACGGCGAGATCGGCAAGGTCTTGGACGCACTTCGCGGCACGGGCGCACACCGAAACACGGCGGTGATCTTCACCAGCGATCACGGCGACTGCACGGGAGCCCATCGTTTCAACCAGAAGACCGTGTTCTACGAGGAATCGGTCCGCGTGCCGCTGATCGTTCGCTGGCCGGGCAAGACGCGGCCCGGCACGTCGGACGAGCTGGTCAACACCGGGGTCGATATCCTGCCGACCATGTTGGCGTGTGCGGAGATCAAGCCGCCGGCGAAGCTGCCGGGCTGCAACCTATTGCCACTGGCGTTTGGCGAGCGGGACGGTCCCTGGCGCGAATACGTCGTATCGCAGAACCACATGTATCAGGCCGGAGAGGTCGACGGATTCAAGCCGGAAATGGAAGGCCGCATGGTCCGTAGCGAGCGGTACAAGTACTGCCTCTACAGCCGCGGCATGCGGCGCGAATCGCTCGTCGACCTGGTCAACGATCCCGGCGAGACGAACGACCTGGCCGCCGATCCCGCGTATCGCGACGTCCTCGTCGCACACCGGGAGATGCTTGCAGAGTTTGGCCGCGAGCATAACGACCCGCTGGTGGCAGAACTGCTCGCCGACGACGTCAAGCCGATGCCGTTCCGTTCGGGCCGGCCCTGACCTGTTCTGGACGGTTCAGAGCTCTTCATTGCTGTATGCAGTGGTAGGAAAACCGGTAGTTGCCCGACGAGATCTGGAAGTCAGCGGTTCCACTGCCGATTTGCAGCAGCCGGACGCCGCCGGCTTCCGCAACAGGTCGGCCGTTCTCCCGTACCGCTTCGGCATTTGGTGTGGGGAGTCGGACAACCGCCGTGGTATTCGGGGGAATCTGAAACTCGAAGACGAGCTCGCTGCTTTCGCGTCGCCAGCGGCTCACAATGACACCGCACGGACTTTTGAAGGTGGCCTTCGCCCATTGGAGGCCGGGTACCGGTTGGGGGCGGAGGTAAATCCTGCGAAATCCCGGGGCATCGGCGTCGGGCTGGATTCCCGCCAGGCCGGAAAAGAACCACTCGCCGATGGAAAGAAACGAGTTGTGGACGCTTGAGTCGCCGGGCAGCCAATGTTCCCAGAGCGTGGTGGCGCCCTGATCGACCAGGTTGCCCCAGCCCGGCCAGGTCCGATTGGTGGCCATGCGGTAGACCAGGTCGGAGCGGCCTTCGCGCGTGAGTGCGGCCAGCGTGTAGACTCCTCCCAGCACGCCGAAGTCGAGATGGCCGCCGCGCCGCTGGGTGATGTCGTCAAGGAGATTCTGCCGGACCCGGGCTCGATGCTCGTCGGGGACGACGTCCAGCAGAAGTGGCAGGGCAAGATACGTCTGCTGTTGCTCGTCAGCGGTGTAGGTGGCCGCCTGAGGGTCGAAATAGGCTTCGTTGATGCGGCGGCGGAGCGCGAGGGCCGCGTCGGTGCACGAACGGGCGTCGTCGGTTTTTTTGAGAATGGCGGCGATGCGGGCGGTAGTCGTGAGCTGCAGATGGTAGTGCAGGTTGTTGAAGACCTGGTTTTGCCGTTCGGTCGTCCAGTGGCCGCTGCACGGGAGCGTATCGTCGGGGCGGCGTGGGGAAGCCCAGTCGCCGAGGAACTGCCAGATGCTCATCTTGGGCAGGCCATAGGGTTGAAGGAGCCCGTCGCGGCAGTGCGCCTCGAGGCATCCGAGCCAACGGCGCATGGTCGGATAGCTTTCGGCCAGGATTCGCTCGTCACCGTAGAACCGGTAGAGATGCCAGGGAAACAGGATGCATGTGCCGGACCATGCCGGGCCGCCGCCGGAATGGATCCGAAACGGGGCGGTGTAATCGACCATGCCGGTGTCCGGGTCCTGGCCGTCCTGGAAATCGCGAGTCCATTTGCTGTAGAACGCCGCGGAGTCGAAGTTGTAAAGAGCTTGGCCCAGACTGCCGAGCCCCTCGGCTCCATATCCGAGGCGCTCGCGATGAGGGCAGTCGACCTGGATTCCTCCCAGCGTCAGGCAGCGGTGCGTATGAACAACCAGTTCGTGGAGGCGGTTCAGGACCGGATCGGAGCACTCGAAGGTGCTGGTCCGCGAAAGGTCCGTGGAGATCAGTTCGGCCGTGGCGTCCGAACATTTCGGCGGCTTGGACAGGCCGGTCACTTTGACGAAACGGAACGCCCGCCAGTTGAACTGAGAACGGAACTCCTCGTCCGGGCCGCCGCGGCAGATGTATTGGTCCGACTGGCGGAAATTTTCGGTGAGCTTCTTGTGATCGCCCGTATGCGAGGCGTAGTAGACCAGATCGATCTCGTCGCCGGGTGAGCCGGCCACCTTGAGGCGGAGCCGGCCGGTCAGGTTGGTGCCAAAGTCGAGGAGGTACTGCCCGGCTGTGGTTCGTGGACCGCGACGGCGGGCAGGCGGCCGACTACGCGGTTGGGAGCGATCATCTGGGCGGAGCGACGTAGAGGCGGCAGTTCGAGGATGTCGGCCGGTCGCCACGTGGAGTCGTCGAACGAAGGTAGATTCCAACCGGGCTGCTCCCGGCGAGCGTCGTACAGTTCCGCGCCAAAGTCGCCGCCGGCGCTTCGCCGTCCGCCGAGCAGTCGAAGCGGCGCCGTGGACGTCTTCCAGGTGCCGTCGGTTGCCACGCGTGTTTGTGTGCCGTCGCGGTAGCGGACCACGAGTTCCAGAAGCAGCGCGGGGCGGTCCTGCGTCACTCCGCGGATGCCCGGCCAGTACCAGTCTTTTCCGAGCGAAACCGCAAGAACGTTGTCGCCCGGACACACGCTCGGCGTGACGTCGTGTGTGACATAGTAGACGCGGCGGCTGTAGTCCGATTGCACGGGATCGTATTCGTGATCTCCGACCTTCACCCCGTTGAGTTGGACATGGTGATACCCGAGGCTGCTGACATGGAGCGTGGCGGTCTCGACCGGCCGGTCCAGGTGAAAATGCTTCCGGAAGAGAGGCAAGATGGTGATGTCTTCCGTGACAGGTTTTGACGGGGATTGCTTTGCATCCTGCTGGGGCGCGGCGATCCACTCAGCCGTCCAGTCCGATGCATGGAGCAAGCCCATCGACCAACTCGCCGGCTCGCTCCATGGCGAGGGCCGATCCGCCTCGTCCCAAGCGCGGACTTTCCAGTGGCACCTGGCGTACGAGTCGAGGCGGCGGCCTTCATAAACGACGTGGAGGGATTGATCACTTTGGGCTTTGCCGGTGTCCCACAGATCGCCCTCGTCACGGGCCAATCGCTCCGGCGACGACGCCACAACGAGCCGGTAGGCGGTCTGGTGCTGATCTCGTGCTGCCGGGTCGCTAGAAAGCAGGACCCAGCTTAGTCGCGGCTGCACGACGTCGATGCCCAGCGGATTCTCCAGGTATTCACACCGCAGCGAGGCGGGTGCGGAAAGCGAGCACTGCCCCGAGGCCGCCGCGGGCAGCAGCAGGATAGCGACGGTGAACAGACCGGTGATCTGCGTGCTGCTTGCTTCCATCAGGGCGTTTCACGCTGCATCGCTTGGGCAGGTCCACAGCGTGTCATGGTAACGCGGCGCGCCACGCAACGCACCACGCTCGTGTTGCACAGGGAGGCATTGTGTCGCAGGTCGCAGCCCGCCAAGGGCTTAAGGCCAAGAGATGGCGAGTGACGGCAATGCACCTTTTGAGGGGTGTGTTGCATTGTGCGGCGAGCGTTCGGCGGAAATCCGCCGCACACCGCCCGGGGTGTCCGATGGCCCGGGGTTGTGCAACAATCAAGACCTGACGAGTTCGCCGACACGACCATGCCTTCGGAGGACGATGATGTCCAAACACATCTCAACGTCGCTTTGCCTGATCCTCGGCTTCGCAGCAGTGCTGCCAGAATCCGCACACGCGGCCTCGTCACCTACTGAACTCGCCAAAGAGGCGGCTCTACTCGAGCGATGCTCGATCCGTGCGGAACAACTCAGGCCGCTTGCGTTGGATACTCCGATTGTCGAAAACGGCCGGCCGCGAGCGATCCTATGCCATGCCGGCGACGCGGCCTGGCGAGAGGCCGCCCTGATTGTGCAAGACGCCATACGCCAGGCCACCGGTGTCGAGATCCCGCTCAAGACCGACACGGACCTGAGCGCCGAGGAGTTCGCAAGCAACCACCTGATCCTGCTCGGCCATCTCGAGAACCATCGGTGGGTGGCCCGGCTTTACCATAACTTCTTCGTGTGCCTCGACCCGGGCTTCACGGGCCGCACCGGGTATGTCCTCCGCTCGGTATACGACCCTTTCGGCAACGGTCAGAACGCCATTCTCGTCGGCGGCAGTTTTGCCGAGGGGACACGCAAGGCCGCCGAGGCTTTTGCAGAACTCATTGGCAAGGAAGGATCGGCGGGCAAGCTCTCCGTCGGCCGATTGATCGCGCTGGAGTTCGATCCGCAGGACTGCCAGGCGAAGGTCCCGGAACCTCTCGATGAAAAGGCGGCCGAAGCGGCCATCGCCGAAGGACGGCGGCTGATGTTCAGCCCCGGGCAGGGACGGTCGGGCATCAGCCGCCTGATCTCCGCGGGCGTCGAGTATCACCGCAGCGGCGACGCGGCCCGTGCGAAAGTCTGCCACGAGCTGTTCGCCGCGCTGGAGGAATACTATCGCACGGACCGCTATATCAACGAAGGCGGCATGGCGCGGTACGATCGCGATTTCCGCGACGCGTTCACCTACCAGGTAGCCGTCGTATGGGATCTCGTCGAGGAAACGGGGCTTTTCTCCCGGGAAGAGCGTCTGGCGATCACGAACCTGCTCGTGCGGCTCGCCCTGGAATGTACGGTCTATCAGCGGTGGAACACTCCCGAAGCGGTGAAACGCTGGGAAGCGAACGATGACATCGTACACAATCACCTCACGTTCCCCGCGCTGAGCGTCTACTTCGTCGGCCAATACCTGAAGCGCCACTACCAGGCAGACTACGTCGACGATTGGCTTGCCGTCGCGCGTGGGATCTTCCATGGCCAGAGCCGGTCCAGCAAGCCGATGGAGGACTCGGCCGGCTACCAGTGGCTCCCGCTGATCCACACGATGATTTACAGCCTGGCCGAAAACAAACCGGCGTTCTTCGAAGACGGGCATGCGCGCGAGGCGGCCGACTCCGCCCTGATGGCGATGGACAACGCCGGCTACCAGCCCGCATACGGAGATCATCCGGGGCTTACCGGCTCCTCGTGCCTCGCGCCGGTCCTTCAGGTCGCCGGTTGGTATTACCGCTCGCCCGGCTTCGTCTGGGGCGCGGATCTCGCCGGCCGCGGAACCGAATACTACCTGGGACAGCCCTACTTGAGTTCCGTCAAGCCGGAACCGCCGAAGGACCACCTGGGACTTCGCATCTCTCGCCTGCCGCGGCAATGCTATGAGTTCGTCTCTCGGAACAAGACCAAGGGCGACGGGCCGAACCTGCCGCCCGAAGACGTTTTCGACAAGCTGACCCTCCGCGGCGGCTGGCGGAACGCCGACGAGTATCTCTTCCTCGACGGCCACGGTCGCGGCAACCATATGCATTTCGACACCCAGGCAATCATCAGCTATGCCGCGGGCGGCCGGCCGCTGTTGGTCGACGGCGAGTATATCAAAAGCCAGCCCAAGTACCACAACAGCCTGGTCGTCATCCGCGACGGCCAGGCCGCTCCGGTGCCGGCCGTAGCCGGCTTGGCGCGGGCCGACGATCTGGGCGCCTCGGCCTGGTCACGCACCTGGGTCAAGGACTACAACGGGGCGGACTGGACCCGATGCCTGCTATGGCGGCGCGGGGGTTACCTGCTCGTCCGCGATGAAGTGCGGGCAAACACGCCGGGCCACTATACCCTTCGCTGCTGCTGGCGGCCCTGGGGCAAGGCCGAACTTCGCGACGGTATTCTGGAAGTCGAGCACACACCGATGCGACTGCTCCTGGCCAACGCCGACGGCGCCCCGGCGACGCTGGAGACGATGAAGACCGTCGAAAGCCTGCCGGTCGGCCGCCTGTCGCAGCAGGTGAGCGTCGAGTTGGCAAAAGGCCGGACTTACCGGTTCCTGAACGTGATCCGGTCGCAGCCGCTCGAAGAGACCGGCACCCTGGCCGTCCGCCAGGTCGGTGAGGATGTGGTTGCCATCCAGCGTCCGAAAGGCTGCGATGTTGCGGCCTTCGACCCCGGCGACGGCACACTGCCGGGTGTGAGTTCCGATGCCGAAGTCGTTGTGCTCGGGACCGACCGCCTGATCGTCATCGGAGGCAAGAGCCTTGCCGCGGGCGAGCGAATCGTGGAAGCCTCAGTGCCGATTTCCTTCGAGATCGATTACAAAGCCGGGACCGGTATGCTCGTCGCGGCCGCGCCGGCCGAAATCAAGCTTCGGCTCCCAGGACAAGGCCCGATCCGGTGTGGACTATTATCGGCAACCTCTGATCCATCGGGTGTGGCATTCCTTTCCGTACCGGCAGGTTCGCACGCTCTGCAATTCGCCTCCTCCTCGGCTCCTGCTGCTTTGGCCGCCGCACGCGAGCAGTTGGCCGCCCGGCCCGCGGTTGCCTCTCGTCTCGACGGCGGTCGCATCGATCGAGCACGATTGACTCCCGCGTGGAACCACGCGGGCATCCCGGCGCCATCCGAGAAGAAAGCAATCCAGTCGGTTCGCTGCTCGATCGAACCGAGGGCGACGTACCCGCTCGAACGGCTTACCGACGGCGGCCATACTAGTTCGACCGTTTCCACCATGTGGCCAACGGGCGCGGCCCCGGAAATCACGGTCGAGCTTGGCGAGGAAGTAGAGGTCGAGAGCGTGGTGCTGCGGGAGTGGCACGGAGTGGCGGCGTGGAGTGTCGAGAGCCGCAAGCTATCGGTCAGCAGCGATGGATTCCAGGCAGACGTTCGTCCCGTCGACACACCCTTCACCGCGGTCGACGAGTGGCGATCGGGTGCGAGCCGGAACATTGCCATGCGCGTGCCGGTCAACCGGAAGGCCCGGCAGATCCGCATTACCGTGGCGCCGGAGAACGAAAAGTCGGTGGTCTACTTGTCCGAAATCGAGGTCTACGCCACCGAACCGGGCAGGGCTGCGCGGATCACGGCCTGTGCTGCCGGCGACCTTACCGGCGACGGCGACGCAGTCGTCCTGGCGAGCGAATCGGGCCGGTTGGCGGCAGTTTCGTCGGAGGGAAAGACGCTCTGGACCTACGAGTTCCCCGACCGCGCATCGATCGACGCGGTGGCCTGCGGCGACGTGGATGGCGACGGCCGCGAAGAGGTCCTCTTTGGCGGCGACCGGGCGCGTCTGGGCGTCCTTGGCGGCGATGGAAAACTTCGATGGGAAGCCACGCCCGCGATGTTCCGCGGCATTCCCAGCGACGTGAAGACCGTCTTTCCGGCGGACGTCACAGGCGATGGCCGGCCGGAGGTGATCTGCGGCTGCGCCAGTTGGCAGTATTTCGCCTACGACGCCGCGGGCGAGAAGCTGTGGGACAGCGTCATCTACGCCCATTCGGCCACGGTCGGCTGCGGCGCCGACTTGGACGGCGACGGCAAGGCGGAGACGATCGCCGGCAACGCCTACTATCGGCTCAACGTCATCGGTCCCGATGGGAGCATCCGCTGGACCGCCAGTACGATTACGCCCGAGATGACTGCCGTGGCCGCGGGCGACGTGGACGGCAACGGCGTGGCAGAGGTGTTCTGCGGCATGGACAACGGCGATCTGTTCTGTTTCGACGCCGGTGGCAACGAGCGGTGGCACGTCAACCTCGGCGACAAGGTCACGCGGATCGCCCCGGTGGACCTGACGGGCGACGGAGTGGCGGAGATCGCATGCGCGGCCGAGAGCGCGCAGGTCGCAGCGGTCGCCGACGATGGACGCGTGCTATGGAGAACTCCGTTGCCGGGCGGATCGACGGATATGGTGGTGCTTGAAGCCCACGGAAAGCCGCTTCTGGCAGCCGCGGCCGGCACGGCCGGTCTCGCACTGCTCGACGCCTCGGGCAAGCTCGTCGCGCACGCCCCCACCCAAGGCGCCGCCGAACACGTCGTGATTGCCGGAGAACTCGTTGTTGTAGTGAGCGAAGGCCGACTGGCGGCATATCCGCTTGCCGGCGCGCAACGGCCTGATTGATCTGGTGTAAACCTACGAGGGATAACCATGCCAAAGATGCGACATTGGGAGCCTGTCCCAAGACCGTTGGGGACTGGCTCATTTTACGGCGTTTTCGCAGCAACATGTACCTGCCCCCCTCCTGCACGGTGTTGTTTTGAAGAACAACGACTGCGAGTTGGTGACTTTCGACGGGCTGGAACATGGATTTCACAACCGAGATCCGTACCTTGAGCAGTGTCTTGCGAAAGCCCGCGAATTTCTACGCCGACACGGTTTCGACTTGGATTAGAAGCCCTCACAGCAACTGTTCACGGGGCGGTCGGGGACTGGTCCATTTTTCGGCTGATCGAGGTACTCTGCCAACCCGGCGGGGCAGGCACCGTGCCGCAGGGCGTAGCATACGAGGGGCCATGCGAGTCGATGGCGGCGGCAATCGAACTCTTTCTTCTCTGCGCTCTTCGATCCTCTGCGTTGCAACTCCTTCCGACGTCTCGGCGGGCGAGGCCCAAATGTGTTCCTCGCCAAGCGCCAGGGGCCTGTACAGTCGCACGGGGGAGGAATAACGCGGAGAAGCGCTCGAGCGCAGAGAAGACCTGTTCCCTTTGCGCTCGCGCGTTCCTTTGCGTTGTGCTTGCTTTCCGTTTTTTGGTGGGGCTTGTCGGGGTCTGCTCGCATTGGAGCGTCATCGGCGCCTGGTCGCTACAATTCATAGCAGAGGCATTCCTCGTAGGCCGACTTCAGTTGGGCTTCATGGACCGGATGGAGAAGCTTAACCGATTTGACTTCGATGACCAATTCCTCCTCGACAAGCTAGTCTAGGCGGTAGCCTGCATCGAGCCGCACATCCTTGTAGACAACCGGTAGCGGGTCCTGGCGCTTATGGGCGATGCCCGAGTGAGAAAGCTCCGTGCTGACGGCAAGTTCGTAGTTCGCTTCCTCCTGGCCTGCCCCCAGTTCGCGATGCACTTCGATGGCTGCGCCAATGACTCTACCGGCAAGACAATTCAGTTCGGCGGTGTTCATGGTCGACTCCCGGCAGCGGCGGATGTCTTGTTCGGCCTCATCATCGCCGATTGCACCGCGGCTTGCCAGAGGCCACGACAAAGAAATCGGCATGTCTGCAGAAGGGCAGATACAGAAGCGGAAAACGCAGAGGAACGCGCGAGCGCTGAGAAGACCGGCTGTGCTGGCGCCGAATCGCTGGTCGTACCCTTCCGGCGGCATGCCGGGCGCGCTTGCACCAGCGTCACTTAAATCTTCTCTTCTCTGCGCTCTTCGGTCCTCTGCGTTGTCACTCCTTCCCCGCGCGAACCTTGCCTTGCTCGCGCGGCCTGCTCGTCGGCCAGGACGGCAAAGAGATCCTCGCCCGAAGCGAGCATCTGACCGGTGGTCGGCGTGACGGTCATCGACCAGCCGTCGATCTGGCTCAACAGGCCCTTTACAACGGACCCGAGCCCATTACTCCCACCAGGCAAAAACCTTATCAAGGTTGTTGATGTCGTCGATCTTATTCCCTGTCGCGCTCTCTCGACGCTCAATCCCTTCGAAACTGTCGAGCCAGAGCATCTGCGCCAAGTCGTACGGCTCGATGCCGCTCGGTCGGCCGTAGCCGGGCGGGGCGACTGCCGCGTCGGTGAGCACCGCCTTGTCCTCGTCGGAGACCCCGAGGGCATTTACATCGTGAAACGATCGAGCATGGTTGGCATAGGAGCCTGCGGGATGGGCTTCAGGGGCGACGAGTGACCGACGACGGCGAAAAGGGAGCGTTGATTGAGCGTCAAGGGGTCGTTACAATAAGCTGCATGCCGTCGTTCGCGACTCGCCTGCTTCTGCCGGCCAAAGCCTTCGGGCTACTGGGCACGGCGGCGACACGGGTGGGCGCAGTCGGCCAGAATCGAAGTTCGCCCAACGGGTTTGATTCGTCGTGCGATACAAATGGGACACCAAGCCGGCAGGTCAGACATCGTTTTCAGCAAAGAGGAGACGAGACGTGAATGTGATCAGTCTGGAGCAGGCGCAGGCCGAGTTGCCAAAATTGATTGAGCAACTCAAGGCCGGAGAGGAGATCGAAATTACAGAGAACGACCAGACCATTGCCAGGCTGGTCGGCCAGAAAAGACAGCGGCAGTTCGGGCTGGGCAAGGGGAAGTTGACTGTCGTGCAGGAGGATGATGAGCATCTAGAAGACTTCAAGGAATACATGCCATGAAGCTTCTTCTGAGGCTCCCGTTGACCGGTGATTTCTACACCACTACGATGGAGTTGAGCGGTCGAAAAGGCCTGCGAAAAGCCATGGTTTCGTCCCAAGCGGTGCCGTGCGAATGCTCTTTTCGGCAAGCAGGTTTTCTCTTGCCCTTTCGAATCGCGCTCCGTCGGCGGCGGCTGCCGACCCCCTCAAGCCGTCGCTTTGCTCAACGAACTCAAGAAGTAGCTGCTACTCGAAGTACGGAGACTCGTATGAACGGTCGTATGTTTCCGCCGCGCGCTTGCGCGGCTGCGTTCGGATGGACCTTTCTCGGGGCCGCATTGATCTTGAGCCCGGTGCGGGCCGCGGGCGACGACAGCCTCCCGCCGGAGACCGTCGTCAAAAAGACTTTCGACGGCCGCCCGTTTGCCTATCGCGTCGAATCGAACTCGAAGAAGGCCGACTACACCATCCTGCGGCTCAGCTATCCCTCTCCGCTGGAAACGGATCTGCCGCAGAACAACACGGTCCCGGCCGAGTACTACCTGCCGAGGAATCTCGAGTCCGGCGGACCTAAGCGGCCGGCGGTGATTTGCCTCCACATCCTGGGCGGCAATTTCGAATTGGTGCGGATGACGTGCGCCGCGCTGGCGTCGCACGGCGTGCCGGCGATCATGTTCAAGCTTCCCTACTACGGCGAGCGCGGCCCGGCCGAAGGCCCCAAGGTGATGGCCGACAAGCCGCAATTGTTCATGGAAGCGCTCTCGCAAGGGATGCAGGACGTGCGGCGCACGGTCGATCTGCTCGCCTCGCGCGCGGAGGTCGATCCCGACCGCATCGGCATCACCGGCATCAGTCTCGGCGGGATCGCGTCGGCCTCCGCCGCGGCGCTCGAACCCCGGCTCTCCCGCGTCGTCATGGTCCTTGCCGGCGGCGACCTGTCGCGGATTATCGCCCACGCGCGGGAGACCCGTGAACTGCAGGAGGTGATCGAGAAGATGCCCCCGGCCCAGAAGGCCACGTTGGACGAAGCCTTCGCCGCGGTCGAGCCGCTCACCCATGTCTCCAAGCTCCGAGACCGCGCAGACGCCGGCCGTGTGCTCATGATCAACGCCGCCGAGGACGAGGTCATACCGCCCGAGTGTACCAGGAAGCTGGCCGATGCCTTGGGGGTCGCCGATCGGGTCGTCTGGCTGGAAGGCCTGGGCCACTATACGGCGATGGCCGCCCTGCCGCGGATCATGGCGACCACGGTGGCTTTCTTCGCCGCCGATTTGCCTCCGGGAGCCGCCATCGAGCCGGTCGAGAAACCCGCACGCACGCCGGTCGAAGTCATCGTCGGCCTGCTGAAACAGCTCGGCACGCTGGCTACTTCCGAGCCGGGCTCCAAGCGATGCCACTTTGTCGATCTCGAGGTTGCGGCGGGAAAGGACGGCGACACGTTCGAAACGTCGGTGCGATTCCTGCGAGGCTCCGGCAACCGCTTCCTGCTTCAGGCAACCGTGCCCGAGGTCGGACGGGTATCGATGGGCCACGGCGAGCATCCTTGGCTGGCCTCGAAGGAGAAGATCGTCTTCGTCGGCGCCAACGGCGGCGGTGAAGCGGGGCGAGGTCCGCTGGACTATGTGGATTCCGACCACGTCGTCAAAGCCCGCGTGGTAATCGGGGCCCTCGCCGGCGTGGCGATGGCGCCTGAGGTCCTCGAGCAGTTTGTCTCGATCGCCGACGAGTCGCCGGCTGGCGGCCCCAAGACCCTGGCCCTGAAACCCAAGAAGGGAGACCCGGCGAGCGTTCGGCTCACGTTCGACAAACGCCAAGATTCGCTCGAATCGCTCGCGTTCGACATCGGCGGGGTCACGGGGACGGTCAAGGTCCGCAACTGGCAGATGAACACGGCGGCACACCCCGGCATGTTCGATCCGCCCGGCGATGTGCCGGTCAAGGAGGTCCGCCGCGAGGATCTCTACCGGATGTTTTCGGCCATGTTCAACTTCGCAATGGAGAATGTGCAGTGAGACGGAGAATCACGATCGCGTTGCTCTTGCTTGTCGGCGTTGTCGCAATTCGGCAGGAAGCTTTTGCCCAAGACCCGCTCGAGATCGTCGCCCGGGATCCCGGCGGCCGCGGACTGCTCTGCCGCACGCAGGGGAAGACGGTCCTCATCGTGTCCGGCTCGCCGGAAGAGATGGGCACGGCCCACGGAAACCTGCTGCGCGACAAGGCCCGCTTCCTCACCGAGCGAACGCTCTACCTGATGGGCGCCGCCGACAGCGTCAACTCCGGCATCTGGTTCATGGACCGTATGGAAGAAATCGTCGAGCGGGTCGGGCCGCATGTGCCCGAGCGTTTTGTTCGGGAGTGCGACGCCCTGAGCCGTGCGGCGGGGATCGCCGAGCGCGACGGACGCTACGCGAACCTTTTCCCCGAGCGATTCCACTGCAGCGGCGTGGCGGTCCGGGGCACCGCGACCAAGGACGGGCGCGTGCTGCACGCGCGCGTGCTCGACTACATCCGCGACATCAATCTCCAGTCGGCCGCCGTCGTGCAGGTCTTCCTCCCCGACGGCCATCATGCCTGGATGAGCCTCGGCTATGCCGGCTTTGTCGGCACGGTCACCTGCATGAACGAAAAGGGGCTGGCCATCGGCGAGATGGGCGGAGGCGGCGAGGGCGACTGGGACGGTGTGCCGATGAGTCTCCTGTTGCGCGATATCATGGAGCGGACGTCGAACGTCGAAGAAGCCCTGGACATCTTGCGCAAAGGCCCGCGGACCTGCGAGTACTACTACGTTCTCAGCGATAAGTCGCGCAACATGGCGGCGGTCGCTTCCGACGCGAAGCAGATGACCGTTCTGAGGCCGGGGGAGCAGAACGAGTTGCTCCCGTTCGTGCCGGCAGATACGGTCCTCATCTCCGGCGGCGACCGTGCCAAGCTGCTCAGCGAGCGGCTCAAAAAGTCGCATGGCCGGATCGATGTGCCCGGCATGATCGAGATCATCAAGCGGCCGGTGGCCATGAGTTCCAACCTGCACGACGCGATCTTCTCGCCGGAGACGCTCGACATGTGGTTCGCCGACGCCGGACGCCACACGGTCGCTTGCGACGAGCCGTACGCGAAGTGCAACCTGGCGGACCTGATTGCGTTCTACCGCCGGACAATGGCGGAACCGCTCGCGGCCGAGTGACGGGCCGGTCGTGAAACCCGGTGATTCCGTCGTGAGCAGCATGAAAGGCCCTGATGAAATGGAGACTGGCTCCGAGCCGAAACAGCGGCAAGACACGCAGGATACGGGTCCCGGCGAGGCGCCTGTCCCCGTTTTGTCACCGCCTCTTATTTCCGTAGCTGGTTTTTCCAAAAATTACGGCGACACGCTTGCCGTGCAGTGCCTGTCGTTCGAGGTCGCCGGTGGTGCGATCCTGGGAATGCTCGGTCCGAACGGGGCCGGGAAGACCACGACCCTCCGCGCGATGGCCGGCATTCTGCGGCCAACCACCGGTCGCGTGGTGATCGGCGGGCATGACGTGGTCGCGGATCCGGTGGCCGCCAAACAGCAGTTGGCGCTGGTCCCCGACGATCCTCGTCTGTTCGACTCGTTGACGGTGTGGGAACACCTCGAATTCGTCGCCGCGGCCTATCGTGTGCCCGACTTCTCCGCGGCGGCCCAAGGGCTGCTGGAGCAGTTCGAGCTGACCGATAAGCGGGACACGGTTGCGAGCGAGCTGTCGCGCGGAATGCGGCAGAAAGTGGCAATCTGCTGCGCCTACCTCCACCGGCCATCGGCGATCCTGTTTGATGAGCCGATGACCGGCTTGGACCCTCGCGGCATCCGAACGCTCAAGACGTCGATCCGCGGCCACGCGGCCGACGGCGCGGCGGTGGTCATCAGCTCGCACCTGCTTTCGCTTATCGAGGACCTCTGCACACACCTCCTCATTCTCCATCAGGGCGGCACCCTTTTCGGCGGCACGATCGAGGAGGCCCGCGCACGCTATCCCGACCTGGAAGGCGAAAGCTCGCTGGAAACGATCTTTTTCAAGGCCACGGAGGCGTAAGTACCTATCCGGAAACGGGGACAGGCACCCTGCATCTTGTGCAATTCCCGGCTCAAACCTACAATCTCCGGGAGCCAGTCCCCCTTTCCGGATAGGCTATAAGAGGTCCGATGCACGGCGCGCTTTGGAAGCTGTATCGTTTGCGGATTCGCGGCAGCGTCCGGTCCATCCTTTCCCGGGTCACGTCGGTGCGGGGTGCGGCCCTCGCCCTGTTCACGCTGCTGGTGTTCTTCCTGATGTTCGGCCAGAATCTGTTGTTTCTGGCAACCCAAGGGCCCGCGCGCGCGATGGGCCATGGGACCGATTCGTTGCAGGAGATTCTGCCCGTGGGAATGCTCCTGTACTGCGTGCTCGCGGTCGTCTCCTCGTTGGGCCAGCGCGCGATCTACTTTTCGCCTGCCGACGTGGACTTTCTTTTTCCGGCGCCCTTTTCCCGCCGGGAGATCCTGCTCTACAAGATCCTGGGCACGGCGAGCGGCGCGGTGTTCATCGCCTTGATCCTGGCCACTTCGCTGGTAGTCGTGATCCGTTCGTGGCCCGCTGCGGTCATTGGCGCGTTTCTGGCAGTGCTGCTGGTCAACAGCGTGACACTCTGTTTCCAGCTTGTCGCTCAGACGATCTCCGAGCGGGCGTTTTCGCTCGCGCGCAGAGGGGTTCTTTTCGGGCTGCTTGCGGCGGCGGTTCTGGCTTTCAGCCAGACGGGGCACGACGCGCTGGAAGGGAATTGGCAAGAGACCCTGAGAGCGGCGAGATATTCGGCCGTGGCGCAAGTCCTTTTGGCCCCGTTCGCAGTCTACGCGAACATCATCAGCGCCGAGCGACTGCTCCCGGACGCTCTCGGCTGGACGGCGCTGGGGGCCGCCCTGGTCGTGGCCGTCTACGCGGCGGCCGTCCGGCTCGACGCGAATTATCTGGAGACGGCGGCGAGCGTCAGCCGGCAGATCCAGGAGCGAGTGCAGCGGGCTGCACGCGAGGGCGTCTTCGCGCGCCCCACACGTCGGCCGACCCGTTCGTCGCGCCTGCCCCAGCCTCCGTGGTTCGGCGGCGCCGGGCCGCTCGCCTGGCGGCAGACCGTCCAGTCGCTCCGCGGCGCGCGGGGTGGACTTGTCTTCACCCTGGTAATCGTCGCGATGTTCGCTGGCCCGTATCTGCTGGGCTCCCACAGAAGCGGCCAGTTGCCGACTGTCCTCCCATCCGTGGTGATCGGCGCGGCGGTGTATGTCACCTTTCTGTTTTCGGCCCAGGTTCCTCTTGGGTTTCGCGGCGACTACGAGCGGATGGAACTGCTCAAGTCGCTGCCGATTCGACCGGTCGCGTTTGCCTGCGGTCAGATGCTCGTGGTCGTCGTGCTGGCAACGCTGCTGCAATGGTCGCTGTTCGGCATAACCGCGGCCGTGTTTCCCGCGTCCTGGACGATACTCCTCGTGGCGGGCCTTTTCGCGCTGCCGTTCAACTGGATTCTATTCGGTGTCGAGGACCTGTTCTTTCTGCTGTATCCGTCGCCAATGGTTCCTACGGCTTCCGACGGCCTGTTGAAAGCAGGCCGCGTTATGCTTTTCATGCTCGCGAAGCTACTCGTCCTTGGCGCCTGCGCCGTTGTGGCGGCGATTCCGGCGGCGGGAGTGTATCTCCTCACCGAGAGCCTTGCCCTGGCATCCGCAGTCGCCTGGGCAGCGCTGATCGCTCCGGAGATCGGAATTCTGTTGCTGGTCGCGTGGGCTTTTCACCGCTTCGACGTGACGGCGATGGGAGAACGTGCGTAAAAGGCCCTAACAAAACGGGGACTGGCTCCCGGCCATCGTCGAAAAACCTCGGAAATCAGCGAAACGCGAGGGTGCCTGTCCCCGTTTTGTTAGGGCCTAAGAAGGGGGAAGGCGGAAGGGGATAGGCGAATCGATCATGGTCGGGATCGGGAGCCTCTTTCCGTACTCTTCAAGCTCTGCCCCCGGATTTCCCCGCACACCCGGTGCGGCGCGACTCCTGCTTCGTCACCACTCCGGGCGGTGCCGGTTCATCTCTGCTCGGAAATCACCCAGACTCGACCAGTAGGTGGGCTTGCCAAGATCGACTTCCGCGACGGCTACGCTGCCCCAATCCTTCGCCTGAGCGATGGTCTGCCCGGCGTGATCAAAAACGGCCGAGATCATCCAGTCGCTCGACACATCCGTATACGTGCTGCTGGCCACGTAGACGTGATTCTCGATAGCCCGCGCCCGGCCGAGGGCAGGGTTGCAGCCCCAAACCGGCCAGGCGAGGATCTCCGCGCCGCGGGCGGTCAGTTGGCGCGCCACCTCGGGGAAGAACCCGTCGTAGCACACCATCATGCCTACCTTGCCTAAGCGTGTCTCGAACACCGGGTAATCGTGGCCGGGCGCGACGCCGCTGTCCCATTCACCGCGAGGAAGCGTCACCTTGCGATACTTGCCGACCAGGCCGCTGTCCGGCCCCACGAGGACCGCCGTGTTGTAGACCAGATGGCCGCTCCGCTCGAACAACCCCGCCACGATGTAAAGGTTGTGCTGCTTGGCCAACGACCCGAAGTACTCGGTCGACGGCCCGGGAACCGGTTCGGCGGCTTCGGCCGGTGTGACCCGCGGACTGCGACCGGCATAGGTCAGCGTCTCGCCCAGCACCACGAGATCGGCTCGCTGCCGCGCGGCATCTTCGATAAGCGGCGCAAACATCCGGCAGTTGTCGGCCGCCGTGGCTCCTTTTCGTGGAACGAAATGGGCAACGGCAATCCTCACCGTGCGAGCCTTCGGCTCAGCGGTCTCTTCCAAGGCGATCCCGCTCCACTGGACCCTCGCCCCCGGCGGCGCCCAGCGGAGGTGCAGGCCGACGACGGCTTGCACCGCTTTGCTCGGTACCCGGTAAACGCTGCTGAGTTGCGTCCAGCCGTCGTCCTGACAAGCTGCGTCGGCAGGAAGTTCGGGCTCGGCCAGCGGCACGGTGCCCGGCCGGAACGTCACTCCGGAGGGCTCGTCGCGGAGGACCTTCTTCCCATCGGCATCCTGCCAGGTGATTGTCGCCACGACGCTCCGCCGCGGGCAATCGATCCCTTCTGTCTTTCGGTATGCACAGAAGCGGTACCACTTGCCGCCGCGGACCGCAAACGTTTTCGTCCACGTGCCGTGCAGACCCTCGCGGGCGTCTGCCTCGATGACGAGGCTTTTCCCGCCTCCTTTGCCTCCGTCATCGGTCGTCGAAAAGCAAGGGGCAATTTCCAGCCGCGAGGAAACGGCCGTCCAATGATTGGGCCCCTGTGCGATCGTCTCGGCGCAGTGGGCCAGGGAGGCGCAAAGGACGAGAACAGCAAACGTGCAGCCGAGTACCCGGCCAAGAGCTCTTCGACTACGCATACGATTCTCCTGACTTGGCGTGCCAGATCCGACAGGTCTCTCCGCCCCGCGGCCATGCTGCAGGGCGAAAGGCCGATGGTCAGTCTATCGCAACGAACCGGCCGATCACAAGCGTTCGGGACCTAGAGCCTATCCCAAGACCGTCGGGGACTGGCTCATTCTGCGGAGTCTTCGGAGCAAAATGTGCCTGTCCCCTCCTTCGGTTTTGGGATAGACTCCTGATCACTCCCGATGCGTGCGAAATGCCCGATAACCGTAGATGGCGATCACGCCGAAGCAGATCAGCGGCAGCACGAACGAGGCCCGCACGGCCGCCAGTGTCATGAAGCCGAGGTCCACCGTGCCGAGGTCGATGATTGCGCCCTGCAGAGGCGGCATCGCCGCTCCGCCGCCGATGGCCAGGATCAACCCGGCGGAAGCCAGCTTCGCGTCGTCGCCCAGTCCGTACAACGCGATCCCGTAGATCGTCGGGAACATCAGCGACATGCAGGCCGAGATGCCGATCAGACAATACAGCCCGGCCATTCCCGGCACAAAGATCGTGCCCAGCGTCAGCGCCCCACCGCCGAGAGCCAGACCGAGCAGCAGGTGTCCCGGGCTCACATACTTCAACAGGAAAGTGCAGATGAAGCGGCTCGACACGAAAATCACCATGGCGATCATGTTGTAGCCCTGGGCAGTCGTCTTCGCCATGCCCAGCGTGCCTTCCGCGTAGTGGATGATGAACGTCCACACCATGATCTGGGCGCCCACGTAGAAGGCCTGAGCGATGACCCCGCCCAAGTAATGCGGGTTGGCAAACAGCCGCTTGAGCGTCGGGCCCAGGTCCAGCCCGCCGCGCGTCTCTTTGCCCGGAAGTCTGGCGAGGGCAAACACCACGAGAACGGACAGCACCACCAGCCCGAGGATTACGTAGGGCACCATGATGACCTGCAAGTCGGACGCCTGGATAACCGCGAGTTGATCGGGAGCGCTGGTGAGCATTTCCTGCCGCGCCGTCTCGGTCGCCGGGTTGAGCCGTGCGAGGATGAACTCCTTGGCCACGAACATCCCGGCCAGCGAGCCGATCGGGTTGAAAGCCTGCGAGAAGTTCAACCGGCGCGTCGCCGTTTCCTCCGGGCCCATCGACAGGACGTACGGATTCGCGCTGGTCTCCAGGAACGACAGGCCGCACGTCATAATGAAATAGGCCAGCAGGAACGCCCAGAACTGCATCATCCACCCGGAAGGCACGAACAGAAGGCAGCCCGTCGCGTAGAGCGTCAGCCCCATCATGATTCCCTTCTTATAGGAAAATCGCTTGATGAAAAGGGCCGCGGGGATCGCCATGAAGCAGTAACCGCCGTAAAACGCCGTTTGGACCAGCGAGCTCTCGACATTGCTGATCATCAGGATGTTCTTGAACGCCGCCACCATCGGGTTGGTGATGTCGTTGGCAAAGCCCCAAAGCGCGAAAAGGCTCGTCACCAACACAAAGGGGAAGACGAGGCCGCGAGGCAGCAGTTCCGGGTTGTTCGCTGGGTCGTTCAAGGCTCGATCGTTCATGGTCGTCTCTCGGGACAGGTCTCTGGGGACGTAAGAGATGAAACGCCGTGCCGCCGGCGAGGCAAAGGGCGCTACGCGCTTTCCAAGATGATATTCGCAAATTGGGTCGTGTCGCCAGTGCGAATCAGTCCGATTGCCGGCGGCACCCGCTTCTTGAACTCGACGTGAGGCTCGTAGACCACGTCGATCCCGTCCAGTCCCTCGGCGAAGGCAGAACGGGTCTCCGCGTTGTTTTGCTCGACAAACTCCCTCGCCATCCATGCCTTGCCGACGTGAAAGTTCGCCCGAACGGCGCGGAGTACGTCGAGCACCGTGGGGATATCGTCCACCAGCGACAGGTCGACCGTCTCGATCGTCGGCCAAAAAGGGAATCCGCGGTCGGCGATTACCAGCGTGTTCGTATGCCGGACGCGGCTAAGCAGCGAATTGACGTGAGGGTTCAAAATGCCGGTCTTCAGCATGGCTCAGATTCCGGGTGGCAGTTAAAAACCTCTAAGGTGGGTGCTGCTCCGCGGCGTAAGTCCGGGTGCCGGCGTCCGCTTGAGCACAAGATACTCGATGCCAAGCCGTTCACAATACTTGCGTTTGCCCCCTTTGTCACCATCTTCGTTCACGGCGTAGATGTCGGGTTTCAGCCGCCGGATCTCCGGATCCGCGTCCAACCACCCCTCCCCGCTGGAAATCAGGGCCTGTTTCACATACTTGATCGACCCGACCATGTAGCGTCTCTCGGCCTCCGGCAGGAGCGGATGCCCCTCTCCTTTCAACAGACGGATGTTCGCATCGTGCCCGACGACCACGTACAGGTCGCCATAGGCGCTGACCTCCTCGGTGAAACGCACGTGTCCCGAGTGAAACCAGTCGTAGCATCCCGTTGCCACAATCTTCTTCCGCCCCGGCGGCGAGGGCATCGGCGGCGGTGCGGGATAGCCGCTCATCTGCGAGGCCGGCAACACCTGGTACTCGATTCCATGCCTGCGGCAAAACGCCCGGCGTCGCTCATTCGCCTCCGCCTCCTCGTCCACCCAGATCTGCGGTCGCCATCCGCCCAGGTCCGGCAGCGTATCGGCATCGAAGGGTGCAGCCGCGGGGAGTACCCTTGCGACGTAGCGCACGGCGTCGAGGAAATAGAGCCTCTCGGCATAGGGGAATTTTGGCGCGCTGCCGCGGATCTGCTCGAGCATCCGGTCAGACCAGACGAGAACGTGCAGCTCGCCCAGCCGCGCCGCTTCTTCCAAGAATCGCAAATCCCTCGCGCGAATGTCGTCGAAACCACCGGAGACGATGGTCGATGCTTGCAAGCTCATGACCCTGCCGTACGAACGGTGATTCGCAGCGCCCCCGGTACCGGCTCGTTGGATACGACGAACAAATAGCCGCCGCCACAGCCCGAATACATCGCCCCGGGATACCGCGCCTGATACCAGCCCAAAATACCTTTCGAATCGACCGTGATTGCCGGGTGCTTTACGGTTTGCGGGAGAATCGCCTCCCAGCACTCCATACAGGCGTTCATCGAGGCTCCCAGCCGTTCCGTATCACGGGCCAGGATGGCGCCGTAACAGTCCTTGCCCGTCGTACCCAGTCGGCGGATCCAGGTCGTGTCAAGATTCTTGACGCCCAGCGGATTGTAGCCCTCCGGCCGCTGGCCTACCGGCAGCAGGTGAATGACCTCTTCCAGCCACCGGGCGACGTCCGGATCGTTGTTCGACTCGATATGCTTGGGAAATATCCCGCCCTCGTGCGCAAAGTCGTAGTCCAGACGGCTCACGCCGGGGTAAACCAGACCGATCATATCCTGCGATCCGGAAGGTTCGCTCTTGCCGCGGTTTTCCTCGGCATAGAGCTCTCGCACCAGTTCGGCGGGGGCGCGGTCCGGGAGTTGGCGATTCCAGAGCCTCAGTGCCACGTCGCGAGTGCCCGTGGCAAAACCCGCTCGTTCCATAAACCAGCAGGTCGGCTCGAGACTCACGACCACCATCGAGCCTGGTGGCTCCGGATCGTAACGCGAAACGAAAGGCTGGTCGATCCATCCGCCGGCCAAGGCCATGCGGTAGGGGATTGCTCCGATGACGTCCGTCAGCGGCTTCGCGGGGCCACGGTTCATGGCACCTCCTCCCTCAAATGGTGTCACGGACTGTTCGGCGGCCCGCCTTACGATCCTCATATTGCTGGGCAATCCAGGCGTAGGTCTTCGCCAGTCCTTCCCGGAACGGGGTCGTCGGCTCCCAACCCAGGACGTTCTTGATCATCGTGTTGTCGCTATTGCGACCTGCGACCCCCTTGGGGGCATTCAGGTCGTGCGTTCGCTGCAGCTTCACGCCCCCGATCTCTTCCGCAATACTAACCAGTTCGTTGATCGCAATCAGTTCGCTGGATCCCAGGTTGATGGGGGTGGCGATCAGCCTTTCGCAATGCGCGATGCGATCAATCCCTTGGGTGCAGTCGTCGATATACATGAAACTGCGTGTCTGCGTGCCGTCGCCCCAGATGTCGATCGTGCCGGTGCCTTTGTCTTTGGCCTCGATCACCTTCCGGCAGATGGCGGCCGGCGCCTTCTCGCGTCCGCCATCCCAGGTCCCGTGCGGACCGTAAACGTTGTGGAAACGGGCGATAAAGGTCTTCATCCCACGTTCCGCCCAATATTCCTGGCAGAACATCTCCGACATGAGCTTCTCCCAGCCGTAGCCGCGTTCGGCCATGGCCGGGTAGGCGTCGCTCTCGCGCAGTGCCCGGCACTTGGGATCCTTTTGCAGTTCCACGTTGTAAGCGCAGGCAGACGACGAAAAGAAATAGCGCCGCGCACCTGCCCGGTAGGCCGCCTCGACCATATGCGTGTTGATCAGGATGCTCCGCAGGCATTGGATACGGAACCGTTCGATGAAGCCCATACCGCCCATGTCGGCGGCCAGGTTGTAGACCTCCGCCGCTCCCTCACAGGCTCGCTTGCAGTTCGCCTCCTCGCTGACGTCGAGGCAAAGACTCTCCACCCCGGGAACCACCTGGTACCAGTCATAAAGCGGCTTCTTGTCGACCGCCCGGATTCGCGAAAAGCCCCGTTCGTGGAAATAGCGGGCCAGGGCGCCGCCGATGAAGCCGCCGGCCCCGGTAATGACAATCAGATCGTCCTTCTTGCAGTCGGAGAAAGTCTTTAAGGAACCCATGGTTTATCCTCTTAAAAGGGCCGGGCGGTCCGCCGTCGCGGCCGTGAAGCGGGATTCAGCACGGCGCGACCGCATTCGCCTCGCCAAACAGGGGGCATTGCCGTCTTCGCGCGAAAATGCCGAACTTTGCCTCTGAATTGCGCCACTCCTCGTGAGTTTAACCGGTTGCAGATCGGAAGAACCATGGCTAGACTTGACCGATGGATGCCGATTATTGACTTCCCGGCGACCACTCATGCAAGCGGCGCTACCCCCACCGCACTCCTCACCCGAATTCTTCTCGCCGCAGGTCCACGACGCGCGGCGATTCTATCTCGACCTGGCTCCTCACGCCCGGCAACCACTGGCGGTGGTATGCGGTGGTTTCGAGGTATCGACCCCCGATTATAGCATCGACCGCGTGGGCTTCCCCTACCATTCGGTGGAGTTCGTCGCCGGTGGCAAGGGGACGCTCGTGCTGGCCGGGCAAGCGATACCGTTGGTTTCCGGCACCGTGTTCGCTTATGGCCCCGACGTGGCGCATCGGATTACCACCGACCGCAACGATCCGCTGGCGAAATACTTCGTCGATTTCACGGGTCGCCGGGCCGCTCGCCTGCTCCAACAGTGCGGCTTGCCGCCCGGCGAAAGCGGACGCGTATTCGCTCCCAGCGAGATCCAGCGGATCTTTGACGACCTGATCCAAAACGCACTCCGCCCTTCTCGCCTAACGGCCCAATTATGCAAAGCTTTGCTCGAATATCTGCTACTGAAAATCGCGGAATCGTTGTCGACTTGGGAGGCTGCGCAGACGCCGGCTTTTGCGACGTATGAGAGGTGCCGGCGACACATTCAAGCCGACTTCACGCGATTGACGAGCCTGGCCCAGATCGCGCGCGAGTGCCATGTCGACGCCGCCTATCTCTGCCGGCTCTTTCGCCGGTACGACCACCAGACTCCTTACCAGTTTCTGATGCGTCTTAAGATGAACCTCGCGGCCGAACGCCTGCAGCAGCCGGGAGTGTTAGTCAAACAGGTCGCTGCCGAATCCGGTTTTGACGATCCCTTCCATTTCTCCCGAGCCTTCAAGAACGTTCTCGGCCTCTCCCCCGAAGCATTCCGCCGCCTCCGCTGAACCGGTTGCGAGGCGGCGAGCTTGTGAATTCTTTCACAAGCTCAAACGGTAAACGCCACTACCGACCCCGCGTCGGTGGAGCGATGTTTGGCAACTACAAACCGCGATCCTGTAGGCCGTTCTGTGATTTCGCTTCCGCCGGCTGGGCCCCGTCAGTTCGGGGCAAGGTAAAGCTCGAAGGTCGACAACGTTGGGCAAGCACGGCTGCCGGTGATGCGGAGCCGGACTGCGTCGGCGGAAACCGTTGCCGTGCGGAGAATCCGCCGCGGTCCGATCGTTGTCCCTGCGGCGATCTCGTTCCATGTCCCATCGGTCCGGGCATCCACGGCGAACGACTCGACCCGCTGGCCAAGCGCGATATGCTCCTCAAGTCGAATCCGGTTCAGTTTCTTCACGCCGGCCAACTCCACCGTCAACTCGGCGGTTCGGACGGCATCGTCGGTCGCCCAATAGGTACCGCGGTCTCCGTCGGTCAGGTTGCCGGGAGTAAACCGGGGATGCGGGCCGCGGGTGTTCGAGGCCGTCACGGGTTTGCCTCGCGCCAGATCGTCGGCGAAGGTCGCGTCCAGCACCTTCCGCAGGCCGATAAGCCGCTCGCAGTCGATCTCGTGAATTCGGCCGCGACGGTCGGGTGGGATATTCAGCAGCAGGTTGCAGCCGTTGCCCACGCTGCTGTAGTAGATCTCCAGCAGTTCGTCGACCGTCTTGACCCGGCTGTCCTGATCGGCATGGTAGAACCAGCCCGGGCGGATCGATACGTCGACCTCGGCCGGGACCCAGTGGGTGCCGTCGGGTTGGCCTTGAGCCAGGGCTTTGCGGTCCGACATGCCGGGCAAACTCGGCACGTCGCAACAAGGCCCAGTTGGTGGCACTGCCGGTCCGCTCTCGTTGCCCACCCAGCGGATATCCGGGCCTCCGTCGCTGAACATCACGGCCATTGGCTGAAGCTCGCGAACGATCTTCCGTGTTCGGCCAGTCGTAATAGGTAAGCCGGTCGATCCGCCGCGTTTCCGCGCGCTCCGCCGTAGAAGCCGTCGCCGCCGTTCGCTCCGTCGAACCAGACCTCGCAGATCTCGCCGTAGTTGGTGAGCAATTCTCGCATCTGATTGCGATAGTATTCGATGTACTTGGGGGTCGCGTAGTCGGCGTGGTTGCGGTCCCAAGGTGATAGATACACGCCCATCCGCAGGCCGTTGTCCTTGCAGGCGGCGGCCAGTTCGGCCAGCACGTCACCTTTGCCGCCTTTCCAGGGGGAATTTTTCACCGAGTGCTCGGTGTACTTGCTCGGCCAGAGGCAGAAGCCGTCGTGGTGTTTCGCGGTGACGATCAGGGCTCTCATGCCGGCCTTTTTCGCCACTTCCGCCCATTGCCGAGGATCCAGTTCCGTCGGATTGAAGATCGCCGGGCTCTCGTCGCCATAGCCCCATTCCTTGTCGGTGAAGGTATTCACCGTGAAGTGGATGAAGCCATAGTACTCCATCTCGTGCCACCGAAGCTGCCGCGAGCTGGGCACGGGACCGAAGGGGGCCGGCGGTTGGCCGCGGCCGACGTCCGCAACGGGATTGGCTTGAACGCCCGCGGTGCCGTTCGCAGCGGCCTCGCCGGCTTGCACGGCCCAGGCCGGCGCAAAGACAGCCAGGCTTGCGCAGACCGCCAGGAATGTCGATCGAATTCTCATGGTGCCGCGTTTCTGGGGTGTGAATGGGATCGCGAAGTCAGCGCAATCCGGGGAGCAACTCGGTGGTGGGCTCGCGAAACCGGTTGTCGTGGACGAGCAGGCCGAGCCGGCCGACAAAATAGGTGTGGAAATCGTCGACGACGAGGTTGTAGGCTTCGGCGTCGGGCAGTTCCTCGAGTCGACCGATCGGCCAACTGCCCTCGATGCCATGCAGGAGTTGTCCGTCCTTCAACTGCTTGGCCATTCGCCAGCCATGGCCGCTCACCCAAAACGGGTGTCCGAGTGTCGCGGCGATCTGCTCGTCTTCCACACGGATCCGCCGCATCGGGCTGGGAAGGCGGATCGTGGCCTGCAGGACGGGCTTGTACGCAAGCTCGCCCGTCCGGGGATCCTGCGACAAGACCAGGTCGCCGGGCTGAACCTGTTCCACGGGCATTAAACCGGATTGCGTCCAGATGGGCGTACCCCGGGCAAAACAGGATGCATAGGAGTAGGTGACGCTGATGACCGGCCCATCGTAGACGAACCGGGGGCGGTCGTAGTCGCGCGTGTAGACCGGCTTTTCCCCTGGCGACTGGTATTCGTTGTAGTCCATCCACCAGTCGAACCATCGCTGCGCGTCGGGGCCGAAATCCTCGCCAGCGAGCTCGTAGAGTAGACGGTTTGCAGCCACGTTTCGCTGTTGGACGTCTCGATTGTAGGCGTCGGCGCTCCGGCGGGCCTGCTGCGAGTGGTGCTGGTAGGCCTGAACGGTGCGCGTCCGGTTGGCGTATCTTGCTTGAGGAGTGGGGCCGGAGACTCGCACGGAGCGATTGGCTCTGCGACCCGTGCCCAGGTGAGAGATGTTCACCACGGGGACGTCGGAGAACACCGTGCTCGCCGTGGCCTTCACGACCGTCTTGGCTTCCGGTCCTTCGGACGTGACGGTGGACTTGTACAGCACGTCGCCGGATGGGCCGACACTCAAGTCCTGCTCCAACGTGACGGGCCATCGCATGTCGGCCAGGAGGTAGGGCACGGCCTGATGAAGCGGGCGCCCCTTGAGTTCCGACAATGCTGCCGCGTGCACCGGTTCAAAAGGCGACGAGTGGATCAATCGAATCAGAGATGCCGCTGCCACGTGGCTCCGCATCTTGGCCAGAAGCCCCACGACTTCCAGCCCAAGCCGCTCACTACGGGGTGCGATGATCGTCTCCAGCCCGGCGGCCGCTGCGGGATCGGAAATGGCCCGGAGCCGTTCCCACGCGGCATCGGATCGTCCGGAATCGTCGCCACGGTCGAGTGCTCGAGCCAACTCCTGCAAACGATCAGACCACTCGCGCTCGGCCTGCCGATAAGCCTGATGCTCGGCGACTTCGTCGCGGCTGGTTAAACGCCCTTCGTACCAGCAAAGCTCAAGCGCCGCCAAAGCTTCCGGATCATTCGGCACAAGATCGAGCAACTTCAGCCAGTGGAACCGCTCCTGCTGGGGCAACTTCGACTGGCGGCACCAGCGGGCTAGCGCGCGGTGTGCCGCGGCCGGAATCATCCGGTCGTAGCATTCGGCGAGCGTACGCCGATAACGTTCGAGCAGGGGGTCCTCGGCTGCTACTTTTTGGGCTTGATGCAGCGTCAGCCACTTGCGGCCCACTTGCACGTGGCCGGTTTGCCAGCGGGCCGCCCGGGATTGCGGTGAAAGCCGCAGGGCTTTGTCGAGCAAGTCGCGGCGCGTGGCGTTGTCGCCGAGCAGTTCCGCCTTAAGTGCCTGCCGGACCAGTTGATCGGCTTTGGAACTCCTGGAGTCACCGGCGTCGACCGCGGGCGATGCCGTCAGGACCACGAAAACCAGAAGCGACGTACTCATGGCCGTCGAGCCTCGTGCAAGAATGTCCCGATCTGCTGGTTTATTGTATCGGCATCTCAGGGAGTTTGTCAACGAATCCAACTCGGCAGCGTACGGCGAGTTTCTTCGGCAAGTGCCCCCCGTTTAACCGAGAGTGAAGTCGAACGTGGCGTAATGGCAGGCAGCGAGGAGACGTCTTACGTCGCACGCCTGCGGCTTGCGGTCAAACGAGGGTCGGCAATCTGCCGGTCATTCATGTCGACGATCACCCCGTCGCCGGGCCCCGCGTCGTACTCGCCGACCCCGCGCCCGGCGGCCGGCGGCGCCTACGGTGCGGTGCCGGCCAGCACGGAGGATAGGTTCCGAGGGTTGGTCGAACGGACCCTGGAATTGATCGCTTCGCTTTGGGCGGTAGACTGAGAATACGGCTTATGACGCGGCACGGGTCTGCATCCCTTGCCGGTGCATCTCGTTCTCGATTGGATCCCACTCAGCCATAGGGAAGATTTACGATGCGAAACGCCCCACTACTGGCCGCTTTGGTTCTGACTTCACCATTTGCCGTTGCCGACGAGCCACGCATGGTCCGCCTAGCCGGCGCGTCCGACGAGATCGGCACGATTTGGGGCCAACTGAACAAGGAGAGTATCCGTCGCGATTTGGAGACCGGCTATCTGAAACGGGCGGCGGCAGCGGGCATCTCGAAGGAGACGCTCCTCCAGCGGTCGGCGACCTCGGTGCGAATCATCGAGCAAATCGCCCCGCACTGGCTTGAAGAAGCGCGGGCCGTCGCCCGCGCAGCCGGCGTACCGGAAGACTTATACGTCGCCTTTCTCGATGGCGTGGTGCGCGAGCGGTTCCTGCACGAGGATCCCGAGGAATGCACCTCGTACGCCGTTTCCCGCGCTCATGCCCGCGACGGCGCCATCCTGTTCCACAAGACGCGCGACAACCGGGACGTGCCGCAAGCGGTGTACATCCTGGAAAGCTCGCTGGCGGGGATCAACAAGTTCATTGCCGTATCCAACGCTCCTGGGATCCACGGGTTTTCCATGATGGTCAACGAGAAGGGGCTTGCCGGCGCGGGCGACTATCCCGCCAACCGCAAGAAGGATTCGTCCACCCTGAAGCTGGAGCCGGCCCCCGACAAGTTCCGCGGCATCATGGCCGGCACCATTCTCCGCTACATTGCCGAACGGGCGGCAACCTGCGCCGAAGCGCTGGCGATTATCGAGGACTTCGTGGCGAAAGGATACTACGCGGGCGGCAAGGTGGGCGGAAGCCACTGGCTGTTCGTGGACCGCGAGGGCACCGTGCTGGAGGTCTGCAACAACCCGGGGCACGTGGTCTCGATGGTTCACACACAGAAGGCTTATTTCAGCCGGCTGAACAAGAGTCCCGCAGCTCGGCGCCTGCGCGAGTCGGACGAGCCCGTCGACTTCCAGTTGTTCCGCAGCGTCTCGCGCGACCCGTCCATCTGCTTCGGCTCGTCGATCTCGGGGATGACCGTCGAAATCGACCCGGATCACCCGGAGAGGTTGACCTGTGCGTGGATTGCGCTGCCCGTCCGCGCCGTGGCGTTCCCGTTGCTGATGGGCCAGACCCGCACGCCGGCGTGCCTGGTCGACGGCACGGCCTATATGCTGGGCAAGGAAAGCCCGTCCCAGATACCACGGTGGGAGGCGATGGAGCAGGCCGCGCACGTCGACAAGCAGCGGCTGAAGGAAGAGGTGGCGGCAAGCGTCGCCGCCGGCAATCCGGAGGCGTCGCATGTTGAAATTATGGAGCAATGGTCGGATAATCAAGCTCGCAAGCTCATCGAGGCGCTCGGGCAAGCCGAATGAATCGGCGCAGCATGTGCCGAATAACTGACACCAATGCATTCCCGCCTCGTCCGCACATCCGACGGACGACCACACCAACCGAGGAGACTTCACCATGCGAGGTTGCGTTTTTCCGGCCTTTTCCTTCGTTGCGATCGCGCTGCTGTTTGTGTCGTCCTCGCCTGCCTCGCAGTTGCTCCTTGGCACGGCCACGGCCGACATCACTCCCGAGGGGCCGGTGGCGCTCCGCGGGCAGTTCCGCCTGCGGACCAGCAAATCGGTGGAGACGCCGCTGTCGGCCGACGTGGTAGCCCTGGAATCGCGCGACGGCGACCAACCGCTGGACGCGGCCGTCATGGTGGCCTGCGACTTGATTGCCATTGACCTTCGTGGTCCAACTGGCCGGCGCCGGCACCTACCTGCCGACGGAGCGGGCGGTCCGCGGCGGCAGCTACAGCGCGATCGTGCAGAGCAACCGGGTCGGCCCCGAGGGCGGGCAGGTGCTCGTGGATAAGACCGTCGAGGCGATCGACGCGATTTTCGCGCCGCGCGAATGACGTGCCCGTGCAGGTGCAGCCGTTTGTCTACCTTCCCGTGGCGTTGGAATCGACAGCCGTCAGCCATTGACCTAAAACGGAAATAATGATGAAAAGCAGCATCGTCACCAGAGTTTTCGTTGCGCTCGGAGTCGCGGCGTCCGTGCTTGTGTTGCTTCCCGCCGTGGACCTCGCACCACAGGCAGCGCGGGCAAGCGGTGAAATGAAAAAAGTCGGGCCGCTGCGCATAGGGTGGGCCATGGCGGACCTGACCCCCGAGGTGCCGGTTCACATGGCGGGTATGGGCTCCTTGCGGGTGTCTGAAGGGGTTATGGATCCGATCACCGCGACCGTACTCGTCCTGGAATCGGTCGGCGAAAAAGAAGCCGCCCGCGACATGCTGATCATGGTCGGCTGCGACCTGGCTCGCGCCGAAAAGGTGCTTTGCAGCCGGGTCCGTGAACTGGTTGCCGAGTTGCAGCCGGAGATCGACGTGGACAAGATCGTGCTCAACGCGACGCACAACCACGGGGCGCCGTGCGTGCGGACGGCTCCGGAACTGGCTGCGAAACTGGCGGAACGTGGGCTGGAGGTTCCGGCGGAGTGGTCGTATTACGGCGTGGACCCGGACGCCATGTCGCCGGTCGGATACCTGGCATTCGCCGCGCCCCGGATTGCCAAGGCCATTGCCCAGGCGTGGGAGAACCGCAAGCCGGGCGGGGTGAGCTTCGGCCTGGGGCATGCCGTGGTGTCGCACAACCGCCTGGTGACGTACGCAGACGGTCGATCGGAGCAATTCGGCCGGCTGGACCGGCCCGACTTCAGTCACATCGAAGGCTACGAGGACCACTCGGTCGGGCTTCTGTACACCTTCGATGCCGGCGGCAAGCTGACCGGCGCGGTGGTCAACGTACCCTGTTCGGCGTTGGGGTTCGGTTCGCGGATTACTGCCGACTTCTGGCACGAGACCCGCAACGAGATGCGCAAGCGTTTTGGCGAGTCGTGCTACACATTGCAGCAGGTTGCCTCGTCCGGCGAACAGTGGCCGAGGGTTCTGGTCGAATCCCGCGCCCACCAGCGCATGTTGAAGCTGAGTGGAAGGACTTCGCGGGAGGAGATTGCCGTGCGGTTGGCCGACGCCGTCGAGTCCGTCCTTCCCTACGTGCAGGACCACATCGAGTGGAATCCGACGTTCGCGCATCGCGTGGAGCAGATCGAGTTGACCCAACTGCGCGTGACGGAAGAAATGGCGGAGAGCAGAAGCCGGCAGTTCGAGCGACTGCTCGCCCAGTATCGCAAGATGCGCGAGGAGATCGAGGCGAATCCGGAGATTCGCAAGAAGCCGAGGTGGTTCGAGAAGATCAGCGGGGTATACTGGCAACTGGCGCGCGCCGAAAGGGTTATACGGATGTTCCAGCGCCAGCAGGCTGGGGCCAAACTGCCGGTGACGCTCCACGTGGTCCGCATCGGCGACATGGCCATCGCCACGCACCCGGTGGCGCTGTACCTCGATTTCGGCACGCAAATCAAGGCCCGCAGCAAGGCCGTGCAAACGTTCACCGTCCAGACCGCCGACGGGCATTACCGCTACCTTCCCACCGAACGTTCGCTGGCCGGCAGCGCCTACGGCGCCGTGCCCGAGAGCATCGTGTTTGGCCCCGAAGGCGGTCGGGAACTGGTCGAACGGACGCTTGAATTGATCGCTTCGCTCTGGGAGGAGAAGTGAGTCATTGTTCCTGTCACCGAACAACGGCGAGGTAAATATGATGAGACCACATCTGCTCGCATTCGCAGTGGGCGTGACAGTCGCTCTGGGAGGGTTTGTCGCGCCCTCCCCAACGCTGCCAATCGTCCGTGGCGAGGACGACGGCGACCATGCGGGGCGGCTGCGCATCGGCTGGGCGTCGACCAGTATCACTCCGGACGTGCCTGTCATTATGTCCGGCGGTTCCCGCGCGAGGCTCTCCACCGGCGTGATGGACCCCTTGACCGCCACGGCGCTGGTCTTGGAATCGGGCCGGGATGGCAAGACGCCGGAACGGATCGTCCTGGTATCCGTCGACCTGGGCTCTGTCCATGACGATATGCTCGAACGTGTTCTGGAAATCACAGGCGAGCGGGTGCCGGAGATCGATCCCGGCAAAATCATTATCAGCGGGACCCACACGCACGCCGCGGCGGAACGCCGGAAGGATCCTCCTCTGGTCGAGAAGTTTGCCGAGCTGGGCATCGACGTTCCGCTCGAGTGGTCGTGGTGGGGCATGGATTTGGGTGTGAAGCCGTCGCCGGCGGAATACGGCGAGTTCGCGTCGGGGAGGATTGCCGATGCGATCGAGCAGGCATGGAAGAACCGCAAGCCCGGCGGCGTGAGCTTCGGTCTGGGGCATGCCGTGATTGGGCACAATCGTCTGACGGCGTACGACGACGGACGATCCCAGATGTACGGCAGCACCGACCGGCCCGACTTCAGCCACGTCGAGGGTTGCGAGGACCATTCGGTCGGGCTTCTCTACACGTTCGACGCCAGTGGCAAGCTGACCGGCGTGGTGGTCAACGTGGCCTGCCCGGCGCAGGTGAGCGAAGGGGGCACGCTGCTGACCGCCGATTTCTGGCACGAAACCCGCAACGAGCTGCGCAGGCGGCTGGGCGAGTCGCTCCATGTCCTGCCGCAGATTGCCGCCGCGGGCGACCAGTCGCCGAGGGTTCTCGTCGACCGCCGGGCCGAACAGCGCATGGAGAGGATCATGGGGCGGAATCGCCGGGAGCAGATCGCCGTGCGGATTGCCGATGCGGTCACTTCCGTTCTACCTTACATGGAAACGCACGTCGACTCGAATCCCGTGCTCGCCCACCGCATGGAGCAGATGGAGTTGGCCCGCCGGCGCTTGACGGAAGAGGAAGTGGAGAGCAAAGGACGGCAGAATTTCAACCGGCTTCTGGCCGAATATAGGAAGATGCGCCGGGAGCTTGAGGAGCAGCCGGAGCGAAATCAGAAGCCGAACTGGTATAAGGATATTACTCCGGTCTACTGGCACCTGGCGAGGGCGCTTCGCGTGATGATGCGCTACGAGCTACAGCAGACGGACCCGACGCTGTCGGTCCCCGTCCACGTGGTCCGGATCGGCGACCTGGCCATCGCCACGAACCCATTCGAACTCTACCTCGATTACGGCATGCAGATCAAGGCCCGCAGCAAGTCGGTGCAAACGTTCACCGTCCAGCTTGCCAACGGGTATTACCGATACCTTCCCACGGAACGTTCGGTGGAGCGCGGGGCCTACGGCGCCATTCCCGAAAGCAACGAGGCCGACCCGGCCGGCGGGCGCCAACTGGTCGAACGGACGCTTGCGTTGATCGAATCGCTTTGGGCAAAGCAGAAGTAGAGGCCAAAACAACCGAGCATCGCCGGTCCGGCGATGCTCGGTCGCACGAGATCAGCCGCCACATCGACCCGATGAAAGGCGGGCACGGCGACAACGACGACCGGCAGTTGATCGTCAACCGACGGGGAGCTTCCACGGCGCCCGCATCGGCCGGCGCAACATGCGGTTGACTTCCTCGTCGGCGCTCCGCTCGCGGGCCGGGTCCCACGTGAACTTGCGCTTCAGAAGCTGCGCAATGTTGGCCAGGATGCAGAGGCTCGCCGTACTGTGGCCGACTTCCACCGGTTCGATCGGGTCGGTGCGGCTCTTGACCGCGTCGAGGAAGTTGCGGACGTGGTCGGCGTCGATGTCGTTGCGGCGGTTGGTTTCGCGGGTGGGATGGCTCCTGGGCAGATGGATCTCGTTGGGGCCGATTACCGAGTCCTTGATGTTGGTGGGGAAGGTTTTCGGCGTGCCGCCCAGGCTGATTTCCAGCCGCCCCTCGGTGCCTTCGAACTTTGCGATCGAGCGATTGTCCGTCTCGCAAGTCAGCTCGATTCCGTTGGCATAGCGGGCGCGAAAGGCGGTCTTAACGGCCGTGGTAAACAGGCTTCCCTTGGGCAGGAACTCGGAGCCGTTGTCCTCGAATTCGACCGGTGTGGTGCCGTCCATGCCCAGCGCCCACTGCGCCATGTCGTTGGTGTGCGCGCCGAAGTTGGCGGTTTGCCCGTTGGAATAATCGAGGATGTATCGCCAGCGGTGGAAGCATCGCTCGATGTGATAGGGGGCTTCGGGGGCCGGGCCGAGCCAGAAGTCGTAGTCAAAGCCGTCCGGCACGGGCTGGGGCTGCCAGCCCGGCCCCGGACTGGGAAAACTGTTCGGCGCCGCAGTCGTGTACACTCGCCGGACTTCGCCGAGCCGGCCGTTGCGGACCAGTTCGCACGCCCGCCGCACGCCGGGGCAGGAGCGGAACTGGGCGCCGGTCTGGAACACGCGGTTGTACTTGCGAACCGCCTCGACCATCCGGCGTCCTTCGTGAATGGTCAGCGTCAGCGGCTTTTCGCAGTACACATCCTTGCCCGCCTGCATGGCGGCAATGGCGATCAAGGCATGCCAATGATCCGGGACGACGATCGCAACGGCGTCGATGTCGGGCCGCGTCAGAAGTTCGCGGAAGTCGTTGTAGGCGGCGCAACCCTTGGATCGGCCGCTGGGAGCCTTCGGCTCTTCGGCCGCCGTGGCCCATTTGTGCCCAAGGATGTAGTCGTAGGCGTCGCCCTTCGATGGGCCGCCGGAGGTCTTTTCGGCGTAGTACTCGTCGACCCACCGCTTCGCCGTTTCACGCCCCAGAAGGCGGTCGGGGTAGTAGTAGCCTTTGCCGGCCCGGTTTACGTCGCAGACGGCCACGATTTGGACGTCGTCGTGAACCAGAAACGAGGGGACGATCCGCTGGGCCTGGTGCCCACAACCGATCTGCCCTACCGTGATCCGGTTGCTGGGGGCCGCGGCGCCGAAGACGGAAGCGGGCACGATCTGCGGCAGGGCCGCCGCGGAGGCCAACGCCGCCGCGCCCTTAACGAAACTCCGCCGAGTGCACGCGGTCGACTGCTTGGGGTATTTCAACATGTGTAACTCCTATGGTTGTCGTCTAGTTCAGAGGGCGGCTCCCCCATGCTCGGCATCGGTGCGGTGGGTTGTGTGCCATTGCTATTTCGCCAGTCCAAACGCCTTCTGAAAGACGGCCAGACCATTCTCTGCCAGCGGGCGGCCCGCGGCAGAGGCAGTTTCCTCTTCCAACACAATCCAGCCGTCGTACGCAGTCTTTCGCAATGCTTCGACGAGCGCCGGGATGTCCAGGCAGCCTTCACCCAGCGGCGGGCGGCGGACGTTCGATGGACCTTGGTCCGAGTAATCCGCAAAATGGATCAGGCCAAGGCGTTTGCCAAGCACCCCGGCCAACGCCGCGGGGTCCTTGCCCGCATGCAGGGCGTGGCCCGTGTCCAGCGCAAAGCCGACCCGTTGCGGGTCGGTCCGCCGGCACAACTCCTCCAGGCCGCCGGCTTCGCAATCCGCCCAATGGTTGTGGTAGAGGCAACCGACGCCGTTAGCGCGGCAAACCCGCCCGATGTCGTCGAGGAACTCGGCCATTTTGGACCAGGTGTCGGCCGGCAACGGCCTGGCCTTGGGCACGGACCCGCTGAACACGATGTACTGCCCGTCCATATGCTTGACAAACCGAGCCGCGCTCGCGACTTCGTCGAGCACTTCCTCGCGCGGCTTGGCGCTCCAGGGAGATCCGCCCATGTGGGCGCCGATCAGTTTCAGGTGGGCGCTTTGGAGGACCGCGGCGAAGTCGGCCGGCCGATCGAAGTAGCGCTCCAGGTTCTTCCAGTTGGTCTCCAGCCCCTCAAAGCCGACCTCGCCCACCTGCCGCACGACGCTGAGAAACTCGGATTCATTTTTGTAGACCCCTGCGCCGAACGTCCGTGCTTGGCAGCCGAACCGCACCTGGGGCTGCGCCGGAGGTTCGGCGGCCCCCGCCTGGAGGACGGACGCTTCCAACAACGCGATCGCGGTTGCGGTCAGGACAAACACTCTGGTCATCGGCGAACCTCGCAAAATAATCGGTGACGGCGGAAGAGAGGCGGACAGGTCCACGTTTTCGGCCAACGTCTTTTACGCCAGAATAGTCGAACTGGCCGAAAAATGGACCAGTCCCCGGCCGTGGGCGTGAAGGGTTACCTCCCAAAATCCTTTGGCTACTTTTCCGCTTTCAGTGTGGCAATCAGGAACTCCGGCGCCGTCTGATACTTCACGTCGGTCGCTCCCGGGTAGACGACGCAGCACGTGACGCCGACGCTCCGGCATTTCTCCTGCAGCTTTACGCCAAAATTCGCCGTGTGTGTCGGGTCCTTTTGCTCTTCACCGAGTGCGGGCGGTGCGGAGTACGTAAGGAAGACGGGCGGGTCGTCGGCCGTAACCAGCGCGTAAGGCGAGTATTCCTGGATCCACGGGAGGATCTCTTCCCGCCCCTGGAAGAACTGCTCGAATTGCGACACGCGGTCCTTCGGATCACCGGTGAAGCCGAAAGCATGTCCGCCGTAACGGCTGTTGGGGGTCCACTCGCGCATCTGCTTGGGATCGAGCGTCGTCTGGGCTCCCATTACCCCGGCACAGGTCAGGCGCGTCGACTCGCGACAGATCGGATCGTCGCTCTTCGGATCGGCCATGTCGTCGTGAAAGGCAAGCCACAGACTGGAACATGCGCCCGCCGAGCCGCCGGACGCGCCGACACGGGTCTTGTCGAGATTCCACTCGCGCGCCTTGCTGCGGACGAATTGCAGGGCCCGCGCGGCGTCGTGAAGCGGCCACGACACGGGCGGTTTCACCCCGGCGGCCTGGGCTTCGGACACAAAGCGGTATTCGATCGAGACCACCGAGATACCGGCATCGAGGTAGGCGGCCACGCCGCTGACTCGGCTCTTATCTCCGCCCATCCATCCGCCGCCGTGGATGAAGAACAACAGCGGCGTCGGCTTCGAGGACTGGGCCTTCCAGAAATCGAGCACCTGCTTGGGATGGTCGCCGTAGGCAACATCGGCCTCCGTCGGTGCCGGGTTCCGCGGGGCCGCGGCCTTGGCGGCCGCTCGGCTTTTCTTCTTCGCCTCCGGCTGTGCGGCAGGTAACCCCTGGGTGACCAACAGTATCACGGCCGCAGAAACGGCGAAGCTACGCGTCAGGATCCGGACTCTCATCGTGCGACTCCTTGTTGGTTGAAAAGGGGACAGGCACCGCAACCCATGACGGTTTGACGCAAGCCCGGATGCAGGACGTTGCGGAGCCGGTCCCCTTCTTCAGCACTCTTTGTTGGGAGGTGGGGGGACACCGGCTCCACGATACTCTGCCGATCCACGCCATGCAAGACAGCGGGTCGTCCGCGAGCCACGTTGCGCACCGACCGACGCTACTGAAGAGGTTTGTTCGCTGGATCGGGTCACTTTCGAAACTCCGTCTCAACTTCTCATAGACATGCCCTTTCAGAAGCTTCTTGGCGCAATGAACGGTTACGCCGCGCAGCGATGGTCCGAGGCTTATCGAGACTGCTGATGAAGGCAGCGCATTCTCGAATTGTTGAACTAGTGCATCGTCCAGACTAAATGTTCGGGTAGAGCCGCTTCAATTTGATCCTCGCTTTGTCGATGGTGAACTGCCAATCGACGGCTCGTTGTTTCTCGGTGATGCGGGTGGACCACGCGGCAATTTCGGATTGCAGCGTCTCAAGGTCGCCGATGCGTCGGTCTTTCAAGCATTGGCTGGTCATGCAACTCAACTCGCATTCCGCCACGTTGAGCCAACTGCCGTGCTTGGGTGTAAACGAAGTCGATCCGGCGGACATAATTCCGGGCCTGTTCTGGCGGAAACGCTTCGTAGAACGCGCCCTTGGTGTGCGTGTTCAAATTGTCGGAGACTAACGTGATCCGCTCGACGCGGCGTAACGCGTATCGAGCAAGTGGGCGACTTCATGAGCCCAATCGTCCTTGGTGCGTCGTGGCCGCGCGGTCGCTTGGCGGTAGCCGGAGAGCGGTTCGGCAAACATGAAAATGCTCGCTGTCCCTGCGCTCGTATTCGTAATCAACCCGCTCCGGGTGCTCCTTGGTCGCCGGGATCGGCACACGCGTCTCGCCGATGAGTTGCACTGGTTGTTCGTCCATGCACACGACGGGGCAGTTGGGATCGTAGGCTTTTTCGTACGTTTCCAGCACTTCCTCCATGTTGGCGACAAACTCGCCGTCGGCGTCGGGAGGATCACCCAGTACTCGATTTTCCGCTTGGTCATACCGTTTTTAGCGTCTGCCGGACCGTCTCCGGGCTGATCGATTCCACGATCTCCAGTTCCACCATTTGATCGGCCAGCAGTCGCAGCGTCCAATGGCCAAAGCCGGCGGGCGGCCTGCCCAACCGCGCGATCAGTTTTGCCTCGGCTGCGCCGTCGAGCAACTTCGGCGTTGGCGACGTCTTCCGTTTCTTGCGAACCAGTGCCCCCTCGAAACCTTCGAGGACGAAGGCTTGCCGCACGTTCTCGACCGTTCGCGTCCGGCAACCGACTGCCTCGCTGATCTTGGCGTCATCCCAAGCCGGCCCATCGGCGTCGGCCTTGAGCAAAATCGTCGCCCGCCGCAATTTCTCCGATTTGCCCGTTTCCTTCTTGATCGTCGCTTCGCAGATCGCTCGTTCCTCGTCCGTGAGCCGCACGATATACTTCTTGTTCATCCGAACCTCCTTGTTGAAGCGGAGGTTCTCAAAAATCGACCGGTTTGACAACCCGAATATTTAGCTTGGACGAGGCACTAGGTTCACGCTCGAAGATTTGTGTCGGACGCGGCGTGTGCTCGCAAGGCACTGGCCACGTTGAGGTTTCGGTTGCGAGTTGGAACGTAAGTTCGGACCACTCCATGGACGGGTGTTCAACAATTGCGTTTACATTCCACCCAGAGGCAGCATGATTTCATTCTGCGGCTGCGCCTTCTTCATCTGCGGAGGGTTCGCCGGGCGAGAGTTGGGTTGCCTGGTGAGGGGCGGCCGAGTCGCCGGGCGACTCGGGGCGGAGCGAGTCGGAAGTCAAAGAACCGACCGGCTGGGTCCACGCCGCCACGGTGTCTCCGAACTGGCCGAGTTGTTTGGCGATCCGGTCGTGGTATTCGGCAGGGACGGCCTGCGCGACGAGGTTGGCCATCGCGCCGACTCGCTCTTCGAGTTCCTCGAGGGTAAAAGTGTCGGGGCGGCGGAGAAGGAAATCCGCCGGGTTGCGGCGTTCGAGGAGCCAAGCAGCGGCGCGCCAGTATTTGCCCTCGCGGGCGGCGTCGCGGATGGCGCGAACAAGTTCGATATCCGCCGTGCGTTCGGCGCGTGCGACCTCTTCGGCAAACTCGGGGTCGCGACGGATCGTTTGGGTGATGGTGCCGGGACTGCAGCCGACGTAGAGGGCGGCAGTTCGGCGGCTGTTGCCGTTGGCGAGAACGGCGAGGATCTGCCGGCGTTTCTTGTGGTCGAGGACCGGGGGGCGGCCGGGAGATCGGGACGGGGAGACGGCGGAGGAGTTGCTGACTTCGGGCGAGGGTTGGGGGGGTTGGGTCTGGTGGTCCATTGTTGGTACCTCCGGGTTGATGTGGTATGGGGCAGGTATTGTCGAGGGCCGGGCCATACGTTGGCGGACAACGGACTCGACTGACAGTGAGGCAGGCACAAAAAAAGCCCGCCGCCACGGTTTGCATCGTTCGGGTGGAAACGTGCAAGCGGTGGCGCCGGGCTCTTGGGATACCGGGCCAGGATGGTGGCTCGGCTCTGCGGATACCTTACGTGAATGTATGTTTAGCAGATGCGGCGAGTCTTGTCAAGGGGATTTTTCAGCCAGGGAGGTTCGAATTTAGAAATTGGGAGGGGGAGCAATGGGCTCACAGGGGCGTTTCGTGGTGACCGCTGTCGCGTCGGATGGCGACGGAAGAGGCATCGTCGCCCGACAATTCAACGCCGACGACACCATTCGGCCCCGAGTTCCTTCTCAACCAGGTTGTCGCCAAACGACTTGGTCTGCTGCATACACTCCGTCGTGAAGGCCGTCCAAGCAACAAACCGCAAGCAACGTGAGGAAACTAGCTGCGTCCCAATCCTGTTCGGCACGATATTTGCGCATTTTAGCGGACCCCGCGCAAGGGTTATTGCGCGGTGCGGAGTGGCGCGGATAATCGTGGCATGGCTGGCAAGAAGCGCGCGGAAGTCACGGAAAGAAACATCACGGGCGTGAAGTACTTCGACAAGCTCGTGCCGCTCTTGGAGCGCTCCACGACGTCGGTTGCGAGCGGGATAAGGCAGGCAACCGCAAACTCCACTACGACCAGTATTGCCTCCTGATGCTCCTGGCGATGTTCAACCCCATCGCCCGCTCCATGCGCACTGCAACAGGCTAGTGGATTTGCGCAGGTGCAAGAGAAGCTGGGATGCCAGCGGTTCTCGCTGGGGTCTCTCAGTGAGGCCACGGAGGTCTTCGACCCGGACAAACTTCAAGAGATCGACGGAGATGGGAAAGGATCTCCAGCCCGTGGCGCGCGATCCAAGGCTGAAGGACCTTCAGCATGTGGTGACGTTGGTAGACGGCACGCTGTTGAAGGGGCTGCCGGTTCTCATGGAGGCGGCTCTGGAGGATCCGCGCGCCGCCAAGACCGGCGGCAAATGCCGCTGGCACACGCAGTTCGATCTGGAGCGGTGGGCGCCGGTGCGGATTGATGTCACCGAGGGGGTCGGCACCGGCGAGTCGGATGAGCGGGCGGTGCTGGCCAGGGCCCTGGAAAAGGGCCGTTGCTACGTGGACGACCGCGGCTACGCGAAATTCACGTTGTTCAACGAGATTGTCAAGGCCAACAGCAGCTACGTTTGCCGCCTGCGGGACAACAGTTCCTATAAGGTGATCGAGGAGCGAACGCTGACCCCGGAGGACATCGAGGCGGGCATCGTGTTGGATGCTGTCGTAGAACTGGGCGCCACCTCGAAGGCCGAAGCCCGCCCGGACCACGAGATCCGTCTGGTCGCGGTAAGAACCACCCCGCACCCCAAGCGGGGCAAGACCGGCGGCGGATCGGCTGGGCCGGCAAGTTCCGATCGGCTGTTGATCGCCACCAATCTGCTCGATCTGCCGGCTTGGATCATCGCGCTTTTGTACCGATTTCGCTGGAGTATTGAGATTTTCTTTGGTTCTTTGAAGCACGTCTTGGGCTGCAAGCATCTGTTCAGTCACGACGAGGCGGGCATCCAGATCCAGGCGTACTGTGCGATCATTGCCTGCATGCTCATCAGCTTGTGGACCGGCCGCAAGCCCACGCAACGCACCTACGAGATGATCTGCTACTACTTTCTCGGCTTGGCTGAGGAGGACGAACTGCTGGCGCATCTGGCCCAGCTCAGCGCCACGACAACTCGAAAAAAGCGGAGGGACTGCGCACGGTGATTCCCCGCCTCCGCCGTGACGTTGTCTGATACTGCGCGCCGACCGAACCTCGCGTCTGCGCTTGCCGCGCTCCGCCTCTTTCCCCCATGGATCGCACACAGCCGGCGGTCTCTTCGGACGCTCCACCGCGCTGCTTGCCCGCACTCGCGTCCTCAGCAATAATCGAGCCGAACAGGATTGGACGTATCCCCTTTTGCCTTTTCCTTCATCAGCCACACCTTCCGCGACATGTACGCGGAGCGAGACCGTCTGGTCACCGTCGTCTTGCCGGAGATGGGGCGTGCCTGCCAAGGACGCCAACGATGAAAGAACCAACTCCGGGGAATACTGCCGGCAATGGATCGACCGCGTGAGCCATTCTTCCTTTGCATCCTAGCTTACGCTGCCGCTGGGGCATTTCTCTTGTCACAGCAGACAGGACAAGGGAAGATATGGAAGTCTTTGGAAAGCTTGGAACCCCTCAATGGATGTATGGACGCTCGACTGACGGGTGAAACTATGAGCAAGCCGCGTGCATTCATCAGCTACTCGCATGAAAACGGAGACGCCTTCGAAGCGATTCGCGTTGCGCTTGAGTCCAGAGGGCTGATCCCGTGGTCGGACTGTGATCTGACTCCCCATTTGGCAGGGTTCACCGAGCAAATCAAGTCGTATATCGCGCATTCCCACGTCTTCCTTCCCATCCTGACGCCCGAATCCCATGCGCGCGGGTGGGTTCACCAGGAGATCGGGTTCGCAGTCGCAATGAAGGTTCCTGTCGTGCCCATTTGCATTGGCAGTCTACCAGACGGCATGATCCAGATGTCCCAGGCTGTGGTCTTGAACAGCTTGGCCGATGGTTTGGAGAAGAAACTGGGAAGAGTCCGTTTTGAGGACTTGGTGGCCGAGGCCGGTCTTCATTGGCAACCGCCCTCGGAAAGCGCGTTGGAAATCGAGGACAGGGCTTTACTGCTGGAACGCTACGCCGACGAGGCCCGCAGGTTCATCGGGCATCAATGCGTGCGGCAAGCCGGAGGGTTTAGCTCGTTCAGTCTCCCAGACGAGTCTTCTGGGCATGCGCACTGGATCGCACGCTGGGCGGATAAACCTCGCGGCGCGAACACGGCGACTCTGCTGCGCCGCGAGCGCCGTGCATTGGAGGCTCATGCAAAAGTCGGCGGATGCAAGCTGGTGGTGAGTCTCGGAACAGATATTGACCAGTATTACGGGTTGGGAGCCAAGCACGCGCGCTTCAGCATATTCTTGGACTTCTTGGAACGGCTTCAACTCGCTCCGGGGTTGGTTCAAGTTGTCCTGTTGGAGAAGTATCCGCCTCACTCCCTGCTTACCGTCGGCGATTGGTTCGTCGCCGAATCGCGAGCCGGACGCTTCGGGCGCGGTTTTCAACAAACGCTCTTCACCGCTCACGCGCCCAGCGTGACCCGACAGGTTGAGGAATTCGACCACGATATGCGAGGTTGGCTCGACGCACAAGGAACGTCCGCGGAAGACTCTCGCGAGTGGGCCATCCAGCGGCTTCGTGTGGAGGTTTCGAGACTGGAACCGCATCCGTCCTGGCCTCGCAAGCGAACATAGCCTGTGACACGTGACTTGCGAGCCGGGTTGATGATTTGTCAAGAGACGAACAGGAGTGAGTAATGTCAGCGACTCTGCAAGCCGTTCGCGTCTTCATTTCTTGGACGTTCCGGGATATGCATGCGGAGCGGGACCATCTAGCCCGGCGGCCTAAAGGTGTCAGGAACCTTTGTCACTGCTTGGTTATCGCCAAAGGAAGAATTGACCTATTTTCGCGGCAGATTCCCATAAAAGGTTCCTGACACCTCGTATACTCCTAATCCCGGCCTGACCCCTAATCTTACCATTTGGGTCGCACCAGCGCGTGCGCAAGTCCGCACCGGCCGAAAGCTGGGTGTCTAAAAAGAAAGTGCCGAGAACCTCATCCGACGAGCCGCAAAGAGGATTGGCAGAATGATAGGGGCAGCCTGGGCGAGAGACCGCCTTCTGCAACGACTCTCGATGAAAGGCAAAGGCCACCGCACCGCTCACCGATCTGCGCGTCGTGTGTCGTTTCGGTTGTTCATCCATGCCTTCTCCTCCTTCCCGCTAATCCCTAATCCCGGCCTGACCCCGAGCGCACCTGGGGCCACGAGGGGCCGTCGCCGGAAGAAGCCTGGCAGGCGCGCGGGCCGATTTCGCAAGACGAGCGGCGCCAATTTCAGGCATGCCTGGCGGCGGAACGAATCCGGGCGGCCGCGGACCTCGGGTTCGATCTGGCGGCGGAGCTGAACCATTACCAGCAAGCGGAGCTGGACCGGCTGGCCACCTCGCGCGCGTTGGAGTCGCTGGGCTATCTGACGAAGACGCGCGTGTCGCGGCCGCCGAAGAAGCGGAAGCGACCGTCGCGAAAGAAGCTGGCCAAAGGCGATGCGTCTGGCGGAGAGCCGGCGGCGACGGCGGTCAATTCGTCGCCGGCAAACTCACCCCTGGCGCAAGCACCCGCACTCGGTAGCGACTTGTCGAACGAAACGCCGGGCGACTCGCTGGCAGAAAGCGCGCGAGGTGCTACAATGGAGATGGCCGCGGACACGATCGCCGCGGCAGGTGATCTTTCTCAAGCAGTTCCGCCCGCTCACGGTGAGCGGGCAATTCCTTCGTGGTTGAGGAGGCCGTTTACTCTACTATTTTCCATCGGCAAAGCGGCAAAGATTTCGCGTCGATGACAGGCAGCAGCCGAGCGCGCCGGCGCGAGGGGAAACGTGAAGCTTCAGGAAGCGCTCCTGCTAATACATAAAGCCAACTGCCTTTGATCGTACGAGAAGGTCGACCCTCATGTGGCGGAAAGGGCTATCGCTTCATACTCGGAAAGCCGAGATACAAGGAACAAGTTCCTGCCGAGTAGTCCTTGGGCCAGCGCCATGGGCTCGCCTATTGAGATCGTGAATATGGAAAACGGTGATATGCCCCTTGTGGACTTTTGCCCACCGCCACTCCAGCCACGGCGTTGCGGCCTCAACCCTAACGTCGCTGCTTTTCGCAGCAGAGCCGCGTTATTGAAATGGGTACTTAATGGGCTATGTGCGGCGGTGGCTGCCTTTTCCGGGATCTTGATGTCTAATGACTCGCTCACGGTCGAAGCAGGTATCACCGCCATTGGCCTCTCCGTGATGATGCTTGCCGTCAGCGAGTTTCTGTGGCACCGCGCGGAATTCTGCAATCTTTGTGGGGCTGTTACGAAGTGGCCTTTGCGTGAATCGAGACGGGCTTGGTGTCCGGGATGCCAAAACCTGAACGATCCAAAGCAGATTCTGCCTAGTGGTAGCATGGTCATGGACCTAACCGGACCGAACTACTTGGCGCACTCCGACCCCATTCCCAGGTTCCTGGGCCTAGTGACTTTGCTTGGAATTACGGATGGCGCTACCGAGGTGCGCATGGAGCCACGAAAGGACGCCTACGAAGTGACTCTCTTCATTAAGGGCGAGCGCCATGAGGTTGAGAATCCACCACTTTTCATACATTTTCCAGTTGCCCAGACGGTCAAAGCAATCGCTGGGCTGGATTTGCGGAATTGCGCCCAGCGGCAAGAAAGTCAAATCGAGATTCTGACGCATCGTGGAGTCCTCCCCACGAATGTCCTGGTGGAACCGACGGAATTCGGCCAGAAAGTCGTGTTTGCATTTCCCTTAGGGGGAACGGGGGAAGAACGGCGGACCGGTGACGGTCACCAAAACTGGTGAACAGAGGGCATTTACGACGACTCGTAGGACACGTTGGTGAGGAGATGGGGTCAGGTCTTGACTCGGAACTTTGGGCGAACATTGGGGTTAGACCGGGATTAGGGATTAGTGGCTGACGCGGGTCATCTAATAGCGGAGAGCAAACCGGGGTGCGCGGCGCTGGCGTCATTGTATTTCGAAAATCACGGAGACGAGAGGCCTACGACATGAGCGAGATCGATGCGGCCGTTCAAGGGGAGTTGGCCGATTTTATATGCAGCGCACTCACAACCTGCTTCGCTGCAATGGAAAGGGTGGAACAGGAAGCACAAGAGAGAAAGTGCACGGTTGCCCAGATCTTCTCGGCGGCTTTGACTGACGGCATCACGCGCCGCTTTGTCGTGGGCGCTAGGGGCGGGCCGCTCTGAAGTGCGGTCTTCTCACTTTCCGGCACACAAGACGCGAGGCTTCAGCGCAGCATGAGCCAACCATTCTCCCCGGCGCAGTCCCGGCGTTTCCCTCGGTCATTCCGCGCGGTGATCAAGCCGACCGGCTCCCTGTGCAACCTCGACTGCAGGTACTGCTACTATCTTCACAAGAAGGACTTGCTGCGCGGCACCACCGGCCACCGCATTGCGGATGACCTGCTGGAGGAGTTCATCCGGCAGTATCTCGCGGAGCAGGACGTCGAGGAGGTGGTCTTTACATGGCATGGCGGCGAGCCTGCGCTGTTGGGCCTGGACTTCTATCGCAAGGTCGTCGAACTCCAACAGAAGTACGGGGGCGGCAAACGGATCAAGAACGACCTGCAGACCAACGGCGTGCTGCTGGACGATGCGTGGTGCGAGTTTCTCAAGGAGCACGAGTTTCTTGTGGGGCTGAGTGTCGATGGGCCGAAGGAGTTGCATGATTGCTTTCGGCGGAGTGCAAGAGGGGGCGGTGCAGAAGAGAACGGGGCGGAAGGGAACGGAATGAATTCCGTTTTACGGGGCGAGGGGAGCTTTGATCGCGTGTACGCGGCGGCGAAACGGTTGCGGGAGCATGGCGTGCCGTTCAATGCCGTGACCGTGATCCATGGCGTCAACGTCCGGCATCCGGAGGAGGTATACCGGTTTCTCACCGAAGAGTTGGGATGCTGGCGCGTGCAGTGGCTGCCGTGCGCGGAACTCAAGGACTTCCGCACGGTTGCTCCGGGACGGTGGGACACGGCGCAGATGCCGGTCCTGGGCAGTCGTGCGGCCAAGCCGGGGAATCCCGAGTCGGTGGTGACGGACTGGTCGGTCGATCCGGACGAGTGGGGCGAGTTCCTCTGCCGGACATTCGATTTGTGGATGAAGGAAGGTCTGGGAAAAGTGTTCGTCAACTGGTTCGAGTCGCTCGTTGGGCAGTGGATGGGCCTGCCCGCGCAGATCTGTTCGCTGGGGGAGGTTTGCGGGCGATCTCTCGCTGGCGATGGAGAGCGACGGCAGCCTGTACTCGTGCGACCGGTTCGTGTTCCCCGAGTACCGCTTGGGCAACCTCCGCGAGGAGGCTGCCGGCTGGGCGAGGTGGTGTATTCGGCGAAGCAGCGCAGTTCGGCTGCCGCAAGCGAAACACGCTGCCGGACTACTGCCGCGGTTCCCTACGAGAAGGCTTCGCCCGCAACGGGGAGTGCCCCAAGAGCCGGTTCTTTGAAGACGCCGGACGGCCAGCCGGGGCTGAATTACTTCTGTTCGGGCATCCAGCGATCTCTTGACGTATGCGGATCCCTATCTCCGCGAGATCGCCGCGAAGGTGCAGCGGAAGCGTAGAATACAGCCTCCGACGGTAAGCGTTGAGAACGTGTTGCGGGAATGAGTGTGGTAGAAAAGAAGATGGAAGAAAGGAAGATGGGGGGATGGTTGTTTCGTGCCGTCGTTAGCCAGTGAATCGTGGCTTCCACCGGGCGAGCCCGGCGGCGGCTCGGTCTGGACTGAACGGCGATCCGGGGTACCCGGGTGAACGAACGGAGGGTGAAGAGGAAGACGGAACGCTGATCTTCGCTGATCTTCGCTAATAAGACGGGGGGATGTGAAGAAGAGGAGTGTCCGGAAAAGAGAAGCGGGTTATAGATTGGTGGTTATAAATAGGGAGGAGCGGCAGCGGCACGGTCACGTCGGGCGTGGCAACGTCGTGCACGCTGACCGTCGCGGCCGCCGACAGCTCGAGCACGTTCGGGACGGGAGAAAAGGGACATCACTGATTATGGTGAATCCAACCAAGACTAATCAGTGATGTCCCTTTTCTCTTTCCCGACGCCCCCGATGAAGCCACACACGCAGGCCGCAACGAGTTGGCCTCCTTTCTGGCCACCGAATTTCCCAAGACACCGGACTGGCTTCGGCTGATCATCACCAGCCGGCCTGATCCGGAGATGAAACTCGGCATTGGCTGCGCCGTCGAACGACTGCCAAGAGAGCATATGCGGTCGCGATACCGAGCAGACTGACCAAGCCGGACGGCTCAGGGACCGCGCTTAACACGAACTGTCGCTTCTGGCCATTGAGGTAGCCCCAGCCGACGATCTGGCCGAAATCGTTGATCGCCTGCGCTTGCGACAATTCCCATCCCTCGCCGTTGACCAACCACTCGTTGAGGTTCGTCACCGTTTGGTGGTTGAGATCCCATAGCGCGGCGCGGGAATTCCCATTGGCGTCATCGGCGTAACCTACCGCGAGCGCGCCCGCGTTGATGTCGTTGGCGACGGATCGGCTGCCGCCCAGAGTGCCGAGGTCCGTAGGCAGGATCGATGGTGCGGCGGGATCGCTCACGTTCCATACCACAGCGCGGTTATTGCCATCACTGGTACGCGCGAAACCAACGGCATAACCGTCTTCATTAACGGCATTCGCAACCGAAGTGGTCCCACCCAACGTGCCGAGATCGCGGGGAGCTGCGGTTGGATCGTCGGGATCCCAGTCCCAGAGCGCTGCGTGCGTCGATCCCGCAGCGGTAACGGACTGGCCGACCACAAGGGCCGAATCATTTACGTCATAGGCAGCGGAGTTTCCGTTGCCGCCAAGTGTCGTGAGCGCGTGGGACTGGACCGCACCGTTGCAGATCCACAGGACGGCATCGTACAGAACACCTGAAGGGCCACTGCCACGGCCGACCGCCACTCCATCGCCGTTGATGCCATAGGCCTCGGCGTAGTTGCCGCCGATCCCTCCTAGTTCCAGCGGCGCCGCCGTGGGATCGTTGGCGTTCCAGATCGCCGCTTGGTACGGGCGCGGCGATCCATCCCCGGCTGCGATTCGGCCCACGACCAATCCGCTGTTATTCACGTCGTTGGCATAGGACCACGCCTGATTGGAATTGCCCAGGGCCAAGGGAGCGGCTTGAGGGTTCCCGGCATCCCACAGAGCCGCAAAGAAGTAATACTCCCCGGTTGTCGTCTCGGCCTTGCCGACGATGTGGCCACTGATATCGATGGCCAATGCGCCTGTCTGGTGCCCCTCTGACGCGCCCAATTCGTCAATCCGATACCAAGTTCCCGCGTGAACCGCGGTCTCACAGAAACCGTTCACAATCACCAGGGACAGAAGCCAACGGGTTATTGGGGTCCTCATTGATGACAAGCCCTGTGTTTTGCAGAACCATTTCGGGGTGACTTTAGTTGAGAATGAGTCTACCGCGATTCAATACCTGCTGCAACAGTTTCTCGGGCCAACAGGGAAGAGAGCCGCTCGGGCGGAGATGGCGACACGCCTAGTGCCGCAAATCACACTTGGCTGAGAAAAAGGAGACGGGGAGGTCGCTAAGTCCATCATGGGCGGCTACACCTCGTTTGGGGTACAATGGGATAGGCCAGACCCGGGAGAGCTGCCAAGCCTTTTACCTTGGCATTCTCGCCAAACGGGCGACCGCGCTCGACACACGTCCGCAAGGCGAATGGGATTCGCTACAACTGTCCTTAAAGAATGATGATATCGCGATCGACAACAATCGAACCGAGCACGGCTTCCGGCAGCAGGTGTTGGCTCGCCTCAACTGGCTGTATATTGGTTCAGCGCGACGTTGAGTTTTGGGGTTGCCGGAGTTAGCGAGTAGAGAGTGGACTAAAGGCAGTGTTTTTTCTGGGGGCCCCGTCCCCCAGACCCCCTGAGGTTTATCGCATTGCGCCAGAAGCAAGGGGAAGGGCCAACGGCGCCAAGTGGGCGTCGCCGACCCTTGCTTCCGGACCTGGATCGGCGCTCGGGTCGCACCTCTGCGTTGCCCTATCCTCCGCCCAGGCATGTTCAGTATAGCACTCCGTCGGCTGCTTGGCATCCTGTCACGCCCGCTGCTCACGCGGCCAGCTTGTGATCACGCTCAGCAAAGATCTCCTTTTCTCGACCATCCAACTTGTCACGCGGCGTGATGTAGCCCAACGCACTGTGCAAGCGCTCGTCGTTGTACCGCGCCACGAATTGCGCCACGATCCGCCGGGCATCTTCCAGCGACAGCGGCGTCTGCGGCCGAATGCACTCCGACTTGATGGTGCGGTGATAACGCTCCAACTTTCCGTTGCTTTGCGGATAGTAGGCGCTGGTTCGGACGTGGGGCATCCCGCAGATACGCACGAACTGTTTGAAATCCTTCGAGACGAACTGCGGCCCGTTGTCACAGGTGACTTTGGGGTCAGGCCGGTATTAGGGACTGGCCGCCTTTTCTTTCGCCAGCATCGGCGCGGTACGCCAGTGCTTGACGACGGTGGACTTGGCCGCGTCCTTTCAGACCCTGTTGGTGTTCTCGATGTAGGCCGTGTTCAAATCTCGGACCATTGGCCGGGCACGGGAATGGGATAACATTCCGCAGCGTCTGCCTTGGCCGGAGCGGGCGAGTCGGGGGTGAGGCGGTCGACGTCGGGACAGAACCGGAAATCCGAGGCCAGGGCTTCGTCCCAGGTGACGATCTTCCCCGAATGCACGGCGGCCCGGCCCATGATCGTCGCCAGATCAGAGTAGGCAGAACGCTCGACTTCGTTGTGCGGCCGGTCGTTGCGGATGGCATCCAGCAGCACGCGCCACTCCTCCTGGTAGGGCGAAACGCGCTCCTTGGGCGGCTCCCAGGCGATGGTCTCGCGCGCGATCCGCTGATCCCGGTGGATGCGGATCGTCGGCGCGTGAATGCTTCCGGAGAACTGTGCCCCACACTTCGCCCCGTGGACGAAGGTGGCGAATTCGGGATAGCACTCGGCGAGGTACCGCCCCACGACCATCCCTTTCGTGCCATCGGCGAAGGTGTACTCGATACTGTACGAGTGGAGATCCTGGCTGAGATCCGAAGCAGCATCCAGGCTTCGCCCACCCACTCCGTGCGCGGCGACGGGCCAGGAGTCTTTCAGCCAGCACATCTCGTCGACCAGGTGGATGGTCCGATCGTGGAAGTACCCGCCGGCAACCCACAGCAACCGCTCCGGATTGCAGATCTGCCAATACAACTCGTGATCGCCCGGCTTGCGGGGACGTAGCGGGGACCGGTATTCCATGCGGTAGGCGCGAACGAGTTGCACCTGTCCAAGCGCCCCGTCGCGGATCCGCCGGATCAGCTCCTGACGAGCCGCGGAGTGCCGGCACATCAGCCCCGTGGCCACCTTGAGGTTCTTCGCCTTGGCCGCCTCCCCCGCTTTGAGAACGCGGCGAATGCCGCCGGGGTCTGGTGCGATCGACTTCTCCATGAAGACGTTCACCCCCTTCTCCACCGCGTATTCCAGGTGGGTCGGCCGGAAGCCGGAATAGGTGGTCAGTATGGCGATATCTCCGTGGCGGAGGCAGTCGATCGCCTTGCGGTAAGCGTCGAAGCCGACGAACTGCCGTTCCGGCGGCACATCAATCCGATCGCCAAATTGCTTGGAGAGCGCCTTCAGCGACGCGGCCAGCCGATTGTCGAACACATCGGCCATCGCCACGAGCTTGACCGGTCCGCCGTCTACCGAGACGGCGTTTCCGACCGCGCCGCTTCCCCGGTTCCCGGAACCGATGAGGGCAAGGCGGATCGTGTTGTCCTCGGCGGCATGCACGCTCGGAACCGCCATGGCCGCCAACGCACAAGCACCTGCCAAGCGGCGGCCCGATTGCAGGAATTCCCGGCGCGACGGGCGGCTGGGTTTCAAGGGCGATAATTGGGCAGTGTGTTTCATCTCAATTCATCTCCTGGCGGCAAATGGAAAACACAGCATACATCTTAACCATGGTAGCGACCCGGCACGCCGTGTTCCACTCGGCGTGCCGGTTCCTCATCGAGGCAGGGCTACCCCGAGCAATTCTGCCCGCTCGGCAGGTTCGTGACGGGCTTTGTCTCGACTCCTTTGCCGCCGACATTCGATGTACATCGCGAATCCTATCGCGAACTCGACGATCCGGTGGTGCGGCGATACGCGTCTAACTGACCGATCGTGCTGCTGTCCAAGCCGATGGTGGTGCGACTCGCGGGTTGTGCGATAGCCTTCGGCGGCAAGGGCTGCGACGGCCACCTGCATGGCGGCATTGTAGGCGATGCCCAACCGCCAATCGGCACTCAGCTCCGGAACGAAGAACGCTGAAGGACTCACACAAGCGCACATGCCATGACTGATGCCCAAAGCGCGCACGCGCGACAAATCAAGCTCGAAGCAGGAACGTCTGCGTCAACGGAAACCATCATCATCAATAACAGAACCACGGACACGAGGATCTGAGCAACGCCCACCCAAGTCGGCCCGTGAACGAAGCGGACGTAAAAGCCCTGCCACTCCGGTCCCCCGATCGCGCCGACCAGCACAATCAGTAGAATGCTCACGGAAGAAAGCGAAAGGACAGTTGCAGTAGCGGTCATTAGCCATTCCTTTCGGCTTCCGTGGAGCGTGTATGTGGAAAAGAAGTAAACTGCGGTTACAGCCTGAACCAAGTGGGCACCTATCCAGGAGATGAGCATTACAGTAAGTATGTTCATTGTTAACCGCCTTCGGTGTGAACACCTTCGGCCGTGCCATGCGCCCGCATCCGGCTCGTGCCATTCACTTATAGCTTTACTTCCATTGTCGTTCCTGTGTCAATGGGGAAAAGCCGGTTATACTCCTTGAAAAGGAAAATGTCAGGTCTTGCACGCTGCCATGGATCAAGTACGAAGTCAGGGTCCTTAGTAGAGGTACCAGTGGGATCAAAGGTCAGAGAAATGAAGTTCTGTTTGAAGAAGACACCAAGGGAATAGTCGCCAGCAAAAAGAGTGTTCCAATGACGGTTAACTCTCCATCCGCTGCCTGCTATGCCTCCGGCGTTGCCAATGTCCGCACTAACGTCGCGCACCCACGTTCTGCACTTAGCTTCGTCGCCAATCGTATAATTCCCCCAGAGATCAGCCCATCGTCCCCGCTTACCAAAATACTCTGCGTCGGATCCTTCGACCTTGAAAACATCGGCCGCCCGTTTGCGCACTGATTCAACGTATGCGTCGGCGATCCGCTCTGCGCCTTCCTTCGCCATGTTCTTCTGAACATCCGTCAGCGGCTGTTTATCGACATACTCCATAAGAACCGTGACAATGTTCTCTTTCCACTTCGCATTCTTGATGTTGTCATCGTAGCCGGGTAGATCTCCTCCCATTTTCCATTGGGCGCCAGCGTGCAGAACCAGATCGAGGACCTTAGCGTATATTAGATACCCTGCCGCCCCTCCCGCGAGTATCGCGCCCCATTTGAGGGCTGACCATCCGACCTTCGCCCAAATGGTGCCCTTCGAAGCGATGTCGATTTTGCGCAGGCCATTGTAGATTAGCATACCCGCAAGCAAGCCCACCAATCCGCCACCAACGAAGCGACCGGTCGGGTCAGTGTTATTGACTGGATTCCCATGCACGTACAGGTACTTATGTAGACTCAGCGGGTCGATCGGATTTCCAAAGAACGGATCGAGCCGATTGAAGGTCCCGGTAGCCGGGTTATAGTATCTGGCGCGGAGGTATCGCGGGCCGGCGAGGTCGCGTTCTCTTTGGAAGATCCGGGTGGAGACGGCAAGCTGGGGCGTGTGCTCTGCCGGCGGGCGTTGAGCCGCCTCGCGCGCTGGTCGTCAGATAGAGATCGCGGTCTAGCTGAGGAACCTTTGGCCCCTGCCGCACGAGGCGGCAGGGGGCCGGAACCGCGTTGGGTGCGTTTTCTAGCCGGTCAAACCTCGTTCACCCGCGGGCCGAGCCCGCGGGGGTCCTGCTTAACGTCATGTACGCGCGGGGTGAGCCCGCGGGGGTCGTGGATTTCCGCGCCGCGGAACCAGTCTGCGACTCGCGCGCGCACGCGAGGATCTGCGACTTGCGCACGCACGCGAGGATCTGCGACTTGCGCGCGCACGCGAGGATCTGCGACTTGCGCGCGCACACGCGAGGATACCGACGTGCCGAGTCAGCTTCCCATCGCCTCCTGCGAGTCGCGTGCACGCAGGCGAGATAGACGTGATCGACGTAACGCATTGTCAAAGAACTGCCCTCATTCTACGAGGCGGGGAGTGCCGCAACAAGCCGCGCGGCGATTGAAAGCTGCCGGCGGCTCGGGGGAAGATCTTCACGAGGGATCACCGTCGTTCTCGGAACGGCCGACGGGAGGCTGCCTGGCCGGGTGGGTCCAGTCGTGGACCTCCCGCGGGCGGCAAATGCTCACGTGCGTGTAGATCTCCGCCGTCGTGATGCAGGCATGGCCGAGCAGCTCCTCGAGCGATCTCAAGTCGGACCCGCTGGCCATCATCAGCGTGGCCGTCGTGTGACGCAGCAGGTGAGAACTGCTCCGCTTGGTGATTCCGGCGCGGTCCAAGTAGCCGCGGACACGGACGAGCGACATGTTGCGGATGGGATGCACGGATGAATAGAACCGTTGGCCAAACAGAACGCCGGCCTTCACCTCCTTCCTGGGGTGAGGAACCCCAGGCTACGTTGGCGCCGGCCTTCGGCCAGACGAATTCGGAGGCAGCCGACGGGACAGCCATTCGGCCGCCAGATAGCCGGGCGGTCCCGTTGTGCGGCCGGCCCGGGTCTGCCACAATCGATCATGCTACTGTCGCATCCCCAATGCCCGCCGACGCATCCCCAAGGAGAAACTCAGCATGAGAAAGTCGAAGCTTACCCGGCGTCAGTTTGTCAGCTCGCTGGCATCCGTTGGGGCGGCGTTGACGATTGTTCCGCGTCACGCCGTCGCCCGCAGCGGCCAGACCCCGCCCAACGAGAAGCTCAACATTGCCGGGATCGGCGTGGGCGGAATGGGGCGCGGCGATGTGAACGCCGTCAAGAGTGAGAACATCGTGGCTCTTTGCGACGTGGACATGCGGCGATCGGGCGATACGTTCAAGGCGTTTCCCGACGCCAAGGCGTATCGCGACTTTCGCAAGATGTTCGACGAGATGGAGAAGAAGATCGACGCCGTCACCGTCTCGACGCCCGACCATACCCATGCCGTGGCGGCCATGGCGGCGATCACGCGGGGCAAGCACGTCTACTGCCAGAAACCGCTGGCACACTCGGTCTACGAAGTCCGGCAGTTGATGAAAGCCGCGCGCGAGCACGGCGTGGTCACCCAGCTTGGCAACCAGGGCCATTCGTTCGATTCGATCCGCACCTTTTACGAGTGGATCCGGGATGGGGCGATCGGCAAGGTGCACACGATCCACGCGGGTTGCAAGGCGGTGAACTCGGCTCTCCGGTCTTTGCCACGCTTGAACGAAGAGCACGCCGTTCCGCCCGAGCTCGAGTGGGACCTGTGGCTGGGGCCGGCCCTGGAGCGGCCGTATCATCCCGCCTATCTGCCGGGCGCCTGGCGAGGCTGGGCGCCCTTCGGCAATGGAACCGTGGGCGATTGGATGTGCCACGTGGTCGATCCGGTCTTCTGGGCCCTCGACCTGGGCTCGCCGACAACGATCCGTGCCGAGGTCAAAGACTACGACCCGAAGACCCAGGGCGATGCCTTTCCCACCGGGGAGATCATCACGTATGAGTTCCCAGCCAAGGATGATCGGGGACCGGTGACCCTGCACTGGTACAGCGGGACGGAGCCGATTCCGCGCCCCGCCGATTTGGAGGAAGATCGCAAGCCGGTGGAGACCGGCGCGTTCGTGCTGGGCGATCGCGGCACGATCATGTACGGCTCGCACGGGGCGGGCGGCGTGCGGATCATTCCGGAGGAGAAGATGCGGGCGTACCAACAGCCCGAAAAGTCGCTGCCGCGGGGGCTCGAGCATCATCGCGACTGGATCGACGCCATCCGCAACGGCACCAAGGCAGGGAGCGACTTCGCCGACTACGGCGGCCCACTCACCGAACTCGCCATGCTGGGTGTGATTGCCATCAAGCTGCCCGGCACGAAGCTCCAGTGGGACACCACGAACATGCGGTTCACCAACTGCGAGGAGGCCAACCAACTCGTCCACCCGCCCTACCGGGAAGGGTGGACGGTCTAATCGGATACGATCGATAGCCCCCGTTCCGTGATTTCGCTTTGATTGGATCACGATGAGGACCCGAAAGACGCATGGCTGCCGAATAGGCACGTCGCCAGGATGCCTATTCTGAGCGGTTCTCAGGCGTTTGGCGCGGAGGTCAGGACAAGCTATTGTTGAACACCCGCCGTTCGGAGGCTACTGACGAGGGGACGGGCACCGCAACATCTTGTAGCTCTGCTCAAGCCAATCCACCACCGGTTGCGGAGCCAGTCTCCTTTTTCAGCAGTCTCTGCCGGGCGGGGATGCATGCGCCTTCAGAATTGCCGCCGTAGTCCCACGCCTCCGCCTTTTCCGATGCCGACCGCCCGCGCCGCCAAGAAAACCGTTATCACCGGTCCTGCTCCCAAGCCGCAGCGGTTACCGTTTTCGCGTGGCGCCGTCGTGGCAGCGGTGGCGACGGTCGCGGCAAGTTGGGTTGCGGCCGGCTCCACCGGGCTGATCGCCCAGCCGCTTCGCGTCGCGCTCGTTTGGGCCGGCCTTGCCGTGGTCGGCGTCGCGGTGTGGCCTCGCCACGATCAACCCTGGAAAACCCATGCCTTGTTGGCCGCAGTGATCGTACTGGCGCTGCTGCTTCTTGCAGCGGAAACGGCCGTACTTGGGGTCCTGGGCCTCGCGCTGGCCGCGGCCGTCTTTGCGTGCGTCCACGACGGGCCTCCTCGGCGGATTCTTGGCGTCGTCGCCGCGGCGGCCGCCGTGCTCGGCGTTTATCGGCTCGCGGTGGTTTCCATTCCCGCGGTCTGGTCGCTGGCCAATCTGCTCGGTGAAGCGATCGGCTCGTTGACTGGTGCGGTATCGGGAAAGCCGCTGTCGATCGGCGCCACCTTCGCCGGGCTGGACCTGCTGGTGGTCATGTCGGTCGTTTGGCTCGGTTGGGTTCGGCTGACCGCAGCGCCGCGTCGCCGACGGGCGGTCTTGGCCGGATCGGCGATTGCCGCGGCCCACCTTACCTACCTGATTCTGCTGGCGTCGGCGACCGACATCGCGGCTTCGCTTCCGGCGGCCCCAGCGGCCAACGAAGATCCCTACCTCGATTTCTACGTGCCGCCGCCAACCCACTGGACCGGAGCCGCCGACACGGCGCTGCCGTGGAATCTTCCGCTGGTGGGCGTGGTCCTTCATCTTATGGTCCTGGCTGCGATGCTGAGTCGAGGCGAGTGGCCGGCAGCCGACCCCGGAGATCCGCCGGGCGTGTCTCGTCTGCCGGAACGATTTCGGCCGGTTTTGGATAATGCCCCGGTCGTCCTGGCGCTGTTGATCCCGCCACTCGTGGCCCTCGCTCCCGGCACGACGGATCTGAGAGACCGAACGATTCTTGCCCTCGACGAAGGCTATCTCGATTGGGAGAAGCCGGGCTTTGACGAGTATGGCCAGGCATCGGCAGGCATGTACGGGATGCTGCCGGCGTTTGTGGAGTCGCTTGGCGGCACCTTCGTTCGTTCGGCGGATCTTGCGGACGATGCTCTTCGGGAATCGGACGTACTGATCATCTTTCATCCGACTCGTATGTGGCCCGAGCCGTTCCGCGAGCGAGTCTGGGACTATGTCCGCGGCGGCGGATCGCTCCTGGTGGTTGGCGGTTCGAGTGTCCCGGAGGATCGGATGCAGGCGACCGTCAACCAGGTCCTTCAACCCACCTCGATGCGGATCGGCTTCGATACCGCGGCGGCTTCGGTGCCGAACTGGCAGGGCGCCGTTCAAAGCATGGCTCACCCGGCGGTTTCCGGTACGCACAGGGGCAATGGGTTCGGGCTTCTGCTCGGGCCATCGATCCAGGCCGGCTGGCCGGCCCGGCCGCTGTTGGTCGGGCAGTATGGATGGCGCGATCCGGGATGCGACGCGGCACTCACGATGAGCTACCGCTTCGATGCGGGCGAAAGGCTCGGCGACGTGGTGCTGGCAGCCGAACAGCGACTGGGCAAGGGAACGGTGGTCGTCCTGGCCGATCCCTTCTGCCTGACCAACGAAGGCAATCCGGCCGCCTTTGCATTCAGCGGGCGCCTATTGAGTTATCTGGCGAACCGGCCGGGCAACCCGCAGACTGCCTGGCGGCAGGTTCTCGGGTTGCTGCTGTGTGGTCTGCTGATCGGAATGCTCGTCCGGCGAAACGACGCTGTGCGGGTGGCGGCAGTCGCCGCTGGGTTGATTGCCGCCCTGTTTCTCGTCGAGAGCGCGAATGCAGCCACAGCAATCGTTCCCGAAGGAAGACCTGAACAGCCCGTGCCGGTTGCGTACATTGACGGCTCGCACCTGGAAGCCTACAGCACGGCCCGCTGGGACTTCGACGACCTGGCCGGGCTCAAGCTGACGCTGATCCGCAACGGGTACCTGCCGCTGGTCGCCCCGGATCTTGAATCGCATCGACTCGGCCGTGCCGCGATGTTGATTTCGATCGCGCCGGCGAAGCCGTTTTCCGACGCCGAGCGGCAGGCGATTCGACAATTCGTCGAGGAGGGGGGCATTTTCATCAGCATGGCCGGGGCGGAAGACGCCGGAGCGAGCCGGAGACTTCTCCGCGACTTCGGCTTCGAGATGCCTCCGCCGACGCTGCTGCCGCCGGCCGATTCAGCCGAACCTCGCCACGAGCGCCACTTCCGTTCCCGCTACTTAAGCGGCGAGGCGACGGGCGGCCACGACTGCTATGTGTGGCTCCATGCCGCCTGGCCAATCCAGTTCCTTGTGCCCGACATTATCCCAGTCGTGGCCGATTTCGAGAACCGTCCGCTCGTCGCGGTCCGCAGAATTGGCAAGGGAAAGGTCGTCGTCATCGGCGACACCGGCTTCGCGATGAACAAGAACCTGGAATATGTCGGCGGCGAGCCTTTCGGCGGCGGGTATGAAAACGCCCATTTCTGGCGATGGTTTCTCGCGTTTCTCAATGACCGGCCGGCGTGGATTCCGCCACCGCTGCCGAAAGCGGAAGGAACGGAAAGTTCCGCAGGCAAGACCGACGAGGGCCGTAGCGGGGAGGCATCGCCATGATTCGCATGTGGGCAGGTATTGGGCTGTTGGCGTGCTCTTGGCTGCCGGGCCTGGGGTACTATGCGCCGTCGTCGCCGGTGGCGTGCGCGGTGATGATCCTCGTTGGGACTGCGCTTCTGGCCGGGGCGCCGGTTTCCGCGCCCTCGAAGCGCGACGCCCGGGTTGCGGCAACGTTTTGCCTGATTGCGGCATGGCTCATGCCGTGGCCGTATTGCGCGGCGGCGCTGCTGATTTTCGCCGGGCTTGCGCTGCCGGCGGCGGCCGGATGGCCGCGACGGGCCGGGCAGGGAGCGCTGGCGGCCGGAGTGGTGTTGCTTTCGCAGTCCGTCCTGATGGGGCTCTACGCGATCGGGACCGCCCGTTCCCACGACCTGCCGCGCCCGCTCGCCCACGCCGCGGGCGCGGTGATTCGATTGCTGGGGGCCGAGGCGGCCGTCGACGGAACCGACCTGGCGATTTCCGCGTCGGGCAAGGTGCATCACTTCGGACTTACCTGGGATCTGTTCATCGATCCGGTCACACTCGGTTTTCTGATGGGTGGAAGCGTGGTTCTCGCGATTTTGGCCTACGCTTCCCCGCAAGGACACCGCGCCGCGGCCTGGCTTCGCGCGGCGGGCACGCTCGCGCTTGTGATGGCCGCCTGGCTGCCGCTTCGCACGGCGTTGATTGTAGGACTGCTCATTCAGCAGATCGATCGGGCGACACCGGGTCTGCCTCTGAATGGGATGGAGAGCGCATTCAGCCCTTGGCTGCATCTTGGGCTACTGGCCGGTCCTATCCTCCTGGCGTGGCGGCTGGTGCCGAAAATCGCCGGATCGGGCGACGAGCGTCAAGAAGCATTGCCAACTGCGCGGCGAGCAGGCCCGCGATTGTCCCGGCCGGCAACATTGTGCCTGGCAGCCGCCGGAGCCTTGATGCTTGCCTTCCTGTTCCACTGGGACCCGATCGGCGGTCGCAAGCCGGGACGCGTGATGGTCGTTGAGCGGCACTCGACGTGGGAGCCGACCACGCGGCCGTACGACACCGAGAGCTATGGCGAGCCGGCGTCGTACACCTACGCCGCCATCTACGACTACTGCTCGCGGTTCTACACGATGTCGCGCCTGTTGGAATCGGATCGCATCGACAGCCGGACGCTGAGCGGGTGCGACGTGCTGGTCATCAAAACGCCCACGGCCCCCTACCTTCCGAATGAGGTCGCTGCAGTCGTCCGCTTTGTCGAGCAGGGGGGCGGACTACTTCTGATCGGCGAGCACACCGACGTGTTCCAATCGAGCACGTACCTGAACCAAATTGCCGAGCCGTTTGGCTTCCAATTCCGCAAAGACTTGCTGTTCCGGGTCGGCTCGCCCTACGTGCAACAGTATGAGCCGCCGGCTGTGCCGCACCCCGCGGTGCAGAACCTTCCATCGATGCACTTTGCCGTGTCATGCTCGATCGATCCGGGTCCGAGCCGCGGCTGCGGGGCCGTGCGAAACAGCGGCTTATGGAGCCTGCCGCCGGCCTACCACACCGACAACTACTTCCCCGAGGCAGAGTACCGCACCGATATGCGGTACGGGGCATTCAACCAGCTTTGGGCCACACGGCATGGCAGCGGCCGCGTGCTTGCGTGGACCGACTCGACCATCTTTTCCAACTTCAGCGCTTTCGAACCGGGCAAGACCGAATTGATGCTCGGCATGCTGGAATGGTTGAACCGGCGGAGTCTGCTGGACAATGTCTGGGTGCGGGTGCCGGTCATGATCATTCTCGGGCTGGCGGGGCTGGCGGCGATCTCGGCCGGGTTGATCTTCTCTGCGGCAAGAGGCGCCCACTGGCTAATGATCACGTCGACGGTCCTGGCCGCGTGGGGTGCAGGGTCCTCGGCGGTCGCGGTCTTCCAGCGTCTGGCAATGCCGCTGCCCGAGCCGGTGCAGCCGATGGTTCAAGTCGTAATCGATCGGACGGTCTCGGAAGTGCCGCTCGCGCGCGGAGGATTCACCGTTCGTGACGGCCGCGGGTACGGACTGCTCGAGCAGTGGATTCCCCGTCTCGGGTGGTTCACGGCGCGCCGCTCCGGCCAGGCTGCTTTCACAGGCGACTTGCTGGTCGTGATTTGCCCGAGCCGGTCGGTCAATTCCGAGTATCGCCAAGGTTTGGTCGACTACGTGGCAGCGGGGGGGAAACTGCTGGTGATCGATTCGCCGGACAGCGCCGGGTCGACGGCCAACAGTCTCCTGTGGCCGTTCGGATTGGTGATGAACCACGGTGCCGCCGCGGGCGGCCCCTTGCATGGGAAGGATTCCTGGCCGGACATCCCCGTCGAGGCAGCATGCGCAGTCGGCGGAGGCGAGCCCCTGTATTGGGCCGGCGACGTCCCGGTCGCGGCACGCACCACCCATGGGAAAGGAACGGTGATTGCCATCGGGTTTGGGCGGATTTTCAACGATACCGGCATGGGCCAGCACTGGATGGCCGAACCCGACGAGGCAACGCGAACCCGTTTCGAACTGTGGTACCGATTGCTGCGGATGACTGAATAGTGCCGGAAGTAACGGTACGGAGGGGACCCCTCTCTGGACGCATGACTGCTGACGGGCATGGCATACACTGATGCAACGTGAATCTCTATTGCGTCGCCTGAGACTTTCAAGATCCGTCGCGAACGTTATAGTGGGCTGTTGAAAAAGGGGGGCCGCCCCATTGCGCAATCCCCCGGCGAATCCCACCAGCCCGGCTTTTTTCGGGGAGTGACCCTGTTACCGTGACCCCATGAGGCGTGAACCATGTCGACGAATCCTCCGGAGTATGAACAGGTGCTTGCCGAGCATCGGGAGTTGAAGGAACTGCTCGGGCGAATCGACCAGGCACTTGCCGACAGGACATCCACCATCGACGAAGTAAGCGATATGCTCGCACAACTTGGGGACCGGCTGGTCCGGCATTTCGCGATGGAAGAGGACAGCGGCTACTTCGCCGAAGCCCTCACGCAAGCCCCGCAGCTCGTTTCCCGGGCCAATGAACTGATGGCGCAGCACCCCAAGATGTGCACAGGCGCCCGTGATCTCGTCCTGGAGATCGACTCGTTGAGGTCACGACAAGATTGGTGGCAAGCGACCCGCGAGCGGTTCGACGCTTTCCGCGACGAACTGCTCAAGCACGAGCAACGCGAGGATCTCTTGATCCAGGAAGCCTATAACCAGGATTTGGGGGCGAACGATTGAGTTGACTATCTTTGGAAACATTCTTATAATTACCCCGCCGTACAGGTAGAGCGGAGTCAAATTGGTCACTTGTGAGCTGATCATTTTGTGGCAGTGAGCTGCCGGATAATGGTCGAATACGAGAGGGATCCTATGTCAGCACGAGCATCTGGTCAGGTCTTTCGCGACATTACGCAGTGCATCGGCAACACGCCGTTGGTGGAACTGCGGCGGGTTACCGAGGGATGTACCGCGCGGGTGCTTGGGAAGCTTGAGAACTTCAACCCGCTGTGGAACGTGAAGGACCGGATTGCGCTGGCCATGATCGAGGCCGCCGAGCGCGAGGGCCTGATCCAGAAAGATACCGTGATCATCGAACCGACCAGTGGCAACACGGGGATCGGGCTTGCCTATGTGTGTGCTGCGCGCGGCTACAAGCTGATGGTAACCATGCCCGAGAGCATGAGCCTGGAACGCCGGCGGCTGCTAAAGGCCCTGGGCGCGGAGTTGATTCTCACTCCGGCTGCGGAAGGCATGCCCGGAGCCGTGCGGAAGGCGGAGGAGCTGCTCGCGGCGAATTCCAATTACTACATGCCCCAGCAGTTCAAGAACCCGGCGAATCCCGAAGTGCACCGGAAGACCACGGCGGAGGAGATCTGGCGCGACACGGAGGGCGCCGTGGACATTGTCGTATGCGGCGTCGGTACGGGGGGGACGATCACCGGGGTGGGCGAGGTGCTCAAGTCCCGCAAGCCGGAGGCGAAAATTGTGGCCGTCGAGCCGGTCAACAGCCCGGTGATCACGCAGCGGCTCGCGGGCGAGGAGTTGAAACCCGGCAAACACACGATCCAGGGCATCGGCGCGGGGTTCATTCCGGACGTGCTCAACGTGGAGATCATCGACGAGGTGGTTCAGGTCCAGGATGAAGACGCGATGGAGACGTCGCGGCAGTTGGCGAAGCTCGAGGGAATGATGTGCGGAATCAGTTGCGGCGCGGCCGCCTGGGCGGCTTTGCAGGTGGCTCGGCGCGAGAAGAACCGCGGCAAGCTGGTCGTAGTTGTTCTTCCCGACCTCGGTGAGCGCTACCTTACCACAAAGCTCTTTCCGGAGTGAAGGTGAAAACTCTCATTCTCGGCCTGGGAAACCCGCTGGTCACCGACGACAGCGTCGGCCTGCGGGTTGCTTCGGAGTTGAAGAGCCTTCTCGAGAGTCGCGGCGACGTGGACGTCGACGAAGACTACTGGGGCGGTCTGCGCCTGATGGAGCGGATGGCCGGGTACGGCCGGGCCGTCGTCATCGACGCGATCCAGACCGGTACGGCGCCCGGAACAATCCACGAGCTCACCGTGGATTCGCTTCCCACGCAGCGCAGCGCCTCGGCTCACGACGTCAACCTGCCTACTGCTTTGGCTTTAGGGCGGCAGGCCGGTGTGGAACTTCCGGCCGACGAGGCCATCCTCCTTGTCGGCATCGAAGCGGAGGATATACTGACGTTCGGTGAACAGTGTACCCCCGCTGTCGAGGCTGCGATTCCGGCCGCAGTTCGCAGGGTGCTTGAAGCTTTGGAACGATTGCCAGGAGGAACTCCAACATGATCTCACCGGAAGTTTTGCGCCGCTATCCGTACTTCGCCACCATCAGTGATGAAAGCCTGAAATCCGTCGCCCAAATAGCCGACGAGGAGACGATTCCCGCCGGCACCCAGATGTTCAGCGAGGGCGATCCGGCCGACGCCCTGAACATCATCATCCAGGGCGAGGTGGAAATTCAGTACGTCCTCGGCAGTGGCGAGCATCGCACGGTCGACACGCTGGTGGACGGGGACATTCTTGGCTGGTCGGCCCTGATCGATCCGTACAAGTACACGGCCGTGTGTACCACGAAGAAGGACACGAAGATGGTGGCCATTCAGGCCCAGAAGTTGCGAGATCTGTGCGATCGCGACCCGCTTCTCGGCTATCGATTGACCAACCAGATCGCCAAGTTGCTGGCTAACCGGCTGGAAGGAGCAAGGGTGCAACTGGCGGCGATCGACTAAGGGACTATTTCAAAGCCGATGGGGACTGGTTCATTTTGCGGAGTCTTTGGAGCAAAATGTGCCTGTCCCCTTCTCCGGGTACGGTTTTGGGACACGCTTGAAGGCATTACGCCGGCCGGTCGGAGATCGGCGGCGACGGCCCCCGAATCCGTTTCGGCACGGGCGGCGGATCGAAGTGGTACTCGAGCGGCAACTCAAAGGTGGGGCTAACCTGTTGTTCGGGTTCGCGCCCGGCAGTTGCCGGCGAATCCGCCGGTTCGGCCGCTGTCGCGCGTGGCGGATTCGCCCGAGGCGCTTCGGTGAGGCGCTCTCGGGCGGTTTGATCGGTGGAACCGCTGCATCCCAAGAGAACCGGGATGAGCACCACGGGCGCCAAGATGCCTGGAAATGTTCTCATCGTTGGGTTCCTTACTCCCACGCCACCGTCACCGGTTCGCCGATCTGAATCCCGAGCCTTGCGGCCGCGTTGTCGCCGACCACGGAGAGTTCCAGCCGCCCGGTGGAGCCTACCAGGGCGATGAGCATACCCTGGGGCTGCTCGCCATACGTGTGATAGATTCCCCAGGTTTCGTAGATATTCGCCACGATACACGCGCGGGTATCCGTGGGTCTTCCCGCGAGCATTTCGTCGGTGATATTCGTGATCAGGTTGCCGAACGAGTCGATTTCCAGGACCGTGCCGACGATCCGGTCGGGACGGATGCGAACCTCGGGCCAGGCAAGGTCGATCAGCGTGTCCATCGGCGGTCCGAGCGCGAGCGGGTCCAGCCCCAGGCTCAGATGCGCGGCGACCGGGGCCATGATGTCGCGGCCGTGGAAGGTAAACGAAACGGGTTGTTTGAAGTACTCACGGTTTTCCACGCGGATCAGTTGCGCCGGTTTCGTGCGGCGAGCCAGGAGACTCAGCAGGCCGTTGTCGGGAACGACGTAACGGTGCCGACCGATCCGCGCGTAAGCGATTGCCCGCTGTGTGCCGACGCCGGCGTCGATCACCGCCACGTGGATCGTGTCGGGCGGAAACTGCTCGGCGACGTCGTCCAAGACAACAGCGCCATGGCGGATATCCTGGGGCCGGACGTCGTGCGTGATGTCGACGATGGTGGCCGCAGGATTGACGGACAGAGCCGCTCCCTTCATGGCGGCCACGTAGGGGCTTCCGGTGCCGAAATCGGTTGTGAGGGTGATGATTCTCACATGTTTTCGATCAATTCCAGGCATAGCTCTCGAACGCGGTTCGGATTGACGTTCGGGTTCCGCTTCTTGGCCTGTCCGATCAACGCGCCGACGCCTTTGAGTTTGCCCTGCTTGACCTCGGCGACCACCTTGGGGTTCGCCGCGACAAGCTCACGGCACAGACAGCCGATCTCGGAGTCATCGACCTCGCGAATTCCCAGCGCATCCATCGCCCCTGCGGCCGAATTGCCCGTGGCGATCATCTCGCTGAGAACGTCGCGTCCGCGGCTGGTATCCAGCTTGCCGTCGCGAACCGCCTGGATCAACTCGGCGAGCTGGCCGGGAGGAACGGGAAACCGGTCGATGGGGATCTGCTTTTCGTTGAGCGTCCGCAGCACGTCCTGCTGGACCCAGTTGCCGGCGGCCTTGCCGTCACCCGTGAGATCGGCCAGCTCAACGTAGTAATCGACCAGGGCGCGACCCTGGTTCACGATCACGTCGCTGTCGTAAGGAGTAATCCCGTAGGTCGCTTCCAAGCGGGCCCGCAACTCGGCCGGCAACTCTCCCAGCGACGCTCGAACCCGTTCGATCCGCTCTTCGCTGACCGTGACCGGCACGAGATCGGGATCGGGGAAGTAGCGGTAGTCGCTCGACTCTTCCTTGGATCGCTGCGGACGGGTGATCTGGGCGTCCTCGTCCCAGCCGCGGGTCTGTTTGGGCACGTCTCCAAGTTTTTGGCCGGTCTGCTGCCAGACCTCGTACTGCCGCTCGGCCTCGTAGGCCAAAGCCCGCTCGACGGCGCGAAAGCTGTTCATGTTCTTCACTTCGACGATCGGGGTGGCCAGCTTGCCCTCGGGGGCGTCGATATGAAGGTTCACGTTGGCATCGACCCGCAGGCTTCCCTCCTGCATGTTGCAGTCGGATACGCCGAGATAGTTCAGCAGGAGCTTCAGTTCGGTGAGATACGCCTTGGCTTCGGTCGGCGAGCGGAGATCCGGCTGGCTGACAATCTCCAGCAGTGGAGTGCCGGTCCGGTTCAGGTCGATGCGGCTGTCGGCCTTGCCGGCCACCTCGTCGTGCATGCTCTTGCCGGCGTCTTCTTCGAGGTGCACGCGAATGATGCCGATGTTCCTGGGCGCGATCGCCCCTTTCGGATCGCTGATCGGCAGGTAGCCTTCGTAGCTGAACGGCAGATCGTACTGGCTGATCTGGTAGCCCTTGGGCAAGTCGGGATAATAATAGTTCTTGCGGTCCCACTTGGTAAAGCGGTTGATCTTGCAGTTCAGCGCCAGGGCCGCTTTGAGCGAAAGCTCGAAGGCCCGGCGGTTCATGACCGGGAGCGCGCCGGGCATGCCGATGCAGACGGGGCAGGTCTGCGTGTTCGGCGGTTCGCCGAACTTCGTGCTGCATCCGCAGAACAGCTTCGACTCGGTGAGAAGCTGCACGTGGACTTCCAAGCCGATGACGGTTTGGTAGGGGGCTGTCGCGGTTGCGCTTGCTGTTGCCAACGTACCAATTCCTCTCGTCGTCAGTTCTGAGGCCGGTCGGCGTGCGGCCCGCTCGGCTCCAGTTGCATGATGTGCAGGAGCGAGACGATCGCATAGCGGTCATAAATGGGCTCGGACTCGTCGTGCGCGGGAAAACCGACGAAGACGGTTGATCGTCCGACGACGGACAGTTCCGGATGCCGAACCTCATACGTCCGGCCATCGGTCAACGTCATTCGAAACGGCTGGAATGGCCGGCGGCGGAGCAATTCTCGAACATCTTCCGGTCGCATGCGACGATCTCCCCTGCGCGGGTGCACTTGGTTGCCTTTTCCAAACCTATTCTACCGCCCCGGGAAGTCCCGGCGAAGAGTCCGGCGGCCCATTGGACCTATTCCAGCCCCGGCTTCCGCGTGTGCCAGTCGGTTGCCTGCTGGAACATGTGGGCGGCCCGGAGCAGTCGCTCTTCTTCGAACGGCGGCGCCTGCAAGTGGAGCCCGATCGGAAGGCCGGCGGTGCTGATCCCGCAGGGAATGGAAATGCCGGCGATCCCCGCAAGGTTCGCGGCAACGGTATACAGATCGAACAGGTACATGGACAGCGGATCACCGCTCCGCTCGCCGATCTTGAACGCCGGGGCCGGCGCGACCGGGCCGAGGATCATGTCCACTTCGCCGAAGGCTTTATCGAAGTCTCGCCGGATCAGCCGCCGCACCTTGAGCGCTTTGAGATAGTAGGCATCGTAGTAGCCGGCGCTCAGCGCGTAGGTACCCAGCATGATGCGGCGTTTGACTTCGGTCCCGAATCCTTCCGCCCGTGTCCGACGGTACATTCGGACCAGGGGGTTATCGACTTCTTCGATGCCGGCGGCGGCCTGAGCCGCGCGCTCGGCTTCGAGTTCGGCCGACATCTCGCGCTCGTTGGTTCGATAGCCGTAGTGGACCCCGTCGTAGCGGGCCAGATTGCTCGAGGCTTCGCAAGGGGCGATGATGTAGTACGTGGCAACCGCGTACTTGCTGTGCGGCAGCGAGATTTCGCGGACGGCTGCGCCGAGCGACTCGTAGACCTTCACGGCCTCGCGAACCGCGGCCTCAACCTCGGTGTCCAGCCCTTCGCCGAAGTGCTCCCGAACCAGTCCGATCCGCAGGTCGGTTAGTGGCTCCCGGGTTGAAATGCTGTACTGGGGCACCGGCCTGTTTACCGAGGTGGAATCCAGCCGGTCGTGGCCGGCAATCACTTCCAGGAGGATCGCGACGTCCTGGGCGGTCCGAGCCAGTGGGCCGGCCTGATCGAGGCTGCTGGCAAATGCGACCAGGCCATAGCGGCTGACACGGCCGTACGTGGGCTTCATCCCCGTGACACCGCACAGCCCGGCCGGCTGCCGGATCGATCCACCCGTGTCGGTGCCGACCGACAGCGGCGCCATCGACGCGGCGACGCACGCCGCTGCTCCACCGCTGGACCCGCCGGGAATTCGCTCGAGGTCCCAGGGGTTGCGGGTCAACTGGAAGGCCGAGTTCTCGGTCGACCCGCCCATGGCGAACTCGTCCATGTTCGTCTTGCCGATCAGCACGGCATCCGCCGCCTTGAGCCGGGCAACGACCGTGGCGTCGTAGGGCGGACGGAAATCTTGGAGCATGCGGGAGCCGCAGGTCGTCGGCTCGCCGGCCGTGCAGAGGACGTCTTTCACCGCGACGGGAAGTCCGGCCAATCGGCCGACGGGCTCGCCCCGTTTTCGTCTGCGATCGATCTGCTCGGCCTTTGCCAGAGCGGCGTCGGCGTCAACACGGAGAAACGCCCCGATGTTCTTGTCGTGACGATCGATGCGTTCCAGCAGCGCCCGGGTGACCTGGACGGAGCTGACGCTGCCCGACTGAAGCTGGTCGAGAAGCTCTGCGGCGGTGGCATCGAAGAGCGACATGGGGTACTCGACTACGCCTCGCCTAACACGGCGGGCACGCGGTAACATTCATCGTCGCGGTTGGGCGCATTGGCCAGCGCCTGTTCGCGCGGAAGACTCGCTTGGGCTCGGTCTTCGCGGAATACATCGGTAACGTCGACCGGGTGTGCCATGGGGTGCACCTGGTCCGTATCCACTTCCGCCAGCAGCTCCATGTACTGGAGGATCTGTCCCATCTCGGCGGTCAATCGCACAACCTCGTCCGGCGAAAGCCGGAGCCGAGCCAACCGTGACACCTTTTCCACTTCGCCGGATGAGATGGACATAAGGGGCCGTAAGAAAACAAGTCATACACTTTGACGTAGGGTGGATTTTAATCCACCCGGAAAACAAGGGGTGGTTTGAAATCCACCCTACGACTATTTGCCAGCTTATTCTCTAGCGGCTCCTAACCGACCTACTTCTTCTCGCGGGCCGCTTTCTCTTCCTTGGCCTTGCGGCGTTTGCGGGACTTCACCGTCTCCGGCTTCGCGGGAGCGGCTGCCGTCGCGGTCGGAGCCGCCTTCTCAGGCGATGCTTCAGCGGCCGGGAGCTTGAACGGGGCGCTGCGGATTGTCTTGGTGATCGCCCCACTTCGGATGCACCGGGTGCAAGCTCGGACCGATTTATTTGTGCCACTTGTGGTGGTAATTCGAACATTCTGGAGATTGGGTCGAAACTTCCGTCGGCTGATTCCAGTGACCTTAGTTCCCACACCGCCGAGGTACTTAGCCCGGCCGCGGGTGGTCACGCTGTTTCCCATACTCGGTTTCTTGCCACAGATTTCACAAACTTGGGCCATCGGACTTCTCTTTCATTTCCTCTCGAACCGCGCAAGCCTGCAAAGGCTGCTGAAAAAGTGTGGTCCGGAGACTCCGTAGCCGGACAGCGCGGGCCAGGGAGTGTCCCGCCTACACTGAAAACCGCACTTTTTCCGCAGTCTCCTACGGGGGCGACGACAGACGAAACTCACAATATACCCTGTGTGCCGGCCAACACAAGGGCGAACCCCACTGCGGCAGCATTCAAGGTATCGCAGGACGCTTGACTGAGTTTCCCCCCACTCGAACCCCCATGGCGCGGCTGTGGTAAGTTGCTATCATGGCCCTCGGTGGAAATGGGTCGAGATTCGCTTTGGAAGGAGTGGTGCAGTGCGCAAGATCAGGGCGGCGTTCGCCGGATTCGGGGAAGTGAATACTCCTCGCGAGATCATCGACCGGAAGTGCGCCGAAGCACGGCGGCACCTGGAGCAGCAGGGAATCGAGGTTGTCGGCCCCGAACCCGTGAGCGACGATCCGGAAGGGCGCGACGTCGCCCGGGCGCAAGCGGAGTTGGCGGGGCAGGAGTTCGATCTGTTGGTTGTTTGCCTTGCCGGTTGGATTCCGTCGCACGCGGTGATCAGCGTGGTCGACGCATTTCGCCACAAGCCGATGCTGCTGTGGGGACTGACCGGCTGGCGCGAAGGGGATCGTTTCGTGACGACCGCCGACCAGGCCGGGACGACCGCGCTGCGCAAACCGATGGCAGACCTCGGCTACCGGTTCAAATATGTGGTGAACTATCTCGGCCGTGAGCCGGACATGCAGAAGATCCTCAGCTTTGCCAGCGCCGCGCGCGCGGCGTCGCTCCTTCGTGGAGCGAGGATCGGCGAGATGGGCTATCGCGACATGCGGCTCTACGCAACCCTGCACGACGGCGTTTCCCTGCGCGCGAAGATCGGTCCGGAGGTCGAGGTCTTTGAGATGCTCGAGATGGTCCAGACGATGGAGACGCTTGAGGCTTCGGAGGTTTCCCGGCTGGCGGATGCCGTCGGAGAGCGGTGGCAATTCGTGAAGCCGCCGAAAGAAGGTACGGTGGAAAACGCGGTGCGACTCTACCTGGCCGTGAGCCGGAAGATCAAGGAGCGCGACTACCAGGCGGTTTCGCTCATCGACGTCGACGGCGTGAAGAAGCTCTTGGGCTTTGCTCCCGCCGGCACCTTCATGCTTCTGCACGAAGAGGACGACGTCTGCACGATCCCCGAGAACGACACGCTCGGAGCCGTCACCCAGTTGATCACGCGTTATCTGACGGGCCAGGCGGCCGCATACATGGAGTTTTACGAGTTCACGGAAAACGGCATGTTAATGGGCGTGCCCGACTACGTGCCGACGGAGATCGTCGACGGCCCCGTCACGGTCATGCCCACGGCCTTCGGGGAGTTTGGCGAAGGGCTGTTGAATGTCTCGCGAGTGAAGACCGGGCGCGTGACGCTGGCAAGGCTTACCTACACGGGCAACCGGTACGGGATGCATATTGCCACCGGCGAGGCACGTTCGCCGCGAAAATGGGAAGAGGCCGGTTGGGCTCCACCGGCCCCGCAGTTGCCCAGCCTGGAGATTGTGCTGGACGGACCCATCGACGACTTCATTCAGAAGGTGCTCGGGCAGCACTATATCCTCTCGTACGGCGATCACCGGGAAGCGCTGGTGGATCTGTGCAATCTGCTGGGAGTGGAGGTAATCTGAATTCGTTCACCGCAGCAAGGCGACGTGATGCAGTATCTCCTTTCGTTGGATGCCGGAACGACTTCGCTGAAGGCCGTGCTGTTCGACAAGCAAGGCCGCCAGGTCGCCTCGCACGCGGAAGAATATGAGCTCCTCAGGCCGGGGCCGGACATCGTCGAACTGGACCCGGAGACCTATTGGCAGGCCGCCAAAACGTCGATCCGTGCGGTGCTCGACGCGAGCCGGATCACGGCCGGCGACATTGCGGCGATCGGGGTCACAAGCCAGGGCGAAACGCTTACGGTCGTCGACCGCGATGGAAAACCGCTGCGGCCGTCGATCGTCTGGCTCGATAACCGCAGCCGGGAGGAATCGGATGCCTTGGACCGGGAGTTCAGCCCGGACACGGTCTACCGCATCACCGGCCAGCCCGAGATGATCCCCACGTGGTCGGCGACGCGGATCCTCTGGCTCAAGCGGCATGAACCGGAGGTATTCGAGCGGGCGCACAGGTACCTGATGGTGGAGGACTACTTGATTTACCGGCTGACGGGCCGGTATGCGACGGATCGGGCGCTATGCCCTTCGACACTCTATTACGATCTCACGACGGGCCGGTGGTGGCCCGAAATGCTCAAGTACCTGGGCGTTCGCGAAGAGCAACTGCCGGAATTGAGGGACTCGGGAGAGGTCGCCGGAGAAACTCACGAGGCGGCGGCCCGCGAGACCGGCTTGCGGCAGGGAACGGTTGTCACGACTGCGCCCATCGATCAGGTCGCCGGGGCTGTCGGCGCCGGAAACCTGGAACCGGGCGTGATTACGGAGACCACCGGCGCCGCTTTGGCGATCTGTGCAACGCTGGACGAGCCTGTGTACGACCCGATGCGGCGAATCGGACTCTACGCCCACGCGATTCGCGGGCAGTATGTGCTGCTGCCATGGATCCCGACGGCCGGCATGGTGCTCCGCTGGTTCCGCGACGAGTTGGGAGGAGGCACGGATTACGACCAGCTCGCCGAAGAGGCCGGCGCGGTTGCTCCGGGCTCCGAGGGGCTGATTGTCCTGCCGCACCTGAGCGGATCCGGATCGCCGGACCCGGATCCGCGGGTGAAAGGCGTTTTCTGGGGCGCAACGTTGGGCCACCGGCGGGGCCACTTCGTGCGGGCGATCATGGAATCGATCGCGTATGTGCTGCGCAGCAATCTTCTGCTTCTGGAAGACCTCGGGATGGAGATTCGGGAGGTCCGGTCGCTGGGCGGGGCCGCTCGGAACGACTTGTGGCTGCAGATCAAAGCCGACGTTTGCCGGAAAGATCTTCTGGTGATGGCCTGCGACGAGGCGGCCTCGCTCGGGGTCGCGATGCTCGCCTCGGTAGCGGCGGGCATTCATGCGGATCTGCGAGCGGCCAAAGACGCGATGGTCGAGGTTCGCAAGCGAGTTTCGTTTGATCCGGCATCGGCCGCGAGATACGATGCGGGCTATCGGCGGTCTGCCGACCTCTATCGGCATGTCAAGGGTTTGTTTGAATAATTCCACTGATGCAGGGAGTCGTGCATGAACACGGTGAATGTAGCTTTGATCGGCCAGGGATTCATGGGGCGTTCGCATTCCAACGCATGGGGGCAGGTGGGCAAGTTCTTCAAGCCGCCCGTCAAGGCCGTGATGCACACGGTTTTCGGTCAGCCGGAAGAGAACCCCCAGGTGTTCGCCGAGAACTGGGGCTGGAAGAATGTGTCGACGGACTGGGAGAGCCTCGTCCGGTCGCCGGATATCGGGCTGGTCGACGTGGTGACGCCGACCTATATGCATGCCCCGGTTGCCTTGGCAGCCGTGCAAGCGGGCAAGCATTGCGCGTGTGAAAAGCCGGTCGACGCAACGCTGAAGGGCGCTCGCGAGATGGCCGAGGCGGCCAAGGCGGCGAGAGTCAAGACGTTTGTCTGGTACAACTACCGCCGCTGCCCGGCGGTCGGGCTGGCTCACCGGCTGGTCAAAGAGGGCGCCTTGGGCGAGATCCGGCACGTGCGGGCGACGTACCTCCAGGACTGGGCAGGCGAGTCGACGCCGCTGATGTGGCGATTCACCAAGGAACTGTGCGGTTCGGGTGCCCACGGCGACTTGAACGCGCACATCGTGGACATGACCCGCTTCGTCACCGGCCAGGAGATCACCGAGGTCGTCGGAGCGGTTGCGGAAACGTTCATCAAGCGTCGCAAGCTGCTCAAAGGCGTGGTGGCAGGGCAGATCACGGCCGGGCTGCAAGCCTCGGAGGAGGAGGGCGATGTGACCGTCGACGACACGCTCCTTTTCCTCGCCCGGTTCTCCGGTGGGGCGGTCGCCAGCTTCGAGGCCGCACGGCAGGCCACCGGCAACCAGAACCGCAATACGTTCGAGATCAACGGCACGAAGGGCGCGCTGAAATTCGACTTCGAGCGGATGAACGAACTTCAGTTCTACGATGCCACGCGGCCCCGCGCGGTCCAGGGGTGGACCACGATCATGTGCACGCATGGCGGCGATCACCCGTACGTGGCCAACTGGTGGCCGGACGCCCACATCATCGGCTACGAGCACGGTTTCACGAACCAGGCTTACGACATTCTCAGGGTCATCGCGGGCGAGGAGCCGACACTGCCCATCCCCGATTTCGCCGATGCATACCAGACCCAGCGGGTGCTTGAAGCGGCAATGATCTCCGCCGAGGAAAAACACGCGGTGAGCATCGCAGACGTAAAGTAGCCTGATCCACCCGGCTGCTTTCGAGCGGCCGTAACCGTTCACGGGTCAGAGGGACGGGGCCATGTTTTCGGCTAACTTCATTCTTCTTCTGGCTCTTGGTCGGGGTGTGGACCGGGTAAACGAAAATCCATGAGCAAGGCGAACATACTGATCGTGGAAGACGAGTCGATCGTCGCCGAAGACCTGGCGAGCAAACTGCGGCGGCTCGGTTACGAGATCGCCGGGATCGCCTCGGAAGGCAACGACGCCGTCGCCCTGGCCTGCGGTGAGCGTCCGCAACTGGTGCTGATGGACATTTCCCTGCATGGGCCGATGGACGGCATTGAAGCCGCAGACACGATCCGCCGCCGCCACGACGTGCCCGTGATCTACCTCACGACCCATAGCGACCCTGCCACGTTCGCCCGCGCCAAGATCACCGATCCGTTTGGATACATTCTGAAACCGTTCGACGAACGCGATCTGGCCGCCCAGATCGAGCTAGCGCTGTACAAGCACCAGGCCGACCGGCAACTTCGCCAGCAGCACGAGTGGCTGCGGGTTATGCTCACCAGCATCGGCGATGCGGTGATCGCCACCGATGCCGAGGGTCGAATCACCTTTGTCAATCCCGTGGCCGAAGCGCTTACCGGCTGGAAGGCCGAGGAGGCGGCGGGGCAGCCCGTCCAGTGCGTGTTTCGCGTCATGAACGAGGAGACGGGAGAGCCTTTGGAAGAGCCCGTCGCTCGGGTTCTGCGCGAGGGCCGCGCCGTGGAATTGGCCAACCATGCCGCGCTCGTGACCAAGGACGGTCGCGCGGTGCCCGTCGAGGACAGCGCCGCCCCGATCCTCGACGCTGCCGGCCGGGTGATCGGCGTGGTGCTCGTGTTCCACGACGTTACCGAGAAACGGCGGGCCGACGAGGCGTTGCGACAAAGCCGCGAGGACCTCGATCTGGCCCAGGAAGTCGGGCAAATCGGATGGTGGCGTCTCGACACCCGGCGCAACGTGTTGTCCTGGTCCGACCAGAACCATCGTATCTTCGGTGTTCCGAAGGGAACGCCGCTGAGTTACGAGACGTTCCTGTCGATCGTGCATCCCGACGACCGGCACCACGTCGATACGCATTGGAACGCCGCTCTGCGCGGCGAACCCTACGACGTCGAGCACCGCATCGTGGCAGACGGGCAGGTGAAATGGGTGCGCGAAAAAGCCTACCTGGAGTTCGGCGAAAGGGGCGAATTGCTGGGCGGCTTCGGAACTACGCAGGACATTACCGGCCGCAAGCGGGCCGAGGACCGTGCCGCGCTGCTCTCCGACGTGACGGCCCAATTGCTTGCCAGTGCCCACCCGCAGCAGATTGTCGAAACGCTCTGCCGCCGCGTGATAGACCACCTCGGCTGCCATGTGTTCTTCAATTTTCTCCTCGACGACGAATCGGGCCGCCTGCATCTCAACGCCTGCGCCGGCATTTCCGAGGAAGCCGCCCGCGAAATCGAATGGCTCGACCTCGGAGTGGCGGTGTGTGGTTGCGTGGCACGCGACGGCTGCCGTATCGTCGCCCCGCATATCCAGACGACCCCCGATCCCCGTACCGAGATGATCCGCGGTTTCGGCATCCAGGCATACGCCTGCCATCCGCTGATCAACCAGAATCAGACGATCGGCACGCTTTCGTTCGGCTCGCGGACCAGGCCCACGTTTGCCGACGATGAGCTGGAGCTTATGAGAGCCGTGGCCGACCACGTGGCCATCGCGATGCAGCGAGTCCGCCTGCTGGAGTCGCTCAAGCGCCACGCGCGCGCTGCCGAAGCCGCCAACGAGGCGAAGAGCCAGTTTCTGGCCAATATGAGTCACGAGTTGCGGACGCCGATGAACGCCATCCTCGGCATGATCGACGTGGCACTCCCGAAGACCACTGACCCGACCGTCTTGGACTGCCTGCAAACCGCCAAGGGGTCGGCCGATCTGCTCTTGACCTTGCTGAACGACCTCTTGGACTCGGCCAAGATCGATTCGGGCAAGCTGGAACTGGAGTCGGCCCCCTTCAGCCTGCGGCGGATGTTGGCCCAGATCACGCACGTCTTGTCGGTACGGGCAAGCGAGAAAGGGCTGTCCTTCTACTGCCGAGTGCCCGACCAGACGCCGGACGCAGTCGTGGGCGACCGGATGCGATTGCAGCAGGTCCTGCTCAATCTGGCAGGGAACGCCATCAAGTTCACCGAGCGCGGTGAAGTGGAGATCAGTCTTCACGCATTGTCGCACGATGGCGAAGCCTGCCTGGAGTTTGCGGTACGCGACACGGGCATCGGCATTCCCCATTCCGGCCTGGAACGTCTCTTCCAACCCTTTGCCCAGGCCGACGCTTCCATGGCCCGGCGTTTCGGAGGCACGGGACTGGGGCTTTCCATCTGCAAACGCCTCGTGGAAATGATGGGCGGTACGATCAGCGTCGAAAGCGAACTGGGCAGAGGAAGCACGTTCTTTTTCGCCATCCGCCTGCCTTTGGCGAGCGAAGTCCCTCCCGATTTCCAGGCCCCTGCCGTTCTTCCGTCGCCAGCATGCGGCCCATTGCGAGTTTTACTGGTGGAAGACAATCCGGCCAATCAGAAATTGGCCACCTACATCTTGCAGGACCGGGGCCACATGGTCGAGATCGCCGGAGATGGCGAAGAGGCAATCTGCTTGACCGAGCAGAACCGCTATGATGTGATCCTCATGGACGTGCAGATGCCGGGAATGAATGGCCTGGAAGCCACGGAAGCAATTCGCAAACGCGAAAGCGGCAACAGCCAGGTCCCGATCATCGCCATGACCGCCCACGCCATGCGGGGAGACCGCGAGCGGTGCCTGGCGGCCGGGATGGACGGCTACCTCTCCAAGCCGGTGAATGTCCAAGAGATGATCGGGTTGGTCGAGGCTCTGGGTTGCGGCGGCGTAGCTTCGCTCCAACTCGACTCGGTATCGTCGAGCCCCAAGGCATTGTCGCCGACAACAACGCTCGTCTTCAATCCTGACGAGGCGGTTACACGGTGTTTCAACAGCGCCGACATGGTGTCGCAGATGATCCGGTGTTTCTACGATGAAGTGGAAAACCTGTTCCCGCAGATGCGTGCTGCCCTGCAAAAGGGCGACCTCGTGGAAGTCGGCCGACTCGGGCACCGCATGAAAGGGACCGTGGTCTACCTTGGCGCGCATCCGGCCAAGGAAGCGGCTCTGCGTGTGGAGCGGTTCTGCAAGTGCTCCGGCGGCACTCTCTCCGAAGCTGAGGAAGCCATCGACGCGCTTGAGCATGAGTGCATCGCCCTGAAGGCCGCGCTGGTCCGGCATCCACTGGCGGCCGAGCCGCCGAAGGAAAAATGAAACACCTCCCGGGGCTGGCGCCGTCTCACCGCGCCCGCAGCGGGCCCGCCTCAACGGCCAGGCGACGACCCGGGTGATACCCTCGAGTCGGATGCTGTGGCGGGCTCGGTAGTGGTCCCGACAGGTCCGAGGGTGCGGATTCTAGCGGCGGCCGAGCCCGCGGATTTTCGCAACGGTACGGCCAAGCGGGTCCGGAGCCAGCCCCCGTTTGTGGACCACGCCCAGCGATTCAGCCCCTAAGACGAACCTATACTTGCAGGAGAGACGGAAAAACCCTGGGGTGATGAAAAAAGGGTTTTGCTCCGCAAGACCGTGAATCTTCTCTCCCATTCACCCATCATACTTGCGGTGCCCGGCCCTTTTTTCATCAGACCCGAAAACTCCCTATCAACGAGGCCCGGGATGAATCGGTCCCAAGTCCTTCAGATTTCTACCGTTGCCGCAATCCGGGAGGCCGCGCCGCAATGGGATGATCTCTGGCACCGCAGCGAGGCCGCCATCCCGACGCTCCGCGCGGAACTGGTCGCGCAGTGGTTGGAACACTTCGCCCCGCGCAGCCGGGTTTGCGTCCTGGCGGTGCACGACGAGGGGAAGTGGTTGGCCGTACTGCCGTTGGTATGGAATCTCCGGTGGCGATTGCCCGTCGGCGGAATGACGACGAACGAGTGGTCGTCCAGCGGCGACCTGCTCGTCGATCCCCGAGCCGAAGCCGCCGTATTCGACGCGTTGGCCGATGCACTCGGGCACGCCGCGTTGCCACTGGTCTGCCTTGATGGAGTGCCGATCGATGCGCCGCGTTGGCAAGCAATGTGCGAAGCACTCCGCCGGCGCCGCGTGGCAACTGAGATTCGTCAGCAGTTGCCGATCGGACTGATCCAACTCCAGCCCAATTGGGAGCGGTTCGAGCAAAGCCTCGCCAAGAAGGATCGCCAGAAGGTGGCCCGGTGCGGCCGGCGCCTGGAAGAAAAAGGGAGCGTCGAACTCGAATGGCTCACCAACCTTGCCCCGAGCGAAGTGGAGCCCTATTTCCGTACGGCCATGGAGATCGAGCATCGCGGCTGGAAGGGCGAGGCCGGAACGTCGGTGCTCGGCACGCCCGGACGGTATGAGTTCTTCCTGCGGCAAGCCCGCCAGCTCGCGGCCTGGGGTCAGTTGGAACTGGCCCTGCTTCGCTGCGGCGGCAGGCCCGTGTCGTTCGTATATGGCTATGGAGCCAAGGGGATCTCGTACTGGCACAAGATCGGCTATCTGCCGGACGAGGCATGCTGCTCGCCGGGCCAGCTCTTGCAGTGGGAACTGCTGCGGCGATTGCACGATCTGCCCGGTCGAACCGCCGTAGACACGCTGGGGCCACTCACCCGCGCGCTGGCGATGTGGAACCCGACGCCTTACCGCACGGGACGCTTGCTGGTGGCCGGTGGTGTGGCGGGTCGGCCGATTCTCGCGGCCGTGAACCGCGCGTCAGCTCTCCGAAACGGCTGCCGCGATCGAATGAGCCTGAGAAAAAGAGACTCCTCGCCCGAAAGTGAAATCCGAGAAATTCCTGTGAACCGAAAGCAAAGCCGACGCCTTCCCCATTTCCGATTGGGAGACCTCGTCGAGGTCCGCAGCAAAGACGAAATCCTTGCCACGCTCGATGCCCGCGGCAGCCTGGACGGCTTGCCTTTCATGCCCGAGATGGCCCGGTATTGTGGCGGCCGATTCCGCGTCTTCCGCCGGGTGGAGAAGGTTTTTCTCGATCACGCGTACGAAGTCCGCCGCATGAAAGATGCCGTCTTGCTGGAGTCATTACGCTGCGAGGGCACGTCCGGAAACGGATGCCAAATGGGCTGCATGCTCATCTGGAAAGAAGGATGGTTGAAACCCGTCACCGAAAGCGGAGCCGTCGGGCCTGCCCGGCCACAACAGGCGGCCGGGTCGGTTGCGAGTGCTCCTCGGCCGGCGACAACCATGGCGCGGCAGCAGAATGCGGCTTGCTCGATAACCGATGCCGGTGTTTCCCAGCTCCCCATTCTCCAGCCTCGGCGCGTCTCATGCCAGGCGACGGAGCTGGTTCACGCGACGACGCCACTTCCCTGGTGGGACGTTCGCCAATACGTTCGCGATTGGACGTCCGGGCAGATACCGCTCGACCAGGTCCTCCAGATGCTCTGGATCCTGGTCCGCAGTAAGGTGCGGCGGCTGTGCGGAAGACCGCCGCAAGCGACCGTACGGGGAACGCTGTCGAAGACGCCCGCCGAGCGGCTGAACCTTCAGCCGGGCGATCTCGTGGAGGTGAAGAGCAAGGAAGAGATTCAAGCCACCTTGGACGAAGAGGGCAAAAACCGCGGACTGGGCTTCGGAGGCGATATGGTCAACTACTGCGGCCGCCGTTATCGTGTGGCCAAACGCGTAGAGAAATTAGTCGTCGAGTGGACGGGGGAGATGCGGCCTGTCCGGGACACGGTGGCCCTGGAGGGGGTCACGTGCATGGCACTGGAGCTGCGAGGCTGCCCACGGAATTGCTACCATCTCTGGCGTGAAATCTGGCTGCGCAAGGTGGAAGAGCCTGTCGACGACGGCCGCCACCGGACGCTCCCCGAGGTCCAAAGCGCCAGCGGTTCGCCCCAGGCTCTCCCGCTGCTGAACCTGACCGCCATGATGGAATCACCGCTCGACAACGCCACGCGCGAGCCGTCGGGTAGTTTGCTCATGTTCACGCGACCCCGGCCGGACGGGCGTGTCTGACCACTTGCGAGACGTCCACGCTGCCCTCGTGCGTTCAACTACGAAGGCTCCGACTACAGTACTTTCGAGGCTCAGTTGCATGGCTTCCGAACTTTCTGCAGCGGAGTTATGCCGTGCCTGGCGGGGCTTTCGTCATTCTCACCGACCTCGTCTCAATCGCCCACCGGCGCAGGCGCGGGACTGATAGGCGAACTCCCGGCAGGCGGTGCAGGGAGTACCGACATCAGGATCGACGTATCGGGAGCCTCGCCGGAGTAGAAAGCGACGAAGTGTGTATTCCCGATAGCGGTGGCATTCGCGTTTCCCGCATCGACTGTGATCTGACTACCGGTAGCGACGGCTTCGGAAGGAGGCCAGTTCAGTGGGTGGTCAAACACGCGGTCTGGATCAACGACTCGACGCCGCAAGATCCCGCGCTTCGGACCACGCTGATAGTAATAGTTGCTCAGCAAGCCGGTGTGAGCGTCGAGGATCAGGCTCGGCGTGGAAATAAGGACATCGCCGATGTTTGTTTGCGAGCGTTTCCACGTCGCACCGTAGTCGGAGGAAACCAACTGGAATTGAGATCGCGTCGTGGTGATGCCCCCAATTTCCGTCCGCCCAACTGCCAGAATCTTGCCATCGCCGAGGTAAACTGCGGCGGGCTCGGTTGGCCACTGGTCTTTGGTCAGCTCGGATTCGATGATGGTCTGCTTCCAGGTTGCGCCGCCGTCCTTGCTGGTGAGCGTTCCCCACGAGTGATTTGGGCCGTCGTCGCCATAGTTTCCTGCGAACCAGAGTGCCATGAGCCCGACCGTGGGGACTTCGAAGACGTCGGTGATCTGTATGGGCGCCGGTTCGAGCTTCGGCGTCGCGATGAGTTGGAATGTTACGCCATCGGTGGTGCGGTAGAGGTCGTGGAGCCAGTCCGATCCCACTCGACGCACCCAGAGGAGCATCGCACCGGTGGAATCCAGCCCCTTCCCGACGGCGACGTCACCGTAGCCCGGCGTGTTGGCAACAACCGTTTCAGGCGTCCACGTCTTTCCGCCGTCCGTGGATGTGCGAGCGTAGACGGCGCGGGCGTCTTCGCCGATCGTGTGCGCCGAGCCTCGGCTGTACGCGCAGACCAGCTTCTCTCCGATGGCCTGGATCATTGGCCACGAGTCGTAGCCGTCGCCCTCCTGCACGACACGCGGCTTGGGGAGCGCCTTGAGCGGCGTCACCTTGACCATCGCCAGGCCCGTGGGGCGGGTGAACGAATCGGCGGGATCCGCAGGCTCCCGCTGAACGCGCACCGACAGGGGCGCGCTGGGCTCCACTGCGTAGTACGGGTCCAGGACGATGGTCCGCGAGTGGAACGGTGCGGCTGGAAGCGGCGTTCGCACCGAGTCGCCCAAAGAGTGCCGGGCGGTGAACGGCGCATCCTCCACCATCTGCGAGAGGTGGACCCTGTAGACATCTTCATAGTCGGGGCTCGTCGCCTCGTCCGTCGTGGTGACGACGATCTCGACCTTCACGGCGGCGCACTCACTGGGGAAGCCGTTCACGATGCCAACGACGGACTGCCCAGGCGTGATGCCCGACAGCGACCACACCGGGATGTGCGTGGAGTGGCTCGACATGAGCACTAACGAAGGTGTGCCTGTTGCGATCGACATGTTGGTTGCAGTCAGGCAGGCCGGGGACTCCTGGCGCATGCAAGAAGGTCGCTTTTCACCCCGTCGTGCGCCATTCCGCAGAACCGCCTGACTTTTTTCGGTGGGTGAATCGACAGGATCGTCCGCCCCGAAGCTGGTGGCGGTGGTGGAGGCAAGCAGCGCAAACAACAGGTAAGCAATAAGAGAAGTTCGCATCATCATTTCTCCCTCAATTGCAGGCGTAACCGTTTACGGGCGGAGAAGAGGGGGACAGGTCCATGTTTTCGGCCAACGTCTTTGTCGCCAAAGTGCATCGAATGGCCGAAAAATGGACCAGTCCCCGACCTTGGATTGCTTCACCTGGCATCGGACGCCACGATCTTACCTGTTTCGTCCGTCCGCACAACGGCAACGTGCCCCTGAAGCGGCCGGCCGGCCAGCGTCAGCGAACGCTGCTGGCCGCGGGGAGCGATGTAGAGGTAATCGGTACCCGATGCCTGCTCTACGCTCACCAACGCGCCGCCGTCGCGATTTTCGAGGGTTGCCTTGACCGGCGGCCGCTGGCCGTCAAACGGGGTCAATACCCAGGCGAGCGTTGCCGGTCCGCCGGCCTTGTAGCGGTAATCGAGCACGGGAATCGGCCTTCTTCTGCTGGCGGGCGCAAAGCCGAGCACGGGATCCTCTCGCCCCTTGACGATTTCCAAGGCGAGCCCCGCGGAGGACGCCGGGGTGACCATCAGGTTGGCCACGCCTTGATCCGTCCCCCAGGCGGCCAGTGTTCCGGGATCGTGCGTCGCCTCCTCGTTGTTGAGGTGCCAGAGGATGTCGTATGTGTGCTCAGCGTCGGAGTGCAACCGGTCGACGACGATCCAGTAGTCGGGCCGGACAAACACCACGGTCCGCTCGTGGTCGACGTCGATCCGGCGGTCCGGTCCGTAGCCGCTCGTGTAGATGCCGTCGGCCGCGTCGAAGACCTCGCCGGTGGCCCAGAAGTTGTCCAAGGGCTCTTGGGTTTCGTAGGTTTCCTTGAGCCCGCCGCGGTGCTGTTGCTGGCCGTCGACGAGGATCGTGTTGTGCGCCCAGGTGCCCAGCACGTAGCGGCGGTACTTGCTGCGGTCGTAGCTATAGGTGCCCGCCTCGGTCAAGAGCACCCGGCCGCGGCCGTAGAGAAACATCGACAGCTTGTCCTCGTGCTGGTGGCCGATGCCATAGGGGCCCGACTCGAAGAGCGCGTAGAGATCGCCGGGCCCCCAGCCGGACCGCATGACGTATTGCCCGGCGTAGGGAAAGGCGACGGAGATGTACTCCGGCGCCCGGCCTTCGACACCGCCGGTCGCCGCCCAACGGAAGTCTTCGCGGTCGAACAGTTCGGCGCCCTCGGCGAGCGAAGAGATGACGGCGGTGTAGCCGGCATCGTTCAGCGGCGGGAGCCGCCCTTCCGGCGTCATCGCACGGAGGTTGTAGTCGTACATCCGCTCAAGACGCTCCAGATAGGCTTTCGGCATCGGGACTTCGTTGGACAGCGCGAACTTGTACAGCCCGACGAAGTTGCCTCGCGCGACCTGGTGATAGCCGGTGGTCAATTCTTTCTGGGCGCCGTCGGGATAGACCTGGCGATCGAGTTCCAGGGTGAGCCGGTCGACGGCCGTCTTGAGCCAGGTCGACGCCTCGCGGCACTCCGGCAGCAGGATGCCCAGGTGGCCCAGGCCGTTGCACTCCATGGTCACCCAATTGCCTCCGTGCTCGGGGTGCTCGAGGGTGATCCGCATGAGATGGTGCGCATGTTCAATCCACGACTTGATGAATGTCACCAGGTCGTCGGGCGCAAGCGAGGGCGACCCGAGGAAGTAGTAGAGCGAATCGGGCCAGGAGCCGGAGCAGCGAATGCCAGCCTCGATGGTCCGCCACGTGAGCGTGTTGTTCCCGGTGCCAAACAGCGGGTAGGGGTTGTCTTCGACCCAATCGCGCATCTGGGCGATCCACTCCTTGGCATACTTTTCATCGCCCGTCTGCCAGTAGGCTTCGCCGAGCGTCCGCCATTGTCCGAAGCGGTTGAGGCCATAGGTCCACTCCTTGGTGAACGCCGGCTCATCGGGCGAATACTTGTTCGACTCCCAGTCGATGTCGTCGCCGAGGTGGTAGCCGTCGTGGAGATGCTCGAGCACCCGGTCGGCGTTTTCGACGTTGGGCGTGTCGGAGTCGGCGGTGAGGGTGATCACGTCGCCGGTGGCCTTGGCCGAGTAGACCCAGAGCCGCAGTGCATCAAATTTCCGCCAGTCGTGCGGAAGGTCGGTCAGCCGCAGACCGGGCCGCGAGGGCAACTGCGACCAGATGCCGGCCTGTTGCCCCACTTTGACGAACTCCCGCGTCGGCTGCAGACCGCCCCATCGCCGGAAATCCTCGGCCGTTTCGAAGTCGCCCAGCGAGACCGGCTCGCCGCCGACCAGTTCGACCGCATCAAAGACGAGCACCGTCTCGGGACTGGGAGTGCGGTCGCCGTAGGTCGAGCTGAAGGCCAGCGAGTTGATGTAGTGCCAGCCGATGGGCTTTCGCGCTTTGCCCCATTGCTCTAAGGGAAGCGTCAGCAGTTTCCAGCCCGTCCAGTCGATCGCGATCCGCGTGACGAAATAGTCCCATCCTTCGCTGCCGCCGGTGATCGCTCCGTCCCGGTTGGGCCGGCGGCGCCAGTCGAACCACCAGTTGGGCTGCCGGCGCGACCGCATGTGTTCCAGGAACGCGGCCTTGGCTGCGTCGAGGTCGCCGGCCTCGACGGCCTTGCGGACGGCAACCAGATCCTCGCGCGCCAGGTCGAGGCTGTCGAAAAAGTCTCGGTCGGTCATCCGCGGGCCAGGCCGAGGCGGATCGTACTCGATGCGAATGTCGTCGATGAGCACGTCGGCTTCGGGGTTGGGCGTGTTGCCCCAGCCGCTGGCCGTAAACCGCAGACTATCGATTTGATCCCAGCCCCGCGGCTCGCGGGTGCCGCCCGTGCCGCCGATGGGAAGGATCAATTCCTTCCAGCCCTGGAAGTCCAGCCGCACGCCGTATCCCCAGTAGTCGCTCCCTTCAGTCTTGGGGTTTTCGGAAGTGACAAGGATCATGAAGCGGGCATCGACGGGCCTGGCATTATGAATCCAAAGGCGGAGGAGGTTGAAGCCGCTGAAGTCCTGCGGGACACCGGGCACGGAGAAGCCGGTCGTCTGGGGATGGTTTCTCCAGCGGACCGCGCCCTGCCCCTGTTTCACATCGGTCCGCTCGACCAGCAGACCGTCGACGCCGCCGGTGATATCGCAATCCCAGATCGTGCGGCTTTGCGGTCCAGTTTCCGCGGCCAAAGCAGCGCAGGAGGCCGCGGCCAGGAGGCAGAGTAGGGTCGAAAGGATTCGTAGCGGGATGATCATGGTCCGGCCTCGGGCTGTTGAAAAAAAGTGTTGAGGGGACAGGCAACTAGTGCTCCGTCAAAGTTGGAGTGACGGGTAGCGGAAGTCGTGAGACTTCGGGCCACGAACTCGCACGAGTTCGGCTACACCCGTCAAAGGAAGATTGCTGGAGCACTAGCTCGCCGCGAAGGTGGGCTTGCCCGGCTTCAGGTACGGCTTCAGCATCTCGAATCGGTACTCGATCTCGGCGATGTCCTCCTTCGTCAGCTCCAGTTCCGAAAAGATGGGCGAAGCGGGGATGCTTCTGCCGGGCCCATAGTGACGTGAGACCATTGTCTGAAACACGCCCCGTTTTTTCCAGAGATACAACTGGAATCCGCGCAACCCGCCACCCGGATGGGTCTCGCTCAGGTTTGTCATCAGCAGGAACTTGCTGTAGGCATCCCTCAGGGCCGCGGGATCCGAGCCGGTCTGCTGCAGTTCCCAGATGCGGGTGAGAACGTCGGCGTAGACCGCACGCTCGGTAATCAGGCCTTCCGTGCCGAGCCGCGACTCGTAGAGCCATCCGAGGCCGCCGCGGGCGCTGAACACGCAGCGGATGGGCGGCTTCGCCGCGATCAAGCCGCGGGTACGCGCGATGACGGGACCGGCCTCCTCCTTGACGTAGCCGAAGTGCGGGAATTCTTCGGCCAGTTCGATCAAGAGCTGCACCGAGGGGACCGGCCCCTTGTAGGCGACGCCGCCGGTGGTCTGGATAATCACCGGCCGCTGGGCCACGGCCGCCAGGGCTCGCCAGTACCGGCGCAGGTCGTCTTCCGTTCTGCCCGTGTCCGGCGGCCGGGAGATGATCGCCGTCGGCCCCAGCTTCTCGGCATGCTTTGCAAAGACGAGCATCTCGGCGGTATCCTTACCTTGCACGCCAAGACACAGCGCCGTGCGGAAGCCGCGCGACGCTTTGGCCAGTACCTCCATTCCCTCAAGCTTTTCGTCGGTGGTAAGCAGGTCGACGCTGTCGCCCGACTGCGGCCAGATCATGCCCGGGCACCCGCACCAGTCGACGAAGCACGCCTGGTTGGCCAGCACATCGAAGTCCACCGCGCCCGAGGCTGTGAAGGGTGTGGACAGAATCGGGAACGGTCCGCGGACCTTCGGGTCCGCGGCAGTCGCGTTGAGTCCCGGGCCCGTCCGTTTTTCGCTTGCCAGAATCGTTCGGGCCCCGACGCCCCATGCGCCGACCACGGCAGCCCCGAGCAACTGGCGCCGCGTGATGTTCCTCTGAGTGGACATAATGTTCCTCCGCGGATAAATGACTACTCTCAAAGCATTTTCGATTGACATGACGTTCGCTTCGCCTGCAATGGCAAGCACGACCTCGCGCGGACGAGCCGCGAGCGTCCTCGATCCCACTGTACCGTCTGAAGAGCAATCCTTCCAGTCGCAAACACCGTTTGGTGTCAGGGGCCCTAACAAACAGGCACCTGGCAAATACACCTATTCTCGCGTCTTGCGAATGCCCGGCTCGGAGCCAGTCCCCGTTTTGTCAGGGCCTCTTAGCCTAGGGGCGGGACTATCGTGCCCGGCAGACCACATCGGTGGCAAGTTGAAGCCTCGATGGCGATCTTCTTGGACTGCCCCCTTTCTCAAGGCCACAGCGAATTGATCGCCTTGACCGATTCCTCGACCAGTACGCGGCCTCCTTTAGGGCCGACAGAGTGATTGACGGCGCTGTAGTCGCCTCCGGCCACCGCCCGCCGCGTAGGCAGATAGCCGTGATGGTCGCACGTCAACTGGGAGAGGAAAGTCAACACCGCCTTGCTGCGACCCTTGATCTGGATCCCGTAATCGAGGAACAACTCAAATGGATTCGTAGCGACCGCGATATCGCCCAGTCGCATCACGTGGATCTCGATGGGCACCATCGAGGGCATCCAGCGGGCCTCGTTGTAGGAGTTCTTGTTGGGAACGTCGAGCTTGATCGTCCGATGCGCGAAGATGGGCTGTGTCTGAATATCGGCCGCCGCACAGGGCCAGACGTCGTCGACCGCCCGAATCACGCGCTTGGCCAGTTCCTGTTTCCAGGTGGTTTTCCTGCGGTCGGTCATCATCTTTTCGGCTTTGGCTCGGATGATCGGCGCGGGGCACTGATCGCCCGCCGCCGCGCATTGGGCGAAGACGTGGAGTTCCGGCCCATATTTCGACTTGAGACTCTCGCGAACGGGATGCCAGAAATCGGCGCTGATCGCTTTGCGCCCAACCTGCGACGGGCAGGCGATGTTCAGCAGCATTCCCGTGAGCTTCTGGTCGGCGTCCCAGAAGAACAGCATTTCTACGGCGTGATCCTCGTGGCCTTCGACGTGCGAGAAGTCGGGGCGGGACGTGTCGAAACCCATGATGGCCGACCCGTCCGCGTAGCTCAGCCGCCGGTTGTAGCCGACCGCGGCATGGCCCAATCCCCAGCTCATGCCGGCCGGTTTCCGGCTCTGCCACGCCTCGACGACTCCCTTTCCGACTCTCTCGTACAAGAGCAGGATGTACTGCTGCGGCGTCATGACGTCGGTTTCTTGGCTGATGTCGTACAACTGTCCGGGGCCCGTCCGTTCGTAAGAGATGCTCGGCCCGCAATGGGTATGCGTCGCGCCGCAGAACAACTTGCTGCTGTCGAAATCCTTGAGTTGCTCGGCAGCGACTCGCTGCATTCCGTCCTGGACTTCCTTCGTCATTCGCACGAGGTCGAAGCTAATCATGACCGCCTGTTCGATCACGCGGTCTCCGTCGCGCGTTTCCAGGGCCAGCACCGTGGCCGTGACCGGATCTTCCACTTCGCTGGTGACCCGCTTATAGCCGCTGCCGTCCAGAACAACCCGCGCGGACGGCGTGATATCCACCGTCGCCCAACCGGCATACAACTGTCCGGGCGCCAACTCGCCGGCAGCCGGAACCTCTGCCGCACAAAACGAGACTACTCCCAGCAGAATGGCGAATACTCCGAATCGACACGATTTCATACCGTCGCTCCTTTCCAGATGGGGTCAATCGTGCGTTTTCACGACAGGCCGTCGAAAAACTCGCCGTAGTCGCGGCCGAACCGAAAACCCGGCAGGTCGAGACGGCAGATGCGGAGCTTGACCGAGTCGGGCTTCTCGTTCTTGGTGGCCTCGAAAAACGGAGTGGCTGGTGAGGCAATCGCTTGCGGCAGTTTGGCACGCAGAAATGTGGCGGTCAAGCGAGCCGGTTTTCCAATTTTCATGATCCCGCACCACCCGGTCATTGCAGAGGGGGTCGCCGGCCGGCGCTGCGGCATTGGAATACGCGGCCTGCAAGCATGCGGCAAGGCCGCCTCCTGAAGCGACACAGCGCCAGCCGCTATGATCAAGGCAACGGGATCGGAGGCGAGTTGCGGGCCAAGACAGCGCTTGTCCATGGTTGGGGCTCCTTTGTCCGGCTATTGCTTTGAGGGGTCTTGGACCGGAAGAGATTCGACGCATGGGGGCGACGGGTTGGAGGCGATCTGCGGGGTGTGCGGAATCCAGCGAGCCCAAGCGGCCGCGTTGACGGTTGCCGGGATTCTCGGCGTGGCGGCGGAGTCTTGCTGTTGGGCGCGGACTGTTTCCGCGAAGCGAACCTTGGCGAGGAGTTGCGAGGTACGGTTTTTGGCCTCGAGGAGGCCGAGGTGCTTGTGGATCATGCCGTCGATGTCGGCGATTCGCGACCAGAGGGAGTCGCGATTGCCAACGACCTCGCCGATGTTGATGTGATCGCAAAGCTCGAGCCAGACAAGGTGGACGAACGAGACGGCGATGGAGCGGTCGAGCGGACCGGCAGACTCGCGGAGGAGTTGATTCCAGAGCGGCAAGAGGACCTGTTGAACGGCGGACTGCACCAACGGGGGCAACTGCTTCCACGACTCTCCCCTGGGGAGCCAGTACGGTGCGTCGGGGCCGGGCTCGGGGAGGGAGGGCGGTCGCCGTTCCGATGGCTTGCGGCGGCGGGGGCAGCGGCGTTTGGTGGTATGTTGGCCATCGGACGCGGTCCGAGCCTTTGGGCTGAGTTCCTTGTCGCACCACTGGGGTTCGCAGGTCCAATCGATGGCGGCGTCCACGAGGGGAAAGTACTTGGCGACGAATTGGCGCAGAAAGCGGCGCAGGGCCTCTTTCCAGGCGCCGTCGAAATCGCTGTCCTGATCGTGATCGAGCGGAGTGACTTCGTGTCTGCCGGTAGGATTCTAAGGTATCCATCGAACGATCACCTCCGTCGGGGGATCAAAGACGATCAAGTGAAGCGGTTGCTCATCGATGAGCATCGCGCCGGCGGGGCCTTCGAGCAGCGCAGCGAAGGCGGGTTGCGGAACGGCCAGATAGAGGATTCGTCCCGGGTCTGCCTGCTTCAGGATATGGCCATACAATACGTCCCTCTGTTCCGCCCCGTGAACAGTTACAGCCGTGGTCACCGTGGACAAGTCCACGTTGAGCGACTGCACGGGCAGCGTTGTCGGGCCGCCGAAGCGGGTGACGAAATCGGTCGGCCCCAGGGCGGCAAGGTCTCTGATTGTGGCCATCCGCTCTCCCTATTGGCCGAAGGCCTCTAGACCACCGTAGCCTGGGGTAGCTCCTTTGTCGCTGCGACAAGGGAGCTACCCCAGGGTAAAGGATGACAACATCGTTTGGCCAAGGGCCATACTCACCCGCTATTCACGAATCCGTCTCGGCGGATTCTTCAACAAGCCATATCACGGGATCACCTTGATCAACCGCTTGCCGAATCGAGGGATCCGCGCGTGGAGTGAGCTTCAAGCGTCCACCACAAGCGTGCGGCGGCCGAATCTGCCCCCCCTCGGATTGCGTAGTCAGTTGACTGTACTGCAAAGTGCATTACACTTTAGGCAGGAGGTTGCGCGAATGCCACGAACGCCGAAATCAAAGGAATCTCGAGAGCCCAACAGCCCTCGAGCATCCACTTCGTTGATGGTTCGCCTTGATCCCGAAGGCAAGGACTATCTCGCGCGCGCGGCCCAACTCCGGCAGATCAGCGTAAGCGATTATGTCCGTACCGTAACGGTCGGCCAGGCACGCCGCGAGGTGGAAGCCGCTCGTGAGCAGATCCTTCGCTTGACGCCGGAAGAGCAACTCGCCTTCTGGCAGGCCCTGAACGAACCTGCCAGGCTCACCGAGGCACAGCGGCGACTCGCTGCCCTCATGCGAGGCGACTCGTGAGCCGCGTCCGTTTTCCTCCAGGCTTCCGTCTCGAACGCCTGCGGAGCGACCATCCTCGCCGTCCGTTTCGATGCGGGCACCCGAAGGTCGACGACTGGTTGGCGACGAAGGCCCTGCAGCAGCAAACAAAGCACCTTTCCGTGACGAAAGTCTTGTTGGACGAAGACGGGCAGATCGCGGGATTCTATACGCTGGCGACTGGCCAGGTCGATTTTGCCGACCTGCCTGCGGAATTGTTGAAAAACCTGCCCCGCCGACAATTGCCCATTGCGGTTCTGGCGTGGTTGGGTGTGGCCACCTTCCACCAACGTCGCGGTGTCGGGCAACTCCTGCTGGCACAAGCCCTCCACGACTGCTGGGAGGCCGGACAAACGTTCGCCTTCGTCGCTGTCGTTCTCGATTGCATCAACGATGCTGCAAAGGCGTTCTATCAGCATTGGGACTTCGAAGAACTCCCGGGCCACCCCTACCGTCTCTTCCTCAGCGCAAAGAAACTGAATGCGATGATGGAGCCTGCGTAACCAACGCGTTCCAGACGCAGCCGCGTTTGGATCGAGCGGAGTGACTTCCGTCGGTCATGACTGTTTGTGATAAGCCGGCCGGCAGCATCTGTCAAAGCGAGATCAGATCGCACTAAACGGACGGAGACGGGACGGGGACGGAACAGGGTCTGTTCGCCGTGTTTTCTCAACAACCACCCGCCAAGAAAGCAGAGTCCGTGGTCCCTCGTTTAACCGCAACGCCAACGGCCTGCGCGGGTTTGCCGACGTGCGCTCGCCCTGAGAGCCGCGCGCAGGCCGTTGGCCGTTGCGGTTAAACGATCGTACGGAATGTATGGCATTGTGGCGGGGGAAGCTTGGGGTCAGAGCGCACTTTGTCATTAGGGGCGGTGGTCGAGGCGTGCGCCCCCGGCGAATGACAAAGTGCGCTCTGACCCCAGACTCCCTCTCCAGACTCGCTCTCTTTCGGCTCGCGGAACAGGTGCCGCAGATCATACCCTCTCGATGGGGAGGGGGCAATAGGGGTTCCGAAACTAAAGTGTTACAATGGCGAATGCTGGAAATAGGTATGGTGTCCCCGGAATTCGGCGTCCGGCGCGCGTGCAGGTAGGCTTGGCCATCGTGCTTCTGAACACGCTGAAGTGGTACAAGATCCGTTGCGGCCAGCTTGCACCGATGACGTTGAAGCCCGTCGCGTGATTCTCCAGTCCTCAGCGCGGCCGCGAGCCACGCGATCGTCCACACTGATTTCGCCGGGCTTCCTCAAGACCTGACCCCCATATCCCCCACTATGCGTATTATGGCATCACGGGAAACAGCCCTGCGCTGAACTCATTCCGTGAGGCTGTGAAACACGCATGGGGCAAGTGGCTTCGGCGGCGGCGGCGGAAGAACCGTCCGCCTTGGAGCTGGTTTACCCGGATTCTCGAGCGGTACCGGCTTCCGCCTGCCAAGGCCATCCACTCGGTTTGCCGTCAGCGATGCGCTACGACTTGAGGAACCGGATGCGGGAAATCTGCACGTCCGGATCTGTGGGAGCCCCGGGTGAGCAATCACCCGGGGCGACCCGGCCCGCGTTTTCCCCATCGCAAACCTCCGCTGGAGAGAAAGTTGCCGACAACACTATTCCCTATTCAAGCTCCGGCCCAGGATTCCTCCCATCCAAAAGCTCTCACCTTATGACCCTTGGGGCTCGTGTCCTGGCCGAGATCTGATGCTGGAGCTTGGCAACCCCTGCTGCCGTGACCCGTGTAGAAGATACATCCAACAACTTCAGATTACGCAATCTCACCAGGTATTCCAAGCCGCTATCGCTGATATCGGCACCTTCCAAATCAAGCTCACTTAGTTGCGAGCACCCGCCAATGTAGTACAACATCTGGTCGTCGATATGCGTTCGTTCCACTGCCAACACGCGAAGCTCAGGGATTTTCTGTAGGCACTCTGCTCCTGCCCTGGTAATCTCACCGCCCTCAAGATACAAGCAGATAGGAATCCGGACCGAGCACAGGGCGCGAATTGCCGCATCCGAGGCACGTTCCATATGCGCGCGAAGGACGCGAAGACAAGGCGATGCATTCAGCCGATCCAGCCGTGCTTCGGCGGGCCAATTGGTCATCCACAGTTCCTCGAGACGCGGGCACTGTGAGATCTTCGCCAATGCCGCATCACTCGGAGAGAACACCGTTAGGTACTTCAGATGGGGCAACGCCTTCGCGTACTCGATACCGTGCTCAAGCTGCAAGCCTGGCTCAAATGGTGGACCAAACGACACGCTCACTGGCTCGCAGAAAAAGCTGTCGCCTGCAATTCTGCGCATCCACGCCGGACCCGGCGGAGGCTGCGCCTCTGCGTTATTCCATTTTCCGCTTTCATCGAATTCGTAATCATACTGTACAAAGCCATTGCACTGATGAATCTTGTCGATGAGCGCTTGTAAGCGTGTGGATCGCTCACTCCTCACACGGAGCCAACTCGCCGCCGCTGCGAAAACAACGAAGAGGAGCAGACACGTCCGCAGGCCGAACTGGAATCGCAAGCCTTGGAGTGAACCGCGTCTAAGATTGTGGGCCATGTTCATACTCGCTTTGACAATGCATTTACCTGACTTGATACCTCCGGAAGAAGGCCGCTCATCGAGCTCCAGGACACTGGCAGCCGTCCCCCGACGTCGCCATGCGTGTCCTTTCTAACCGAAATGCCAGGAGCCTATCCCAAGGTGCAGATCGCCCGTTTATTATGCTTGCATCTTCACCATTGGGATAGACTCGAAGTTCTCGCAAGCTGCTCCGCACTTACAATGAAAGCAACTTAGGTTTACACTGCCTCTCAAAGTCACCTGCAAGATACCTCGCATCGGGTCAGAAAAAGGGTCAGAACAAATTTCGCTTGTCCAGTTCCCCGTAAGTAGTTCTGACCCGTTTGCACTGCGTTTGCACTGCCCGTTTGCACTGCCCACGGGCCGGCGAAGAAGATCCATCCATTTGGCCGAAGACCATTTTCACCGTAACCTGGGGTAACGCCGGCAACGCCCCGGGCACGTGGGAGCAAAAGCAAGATCGTTTGGCCGAAGGCCATTTTCAAGCAATCAGGCCGGCGCGGATCTGGAGCCGCCGGGCGAATACTCGATGGTCACTATTCACTGCGAGAGTGAGAATGGTTCCGGCTTCACCCAAACCGTCACCGGCACCGCGGCCGCCGGGGCGGTCTCGCCCTCCGCCTCGGTGAACCGGGCCACCAGACGCGCGTTGGCGACCATCAGCTCTTCCGCCTCCGCGACGAGTTGTTTCAGACGCCTCCTTTCGTTAGGCGTGATCGTTCCCTCGCTGTTCTTTTCCAGCAGCTCGTCGAGACGCCGTTGCTTGGCAGCGGGAAACTTCCTCAATTTTGGCGGCAAGGCTTTCTTCATCGCATCGATCCGCGTGGTTCAGTCGAATACAGGTTCGGGCTGCGGCGCCAGCCGCTGTCCGATTATATCACGGCGAGGCCCGGCGGTCATCAGATCAGGCCCCAACTTGGCGGAATGTCGGCAATTTCTGCCAGGCCAATCCAGCCTCGTGTGACCGTTGTCTCTCCCACGCTCGCCCAGAAGCGCTGGGTGATCCACCTGCATCCGGGGAGAGCCAAAGGGGTCAGAGCCAAAGGGGTCGAGTCTTGACTTGGAACTTAAGGAAAGCGGAGTCGGATTGGGGCGGAGGGGACATTCTGCTTTTCTCTCGGAAAACCAGAATGTCGCCTTGAATCCCCTTTCGGTCGGCACGCCGTGCGTTTCCCAGTTAATGCTGGCGATTATTGTGGAGAGGTTGTCATGAAAAAGCATGTTCCATCCTTCGGGCCAAGCTTAGTATACCTCCCGGTGAATGGCGTTTGCGATCAAGGCACTGGGAGGACAAACGATGGCAGAAGTCGTGCGAGTGGACGTGCAGGAGGTGGTGCGGCATTTTCAGGATCTGGAGGATCCCCGTTCTCCCGTCAATCGCCTGCATCCTTTGGAGAGCGTCTTGTTGATCGCCATCATGGCGGTGCTGGCCGGCGCCGACGGACCGACCGCCATCGCCCGCTGGGCTAAGTTCAAGACGGACTTTTTGCAGCGACGGCTCAACCTTCCGCACGGCATTCCTACGATGCGAGATGGATTAGCGCGGGAGTGCGTCTTGGAGACTACTACTACGTTTTCGTTCGCCCGAGTGCGGGACTGAGAGACTGGCAACGTGATTTCGCCAAGGCCGCGGTTCCAATCCTTGTAGCCGTCGCTCAATCCATCAAGCGTTCTGCGGACGCACAAGCTCTCGTCATCCGATTATGCGAGGCTCTGGCGCAACGGCTCAGACTAAGAGTTGTCTGGCCCAACGATCCCGATGAGTTGAACGATGTAAAGAATGCGTTGTACCAGGCGTGTCTCAGTTCCCACGAAGTCGAAAGCGACCGAGTCTTGATCGTGTTGCAGGGATTGTCTGTTGTCGGCCCCAATTGACGCGCCATAACAGACCACTCCAAAACCCAGTTTACCCGGACACATCAGCTATGCCAAGGCCGGGAACATGCGCGGCTGCTCAAATATTCGCCAGCATCCGGGGGAAGCACTTGGGCTGGCACAACTGAATGCTGCCAGACGGGCAATGGCACTGGCCATGTGGGGGCATCTGAGCTGGGCAATCCTGCTCACGAGCGTCCCGTCAAGTCATCTCGTTTCTAGAAGCCCACCGCCCCACCGTTTTCTCAGCGATATGGCCGCCCGACTATCGCGCGTCGGTCACGTCGACCGCAGCGGATTGCGCGGAGGCGTGTCGAACGCGTGGGTGCCACCGGCGCCACCCGGTCTTCAAAGATTTCGGTGAACTGGCGGCGGGTGCGCGTGGCAACGCGGGCGTCCTACCCGCTCTGGCGCCCCTCGCCTTGTGCCGCTTTGATCTGGCCGAGGATCGAAGCGTCTGTGATCTGGTCGTCGCTCAATAGCAGGAACATCTTGCTGAGAAGTTCAGCGCCCTTCGGGTCCGGACCCTCGGCGAACGGCAGGTAGATCGACTGCCGCGAGGCGAGACTGCGGTCCGGAACGATGCAGAGGTGATGACCGGGCTCGATGTGGACCGCCGCGGTGCCGAGGTGCAGGCGGTAGCGGGCCAGCTTGCCCTCCACGCGGACGAAGTGCCCGTCGATCGTCGCGCCCCGGATCCCCAACTGCTCGATCAAGACGCCCACCGTTTCCGTCCGGCGCGGCGGTCAGCAGATGGGGCCATAAGGGCGTCGGGCGGTGGGCGGTCTCTCCGGGGCGCTCGAAGATCTTGTCCGGCGACGGTTTGGTGGTTAGGGGAAGGGCTCACGAAAGGACGAAACCGTGTCGGTACCGTGCGAATGAAGATCGGGGTGAAGCCACTTCGGTGCGTCACTGACGCGATCCGGAGAAGACAACCAGACTGCGTCGGTGTGTCGGACCGAAGCAGGTGGTGACGGAGTGGATCGGTAAGAGCCCTCAGGTTGCCCCACGGCACGAGCTGCAATTCACGGACGACCACTACCACCAAGCCCTCACGGCGGTTTCCGAGGCGGTGCAGAATCCGGTGCAGTGTTCGTCTGAAATGGCTCGTTCCGGGCGGTCACTTTCTGCGATGACTGCGGAAAACGAGCCTATTCCAAACCGCACGAACGGGGGAGTACGCCTGGCAGGATTCGAACCTGCGACCTACGGTTTAGGAAACCGTTGCTCTATCCCCTGAGCTACAGGCGCAAATTTCCGTTGGCTATTTCATGTTAAGACTTTATGGTTACTGTCTTTGGGCTTGGCAGTATTTTTATGGCAGTATTCTGTCAAAACACGAAGTCTTCTGCTAGAGAGCTTTCGCACTGACGGGGGGGCAGCAATGGCAAGGCCTAAGAAGGTGAAGGGCATTGGCGGACGGAAGAAACGCTCCAAGAACCGGGGCTGGTGGTATCGAACCAGCAGGGGCTGGTACACCACGGTTGATCATACCTCAGTTCCGCTGCTCGATACTAACGGTAATCATATCAAGCCGCGCGAAGCGGAGAAAGAGGCGGAGGCAGCCTATCACCGCTGCAAGCTGGAGCCGGAGGAGGAGGCAGGGGAGGAACCGACGAAGAAAGCAACCAGCGCGGCAGATCGGACCGTACGGGAGGCCTGCCTTGCGTACCTGGACTACGCCGAAAAGCATGCCGCGCCGTCAACCTATAACACCCGTGCAAACTTCCTCTACGATTTTGTCACTGGGTATCCAGCAAAGTACCGCCACTCTCACAACGGCAAACCTCCTGCGAAAGAACGGATTCACTGCGGGTACGGAGACAAGGCAGTCGAGGAGCTAATCCGTCTGGACATAGACAACTGGCTCGACGCACACCCAGATTGGAAGGGGTCGCAACGGACGGCAGTTCAAGCGGTCAAGCGCGTTTTGAATTGGTCGACGGAGAAGGGACTGACCGCCCGCAACCCGATCAAAGGCTACAAGAGCGCCCGTCCAAATGCCAGACTGACCTATATCGACCCCGAAATAGAAAAGGCAATCTATCAGCATGCCAGTCTTGCTCTTGCTCTACTGTTCAAGGTATGTATCCGGACAGGATCGCGGCCTATCTCTGAATTTGGCAGTGTGGAGGCGCGTCATGTGGAGGAAACAGAACGGGGACAGCTATGGCGGTTTCCTGCAACGGAACACAAAACAGGTCACAGGACAGTCAAGGACCGGCTTATATTCGTTCCTGAGGAGATTGCCGAAATCGTCAGGCAGCAGATCGCCAAGTACCCCAAGGGCAAGTTGTTCCGATCGAAATCCGGGAAACCCTGGAACGAGTCAAACGCCAAGGCTACTTTTGACCGGCTCCGGACCAAACTGAGGAAGAACGGCGTCAAGGTTCCGGAGGGTACCGTGATATATTCCGCGAGGCACACCTACGCGAAACGCATGTTGGGCGGATTCTGGGGGAAACCCGTGAGCTTGAATACGCTTGCTGACCTCATGGGCAACAGCGTAGAGGTTTGCAGGAAACACTACGGGGAGTTGACGGAAGGCTACTTAGATCCATATTGGAAAGCGCTGGGCCAGTAGTTCCTCAGGCGTACCAATTCGCCAGTTCTGGCCTTTTCGGATCTGGCGTCACTTTCCTTTTCCGCGCTGGCCGTTGTTCCGTAGCCTTCTCATTCTCCCGGAGTGGCAGAGTATGGGAATCCAGGTATTCGTCTAGCCACTCCTGCCGGAACTTGTACCGCCCCCATTTTCCGTCTTGCGCGCAACGGATTCTACCATGCCTTGCCATTTGCCGGAGTGTTGTGGGGCTAATCCTCAACTGTTCTGCCGCCTCACTCAACGTCAGTACCATTAGATCGCGGTGATCGATGCCAAAGCCCGAACCCTCACATCGCGTTCTCTGCAAACTGTCATCCTTCACGATTTGCTACCGCAACACCTCGAAAGAGAAGAGGCGACAACCGGCGTCGCCGGGCGACATGTCGCGTCGCTCTTTGGCGTCTGAACCGCTCAGAATTAACATGAAGTTACCACCTCGGCGTCGCTTGGGATGGAGTGTGTGGTCTTCCAAAGCCATGTGCCGTTTCGATTTCTTTTTTGAGCGCTCGACGATCTTTCGCATACCGCTGACCGCTAGCCCAAGGTATGCGGCAGCTTCCTTCACGCCGACGAGTGATTCGTCACAAAGCACAGACAACTCTCTTCATTTCCATTGATTCAGCTTCAGGTCGTCCGGCGAGAGATTTCAGCGGTTGCAATGTCCTTCGAGTCGTACGGTCGCTCCGTGCAGTGATGCCGTCTGCGCAACCTCTCTGACGTGCAAGACTGTTGGGATGATTCGCAGTTCTCGCTATTTGACGAGATGTCGACCCGTCTTTGTATACCACCCAGCAACCCCAACCCAGAAAAAGAGTGTTTGATCTCGCTACTCTTCCCATCACCCTCGGACAGAACTCGCCTCTTTCACGTTCTTGGTTCCGTTTGGCGTTTCTCTGCACCGGCGACGGCTCGGAAATCAAAAAAAACCACTCGCCAACGCAACCGCCGCAATCCGTTGTACCATCCGTCGGCCGAATCGCCGCATGCAAATCGTTTGCGAGATTTCGAACGCAGCCTGCGCGCAAATCTGTCTCGCACCAACGCCGCCCGGAACGTCGCTGGTGCAACGCCGAATGGCGTGTCCTGCTGGCCGGGCCCAAATTCGTGTCATGATACATGTGTACCAGGCCCGACTCCGGCCGCGGAGCGCCCATTTGCCCCAGAATCTCAGCGGAAACGTGGACCACCGTGAGTTCGGACGGGTGCAGGCGGTTCTCGGAAGCCGAAAATGGCGTCGTCTGGCCAGGTTCGTCGGGGAGATTTTCCACAGCTGGAGAAAACTGTGATGGTTTCGAGCCTGAAAGTTGCGGGAGTTTTTGCGTCGCCGAAAGTCTCGTCGGAACAGCCACTCGCGATCTCCGTACGAGACGCACCTGCCTCCTCCAAAACGGCGCAAGATCCTGCTTGCCAGCAACTTGGGGCTCTTTGGTTCCTGGTTCACACTGCATTGCTCGCCTCCAGCTTTTTGGCACCTTTGGGATGCCAGACAAGCAACTTTCCTGTTCTGTCGCGGACCAGGCCGGCGTCCTTCGACCAGCGATCGCTCGCGGAATACTCCACCCCGATCCGGACGTCGGGGACCACTTCCCGCATTCCGTCGATCATCAGGTGCTTGATCCTCTCCGCGTGGAAACCGAGCGGACAGCCAGCCGACAGGTCTACGATCACCTCGTCGTGAATCAAGTTGGCAATTCGATATCCGGCCCTCCAGAGCTTCCAGAGGGCGAGTTTGGCCCCGTCTGACGCCAGGCCCTGAAAGACCGTGTTGTGACGTGCAGGAAAAGAGGCGTTGGCCCGCAGGCGGCCGGTGAGCGTGAAGACGCTGGCGGCGGTCACCACGTTTCTTGCTGCTTTCCACAGTTCGACAGAAGCTCTCCGCTCGGTGATTTGCTTCCGCCGTGCTTTTGGAAACAGACGCTCCTTCGCCGCAACCCGGCCCCAGAAGTAGGCGATCTCTTCGGCGGAATACGGCCGTCCATTGCCGGTCGTTGGATTGGGTTCTCGAAGAGCCTTCAAGCACATGCTTCCAAGCATACCGAACGGGCAGTCGTCGTTGTCCAGCCTGCCTAGCACCCAGTCCTTCCCTGTAGCCAACCAGAACGAACTGGGCGTCAGCTCGAACACCGTGGCAGCCGCATCGCCGTCTTCGACTTCCCGCCGGAGGAATTCCCTCATTTCCGGGAAACGGTTGAACCAAGCATCCGTGAGCGTCCGAACCTCCTCTTCGGTCAATTCCACCCGGTACGTTTCCAGCGCGTGCTGCCGGAGCCGCTCGTCGCCCATTCCACCCGGCTTGCCGAAGCGTCGGCCTGTGCCACTGCACGGACGATTCGCTCCACAAGGTCGTCCGCGGCGCTACGGCCATTGTGGTTGTGGGTGGCGGACAGGATCAGGTTCTCCTCGGGGATCCCCAGTTGCTGGGCGGCCTTTTGGCGGACTTTTTCAGTGGTCTCCTTCGATACCTGGACCAAGTCGCACATCACCAGGGCCGCCTTGCGTTCCGCCTGGCGAAACACAACAGCTTTAGCAAAGAGCGGGTCGAAAAAGGGTTCTCCGTTCCGGGCCGGCGTAATATCGACCACCGCCACCCCGGCCTGAATATCAGCTTCCGCCGCGGCCACTGCGAGGGAGCCTTTGAGCAGAATCAAACCGAAAATCAAAAGCGACGACGTCACCCACACGCTGTGTTTTGTCACGGTCATGATCCGATATCTCCTCGGTCGACTTGGAGCCACAGGGGAAGGAAGAAGCGAAACGCCAGCATAGGGTGACGCGGCCCCGGTGGTCAAGACCGCGAATTGAGGAGAATAAGAGAGAACCATTCACCTGACACCGAAAACGGGCTGCGAGCGGCAGGGCGGATGCCGTCAATCCAATTCCGCATCACTTCGCCTTGCGCCTCGGCCGGTCCGGCGGCGGTTTCGGCGATCTGGTCCGTCAGGTGTGTGTCGTCGGCCATGGTTCGGTTCCTTCCAAGTGGCGGGCCTGGGAGTTTCACCCGGCGAGCAAAGCATATGGTTTCTTGCCTGGCACTGGCCACACCCGCGGCACGGGCGAGCGCAAACAAGAAGGCAGCACGGTGATGCGGCACCGCACTGCCTTCGTTTGCGCTGGGTTCACCGCGGGGGATCAGTCCGCGGCGTCGCCCGGTTGGGTTCTCCTCGTCCTAGCCGAAAGGTTCGCAGCGGGCAAGAAAATGGGGAGGGGAATTGCTAGGGGTGGCAATCTTCGGTTCGGGAACCGCCCGCGCTCGATCGCGCGGAGGAGTGCAGGGTGTCCGTGGTGGTACGATCCGTTCGGAGATTCGCTGGTGTGGGGCTGCCTGCGGCGGTAAACTGCACCCTTGGAGACTTCGCGGCCGATTGAATACGTAAAGGCTCACCCCCACGCGAAGTCGGTTCCGTTCAACGAGCGATCTGTCCGTCAGACTACAGCCGGATAGATCGCGATTCGTTCGACATGTCGCGAGCTAGGCGGCTGAAAGGTATGGTTCGCCGAAACACCGGCCGGAGAGGTTGCCGTATGTCAAATCGAGCGTATGGATTGATTCGGTCCATCGTTGAACGCCTGGGAGGCTCGATGGTCTACGAGCACGAAGGTTACCGGTACGGGGCGTGGGTGATCAGGGTCGGCGAGAACAGTGTCACAATTGAAGCTGGCGGCAATCGGTCGTTTCCGGAGCTCGATCGGCTGTATGTTCCGCGAGTTCCGGACCCGAGGCACTGGGACGACTACTCGGACGAGCTGGTACCGGACGCTGAGACACAGTTGTTGTCCATGCTGGGCCTCTCAAGCAATAGACCGGAATGCCTCACCGATGATGAGAAAAGAGAACTCGTGCAGCTCATCGAGCGGGCGAGATGGAAATTCGCCTGGACCTACGCCCGCACGTATCCCCACGAATACACGACAAAGGCGTTGTGCAGCTCGCAAGATCATGCAAGGCTTATTGACTGCATCGAACGATATGGCGTCACCGAGCGTTTCGGTGACTCTCGACGCAAATATTTCTACTTCGAAGATCGCAAGTACTGGCACATGGGTGAACCGCATTCCGAAGATTCGGAGAGATGGCCGAACATCATCAACCGCACATGGGTAGATGTCAGACGGCATGCCGCAAACGTAAGACACCGATGGACAGATGAGGAGGTAGAACTTCAGATGCGGTTGTGGGAGATTCAACTCGAGAAGTCCACTGATCGCCCCCAGTCGAGACGAAGCCATAGGTGAACACCGGCTACTGATGGAGAATTCAAGGCACAAGTTGATGCGGGTCATCCGCAGCACACTTTGCCCCCGGTGACTGCACAAAGCCAGTTTCGCACGCGAGATCGGTGTTCACGATTGCCACAGGAAACGGCAATTCGCAGGGCGCGTCGGCGGCGCACGCCAGAGCGATTTAGGCCCGGCGGCCGGCTGTGGGACGCGTCACACTTCGGGTATCCAACGACTTCCCCCCTCGTTCACCTCCGACGAATGCACCGGATACCCGCAGTTCCGGCACTTCTTGAGCCTTCGCTTCGTGCCGTCCCGGTTCGTCCACACGTCCGGCACCCGCAAGTGTCGACAGCCACAGTCGGGACAGCACCAGCCGGCTACCATTCCCGCCGCCTTCCGGGCAAGCTGCTCCATCGTGGGGGGATCGACGGGGTCAATTGCTTCACGCTCGTCCATCTCGCCTCCCTGCCAGTGCGGAAAGGCTCGGCCGCTGGCCCGGCTGCACACCGCCCCGCTACGAAGGCGTAGCCCCAGGGAAGATTGCCCGGAGGAAGCTCGCGCCGACCATGCAGCCCTGGGGCAGCCTGGACATCCTCTTCGGCGAGCCGCAGATCGTGACGTGCTTGGAAGAAGGTGTCTTCCATGGTCGTTTCGCTCCATTCGAAGGTTAGCCGGTCACTACGTACGAGGGGACATCGCTCGCGGCCCTTCGGCCGCGAGCTGCCGCAACAGAGGACCAGGACCAGGAGGCTGAGCGTGCATGGCAGCGGTCAATCCGGTTACGGCGGTGGGCAGCGGACCACGGCGTCGGAACCTTCGCGGCTTGTCGCAGCCGTATGCCGCCCGTTCCCACTGCTTCGAGCCGCGAATCGGCCAAGCCCCCCTGTCATCCCGGCTGGCGACGGTCAAATCGTGCGTCGGGAACACAAAAGTGGCTATTCGTGGTCGTGCACAAAAAACCACCCGGAAGGGCTGCTTCGTCCAAAGGTAGCCAGCAAGTTTGTTGGCTATCTATGGAGTGCGACGAGAATGCCATCCCGGGCCAGTTCGCGATCAGTTCAGGCATGGGCGGCCGAGAGTTGGCGTCGAAACGAAAGTCGAAACCGTTCGTGCCAACTGCTACTTCCCTCTGCGGAACCGGGATTCCTGGACGCTGACAACGGAGGAGGATTTGAGCAAAGCCCGACTGCCGTTCTACATCCTCCGAGTCTGTACCTGGTCGGTCTAACGGCTGGTGGCCACCGAGACTAATCCGCCTTGGAATGGTCTGGGGACGCCTGCGAAAAGGCCGTTTCTGCGTTTTCCAGCGTGGCACTTGGCCAGCGGTCCCCGAGCAGTCGGCGGAGCATTTCGACCGCCTGTTCGCGAGTTTGGCCAGTGTTCTGGAGGTGTCGCTGCCAGAAGACTTCCCACCAGTCCGGCGGTTGGATGTGCTCGCCCACGTACTCGGTCGGTCGGCCGGTCGGTCCTTCCACCACCAGACTTCCGACGTAGTCGGCTTGTTGATAAACCCTGTTGATCTGCTCGGCAATGTCGGCCATATCGGCTTCCGAGACAACGCCGTTGCTGGTGGCCTTGTAGAACTGCACCGTGACCCGGACGGGATAACGGTCGTCTCGCTCGATCTCCAGTCCATCGATCTCGGTGAACGGTCCCTCAACCTCGCCATGCCCGATGACCGCTTCCTCGACATCGCTCAATTCGCAGGCAAGGCAGTACATGATGCCCGTGTCGCCCGCTGCGAACCCGCCACCCACGGCGCGAGGAGCAGGCGGCTTCTGCTTAAGTGGCACCTGGATCAGCAGCACCATGTTCAGGCCTTCGCGATCGGCCGTAAGCTGTTCGCCCGCAACGAAATCAGACTTGTCGGCCGTGTTTGCCAGATAGTCGCTCTTCCGCTGGCCGGTAAGGCTGGCCCGTTCTCCGTTGTGGTTGAAGAACAGTCGCTGTCCCCAGGTACCACCGGCCTCGAAAGCGTCCCGCGTGTTGTCGATCACCGTGATGCTCGTACCTTCCCGCGTCGCGAGAATGGCCAGTACGGCGGGATCGCCGGCCTGTGACTGGTAGTTGAACAGCACCGGGTTGAACTCGGCGACCCCCTCCTTGGGGATCGGTAAAAAGCACGCTTGCGCACTCACCAGGACATGGGAGTCGCGATCTTCTGCCAATAGCGACTTTCGCTCCCCCTTCCAACTGTCCGGCTCATGCAGGTAGGCCCTCAGATTCCCAAGCAGTTCGCGGAGCGTGATCTTCTCCAACGGCGCATCTTTCTCGTTGCCAACCAGCAGGAAGAACTCGTCGGGTGGAATGTCTCCACTGAGATCTGTGAAGTTGGGGTATCGGATCACTGGCATGCAGCTCAACTCGAAACGGTCGGTTCCAGGGATCCGGTGCTGCACCTGGATCGTCATGTCGCTGATATTGGGTCCCACGGCCGAGAAGTCGAACCTGGCCGTGTCTTCCCAGGTGACGTCCAAGACGTGGAGGCCGTGCTTCGCGGCCAGGCCTCGTACCGATTCGTCATTAACCATTCCGGTGGTTTTGGCAATGACCTGCGAGTACTCGTCGGCGGTTTTCATGGCGTTGTCTCCGAACCGTGAAGGAGATTTGGTAGGCCGTCAGATTGATGATCAGCGAAAATACGTTCTGGGGGCGCCAAGTTGATCCGGTACTGAAGCACCGTGTCCGGGTCCAGGTCGGTCTCGAATCGTTGCTGCAGGTAGCGGACGAGGTCCTCTTGCCGTGGTTGGCCAAGAACCATGCGGCAGGCGACGATTGTGCGGCGGAGATACTCCAATTGTTCGTGCTCGCGGCTCAATGGCAAGAGAGGAATGCAGCGATTGACTTGCTGGCCATCCTCGAGCTGGTAGATCCAGAAGGGTACCAAGTCGTCGTACTGCGGGTTCCGGTCGTTTTTGGCCTGCTGGAAGAGAATCTGCCAGACGTCGGCCAGGCGGGCGATCGGGTCGCTCTGTTGGAGGAAATGCAGGGGATACTTGCGCGCCACATTGCGTCGGATGGCGTGCCCTTTGTATCGGTGGACTCGGCCTTCCCGCTGTTCGAGGTCGATCGGGTTCGAGGGTAGATTCCAGTGGTAGACCTCGTTGCAGTACTGGTGAAAATCCAAGCCTTCCTGACCGATCGAGGTGGTGGCAAGGATGAACGGGCGAAACGGGGAGTTGAAAGCTGACCAGACCTGGTCCGACCGGGTTTCTGCGGCTTCCTCTTCGCCTCGCGCGTCCCCAAACCGCAGCGCATAGCGGCAACGCATGCTGCGGCGCTTCAGCCTTTCCGACGCGCGGAGCTTGATTTCATCGTATTCAAGACTGACCGTGCGGATAGACACCGCTTTGTGGACTTCGGCAGCAATCTCGCGGAAGGCTTTGTCAGGATCGACATCCACTAAGCCCAATGACTCCCGAACGGTGTGGACGTACTCGTCCATTACGGCCTGGAGATTGCCCGTCGTGCTGTAGTCGAGAACGCTCTCCCAATACCTTGTATCCTCCGAGCGGTACAGCCCCCGCAGAAGCGTGATCGATTCCGGTAGGTTGAACAGAGTTCGGAAACCCATGGCGATCCGTGCGGCCGAGGGGAGCAGCCATTTCGAGGCATCTACGTCGGCGCCCGGATACTGCCGCAGCAGCGTCCGCAGCGCAACCGTGGCCGGCGACGCCAAGGCTGTCTTCGTCAGGACATCCAGCAAGTCGTCCGGAACGCGGCCGAGGCGCCGTGGCTTCCTGAAATATCGCAGAAAGATCTCGACATGCTCTCCGAAGCGATTGCCGCTGCGGTCCGAGGAACGGACCATCTTCGGCCAGAGGTAACTCTCTTGGTCTCGCTCCCTACACGCCGATTCGTCGGCTTTCAGCCAACGCCATCCCGGACGGCGGAATCGACGGCGGTCAAGCAGTGCGAGGGCGGCCCAGTACCAGCGTTCGTCGGCAGCACCGCCCGTCTCGCGGTGTTTGGCGAGCACGGGCTCCAAGAGCGTACGAATTCGCTCGCAAGCCGTGTGTTCGACCTCGTTCTGGCTCGGGAGAACGCCGTCGCGAGCCAGTCCTGCGGTGATCTCCACCGGGTCAATCTCTGTTGCCGGGGTGAGGCTGGGGTAGACCAGTGGAAAGACCGACATGCCCGCAGCTCTCTTGGTTCCGGCCTTCGAGCCGGGGGCGAAGGTGAAGTTCAGCAAAGGGCGGCGGTGGCGTCGGAGCGTCAGATAGTTCGACTGCTGGTCGGAGGAGCGGACCATGCGGCGTTCCGCGTCGTGGCTTGCGAACATGGCGATGGCCTTGGGTACCACCAACCACGAGGAGAACACCAGCGACTTCGTGAAGCCCTGCAGGCCAGGATCTGCGTAGGGTCCACGCTCCGGGCGGTAGTATGGACATGCCGCCGGCACCCACAGCAGCTTCCAGGCTCCGTTCTCGACTTTGTTCTCCAGCAGGGTCCGCATCCGAGGGTTTGGCATCGGAAGGCGGCGGTAGCCGGATACTGCGGACCAATGGAGCACGGCCTCCCGTGCCTGACGGATTGCCAGGCGGAGGTCTGGCTCGAGTTCCGCCCGCTCCAACTCAGAGACCAGAGTCTCCTTGATCTTGTAGCCGCTGCGGTCCATCACATTGAACAGGTACGGCGCCGATTTCCAGTACTCGGTGGTGTCACCGGCCTTCAGTTGCCCGGCAATACGGTCGAGGGCAGCGAATGCGTTCAGATCAAGCGGTTCCACGGGGGCCGCTTTCGTGAGAGACTCGACGATCATTCCGCTTCGATCCACCGTCGATGCCAGCCGCTCCGTGCGGACCATGACCCGTCGGAGGCTCGACTCGGTCGCTTGCTTCGCCGCGTGCAGTAGCTGCCCGTCGTTCGGTCTCAGGCTGAGCAAAGCCGTTCGGTAGCGCCGGAGCTCCTCCTCGAACTGTGTCTCCTCCGCCGGCGCGTTGAAAAGGAACGTCGTGGTGCGAAGGAAGTCCTCGTAATGGTTGTCGCCGGCGCTGCCTTCCTGCTCATGGTACATCGTGTACATCTTGTAGGGAGTCGCCGAAAGGAGAATCACCCTGCAATCGCCGTGATCGAAGACGGCCCGGGCGAGCCGCGCCGCCTCGTTCTCCTCATCCAGGAGGTGTTTGAACCGTTGGAACTCGTCCAGGATGACGATGTCGGGCTCCAACGCATCGACGCAGCTTTCGGCCAGAATCCGTCGCAATTCTCCCACCATCCTGTTGCGGTCCTTCTTGTCCTCCACCGGCGGATCCTGGCGGTAGTAGGCGAAGCGATCCGCCAGCTCTTCGAATTGTTTGCGGATTCCATGGTGCTTCAGGTTCTCGACGAACCTCGTTGAAAGTTGCTCGTTGGGTTTTTCGGCAAGCTGACGAGGCAAGTAGTAATTCCGCCAGGGATCCTTGTCTGCGGTGCACTGAAGCAGGTTCTTTGGTCCGGTCCGATCGCCGAAGTCCCAGGCTTCACGGAGGATCTGATAGATTAGAGCCCGCTCCATTGCCAAGCCCGTCGAGGAGCGAAGGTTGAACGTCGTGCCCGGCGTGAAAGAGATGAAGTTGATCTTGTTGCCAGTCAGATTGGGGGCATACCGCGGCAAGAGCGTCATTCGGGTGGCCAAAGGAATGTTGCGATTGCCCGTGATATTCAGGCGATTGATGTTCTGCCGGGCGATATCGCGGTTGGCGCAGATGTAGACCACGTCGATGCGTTCTACCTCATCCCAGAGACGGTCGACAGCCTTTGCGACGACACCCCGAGCGACCAGAGTTTTCCCCAACCCGACCTCATCGGCAATGAGGAAACGCTTCACGCAGTCCGGATCCTCGTACAACCGCCGGTAGACGTAGTCGACGGTCTTGCGTTGAAAGTCCTTGAGTGGCCGCAAAGCACGTTCAAGGTCCGGTCGTGGTGTGCTCGTTTTCATGCTGCAGTTCCCTCGCTCGTGCCTCGAGAAACGTTTGCCAGACCTCATTAAACCCGTCGGGGAGAATCTCCTCTGCCTGCCCGGAGCTGACGAGATCCTCGACCAGCCGCGCGATGCGGTCGATCCGCTCCGGATAACGGCTATACGCCTTGACCAACTGCTCCAACAGCGGGATTCCGATGCCGCCGACCGGTCTCCCCTTGCCCGAAAGGCCGATATGCCTGCCCAACACGCCGAGGTTGCCCTCCTCGGCCGCCAGGAGGAACAGCAGGTAGCGGAGGAAGCGTGCACGGTCGGATACGATAGCGTAGAGGATGCTTTGATCCCGGTTCTGCGGAATCCCTTCCATCGGGAGCTTCAGCACGAACGACACGGCTGCTTCCCTTCCCTCGTTCTCAGCTTCCAATTCGAAGGCGAAGAAGCACGTCAGCCCGACCAGTGACACCCTTCGGAATTGCACCGGACTGCCATCGCCGAGCGGTGCCAGGTTCACAGCATCCGCTCCGGTCAACGAAATCGGACGACAACGGCCCCGGACCGAACCCGGCAGCGAAAGAGGCTGTCGGAAGCAAGCTCGATCCCGTAGCCCTCCTCCCCGAGCGACACGCGGGCGTTCAGGCCGCCCCGTGCCAGCAGCGACTGCGCGCGCCGCAAATCCTCTTCGACTTGCACCTGGACCGCATCCGCTGGCTCAGGAGGTTCGCAGCGCTGATACGGCTGCAGAAGACCGGCCAGCGAGGCACGATCCTTATCGTCTTCGGTTGGGGCGCCAAGGATCGAATCGATCCCCACCTTTCGCCGGGGGCCTGCCAAGGCCACCATGAACTCGACATTGGCACCGTGGAAGGCGGCTGCGGTCGCGTTTGCCGATCCGGTGTAGATCCATGCTTGGCCGCCATTTTCGACGACAAACAGCTTCGCGTGCAGCCCCGAGGCGTTTTCCATGCCCGGGTCCGGTTCGGGAGCCAGACTTTCATCTTCATCCGGACTATGAGCACCATCGTCCAGGGCGTACACACGGCACCCCGCGCACTGCAGCGCGGCCAGCGTCGTCGCCTGCAGCCGGTCGAGGCTATCGAGTCGGGAAATCAGCACGTTGTCCTTGCTGTACTCGGACAGTGGCTTCAGCACGCTGTCGGAAAGGAAGGGCGACATTACCAGCAGTCGCGAACCGCCTTCCAGGTGCGGAGGCGTGGAGTAGCCATCAATCCCCATGGGAAGAAACTCGATCGCATCCTGCCCTTCCTCGAATCCGGGTGGAGGGTCGAACCGGACGCGGGCCAGTTCGTCCTCTATCAGCGCGATGTGCTCGGATACGTGGCCAGGCACCTCCGCGCAAGCCATTCCCGGCAACGCTGACACAAACGCTGCCAGCGCCCGGTTCCGTTTGAACTCGCGGCGTTCCCTTACCGGCCCCTCCAGGGCCAGGACCGTATCCCAGGAGCGATCGAGGGTGAGGTTGCGTGACAGGCACAAGAGACGGTAGAGGGTCGGATGGTCGGGGTCTTCGCTGGCGAACCGCAGAAGCCACATCTTGGGATGGAACGAGCCGTTCTCCGCCGGGGGTACGACGGGGACGACGGCCTTCTCCAGGTAGCTGTAAAGCCTCGTGTCCGTGCGAGGAAGGAGGATTTTCCCCTGTTGGCAGAACACGGCGAATCGGCCGATCGTCATCCGCAGGGCTTCCACCAGGGCAATCGGATCGCGAAGCACCTGCTGGAAGTCGCCCGTTTCGTAGCAGACCATCGACAGCGGGGCCATCAGAAGCGAGAGCAAGTCGAGCGAATAGGTCGTGGCAATGGCCCGATCGAGGAGATAGCCGTCCGGCGGCCGAAGCTGGTCGAGGTAGGTACGTCGATCGTTGGGATCAAGCATGGACATCCCCCTTCCTCTGGCAGCCGACAACGATGTCTCGAACAATGTCTCGCACGGTAGGCAGCCAGCGATAATCGATCTGGCGATCCCCCGAGGCCCCTCCCCAACGTTCCAACGCTCGAGGGTTCGACAGCCGGGCCCGCTTTCCTTTGAGCCGAATCTCGCGTTCGACGATAAGCTGGCGGGCGATCTTGCTGCCCGTGAGCGTTTCCGGTCCCGGTTCCTCGTACACCAAGCGGCACCACTGCCGGACAAACATCTGTGTCGGACGCGGCACCTGGGCCGTAGCGATCGGCATAAGCTGCCAGAATTCCTCCCGGCGGTCGTACCAGCCTTTCAGTTCGGTCCAACGTTGCCGAACCCTGGCGGCCCAGTCGGCCAGCAGCGCGGGCCAATCGTAGCGAGTTTCCACTGCGCCGTTTTCTTTCTCCCTTGCCCGCTTCTGCTGCAGCAGATGGTTGTATAACAATGCCGCACCATGCATCGTCTGTGTACTGTCGGCGAGCGTGCAAAACCTCGCTGGGCCGGAATTCGGCGGGCAGCGAGGGGTCGCGGTGAGTGAGGGCGCGGGGGCCGGGTACGGCAGGGGATCGGCGTCGGCTTCGCTTGCGGCGGTCAACGGCGACGGTGCAGCCGTCGAAATGCGCGCGGCGTGGCGCGCACGGCCGCCCTCGCCGGGCCAGGACCGCCGTTCTCGGCACGCCGTCCGCGGTGCCGGCCGATCGTTGCAGGGACAACTCCCGTCAGCCGGTGCGACAGCGGGCGGGCTGCGGCCCCGGTCTGGCCCGGATTCCGTCGCGGCCAATTGCTCCCGGTAGTTCCAGGGCATCCAGTCGCCGGGAGCCGCCCGCACCCGCTGGTGATTCCGTTGCAACTCGGTCAGGTAGTCGACCGGCGAGGCGCCCGATGAGTAGCAGGTATGGATGAGGCTCATGTACAGATCGCCCACGGCGGCGCCGCGCGAAGTCTTGTAGAACAGCGAATTCTTCCGATGCCGGATGGCCATCTTCAAAGCACGTTCGCACACGTTGTTGTCCAACGGGGCACCGGGCACGCGCAGGAAGAGCGTTAATGCCTTCCAATGGTTCTCCATGTAGTTGATCGCTCCTCCCAAGGAGGAGTTCGGCTCGACCCGCTTTTCGTCCAACTGCGCCTTCAGCCAGCACCGCAGTTGTTCCATCACGGGACCGCTTTGTTGTTGATGCAACCTCAGTCGCTCGTCGGCCGACAGTTGTTGCTTCTTGGCCTCGGCATCGGTCTTGTAAACCTTCTTCAAGCACTCCAGCACGTACCGGACCTCGGCCGGAAAGTACTCGACCACGTCGAGGAAGTTCCGACGCCCATGGACCAAGCAGTTGCCCAGCAGTACGCGCAGATCTTTGGGCATGTTGCGACTCAAGGCGTCGCACATTTGCATTGGCGGCGGCAACTCCTGCAATCGCGATTCCAGAAGCGAGCGGAGGTTTTCTCCCGCATGATGCGGACCGGTAAAGAACAGGATAATGTCGCCCCCGCCCTTCCGCCACGGACACAATGCCCGTGGTGAAACACCTCGCCGCTTGGGATCTCTTCTTCCAACAGAGGCTCTTGGCGTTTGATCTTCTCCGTCAGTTCCAACACGCGCATGCCGGTGTCGTCGTTGTGCACGAGGTCGCCCTGCGCCGCCAGGGCGAACAGATGCTCATAGGCAACTCGCGGGCCCTGCTCCGCGGCATCCCGAACCAGTTCCCACTGATCGGACGCAGGCAAAGGAACGCCCGCCGCCTGCTGGAACCGTTGCAGGCGATTGCCAGGCATCCCTTCCCCATAACGCAGCGTCGCGACGACCGCCGCCACGCTCGGATCCGCTTCTGATCCCCGCTTCCGCGGGCAACTCGGCCGTGAAGACCTCGCCGCAATCCCCGCAGCGTAGCCGCTCAAGCTGAAAGACTTTGCCGGTCACCGGAGCCTGGCCTTTCAAACGCACCACCGGCGACCAACGCGGCTGACGGTACACCGTTCCGTGGATGCAAAGCGGACAGCCGTCGCCGGATGCAGCGATTCGTGGGTCACCACCACTTGCGCGCAGCCCGTGTAGCTGCTCGCGGGAATTCGCCATGGCCTGGCCGGCGGCGGCGCCCAGCACTTCTCACGCGAGCAGTCGCTGCCGCGGCCTGGGTTCTCGGTCGTCGACGGAGTTTCCCAGGGCAGGCGGATGGGTCTTCTGCATTCCCGCTCGAAGTGTCCTCGCCTTGGCCGGAGGATACAACGTTCGATGTCCGTTCCGTCGAAGCTCCAAACAGCATCTTCTGGGAGCCGACGGATACTGAGCTTCTTCTCGCGGAGCAGTCCCAACAGGCAGGCGTACCAGCCCAGCAGCAGACGAAATGGCTCGGCCATCTCCGCGCCCAAGGCGGCTTCGATCTGGTCCAGCTTGGACTCCAGATCCGCTTCATCCAACTCGATGACTTCCGGATTCGACTTCACGTCACTTGGCTGGGTGGCTTGAACCCAGTTCCAAGCCTCACAAAGCTTCAGGGATAAGGCCCGCCGGCTCAGCGACGGATGCGCGGCGATGAGCTGCCGGATGAACGTCACTTCGGCATCCGTCACCACGCGACCACGGTACTTGAGGACTGCTCATGGCCCGTACTGTAGCACGAGCGGGCGTGGAACGCAAGAGGCACGCCGGGCGTTTTTTCAGATTCCCGGACTCACCGGTCGCCACACGGGCGCCGCTTGGTCTGCCGTGGGGTTCCCGGCGGCCAGCAGGACCTGCAGTTGGTGCGCTGCCAGCGTCTGGGCCGGCTGGCTGGCGTCGCTTGGCCACCAGCGAAAACGCCCGCTGGACAGCCGCTTGTGGCATAACCAGAACCCTTGCCCGTCATAGACAAGGATCTTGACCGCCGTGGCTTTGCGGTTGCGGAACACAAACATCCAGCCGCAGAACGGGTCCTGCTGGAGCGTCTGTTTGCAGAGGCAAGCCAAACCATCGATTCCTCGGCGGAAATCCGCGGGCTCAATCGCTACCAGGACGCGCATCTGAGGTGTGATCTGGATCACGGCTCACCCTTCCCAGAAGCTTCGGCTCAGTCCGATCAGGTCAGGCGCCGCGACTCCCTTCAGGTGAACTCGCATCTTGGCCCCGCCAGCATCTTCCCACTGCAGGACGCATTCGCCCAGGCCGATCGACGCGGGAGGAACCAATTCCACGAATGCTGCCCCAGAGGATCCCTCCTATAGCGGCTCAACGGTATTGTCCCGGTGCGGAGCGAGCGCTTCTTTTTTCACGGCGCCTTCGACGCCGCTGCCGGCTCCAGCGGCGGAGCTGGGGGGCCGGTCGTGGAAATCGACCACAAGCAGATCCCGGCAGCGCACCGTCTTGTTCCGGTGCGGCGTGCGGCGACCGGATCGCACCTAGAACGATCCTCTCCGATGGGATCGTGGGGGCCGGCAAGAGGATGTTCGAGCAAGTTTTGCGGCAAGGGGTGAAGAGTTGCGCCGGGAGAGGGCGAGTAGCCGACAAGGAGATTTAGGCATGAGCCGGTTCACGCTTCTCTTCCTGCTGCTCCTCCCCACCCCCGCCTCCGCCGCAAACATCGTCCTGTGGAACGCGGAGGAACTGTTCGACACAGCCACCGTGAACGAGCGACAAGCCGACCTCCGCCGGTTCGCCCAGGCAACGCAGCCCGATGTCTTGCTGATCGACGAGGTGTGCTCCTATGAGGTCGTGGAGCGGGTTCGGGAGGTGATGGGCCTGGATGGCTACCAGATCGCCTGCTCGGACTTCAACCAGCGGGACGACCAGGAGCACGCATCGTTCGAGGTGGGGATCATCAGCCGCTTCCCGCTCACCCGCGTCGTCGAGTACGACCAGACGCCCGACAACCGGATGTACGGCCGGGATAATGAGCCCAACGAGCTGCCACTTGAAGTGGGATCCTTGTTGAAGCTCGGGGTGAAACAGGCCGGCGTGGGACGCGGGTTCCTGTGGGCTCGCATCGACGACCTGAAGCTCACCCTCTGCCTCACCCACTTGAAGTCTTCGGCCTCTGGGGATGAGGCTGAGAACGCCATGAAACGGGAGCACGTGGCCGCGGCGATGGCTCTCTCGGTGCTTGAGGACATGGAGGACTTCCCCGGTTACACGTACTTGGTGGCCGGGGACCTAAACGTCGGCGAGACGGACGCGAAGAAGAACGGGGACGACCTGGACGTGGACGTGTTCTCCGGGGAAGGGGACCGGTACGACGACACTCATGCGCTGCTGAGAGGCGGATTGGCCGGGCTCCGGATGCGCAGTCTCACCAAAGACGTGGGCGAGACCTACGATGACCCCCGGTACGCCGGGAGCGGACCGATCGACTGCATCTACCTGGCGGGGGAGGGGCGGCTCACACCGGCAAGGAAGACAGCGGAGACGTTCGGATCGGATCATTTTGGGGTGTGGACGGTGTGGGAGTAGGTTCGAGAGAACCAAGTTGGTTGCTTTTCGAGCAAACCTACGGCCGGTATAGTGGCTCTACGGGAGCCCTTACGTCATCCTAGCTGGGAGATGAACATGCCGCTTCAGGTCAACCGCATCTCGCGTCTGACGCTGGTCCGTGCCACTTTTGTCGCCTTTGTCTCACTGGGCTCGTTGGCTCAGCTGACCACGCTGGCAGAGGACGGCGCTGAAGGCAAGCAACCGGGGGACGTCTTTCGCTCCATGCCCTTTGATACGTCTCCCTATCCGGCACTACCGGTGGTTTATGGCGAGTGGCACGGAGTCAACTTGGCTTTCAGGACATCGCCGGAACTTGTACGACAACTCCTGCCCGAGCCTCTGAAGCCAGATGCCACGCCCTGGGGTTCTCAATTGGGTGATGCTGTGCTTGTGACGCAAGACATTTTCACCGTCGTCAAGCCTTACCGGTTCAACTACCGCAATAGTTGCCTTATGATCCCCGCGACGTTCGAGGGCAAGTTGGGCCTGTACATGGTGCGAGTTTATGAAGACGCGGAAGACCCTACACTCTTGAGCATCTGGGGACGCGAGACGTTGGGGATGCCTAAGCTGGCGGGGCGAACAGCAGTCGAGCGGGACGGTGAGCATGTCCGATCAAGCCTGCGGACTTTCGGACCGACAACCCTGGACCTTGCGTTCACGCTGACGGGCGATGAGGTGATCGAGGCCCCGATGACGTGGGCTCTCTACTGCCGGAAGACAATCCCATCACCGGACAACCCCCGTGAACCTGACCTGGACCGGCTAATCGAGGTGCCATGGCGCCAAACGACTGAGACTCAGCTCTTGGGGAAAGTCGAGCGATTCACGGTCAAGCTTGAACTGCGTGGTGAACTTGTCGAACTGCCAATCAAAGAGATGTTTCACGTGTTCTGGCGTTCTCATCCCGAAGGCACGGTTCTCGACAAAGGCAGAACGGTCCACGACTACTTGCGGTAAGAGACCTGGGGTGAGGGTAACAAGGCGCGTCCGGCCAGGAACATGGGAAAAACATTTGGGTCGGTTCGCTTTGCGTGGGCTAGGTGGGAGTGAGACGCGATGCAGGACTGCGATCCTCAGCAAACTTTCTGGGCCAGACGCCGCGAGTGGCTGCCTGGTACGCTAGTCTTCTGGGGGCTGCTGGGTGTGGCGAAGGCGGCCCAAGTGGCGGATCACAACCTGTGGTGGTTCAGAGGCCACTACGACCTCTTGTCGCTGACAATCTTCACCTGTTTCATCGGCGCGTTTTGCGTGGGTTGTAGGGTATTGTTTCGGTTCACGGCACCGCCGATCTCAGACGCACTCTCCCGGCGTTTGTTCTCGACGGTGTTCTTCGCCGGTGTGGGGTTCAAGGTCGGTTGCCGCTACATCCACTTGTGCATGGCCGGCTCACGAGTGATTGAGACATTGGCGATGTTCGGTACACCGGTTCTTGCGGGCGCTGTCGTCTTCACGTTCAAGAACCGGGTGCTGGGGTATGTTCTTGCCACCGGCCTGCTCGGGATTGTGTGGTTGCTGGCTCGCCCCTACCTTGATTGGGCCCACGGGAACTAGCATATTACAGGGCAACCACGAACACCGTCGGCCCAGGCCGGAAAGCCCATCTGGATAAGCACTATGGCCAACCGAGAACAACGCGCCCGCATTGCCGCCGAGACCGTCGCCATCACGCAAGCCGGGAGCTACACGGCTCCATCGGGACGCACGGTGTCGATCCGGGATGCCGTTCAGGCCGCGGTCGACGCATCTGCGCTCTTCGCCCCAGGTGATCCGCTGCGGGCTGATGAGGCGCTGTCCGGCCGCAGCTTCAAGACCGTTTTCGAGGTGCGCAACGAGACGACCTTCGCCGCCGCCCGGCGGTTGTCCGGCCCCACCGCGGTGCTGAACTTCGCCTCCGCAAAGAACCCCGGTGGTGGGTTCCTCGGTGGGTCGCAGGCCCAGGAGGAGAGCCTGGCGCGGGCCAGCGCACTCCATGCCTGTCTCGAACGCCATCCTGAGTACTATGAGGCGAACCGGCGCTTTCCCTCCGCGCTGTACACGGACCACCTGATCGTCTCCCCGCGGGTGCCGGTCTTCCGGGATGATGAGGACAATTTACTAGAAGAGCCTTGGGAGGTGACAATCATCACCGCTCCCGCGCCCAATGCCGGGGCGATCGCCAAGAACGAGCCTCAAGCGGTTGACAAGATCGTGCCCACGTTTCGACGGCGGATCGAGCAGGTCCTCTCAGCGGCGGTGGTGTTCGACCAGGCAGCGTTGGTGCTGGGCGCCTGGGGGTGTGGCGTGTTCGGCAACGACCCGCGTATGGTTGCGAGCCTCTTCGGGGAGTTCCTGCTGGACGGCCCGTTCGCCAAGGCGTTTCAGCACGTCTCGTTTGCGGTTCTCGACCGGAAGGGCGACACGTTTGCGGCTTTCGACAAGGTGTTTGGCAGCTCGGGGTGACTGCCTCCGATAAGGAGCCCCAATGATCCTCGGCTATATCGCGATTAACGTGGCGTTCATGGGCGTCCTGCTGTGGTCGCGGGCCGTTCTGGCGGGCTTTCTTCGAGGGCATGAGGCCATCGAGAGCGCAGCGACTCTGGACGAGTTCAAGGGCATCGTTCGCCGGAACATGTACGCGGCGCTGGGATCTGCGGTCTTCGGCGTCGTGTCTCTGATCTGGGCCGTGCTTCTGATCAGGGAGTACGGGGCGATTGGGCTGGTTGTGGTGTTGGCCCTGAGTGCTCCTCTGCTGCTGCTCAGTCTCAGCACCAACAAGCTCGAAAGACGCTCCCGAAGCCTGGCGTGCGACCCTGTTCTTCAAGAGGAGTACGCAAGGGTCTCGGAGGTCTGGATAAAGAAGGCCCTGCCCGACTTCTAGCCGGATCGACTATCGGGGCGCGAACAGGACCGAAATCGGTGGCCCAGTAAGTCGGCAAGTATGAGGCCCTCCGACGAGGAGTGGTCCGGACCTTGCTCATCTTTGTGAAGGATGTAGTCTGAACCGGCAGTCGGAGTCCTCAGAGACGCCGGTGGGAGTCGAACCCACTTGAACCGGGTTGCAGCCGGTCGCCGTAGCGTCTGGCTCCAGCGTCAGAAACCGCCGCGCGATACGTCACGCAGCGGCCAAGTTACTCGTTCTCCTTGTCGCGCCGTATGGCCAGTTCCAAGGCTTCTTCGCCTGCCTCCTTGGCTAGGTGCAACAGGACGTCACTACGGTGGCCGGCAGCGTCCGTCGCGTGGGTGCTCGTGACGACGCTGGGTGGCTCGACCATCCTGCACTCTAGCATCCACGGCCGTGCTGCATTGTCCACGCTCCGCAGTAGGTCGTCCCCACTGTGGATGGTAATGCGACCGAAATCGTCGGCCTGCTGAAACACACCGTGTCCGAGGTCGTTGACGTGTCGACCGGCGAACCGTGCTACATCGTCGGCCTGCCGTCCCAGCGCAGCCAAGAGGGTAACCAATCCCACACCGAATCCTCCGCCCACAACGGAGGCATGCTGGCGTCTGTCGTCATTGTGTCGCATGGCTCCTCTCCCTTTCAGTCAGTGGTCGGGTAAGGGAGCGGCGTTGCCGCCGCTCCCTCCCCTAAGAACCGTGCGTGCAAGTTTCTCCGCACACGGCTCAAGTATTTGACAATTGCTTGCATTGGATAGTTCGCGTTCTTTGGGCAGCCAGACGGCAGCCCGCATGAACGAGTCTCAAGTCGGCTGGTCGAGTCACACCAGGCTGACGGGTCGGAATCGCTCGTTGCTCAAGCAGCTCCTCGCCGTTCAGCAAGTGGTCTCGGCAAATCGGGCATACCCCATCCTGTTGCCTGGCGACCGCCGCCCGGAAGCGAGAGAGGACGTTGGCGGTTTCCCGCTGTTTCCTCTGATCCCAATACTCCGAGAGTTCGGGATCGTCCCAGGAGGCGAATCGCTTCACCAGGATGTGACGCTTGATGGGGAACCACGAGAAGCGAAGCATGTAGAAATCCGGTTTCCCGAACACCCATGTATTCCCTCGCCGATAGTTACCCCAGTAGCGTTTACGTTTCCATCCCCACGACTTCCGTGGATGCTGCCACGCTACCCATTGCTGTTGTAGCGAGAAAAGGCTTCCATCCAGGTTGCCGAAAACTTGGGATGAGACCCCGATGCGGAAGTAGTTGGCCCATCCGCGAATGATTGGGTTCACCATGCTGATGAGTCCATCAACACTGAAACCCCGTCGATCACGAAAGGCCTCCTTCAACTTCCGCCGTATCGTTTCCACGGATTTGCGGCTCGGTTTGATAAGCAGTCGGTATCCACTCTTGGAGTCCGTGACCTTGTACTGCCTGACGTTAAAGCCCAGGAAGTCGAAACCTTCGTCGAGATTCACGATCCGGGTCTTCTCGGGTGAGAAGGTCAATCCCCGTTCCTTGAACCACGCTTCTAGCGTCTGCCTGGCCTGTTCGGCCTCTTCCTGAGTGTGGCAGAACACCACAAAGTCGTCTGCGTATCGCACCAAGCCTACGGATTGCGGGTGAAGCTCAGTCGGGTACGCCCGATTCTTGCGAACCAAGTAGCGAACCCCCAGGGCTTCCTCCATTCCGTGGAATGCGATGTTGGCTAACAAGGGACTAATCACGCCACCTTGCGGTGTGCCGCTTCTGGTGTCGTGAAAGACGCCTTCTTCCATGTAGCCCGCCTTCAGCCATGCTCGGATCATCTCCCTCGCGGGAAAGTTGCCGATCAGGTTAAGCAGCTTCTCATGGTCGATGTTGTCAAAGGCCCCTTTGATGTCGGCATCCAGAACCCAGCGCCTGTTCCCCTTAGCGGAGGCCAGATTGAAGATTCTTTCAACCGCATCATGGCAGCCACGTCCCGGCCGGAACCCATAACTGCTGTCCTCGAACTTCGCTTCCCAGTACGGCTCAAGAGCATTCTTGACCACGGCCTGGAGCGCGCGATCGACGACAACCGGAATTCCGAGGGGGCGAAGCTTGCCGTTAGCCTTCGGGATGTACACTCGACGTGCGGGCAGTGGCTTCCACAACTCGCTATCCGCGAGCTGGTCCACCAATTGCCCCCTAGCCTCGGAGGTGGTGACCGTTTGCCGGTCTACCCCCGCCGTGCTTTTCCCCTGGTTGATCTGCGTCACCCTGCGAACCGAGAGAGCCCGGTTCTCATGCGAGCGAAGCATGATCCTTTGCAGGGTACGAACCTTCTTGAGATCACCTTCCTTTGTAGCTCGGAAGATCGCCTGCCGAAGTTGGCGAACGTACACCATGACCGGTTCCCAATCAATGGAATCCCAATCACAAGGCGTGCGTGCTGGGCTTACGGTTTCCTTTTCGCCCATCCTTGTCGCTTCCTTCACAAACGCCTTCGGTCAATTACCAGTCGGAAGTCAGCGCCCTTTCGGGCTGGGCACAGGCCCTATCCAGCCGGTTATGGATTCCCGTTGCCTTTCGGCTGCTGGCTTTCGCTTGCTCCGACATCCCATACCCCCTGAGGATTTCCGCTTCACTTGCGATCCGCCTACCGGGCCGCGACGAGCGGCTCGGACCTCATGGGGCTTACCACGTTCCGCAATAGTAGGAGATGCGATTGGTTTAGGCGTCCTCTCTGTCGCGTGAGCATCGGGTATCCGCGTCCGCACCGAGGAACTTGCGGTTTCCTGCTCAAAGCCTTGGGTATCAGCCGATTAGCCCAAGTTCTCCTTAACGCAACTTCAGCCAAGGATTCACTCTCGTTCGCCATGCCAACCTTTCCCTCGCCCTGACGCTCCATTCGGCTTGGGGCAGCCATTAGGCTTCTGCCTTGTGCTCTCATACCCTGCCGTTACCAGCAGCGCATGCAAGGCACGGGAACAGATGGGATACTCATCCGTCGTCTATCGACGCACTCCTTTCTTGCAGCATCGTGTCGCACTCCTCGCCAGGAGTCGAACCTGGTCCTCGACCTTCGCCGGGTCGCGTGCAAGATTCCGCCACACTCCGAGGACATATCGTTTAGTGCCCCACCAGGGAGTCGAACCCCGTCTTGCAGGATCGAAGCCTACCGTGCTATCCGTTACACTCGCAGGGCATAAGTATCTCGACCAGGATTCGAACCTGGACCTGGACCTTCGTAGAGTCCAATGCTATCCACTACACCATCGAGACAATCAGTATCCCGGCCTGGAGTCGAAGTGAGGGCCTGGGTCTTAGGAGGACCCCGTGCGGTCCATTACACTTCCGGGACGAAGGGCCGACGACTGGACTTGCACCAGCATCAACCGGTTTACAGGACCGGCGCCTCGCTATTCGGCCACGTCGGCACAAGCAGGAGTGCAAGGATTCGAACCCCGTCGGGCGGCTTTGGAGACCGCTTGCTCTCGTGAGGAGCACACTCCTGTATGGCCCCCGGCACTTGGCCGGGAGCCGGACGTAACGACTACTCCTGCAACTGGACGTTCCAGTAGGCTTCGCTTAGGAACTTCGACCAGCTTTCGATCCGGATGTCGTGGAATCCGTACAGCGGGTTCCAGGTGGGCCGGATCGGCTTCCGCTTCAGCCGCAAACCGGCCTGCTCGGGCGTACGGTCGGCCTTCCGCTTGTTGCACGCCACGCAAGCCAGCACGCAGTTTTCCCACCGCGACGGGCCGCCCTGGGCACGAGGCACGACGTGGTCGACCGAGAGTTCCTCGCTGCCCGGCTGGGCGCCGCAGTACTGGCAGGTAAAGTGGTCCCGCTTGAACAGGTTCCGGCGGCTGAACGTCACGGCGGCCGTCGGCAACCGGTCGTACTCGGTCAGCGTGATCGCCTCCGGCACGCGCAGCCGAAACCGCACGGCCTGGATGAAGGCATCACCGTCCTTCGGGCGCAGCTTGGTCCAGTCCTCCCAGGTGTAGGTCTGGAAGTCCACCGGGTCGACCACGCGGGCCGACTCGTTCCACAACAGCACCAGGGCACGTGCCACGGTAGCCACGTGGATCGGCTGCCAGTTGCGGTTCAACACCAGCGTTGGTCTCTGGAGTGCTCTTGCGGTCATGATCCACCTCCCGGTTTCCCCAAGGGTTGGCCGACCGGGCTCGAACCGGCACGTAGGGTGGTTCACAGCCAGGCGCTCTGCCTATTAAGCTACGGCCAACATGTATGTATTCAGTCCAAGCGGAAGGAGTGGGAGTCGAACCCACAAGGCTCATCGCTCGAGTGAGCTTCCAACCGGCTCCCGTCGCCTATCGGGTAGCCCTTCCGTTTCGTTCAGTACCCCGACCAGGACTCGAACCTGGGACAGCTCGTTAGAAGCGAGCGATGATCTCCACTTCACTATCGGGGCGTAAGCGGAAGGCATGGGATTCGAACCCACACGACCCGCAGGTCGCACGGTTTAGCAAACCGGCCCGGCTAACCATATCCGGCTACCTTCCGTAACAGTGGACCCACCGAGAGTCGAACTCGGATCTCCGCCACGCCTCACGCGGTGTCGCGCAAGTTGGACCATGAGCCCGTATTGAGTGGACCTGATGGGAGTCGAACCCACCGCACCGACCTTGCAAGGGTCAGTCGCCCCCAGAGGCATGCAGGCCCGTATCGTTCTTCTGAGAGGTCCGTCCGGGAATCGAACCCGGTCCCCGTCCTTACCGAGGACGTATGCTGCCAAAACACCTACAGACCATCGCCTCTTCTCCGTAGTGGTCGGGTAAGGGAGCGGCGTTGCCGCCACTCCCTCCCCTAAGAACCGTGCGTGCAAGTTTCCCCGCACACGGCTCAAGCAAGTCGCCGCTGCTACCTCGCGTTCACCAACCAGCCGTTGCTGTCCCATGCTTACGGTTACCTTTTCACATGGATCAATGATGTCAACGAGCCTCACGCCTTGACTCACCAGTCGGAAGTCAGCACCTTTCCAGGTCGGGCAGTCGCCCTATCCAGCCGGTTATGGATTCCCGTTGCCTTTCGGCTGCTGGCCTTCGCTTCCTCCGACATCCCATACCCACCAGAGAGTTCTGTGTCCCTTGCGGTTCACTTACCGGCCATCGGTCGGACTCTGTTGGACTTACCACGTTCCGCAATAAGAGGAGATGCGATTGGTTTAGGCGTCCTCTCTGCTGCGTGAGCATCGGGTATCCACAACCGTCAACGGGACATTTGCGGGTTCCTGCTCAAACGCTTGGGCGTCAGCCGTTGCCCAAGTTCTCCATAACGCAACTTCAACCAAGGATTCACTTTCGTTCGCCATGCCAACCTTTCCCTAGCCCTGATGCTCCATTCGGCTTGGGGCAATCATTGGGCATCTTCCTCGTGCTCCCACACCCTGCCGTTACCGGCAACGCATGTGAGGAACGGGAACAGATGGGATACTCATCTGTCGTCTCTCGACGCACTCCTTTCTTGCAGCATCGTGTCGCACATCCCGGCTGGAGTCGAACCAGCGATCTCCTGGTTGTCACCCAGGCGTCTTCGCCGTTGGACCACGGGATCTCAAGTGACCGAGGTGGGCGTCGAACCCACAAACCACGAGGCTCTCGACCTCGCCGCTTTGCCAATTTGCGTACCCGGTCGTGGCGGGTCCGGGGGTTGCGCCCGGCATTCCAGGCTTATGAGGCCCGGACGAGCACTGGCTCACCCGCAAGTTGCAGGCCCCGGTATCGAACCGGGCAAACCGGCCTTATGAAAGCCAGTCAGGCACCTGCCAAGACTGCAATGCAGTTATCGAGTAGCCAACGGGAGAGTCGAACTCCCACGCCCGCTGTTGGGCACGACGTTCTGAGCGTCGCGTGTCTACCTATTCCACCAGTTGGCTATCTGTCGAGTGACGCGGACGGGAATCGAACCCGCGTCGGCGAGATTGAAAGCCTCGCTGCAAAACCATCATCGCACCGCGCCACGTGTTCTGAGTGCGCCGGGACGGAGTTGAACCGCCAAGGTCCGTGAGGACAACTGGGTTACGGCCAGCGGGGCCTGCCAATGCCCAACCGACGCAGACATAAATCGCAGAGGTCACAGTGACGCGACCGCTGCGTGGAACAAACTGCCAAGTTCTGACGCCAAGCCTTGGCTGCGCTCCGAATCTGATTCAGGTCAGGAAGCCAAACAACGCGCCAGGGATCGACGCTGTCTACGCCGCCGATGACGTCCCTCGGTCGTTGGCCTGGATTCGCCTGGCCGCCTTCCGAAGTTTCGTCTTCGTGACGCCGTGATGCGTGCCGGGCTCGGACTCGGCCAGAGCCAGAAACTCGATCACGGAGACAGACGTGATACCTCGAACATCCCGGTACCAGGCTGCCCAACGACGGACCGCCTCGGCGTAAGCCCGTTCCAGAAGATTCGCCGCGAGGCGTTTTACCTTCTGGTCGGCGCATCCGCCGTGCAACGCGATGTTGACGATCCCGCCCGCGGATACGGACGTGATTCCATGCGCTGCCAGGTACCCAGGAGCCCGCATACGGGCCACTTGCTCGGCTTCCCACAAAAAGGCACGACTCATGTGCGTAAACACACTGTCCCCTCGTTGGGGAAAACCAACTCAACGACAAGCATGCTCAACACATGGCGCACCTCCGATCTGTGACCCTGCCGTCGCAGGTTTTATTCCGGCGACGAAGTACGAAGCCAAGACCTTGTTTCGCTCCCGCGAGCAAACATTTCGCAGTAGCACGGGTGGGAGTCGAACCCACAAACGATCGCGAAGGTTTGAGCTTCGCCGCTTTGCCGGCTTGCGTACCGTGCTGTGCCAGCGTCCCCGATGGGATTTGAACCCACGATCTCCTGCGTGACTCCCCAGGCGAGCACTCCACGCTGCTCCACGAGGACGTGTTGTAAGTGGCTCAGGTGGGACTCGAACCCACAGCATCTGGCGGTTCTAAGCCAAAGTGGTCTGCCGATTGCCTACCGAGCCAAGTAGTCGGGTAAGGGAGCGGCGTTGCCGCCACTCCCTCCCCTAAGAACCGTGCGTGCAAGTTTCCCCGCACACGGCTCAAGCAAGTCGCCGCTGCTACCTCGCGTTCACCAACCAGCCGTTGCTGTCCCATGCTTACGGTTACCTTTTCACATGGATCAATGATGTCAACGAGCCTCACGCCTTGACTCACCAGTCGGAAGTCAGCACCTTTCCAGGTCGGGCAGTCGCCCTATCCAGCCGGTTATGGATTCCCGTTGCCTTTCGGCTGCTGGCCTTCGCTTCCTCCGACATCCCATACCCACCAGAGAGTTCTGTGTCCCTTGCGGTTCACTTACCGGCCATCGGTCGGACTCTGTTGGACTTACCACGTTCCGCAATAAGAGGAGATGCGATTGGTTTAGGCGTCCTCTCTGCTGCGTGAGCATCGGGTATCCACAACCGTCAACGGGACATTTGCGGGTTCCTGCTCAAACGCTTGGGCGTCAGCCGTTGCCCAAGTTCTCCATAACGCAACTTCAACCAAGGATTCACTTTCGTTCGCCATGCCAACCTTTCCCTAGCCCTGATGCTCCATTCGGCTTGGGGCAATCATTGGGCATCTTCCTCGTGCTCCCACACCCTGCCGTTACCGGCAACGCATGTGAGGAACGGGAACAGATGGGATACTCATCTGTCGTCTCTCGACGCACTCCTTTCTTGCAGCATCGTGTCGCACGCCCCGGATGGAGTCGAACCATCGTTTCCTGGGTGTAGGCCAAGCGTCGTTGCCGTTGGACCACAGGGCCGTATCGAGTCAGTGGACCCACGGGGAGTTGCACCCCGATCTCCAGTGTGCGGAACTGGTGTCTTCCTGTTGGACGATGAGCCCGTCCTGTCGCCGGAGGTTCACGTCAGCGAACGTCCGGCAAGGCATGCCCCCAAGGATTTGAACCCTGACCGACTGGGTTGGAACCAGTCATGCTGCCAATTACACCAGGGACACACATTATGAATTCTAGCGGAAGCCGTGGGACTTGAACCCACAAACGGTTTTCAGCCGCTACCTGTTTTCAAGACAGGCTCCTCATCCGGCCGGATGACTTCCATAAGGCTCCGGGGGTTGGAATCGAACCAACGACCTCCTGTTTCAGAGACAGGCGTCACTACCAGCAGCAACTACCCCGGATCGTGTTTCCAGTCGGGACACCACTTCGTCCCATGGAGTTCGGGGGAAGGAGTCGAACCCTCGTTTCCTGGTTCAAAGCCAGGCGGCTTGCCATTCGCCGATCCCCGAGAGTGCCCTGCGGGAGTCGAACCCGCCTCGCCAACTTGGAAGGATGGCACCTTTGCCGCTCGGCCAAGGGCACGTGAAGGCGGAAGGAGAGGGAGTCGAACCCTCAAGGCTCATCGCTCGGCCGCTTTCGAAGCGGGTGCCGTCGCCAATCGGCTTGCCCTTCCGTAGTAACAAGCTCCGGCAGGAGGAGTCGAACGTCCATCCCCTGCTTAACAGGCAGGTCGATTACCGTTATCGGACACCGGATCGAGTCAGGACGGCGGGATTTGAACCCGCGATCTCGTGCTCCCGAAGCACGCGCCAGTACCAGGCTTTCCTACGTCCTGTTCAGCAAGAGCGCCCAGCGGTCGCGAAGTGCGCACTTCTGCCATGGCAAAGCAGCAGGCTACCGCTACATCATGGGCGCTTGGTTGGAAGCCGAATTGTCAAAGATCGAGAGCACCGGGAGGGACTCGAACCCTCGTCGCCGCATTACGGGTGCGGTGTCCTTGCCACTGGACGACCAGTGCAGTGTTTTTCAATGGGACCAAAGGGACTTGAGCCCTCACCTGACGGATTAAGAGTCCAGTTTGCCAGTGGTAGCCCTGAGAATCGAACTCAGCACTACGCGGTTATCAGCCGTGTCTGGGCCACCTGCCCTCGACTACCTTCTTGGTTGACCAGGTCGGGAAGGTGGGACTCGAACCCACAATCTCGTGTTCCCAAAACACGCGGGCTTGCCGCTGCCCTACATTCCGCTGAAGTCAGAACGGTCGGATTTGAACCGACGATCTCGTGGCCCCCAGCCACGCGCGATACCAGGCTTCGCTACGTTCTGTTTGACGCCAGCGCGTACGGTGAGCGCAAAGTGGACCAGGGGGCGATCGAATCCCCGTCTCCTGGTTTTCAGCCAGGTGCTACTGCCGTCTCAGCTACCGGTCCATCGAGTTGCATGAAAAAAGCCCGATGTCGCTGTGACACCGGGCTTTGGTGGTCGACCAGGATAGTAGCCAAGTGTCACAAGCGCAGAGGGTGTCCGGGCAGCACGTTCGCCGGATAATCGGCGCAACGCCCGGTACCTCTTGGTTCGGCTTGAATACTTGACCACAGCGAAGTCATCGGTCCTTTACCTATGCTTGGGGCTGTTTGGAACTTCCCTTACCCTCTCTATCGCCAATAGACGCTCGAACCCGACAGGAAGTTCGCGATTTTTTGGGGCCCGACTGGTAGATAGATGCCCATGGCGGCGGTTTCATTCCCGAAAACTCAAGAAAATTTACCCCAAGAGATGATTATCGGCCGATCGGCATCCCCCAAAAGAGATCGCCGGCACTGACTCAACCACCTTGCCGGCAATTCACCCTGTTGAAAGTTGCGGCGCGCGAGGTCGTTTCTTACAAAAAGCTCGGCGACCGATTGCCAGATGGGGGCAAGTCTTGGGTGGAACGCAACATTAGAAACGCTGGCGCAGCCTGGGACTGGTCGCTTGGCTGCTCCGAAAGCCTTGAACGCCGTGGCGGGAGAGTGTCAAATACCTCACGGTCGACGAGTTCTCGGCATCTTGATTGTCGAGATGACTTTCCGGGATTCGTCCGCCGACAAGGCCGTCAGATCCGACGACCGTGTGTCGAGAAACGAACCATTTCTGACTTGCCCCCGGCTGTGCCGTTTTGATGCGTCGGTGCCGATGTGACTGACGCGCGCAAGCAAGATACGTTTCGACGCTTCGGTGGGGGCGACCGAGAGCAGTTAGCAACTTGCCATCTCACTCTTTGGGTGGGCAAAGTCAGTGCTGGAGGAACGAGTTCCATCGCGGTCGATCTTTCCGAGAAATGGGTCGTGTGATCGGTCGTACGGGAAAAGGTACGAGTTGATGGGAGGATCCCTTTTGTGGGGTGACTACTGAGTAATCTGATCCTGCTCGGAATGGCCCTCTGTGCCAACATGAATGAGACAGCAGCCTCCTGATTTATTAGAGTAGAGGGCGAAGGAGGCGAATGTTGAATGGACGACCAAGATCTGATGGAGCTGAGCGGGAGATTCCGAGTCCGGAAGTGTCGGAAGAGCCGGTGCCGCCCCACGCGTTCTGGATCGTACTGGTTCTTGGCCAAACGCTCACACGCAACTCTTTCATGGGACCAAAACCAGAATCATTCGATCAGTTCTGGCGATGTGTTCAGTGCGGCTGCTCCGTCAAGCATTTTCTGGGTATCTGCTGGAAATGTGGGGCCGCTCGACCCGGTGGCGAGGTGGCCCGGCAAGAGTCCCTTGAAAGAGAACGGGAGATACTGTCTGAACCTTGGGAGGATGTGCTCAAGAATTGGCCAAGAGAGGTACTGGAACGCTGCAAGCGGGACACTAAACGGGGCTTGAGACGCATCGATCTCGCTGGGTCTATTGTGCTCTCCACCGCAGATCACGTTGAAGCAGCACGAGTGGTTCGTCGGTTGGGAACTCTCCATGCGTCCAACGAAGAAATCAGCAATAGCCTTGCAACATATCTCAGTGATTATTACGGCGAAGGCTACCACGGCGAACTCCATCACACTGGTTACAGCGAGCTTGTCCTGTTCATGTTGATGTACAAGGCCCACCAGTTGGGGGCCAACGCCGTGATCAATGTCACGCTTATGCATGGTTACCCCCTCAAGGTGTCAGGTGAGGCTGTGGTTGTCGAGTTGCTTTGAGCGGCGAGGTCGATTCCTGCTACCCAAACTATGGGGGAGGGCAAAGTGATTCCCGGGCCAACCATCATCCGAGAGTGTCTAAACTGTGGTCAACACATTAAGCAGCGGACACTGGCATCGGGGAGCGCCGAGATACCGAGGACTGGTACACGGTTGTTGAGGGCCACGAGTACGACGGCAAGGGCATGGTGACGATCACCAAGACACGTACGGTTTCGTGGGCCCCTCGCATACGGGCAGAGATTCTCGCGTCCGAACGCCATCGTGTTGACTTTCATGCCGGCCTGCTTCCTCCAAAGACGGTCGATTGATATTATTCGGCAGGTGACGGCCGTTGTCCAAGCTTCGTTAGCCGCCGGATTGACCACACTTGTCGTTTTCTGAAGGGGGACGCTCAACATGGCCGCGGATGACCTGCCGCCATCGGCTGCGGAAGATTCCATTCGCCGATTCGAGCGAGACTGGCTGGCGGGGGACCGGCGTCCTCTGGATGTCTACCTCCCGCCGCGATCCGATCCCGGGTATGCCGCCACGCTGGAAGAGCTTGTTTGTGTCGAAATGGAGCTGCGCTGGCGGGCACGGGCGGAAGTGGCCGGTGACCCCAGCCGCGGCGAAGACGAGGCATTGCCTTGCCGGGTGGAGCAGTACTGCGAGAAATTCGAGGAACTCGGCAAGCCGGCGCGCTTGCTTCGCTTGGCGCAGCAGGAGTACGAAGTGCGCTGCCGCTTTTCGCGGCCGCCGACGATCGACGAGTATCGCCGACGTTTTCCCGGCCTGGAGATCACGCTTCAGAAGCTACGTGTCTCTGATCCGTTCTCCATCATTGGATACGAGGTGGAAGAAGAGCTTGGTCGCGGCGGCATGGGAGTGGTCTACCGCGTTCGCCAGCAATCGACCGGCAGGCGACTGGCGCTGAAAATGATCCTCTGCGGCCGAGGCGCGACGTTTCAGGAACTCGCCCGCTTCCGCATCGAAGCGGAAGCGATGGCATGCCTCAATCATCCCAACATCATCAAGATCCGTGACGTCGGCGTTGCCGCGGGATGCCCGTTTTTCGTACTGGATTGGGCAGAGCGGGGCAGCCTCAAGGATTGGCTCCGCAAGCAGACTCCCCGGGAGCCCCTTTGGTGCGCGGATCTGGTGCGGACGCTCGCGTTGGCCATGCAGCATGCGCACGGCCGCGGGATGCTCCACCGCGATCTGAAACCGGCAAATATTCTCATGATGGGAGACGGGACACCCAAGATTTCCGACTTCGGACTGGTGAAGTTTGCGGCACCGGTCGCCAAGGTGAGCCAAGCGTGCTGCACCTTCTCGGTATCGGCGCTCGACATTGAGCTGGCTCGTTTTTCAAGCGAACTGGGCGCGCAGTATCACTCGGCTTCCAACGCAGAGGGAATCGACGACGAGCAGTACACTCGCCGCATCTGGCGCCAATGTGCGGCCCGCACGGGTACGCTCACGGATGCAGCAGGACTGCACTCGGTTCTGGAGTTCCTGGAGGAAATGAAGCAGCAGACTCCGGTCTCTGGGCTCGAGGGACTGGACGAGCTGACTCGTTCCGAGGCGGTCATGGGAAGCCCGAGTTACATGGCGCCCGAACAGGCCGCCGGTGAGCTTGCCCGGATCGGTCCGCGCACGGACGTCTATGCGTTGGGCGTGATCCTTTACGAGTTGCTCTCCGGACGGCCGCCGTTTTCCTCGACCAGTTTTGCGGAAGTGTTGAACCAGGTTCAGAGGGTCCAACCCATGCCGCCGCGCAAGTTGCGGCCTGAATTGCCCCGGAGATTGGAGACGATCTGCTTGAAGTGTCTGGAAAAGAAACCCGAGCAGCGATATGCCAGCGCGAAAGCCCTTGCCGAGGAGTTGACGCGTTTTTTGGGCGCGGACGCGTCAACAATCGCGGGCCCGATTTCGCCCCTTGCTCAGGAAGCCCATCAGCAATCGCAGACGGAGCATCCTCGTTCTCCAGAGAACATTCAGAACCGTGTGGAGAGCACCCCCGAGCGGACCGCAACGTGGACGTGGTGGCCGTTCCGCGCCAGGAAGTAGGCGAGGGACAGGGATGTCGCAGGCAGGCCAGCCTTTGCTAGGAACTTTCTTGGAGTTGCCGCTCCAGGCGGCGCCGCACCCGCTTCAGAATGCGACCAACCGTCCGTTCGGAGCAACTCAGCTTAGCGGCGATTTCCTGGTGGCTGTGACCGTCGAGCCGAAGTTGGAGAAACTGCCGCTCCTCCTCATCCAGCGAGGCGATGAGTTGTTGCAGTTCGTCGGCAAATTCGGCGGCCTCCGCAGGAGTCGGGCCGGGGTCCTCGCCATCAATTCTACGAGCGTTTTCTGCGTCCAAGTACCCGTCGCGTTCGCGCTGCACGCCGCGTTTCTTCCGAAAATGGTAACGAGCATGTTGGCGCACCTTGGTGAGCGTGATTGCGCAAAGCAACCGCCAGAGGCTTTCGGTATCCGAAAGCTGATAATCTCCCCTCGCGGAATGTCGAAAGAAGCTCCGGCAGGCCGACTGGACAATGTCTTCCGGCTCGACGCGCCGGCGCAGCGCCGGTTCGAGGTGCCTGCTGGCAAGTCGCTGGAGCGCCTCGCCATAGCGGTCCCACAGCAATCTCATCGCCTCCTCGTCACCGGCGAGCAGGGCCGCAACCCAGGTTCGCGAGCTTTCGTCGGCGGGCATTCGTCTTCCCTCCAAGGTCTGGTTACGTCGGTGCTTCTTGCTGGCAGTGTGCGACTGGAAGCCGTCATCCTTGCCGAATCCGGGGCAAATCCCAACCGATCACGTGGCAAATATCGAGATCACGGGACCTCCTCGATTCCTTCCAAGGCACGCCGGGCCGCTGCTCGAACACCTGCGTCCCGATCGGACAACGCGCTGGTCACCGCCTGTCGCACCTCGACGCGGCCTTTGCCCGTCGGCTTCCAGCAGTATCTCTTCGTGTACACTGGTTGGACTGAACAAACGGCAACCCAGCGCCACGGCGAAGTCCTCGCAGGTGGCTAAGCGGTCGTTCGGATTTTTGGCGAGCCCCTTCAAGACGGCCTCGCAAACTTCGCGAGGCAAGCCGGCACGGAGCACTTTCGGCGGCGCCTGCTCGCGGTGCATTGACAGCAACTCGAGTGGATCTCTCGACTCGAAGGGTCGCTTTCCGACCAGCATCTCGAAGACAACCACGGCCAAGGCATACGGTGGCGATGGCCGGGTGAAGCAGGCTCGCGCCCAGCCTGGCTTCCTCGGCGAACATCACCTGTAAACGATCTTTGTGCTCCGGCGGGCGATGATGCGGCGATGGCCGCAGCACTTTGACCGCCACAGGCCGGTCCAACCGATGGTCGTGGCCAAGAAATACCAGCCCCATACCCCCACGTCCCAGCTCCCGCTTCAACTCATAGCGGTCGTTCAGCAGCAGGCCGTGCCGGAACACGCTTCGAAGTTGCCGGTGGACCTTCGCATCAGCCAGCGAACTGAGCCCACCCATCGCTCCGCGTGCGGAAAACGTGAGGGTCGGGTCCAAGGCATCGTCGGCCGACTCGACGAGACTGCCGGACACCAGGTCCAGAGCGCCAACCCGGGGAAACCGCTTTCGGTATTCCTCCAGCGGAACCGGCTGACCGGCAATCCAGGCCGACTCAAACCGCTTGCGGAGTTGCTCGTCGGCCGTAACGAGAGTTATCCGGGAATCGTCCATTCGAGACCGATCGATAACGAGACCGCAACAAACCTGCGGGTGCAACAACTTGCGGGTACAACAACGCGCAGTATATCGGCAATTCCCGGAAGTAAGCAAACTGCCCGGAATCTGCGGGTATGGGGATTGTCATGCCCCGAGCCGACTCGTCGCTGACCAATTCCCAAACAAGTTCACCCATCAGTTGCAAAAATCTCGGCGAACGGTGCCGGAAACGCCCTGGTTTTCGGCATCAAACACTTCCAACGGTCGAAATATCAGACTTCACCGCCGGTGAAGTCCGAGTTAAACGCCAAAAAGTCGGTTTCAGCCCTAAAAAAGGGGCGAAACCGCTGACCAATTCCCAAACAAGTTCACCACAGCCCGGGCGCAAAAGCTGATGGTCGAATACTGGGATCGAGCACCGTCGGGCACCGCCTGCCCCACCTCCCGCCACTTGCCACTGGGTTGAATCCGGCCTCTTCATTTCTTCACCGAACTGGGCGATTTAATCAAGTCGCCAGAGGGGCGGAGACATTGAGCTTTCGACGAGCCCGCCGGCGTTTTTCGGAAAACCTCGCAGAAAACTTGTCTGCTTGGCCGGTCATTGAGCAATAGAGGGATTGCCAGCCTGGTTGGCCGGCTTGTACACAGTTCGTCAATGTGTAAGGAGGCATCGATGAGCTTGGTACGCGATTTCCAGATTGAAAGCGCAAGTCTTGGAGAAACGCGGATGGTCACTGTCTTCCTTCCGCGCCATCCTCCAAAACGCGAATGTCCAGTCGTCTTCTGTGCGGACGGCCAGGCGGTGCACAGTTTTTCGCCCCGGCTCGACCTTGCGATCGAACGCGAAAGTGTCCCCGGAGTCGTTCTCGTTGGCGTCCACAGCAGCGATCGATATCGCCCCAAAGAGTACCTCGATGGAGTTGACCTTCGACGCTTTCTGGCACACGAGCGATTCTTCGCAGACGAAGTTTACCGCTGGGCCATCGCGGAATTCGATCTTTCCGCTGCCCGCCAGGCATGTGGGGTCTTCGGATTCTCGAACGGGGCGGCGTTTGCTCTGTCGATGGGCGTCCGGCATCGCGACAAATACGGTGTGGTAATCGCGTTCTCCATTGCCGGCGGTCCGGACCGTGTTGCAGAGTCGGAATACGCGCGTCGTCCCATCGCCAGATACTACCTTTCCGCGGGGACGAGGGAGAAACCGTTCTGCAAAACCGCACGTGCAGTAGCCAGACGTCTCGCCAATCACAACATCGAGCACGTCAGCACGGAACGGTGCGCCGGTCACGATTTCCGTTTCTGGGATTCCGAATTGCCGGAGGCGATTCGCTGGGGCTTCCCGACGAAACAACAGAGTTGGCTGGAACGGGTTAGGACTTTCCTGTTCGCCAGTGCAAGAACCCCGGAGAGTGCCGACGGCGTTCTGGCGTTGCAATTGCTTGCGCATTCCACTCTCAAGGCGGGTTTGCGAAATCTTTCCGGAATTCCTGTCGGAGGATCCGCCAGAATAGCAATTATCAGTTCGTTGCTGCAGTAACGAGCGCAAGATAAGTGAGCGAACGTCCCTTGGGATTGTCGCATCCGACAAGCCCCCATCGAGGAGGAGAATCCCATGATTTCTTGGGAAGCTACTACGACCAAGCGTCGAGCGTGCTCACGGAAGCAGCCGCGGAAACTGCGGATGGAACCGCTGGAACAGCGCGCCCTGATGGCAGTCACGCTTAGTCTGTCGGGCAGCATCTTAAGCGTCATCGGTGATGCGCGCCACGACATCGTGGAACTGTACGAAACACCGTCCTCCACCCCACGTTCATTTGACTCCGTTGTGGCAGACTCGCTTCAGGTCTCCTGGAGGGACGATCTGGGCCGCAGCGGCAGCCAGACCTACGACACCGCCTCGCTTACCAAGATCGTCTTTCGGGGTAAACAAGGCAACGATGTCTTCAAGAACGTCAATAATCCAAACGGGTTGACAGTTTTTACCGTCGCACCGTCCGGTGAACAGGAATTCCAGTCGATCCTGCCTGTGATCGAGGCCTACGGCGGTGCTGGAAACGACCAGATTTGGGGCGGGCCGAAGGCGGACCTGCTACATGGCAAGCACGGAAACGACACCTTGTACGGCGGCGACGGAGGTGACAGCTTGTACGGTGGCGACGGAGCAGACACTCTGTTCGGCGGTGCCGGAACGAACCTTCTGAACGGGGGCATAGGGCCGGACACTCTTAACGGCGGCAGCGACGTAGACTTTCTTGACGGCGGAAAGGGACGCGACACGCTCAGCGGCGGTGCAGGCAACGACACCTACATCTTCAACAACCAGGCTGCCGGCGGCGGTTCGCTGGGCCGAGACACCATCAATGAATCGACCTCCACCGCCTCCGGTACCGACTTGCTCTACTTCGGCGGCCTCCTCGGCAATGTCATGAACCGCGGCGTCAGGGTCGACCTGGCGTCCACCGCGACGCAAACGGTCAACGAGTTCCTGACCCTGAAACTCTCGAGTGGAGCCGCCATCGAAAACGTCTCCGGCACCCCTATAACGACGCGATTCGGGGCAATCAACTGAGTAACAGCCTGTTCGGATACGATGGCAACGATGCGCTCAGTGGCCGGGCAGGCGACGACACGCTCAACGGAGGCAGGGGAAACGACACGTTTGACGGTGGACAGGGAAACGACACGCTCAGCGGCGGTGCAGGCGACGACACCTACATCTTCAACAACCAGGCTGCCGGCGGCGGTTCGCTGGGCCGTGACACGATCAATGAATCGACCTCCACCGGCTCTGGCACCGACTTGCTCTACTTCGGCGGCCTCCTCGGCAATGTCATGAACCGCGGAGTCAACGTCGACCTGGCGTCCACCGCGACGCAGACGATCAACGAGTTTTTGACCCTAAAACTCTCGAGTGGAGCCGCCATCGAAAACGTCTCCGGCACCCCCCATAACGACACGATTCGGGGCAATGAGCTGAGCAACAGCCTGTTCGGATACGATGGCAACGATGCGCTCAGTGGCCGGGCGGGCGACGACACGCTCAGCGGAGGCAGGGGAAACGACACGTTTGACGGTGGACAGGGAAACGACACGCTCAGCGGCGGTGCAGGCAACGACACCTACTTCTTCAACAACGAGGCTGCCGGCGGCGGTTCGCTGGGCCGAGACACCATCAATGAATCGACCTCCACCGGCTCCGGTACCGACTTGCTCTACTTCGGCGGCCTCCTCGGCAACGTCATGAACCGCGGCGTCAGGGTCGACCTGGCGTCCACCGCGACGCAGACGGTCAACGAGTTCCTGACCCTGAAACTCTCGAGTGGAGCCGCCATCGAAAACGTCTCCGGCACCCCCTATAACGACGCGATTCGGGGCAATCAACTGAGTAACAGCCTGTTCGGATACGATGGCAACGATGCGCTCAGTGGCCGGGCAGGCGACGACACGCTCAACGGAGGCAGGGGAAACGACCATCTTCACGGCGGACCCGGGACTAACCGACTTGACGGCGGCTCGGGCCGGGACCTGTATTGGTTCAGCAGTACGTCCGCCTCCACTATGGCTTACGACACGATCATCGAATCGGCGTCCGCCGGCGACGGCCCGGATGAACTCGACTTTTCGGCCTTGAACAAGCGCGCGAAAGTCGACGTGTCCTCCACCGCACCGCAGTTTGTCAATGAATTCCTAATTGTGCAGCTCTTTAGCGGGGCCGCCATCGAGAACGTCTATGGCACTCGCTACGACGACGTGATTTACGGCAATGCTCTTTCCAATGTGCTCCGCGGTGAGCTGGGCAACGACACTCTGTTCGGCGGCGGCGGCGACGATACGCTGAACGGTGGGTACGGCAACGACACGCTGTTCGGCGGTGACGGCGTCGACACGCTGTACGGTGGGCTCGGCAACGACAGCTTGTTCGGGGGCGTTGACACCTACGTTGATTATCTTTATGGGCAGCGGGGCGCTGACCGCTTCCTGGTTCGCAGGGGCACCGGTATTACAGGGGACACAGCGGACCGAAGCTCCGAAGATGCTCGTATCTTCTTTGAGGATGGCAGTCACATAACCGTACCCTTTACCAATCAAACGACTGACGGGGAGTATGCCGCCGGCCAGTGGACAGAACAGGACATCGCGTGGATTGACGCAGCTTTCGCAGAACTCGTGCGTCGGACGAACAACAACAACCTGGTCGGAAAGTCCAATGGCCAGGAGATGACATTCGTTCGCTACGGCAATACGCTCTCCGGTCCCTCTGGCATCGCCGGCTGGAACGACAGCGGAAAGATCGCCATCAACCAGTTCGGAATCAGCCGCGGCCGGACCAGTGTCATGGACACCGTGTTCCACGAGATCGGGCACAATTGGGACGAGGAGTACGACGGTGCCGGATGGCGATCGCTGAGCGGATGGACGAACAGGAATCCCAACGACCCCGCTTACAGCAAGGGCACAAACCCGAACCAGAACTGGTGGTACTTGACTGCGGCGGCGTTCAGCAGCGCGAACAGCTTCTACTCGCATTCGGACCCCAACGAGGATTTCGCAGAGTCCTTCGCGGCGTACTTCTCGCAGCGGGCAGGGCTGCACTCCACCGCCTCCCAGATTCCCGATAAGATCAACTTCATCGACGCGATGTGTGCGAGCAAGACTACGATCTGAGCGGCCGACGGGGCATGGAGCAGAAGGTCGAGGAACTCCAACTGGAATGGAAAGCGGAACGTCGGAAGCAGTTCTAGGCCAAGAAGGAGACGGTCGCGGAGGAATAAAGACCTGAGGCCAAGACGGACGCCAGCTTGCCGGCGACGGGAAGAATGGTTGCCACCGGGAGATCTGCCGGGCTACACTACCGATGAATGGTCGTTGACGCCGAATACCCGGACTAGCCGAAAGACGGACCAGTTCTCAACCGCGCAATAGACGGTTACCGACCAGCAAGCCCTGTAACCGTTCACGGGGCGGAAGAGAGGGGGACAGGTCCATGTTTTCGGCCAGCGTTCTTGCCGCCAAAATACGCCAACTGGCCGAAAAATGGACCAGTCCCCGACCGCCCCGTGAACAGTTACGCAAGCCCTTGGAAAACCCGACTGCAATGACTCTCAACCTACCGATTCGGCTTTTCTGCGATCTGTTTCCACTGTTCGCATGCATCGTTGCTTCGCTCGGCGCAGCCGCCTCTGCTGCGGAATCTGGCGTGGCAAAACCGGAGGACGCGCGCCCCAACGTTGTTGTGATCTTCGCCGATGACCTCGGTTCCGTCGATCTTGGCTGCTACGGTTCGACGGAGCTGATTACGCCAAACGCCGACTCGCTGGCTGCGCGCGGAGTGCGCTTCGCGCAGTTCTACTCGGCCGCGCCCGTCTGCTCGCCTTCCCGTGCCGGACTGCTTACCGGCCGCTATCCGGTCCGCGCGGGCGTGCCCGGCAATTGCGCTTCCCAGAGATTGGGCCACGGAGCTCTGCCTCCCGACGAGAACACCGCGGCCGAAATGTTCCGCGCAGCAGGGTATGCCACGGCGCATATCGGAAAATGGCACCTCGGCTACACCCCGGAGACATCACCGCTTGAGCAGGGCTTCGATCATTCGTTTGGCCACATGGGCGGGTGCATCGACAACTACTCGCATTTCTTTTACTGGAGCGGCCCGAATGTCCATGACCTGTACCGCGACGGTACCGAGGTCTACCACGACGGCGAGTACTTCCCCGACCTGATGCTCCACGAGGCGCTGCAATTCATCCGAGAGAAGCGGTCGCGTCCCTTCTTCGTCTACTACGCACTCAACACGCCCCACTACCCATACCAGGGCGAGGCGAAGTGGCTGAAGCGGTTCGAGAATCTGCCACACCCTCGCAACCTCTATGCGGCCTTTGTCGCCTCCCAGGACGAGCGGATCGGGACGCTGTTGAAAGGATTGGATGAGTCGGGGCTCCGCGACCGGACGATCGTCGTCTTCCAATCGGACAACGGCCACTCGACCGAGGAACGGGCCCATTTTGGCGGCGGCAGCGCGGGGCCGTATCGCGGCGCCAAGTTCAGCCTGTTCGAAGGCGGCATCCGTCTGCCCGCCATCATTTCCTGGCCCACCAAACTCCCACAAGGCGAGGTTCGCGATCAAGTGGGGCATGCCTGCGACTGGCTTCCCACCTTGGCGGAACTCTGCGGCATCGATCCGCCTGCGGCCGAATTGGACGGAAAAAGCCTGGTGGGCGTGATCGGGTCGAAAGACGCTCCCTCGCCGCACGAAGTCCTTCACTGGCAGACCGGCACCGGCCGCGGTGCTCAATGGGCCGTACGCGAGGGGAAGTGGAAGTTGTTGGGCAACGCCCGCGACACCTCGGACGGCAAAACGCCGCCCGAACGGTTTCCCCTCTTCCTTGCCGATCTCGAAAGCGATGTCTCCGAGACGAAGAACTACGCCGCCGACCACCCGGACATTGTGCGGCACCTGCAGGAACTGCACGACCGCTGGGCGGCGGAGGCGGAATCGTCGATGCGGCAATAAGGAGAGCGGTAGATGAGAATTTACCCGCATATCAGCCCGGCTGCTGGGAAGCAGCCGGGCTGATGGCAATCGTGAGAGGATAGGCTCTGGGAAATTGCCGCACCGATCAGGGGCTACTAACCGCGGCGGTAGCTGTATACGATTTGGGAGATCCGTAGCGATCTCATGCGGAAGTGTTGTCGCGTACGCATCCAGCAATAGAGCCGGCTGAAAAAGGAGACAGGCACCGCAACACCTTGTATCGATCGCAAGTCGAGCCACCACCCGTTGCGGAGCCAGTCCCCTCTTTTTCAGCAGTTTCCAACAGGGGGCAGGTTTCATGGCTACGAGAATCAGCCGTCGCGCAATACTGCGCCACAGCATGACCATCGGCGCAGCGGTGGGTTTCGGAGGAGTCCGGCCCGGCAAATCGGTGGAAATCGACGAACCGTCAAAGCGGGGCGTATTACAGCCTCGGATCGAACCACTCGTCCGTCTGTTGGAGGAAACCCCGCGAGATCGAGTTCTCGAAGCGGTCGGCGAGAAGATCCGCGACGGAGCGACGTACCCCGATGTGCTGGCGGCGCTGATTCTGGCCGGAGTCCACGAGGTCCAGCCTCGGCCCTCGGTCGGCTTCAAGTTCCACACGGTGCTGGGCGTTATCTCGTACGACCTCATCCGCAACGAGTTGCCCACCGTGGATCAGTGGCTGCCGATCTTCTGGGGAATCGACTATTTCAAGAGCGCCCAAGCGAGCGACCAGCGAGAGGGCGACTGGAAGATGGCGCCGGTCGACGAGTCGGCCGTGCCTGCCGCGGGCCAATCGGCGCGCTCGCTCGTCGAGGCCATGGGTGCCTGGGACGAACCGAAGGCCGACGCAGCGGCCGCGGCGGTTGCCCGCCACCTGCCGCCACAACAGGTTTTCGAGCTGTTCTATCCTTTGGGAGCGCGCGACTTTCGTTCGATCGGCCACAAGGCGATCTTCGTCATGGGCGCCCAACGAGTCCTCGAACGGATCGGATGGCGCCACGCCGAGCCCATCTTGCGAAGTCTGGCCTACGCACTCCTGATGCACGAGGGAGACAACCCGGCCGACCGCAACGATTTGGCCGATCGGCCTTGGCGGCGGAATCAACCGCTGGCGGAGAAAATCCGCGGCGATTGGCAGGACGGCATGCTGAGCGACGAGGCGACCACCGAACTGCTTTCCGTGTTTCGCGGCGGTTCCTACGAGGACGCCGCCGACGCAGTCGTCGCCCGACTGAATGCCGGCGTCTCTCCCGCGTCGGTCTGGGATGCGATTTTCTGCGGCGCGGCGGAACTGCAACTCCGACAGCCGAACATCGTTTCGCTGCATGCCGCGACGACCGCGCGCGCGATCCACTACGCCTTCCAGACAACCGGCCGGGACCAGACGCGTCGCTTGCTGCTTCTGCAGAACGCCTCGCTGTTACCGATGTTTCGCGATGCAGCGGCCGCGCGAGGCACTCTCCGAGAGGCACCCATCGAGCAGCTTGAATCGACCCGGCCACCAGGAACCAGTGAGGTCGCCATTCGCGAGGTCTTCGAGGCCGTGGGCGATAACCGCCGCCGGGCAGCCGAAAAGCTACTCGGCTACCTCGACGCAGACCGGCCGCTCGAGCCGCTTCTGGCGAAGACCCGGGAACTCTTGTCGCACAAATCGGGCGGCGTCCACGACTACAAGTTCACCTCCGCGGCCCTGGAGGATTTTCAGCACGTCAGCCGACCGTGGAGAAACCGGTATCTCGCCTGCGGCGCAATGCATTTCTGCGGGCCCGGTGCGCCCGACAGTCCGATCGTCTCGCGTGCGCGAGCGGTGCTGCGAGGCTGACAGGCCGCTCGGTCGGACGCTGTATCGAAGTCATCCGGTGGAATGGGGAGTTGGCCCGACCGAGAGGCCCTAACAAAACGGGGACAGGCACCTCACAACGGTGCTCATTCGCCGTGTCTTACGAGTGTTTGGCTCGGAGCCAGTCCCCGTTTTGTTAGGGCCTCTCGGTTGATTCACCTGGCGGCTGACCTGGCAAGAGCTCGGCCCGCTGGCGATTCTCTCGTTACACTTGCCTCTTGTTTTCCCATTCTTATTGTTTTTCCCAGATTACCCAGAACTCCGGTTCGGGTGCCTTTTCAGTTGACACCCAGCCTCGTAAGGGCGTATTATCGTGGGACGTGAAGAATGGACGCTTTCACCAGGGGCCACACGCCAACTTGCCTACCCGCACTTTCCCCACCTCCCACTGCTTCAGGTTCACGGGCCGCAGACTAGGTGCAAACTCCCCTCCCGGGCACGCCCACCTTATCGGTATCGCTGGGTCGGGAATGCGCTCGCTTGCGCAGGTGCTCCTGGATCGGGGCTGGTATCTCACCGGGTCCGATACTGCCGGCGCAGAGTTTTTGGCCAGAGCCGGCGTCTCCGTCCACACCTCCCATGCGGCTGAACACGTCCCCCCGACTGCCGACATTGTCATCGCCAGTGACGCCGTCGGGCCGGACAATCCGGAGATTTGCCAAGCCATCGAGTTGCGGATCCCGACGTTCAGCTACTTCGAGGCGCTTGGCCAGATGATGGCCGACAAACGGGGAATTGCGGTTGCAGGGACGCACGGCAAATCCACGACGACCGCCATGCTGGCCCACATTCTGGAGCTCGCCGGGCACGACCCCACTGTTGTCTTCGGCGCCGCCCCCCTCGGTTGCACCAATGGCGGACGGGCCGGCTCGGGCGAGCTGATGCTTGTTGAAGCGTGCGAGTACCGCGCGAACTTCCTCGAGCTTCGCCCCCACCAAGCGGCTATTCTCGGCATTGAGCCCGACCATTTCGACTGCTATGCGACGCCCCGGCAACTGCATGAAGCGTTCGCCAAGTTCGCTCGGTCTGTTTCGGCCGACGGTCTGCTCTTGGTTCGGCACGACTGCCAGCCGAGCCGGGCGATAGCTCGGGCGGTGGGCCGACGGGTCCAGACCTTCGGATTCGACCCGGGCGCCGACTGGTCGGTCGGCCGAGGCGTCAGCTTGCGAGGCCGGTGGCATTTCGAACTGTTCCGCGCCGGTCGGAAAGTGGCGGATGTTTCGCTCCGTGTGCCCGGTTGGCACAACGTGCTCAACGCCCTGGGCGCCGCGGCCATCGCCTGGGAAAACGGCGTTCCGGCCGACGCAATCGCCGCCGGCTTGGGGAGCTTTCGGGGCTTGCAACGCCGCCTCGAGGTGGTCGGAGCATGGCGGGGAGTAACGCTGGTCGATGACTATGCTCACCACCCTACCGAGGTAACCGCCACACTCGCGACGATCCGCCGGATGTATCCCGGCCGCCGGCTCTGGTGCGTATTTCAACCGCACCAGGCATCGCGGACCCGGCACCTGCTGGACGAACTGGCCGCCAGCCTGCAAAATGCGGATAGGGTAATCGTCGCCGATATTTTCCGCGCTCGCGAGCCGGAGCTGTCGGCAGGCGAGGTGACAGCCGCCGACCTGGCCGCCGAGGTCCGCAAAGGACGCGTTGCGGTCGCCGACGTCCACGCGATGGCCCGGATCGTCCATCTCCTCCAACGGCAGCTCGAGCCGGGCGACGTACTGGCCACCCTCGGAGCCGGGGATATACGAAAGATCTGCAATGAGTTGTTTGACGGGTTTCGAGAAGATCGTGCGGCAGGATGAGCCGCTGGCGATGCATACCTGGTTCCAGTTGGGTGGTCCGGCGGAGTATTTCGCTGAACCCCGCACCCGGGACGAGTTGATCGCTTTGGTCAAGCGGTGTCGCGAAGAGGAGATTCCCGTCCGCGTGCTGGGACACGGCTCGAATCTTCTGGTACGCGACGACGGCGTTCCGGGCGTGGTCATTCGGCTATCGGAACCGGCCTTCTGTGACATTGAGGTTTCAGGGACCTCGATCACCGCGGGCAGCGGGGCTCGCCTGGGACGGATTGTCACCACGGCAGTCAAAGAGGGCCTCGCCGGGCTCGAGGTGCTTGTGGCCATCCCCGGCACCCTGGGCGGAGCACTGCGTGGCAATGCCGGCACCCATGGGGGGGACGTCGGACAGTGGACCGTCGAGGCCACCGCACTTACGTACACCGGCGACGTGGTCACTCGGCATGGCGACGAGATGGTATTCTCCTATCGTCAAAGCAGCCTCGACGAATTGGTGATTGTCGGCGCCAGAATGGAGCTTGAGGAGGATGACCCGCACGAACTCGGCAAACGTCTTCAGAAACAATGGATTATTCGCAAAGCAAGCCAGCCCATGGGCCATCAGTGCGCCGGCTGTGTCTTCAAGAATCCCCGGGGCGTGACCGCCGGGGAATTGATTGAAAGCGCGGGGCTGAAGGGGACCCGGATCGGGGGCGCCGTCGTCAGCGAACGGCACGCCAACTTCATCGTCGCGGAACCGGAATGCACCAGCAACGACGTGCTGCGGCTGATCGAATTGGTCCGCGGCCAGATCCACGATCGCTTCGGTACGGAGTTGGAACTCGAACTGGAAGTCTGGTAACATGTCGGCCAAGAAGGCTGCTTCCAAGGCGAAATCGCCGCCGCCGGGTTCCACGGGGGCCATTCACCGCCTGCTGAACGCCCAGAGCCGTACCGTCGCGCTGGGGGTGTTGATCGGTGTGCTTTTCTTCGGTTCCTGGTACACCGTCTGGAGTGGAGTGCGGGATCACGTCCTCTCGTCCGACCAGTACTGGCTTGCGCCGCATCGCGTGGAGATCACCCCGCCTCCGCCCTGGATCCATTGCGATATCCGGGCGGAAGTTTTTCGCGATGCAAGCCTCGATGGCCCGCTGTCGATCATGGACGACGATCTGGCCTCGCGCATCGCCGACGCCTTCTCGCTCCACCCGTGGGTGAAGCGGGTCCACCGGGTCAGCAAACACCATCCGGCGTGCGTCAAGGTCGAGTTGGAATATCGCCAACCGGTCTGCATGGTCCAGGTGCCGGGCGGCGTGCATGCGGTGGACTGCGAGGCGGTCGTGCTTCCGGCCGGCGACTTTTCGCCGGTCGAAGCCAGCCGATATCCACGTTTGGACGGTGTTCGTACAGAACCGTTAGGGCCGGTCGGCACTCGCTGGGGCGACCCGATCGTGCTGGGCGCCGCCCAAATCGCGGCGGCATTCGCAGAAGACTGGTACAATCTGGGCCTCGACGGGATCCTCCCGTCCGCCGCCGTCTCCGGGATGCCGGACCAGTACCTCTACGACCTCTTCACGCGCAACGGCACCCGAATTCGATGGGGTCGTGCCCCGAGCGACGATCTGGCCGGCGAACTTCCGGCTGCAGAAAAAATTGCTCGACTAAAGCGCTACGCTCGCAATCACGGCGGACTGGATAGCAGCCAGGGCGGACGAGATATCGACGTTCAACGCCTCGAGGAAGTCGATCCTTCCCGCCAAATGGATGGCCCGGCACCTTTGGGATCCCGCTAAGGACCCTATCCCGAGACCTCGGAGGAGAAGGGGACAGGCACATTTTGCTCCGAAGACTGCGCAAAATGAGCCAGTCCCGGGTGGTTTTGGGATTGGGCTCTACGGAGCGAGTCGCGGGTACGCGCCGCCCCCTCGCCGTGGCAAGGTCTGCCGCTTGCAGCGGATTGTCCGGCTCGACTCCGCCTCCCTCGCGGTGCAAGGCAAGAATTCGGCCCAAGGACTGGTAACGCGTGGAGCGGGTCGCTACGATGGAGACTTTGAAACGTGATCCGCATCCGGCTAACTGGGAGGGATTCATGCCAGAACCCGCTGAACTCTACGATGCCATCCTGACCGGCAACGCGAAGAAGGCCGAGGAAGTGACCAAGGCGGCGTTGGACGCCGAGGTGAATCCCTCGGAGTTGCTGAGCAAGTACATGATTCCGGCCATGGATGAGGTGGGCAAACGCTTCGAGTGCAACGAGTACTTCGTGCCCGAGCTGCTGATCGCCGCGCGTGCCATGAAGACGTCGCTGCAACTGCTCACGCCCCGGCTGGCCGCGGCCGGCGCGAAGGCGGCCGGTCGCGTGGTCATCGGTACCGTGCAGGGCGACCTGCACGATATCGGCAAGAACCTGGTGGCCTCGATGCTTGAAGGCGGGGGATTCGAAGTGGTCGACCTCGGCGTCGATGTCCCGGCGGAGAAGTTCGTCGAAGCGGCTCAGGGGGGAGACAACTCGATCGTCGCGCTGTCGGCCCTGTTGACCACAACGATGACCCAGATGAAGAACGTCATCCAGGCCCTCGAAGCGGCCGGTCTTCGCGAGAAGACGCGGGTGATCATCGGCGGTGCTCCGATCACCCAGCAGTATGCCGATGAGATCGGTGCGGATGGATATAGCGACAACGCCAGCGCCGCGGTGAGCCTGGCTCGCAAGCTTGTCGCAACCGCGTAGCCGAGGCCGGGAAGCCTCGCGCGTGAAACGGCGAAAAGGACGACAGGCGCTCGGGTCGTGATGACCGGGCGCCGGTCGGTCGGGGTATCGCCCGTGCCGGATGGAGCCACGTCCCCCGCGGCGTCTCAAACAGGTACCTGCTGCCGTGATTGCATCCAAAGAGGGTGTGTCGCTACGTTCAATGCTCTCCGGGGACCGCTTCTACTACGGAGCGGAGGTGGTTACCACGCGAGGCTTTGCCCCCGAAGGTTCGCCGGATCAACTCGTCGGCATGGCCGGCGACCTTCTGGCCGATCCGCGGATCGGCTGGATTTCGATTACCGACAACCCCGGCGGTGCTCCGATGCTTCCGCCCGACTACTTGGCCGGCAAGTTCCCGGGCAGCCAGTCGCAAATGGTTTTTCACCTCACATGCAAGGACCTGAACCGTAACGGGCTGGAGGCGGCTGCCTGGCGGTATGCAGCCGAGGGATTCGAAAATATTCTGGCGATCACGGGAGATTATCCGACCACCGGGTTCGGCGGCGTTGCCGAGCCCGTTTTCGATTTGGATTCGGTCGGTTTGATTTTGCTACTGCGGTCGATGAACGGGGGCTTGAAGGTTCTCAATCGCCGCGGCGGCGTCGAGTCGCTCCCGAAAACCAACTTCTACATCGGTTGCGTGGTATCGCCTTTCAAGCGGCACGAGCGAGAGCTGATGCCGCAGTATTTCAAGCTCGTCCGCAAAATCCACGTCGGCGCCGAGTGGGTCATCCCTCAACTCGGCTACGATATGCGGAAGTTTCACGAAGTGAAACTGATGCTCGAGTCGCGCGGCATCGAAGTGCCCGTGATCGGGAACGTCTACCTGCTGAACCGCGCCGTGGCAAAGCTTTTCAACAGTGGGCAACTTGCGGGCTGCGTCGTAAGCAACGAACTTCTGGAAACGGCGGAGAAGTACGCCGCGGGGCCGGACAAGGGCCGCGTCTTCTTCCGCGAACTGGCCGCAAAGCAATTGGCCGTGTTCAAAGGGCTCGGCTTTGCCGCCGGCTACCTTGGAGGGATTTCCAAGGCCGAGACTTTCGGCCAAGTCATCGAGTTGGCCGAGAGCTACGCCCCCGACGACTGGCGGGAATTCGTCAAGGAAATCCAATATAGTCAGCCCGACGAGTTCTTTCTCTTCGAACACGATCCGCAGACCGGCTTGAGCGCCCCGGACCGCATCAACCCCGATTATCTCCGTTCACTGGACCGACCGCCGAAATCAAGAGAGGCGACCCTGGGTTACCGCGTTTCGCGAATGGTGCATCACGTGGCGTTTACTCGGGGCAAGGGATTGTACGGGCTCATCCAGCGGATCTTCCGCCGGTGGGGCAAGAGGCCCGGACTTGCCAGCCGCTTCTCGTATTGGCTCGAGCGCGAAGCGAAGCATCTCGGCTACGGTTGCCAGGACTGCGGCGACTGCAGTCTTCCCGACTGCGCGTATCTCTGTCCGCTGGCAAGCTGTTCCAAGGCATCCCGCAACGGCCCCTGCGGCGGCTCGTGCGGCGGACGGTGCGAACTGGACGACAAGGAGTGTTTCTGGGCGAGAGTCTACGAGCGGCTGAAGTACTACGGCGAGTCGGAAGAGATGTTTGTCGGCCCCGCGGTGATCTACGACGCACGGCTGAAGCACACGTCGGCGTGGGCCAACACGTACCTCGACCGCGACCATTATGCGGCGGAAAACTCAGACAACACCGCCGCCGAAGCGACACAGGAAAAGGAGGAGACTGCAAAGCATGGGCATTGAAGGGTTGACGATTATCGGCGAGACGATCAACGACTCGGTCCCGTCGACACACAAGCTTTTCGACGCGGGCGACCTGGAAGAGCTCCTGGAACTTGCCCGCATGCAGGACGCCGGCGGTGCGGGCTACATCGACGTGAATGTCGGTCCGCGCCCGCCCGAGTTCATGGCCGACCTGGTCTGCAAGATCCAGGAAGTAACCGCCAGGCCGCTGTCGATCGACAGCCCGGACGTTAATATCGCACGGGCCGGCCTGGAGGCGTATCGTCCCGAACGCGCCGGCGGCGCAAAACCGGTTCTCAATTCGATCTCACCGCTGCGGACCGAGATGTTCGAGTTGTATCGGGTCCAGCCGTTCATGCCGATCCTGCTCGTTTCGGAACGCGTGGAGAACGGCCGCTCGATGCCTTGCCGCACGGCCGAGGAAACCTACCAGGCGGCGAGATTCCTGGTCCAGAAGGCTCGCGACACCGGTTATGCGTTTGCCAACGACGACTTCATCATCGATCCCGGCATTGCCCCGGTAGCCAGCGACGCCGAGGGGAACCTGAAGCGGCTGATTGCTGCAATGGAGAAAATCCACCAGGACGCGGATCTGGCCGGCGTCCACATGTCGGTCGGACTGAGCAACTTCACTGTCCTGCTGCCCTCCAAGCGCGCCGACGGCTCACCCGTGAAGAGTCCGCTGGAAAGCGCGTTTCTCACGAAGGCCATGCCGCTGGGGCTCGACATGGTGATCGGCTCGGTGAAACGCAAATACGAACGGCTCCCGGACGACCATCCCGCCATGACCTGTATCAACCAAGTGCTCAAGGCCGACGGTTTCGACGCGATCATGCGCGTTCGCGATTACTACTCGTAAGAAGAGTGGGGTGATGGAGTGATGGAGTAATGGAAAGTTGAAGGCGGGAAGGCTCGCCACTCCATCAATCCATCACTCCGATTTTCCAGGACTCCATTCCTCCAACCTTCCCCTGCCATGGCCGAAACCTCCCGCACATTGCCTCCGGACATTGAAATCGCCCGCGGCGCCAAGATGCAGCCGATCGAGGAAATTGCCGCTCGATTGGACATTTCCGACGACGATCTGGAACATTACGGCAAGCACAAGGCCAAAGTCTCGCTCGACCTTTACCGGGGCCTGGCCGACCGTCCCGCCGGCAAGCTGATCCTGGTCACCGCGATCACGCCGACCCCGGCCGGCGAAGGCAAGACGACGACGAGCATCGGCCTGACCGACGGGCTGAACCGCATCGGCAAGCGCGCGACCGTCTGTCTCCGCGAGCCGTCGATGGGGCCTTGCTTTGGCATGAAGGGGGGCGCGGCCGGCGGCGGATACGCCCAGGTCGTCCCGATGGAAGACATCAATCTCCACTTCACCGGCGACCTGCACGCCATCGGCCTTGCCCACAATCTTTTGGCCGCCGTACTGGACAATCATCTCCAGCAGAGCAACAAGCTCGGGATCGATCCGCGCCGGGTCGTCTGGAATCGCGTGATGGACATGAACGACCGGGCGCTGCGCAACATCATCGTCGGGCTGGGCGGCGTAAACAACGCGGTGCCGCGCGAGAGCAGCTTCGATATCACGGTCGCCTCTGAAGTGATGGCGGTCTTCTGTCTGTCCGAGTCCCTGACCGAGCTCCGCCAACGTCTGGGGCGGATGATTGTCGCGTTCACGCGCGATCGCAAGCCGGTCGCCGCCGCGGATCTCAACGCGCACGGCGCGATGACCGTGCTTCTGAAAGACGCGCTGAAGCCGAACCTGGTCCAGACACTCGAAAACAACCCCGCGTTCGTCCACGGGGGCCCGTTCGCCAACATCGCCCACGGTTGCAACAGCGTGATCGCCACCAAACTGGCGATGCGGCTGTCGGACTACACCGTGACCGAAGCCGGCTTCGGTGCGGACCTGGGCGCCGAGAAATTCATGAACATCAAGTGCCGCAAGTCGGGGATCAAGCCGGACGCGGTGGTGATCGTGGCCACCGTGCGGGCATTGAAGCACCACGGCGGCGTGGCGCTGAACGACCTGGGCCGGCCGAACGTCGAGGCCCTCGACAAGGGCGTCGAGAACCTCAAGAAACACATCGAGAATATTCACCGCTTCGGCCTGCCCGTCGTCGTGGCAATCAACTCGTTCAGCACGGACACGCCGGAGGAAATCGAGTTCATTCGCGACAAATGCTCTTACCTCTCGGTAAAGATCGTGCGGGCCGACCACTGGGCCCGCGGCGGCGCCGGTGCGGAAGACCTGGCCCGCGCGGTGGTCGACGTCGTCGAGCACACGAAGACCGACTTTTCGCTGCTGTATCCCGATACGTGTACGCCGTGGCAGAAGGTTGGCATCATCTGCCGGGAGATCTACGGCGCGACGGACGTTCTGGCGGACAAGAAGCTCCGCGAGAAGTTCCACGCCCTGCAGGACAGCGGCTTCGGCGAGTTGCCGATCTGCATGGCGAAGACCCAGTACTCCCTTTCCACCGACCCCGGACTGAAGGGATGCCCCAAGACGTTCGACGTACCATTGCGGGACGTCAAGGTCTCGGCGGGCGCGGGCTTCATCGTGGTCCTTACCGGCGACATCATGACCATGCCCGGCTTGCCGAAGGTGCCCGCCGCGGAGATGATCGATATCGACGATAACGAAATGGTGGTAGGATTGTTCTAAGAGCCTATCCCAAAACCTCGCGAGGAGAAGGGGACAGGCACATTTTGCTCCGAACACTCCGCAAAATGAGCCAGTCCCCGACGGTTTTGGGATAGGCTCTAAGCAGCGGAGTCGTTTCGAGGAATACGCCATGCACGACCGCATCGCACAACTAATCGGCTCCGGCCCAGTCATCACCGACGGCGCCTGGGGCACCCAGCTCCAGCAGCGCGGCCTGGGCGTCGGCGCTTGTCCCGACGCCTGGAACCTTACCCACCCCGAACTTGTCGAAGAGGTTGCCCGCTCCTACGTCGAGGCCGGCAGCCAGGTGATCCTCACCGACACGTTCGGCGCCAATCGCCTCACCCTCAAACGGCACAACCTGGCCGACCGGGTCGCGGAGATCAACCAGCGAGGGGTGGAGATCTCGTTGCGCGCTGCCGAGGGCCGCGCCAAGGTGTTCGCCTCGGTCGGCCCCACCGGCGTGATGCTGATGATGGGCGAGGTCTCGGAAGACGAGGTGCAAGCCGCCTTCGCCGAGCAGGCGGAAGCCATCGCGGAGGCCGGGGCCTACGCAGTCGTGATCGAAACGATGTCGGACCTGGCCGAGGCGAAACTGGCCGTTGCCGCGGCCAAACAGGCCGGGCTGCCGGTCGTCGCCTGCATGACCTTCGATTCCGGCAAGGACCATGACCGCACGATGATGGGGAACACTCCGGAACAGGCCGCCCGGGAACTCACGGCCGCCGGCGCCGACGTGATCGGCTCCAACTGCGGTCAGGGAATCGAAAGCTTCATCGGCATCTGCCGCCGGCTGCGATCGGCAACCGACCGTCCCATCTGGATCAAAGCGAATGCCGGCCTGCCCGAGGTCATCGACGGGCGCGCCGTTTACGCTCAGACTCCCCAGCAGTTCGCGCGCTGTGTGCCGGAATTGATCGTAGCCGGGGCGAGTTTCATCGGCGGCTGTTGTGGAACGACTCCCGAGTTCATCGCCGCCATCCGACAGGTGATGTCGTCATGAATTCACGCCGGCCCGTGCTCGCGGCCGTCAACCACGGGCAGGCGGACCGCGGCCCGAATTACCTCGACGGACCAGTCCCCGGCCGCGGGCGTGAACGGTTACGTGTTCCACGCGGCGCCGGCATACCGCGGATAACAACCACCGAGGATTCGCTGTGATCACGATTGACGGATCGTTCGGCGAAGGCGGCGGGCAGATCTTGAGGACCGCGCTGGCTCTCTCCCTCGTCACCGGAAAGCCGTTCACCATCGAGCAGATCCGCGCCAATCGAAAAAAACCGGGACTGTTGAACCAGCACCTGACCGCCGTCCGCGCGGCCGCGGAGGTCGGCGGTGCGGCGGTTGAGGGAGATTCGCTCCGTTCCGGCTTCCTTGTCTTCGAGCCGGGCGAAGTCCGGGCCGGCGACTACCACTTCGACGTCGGGACCGCCGGCAGCACCACGCTCGTTCTGCAGACGGTCCTGCCGGCGCTGATCCTGGCGGGCGGTCCTTCTCAGCTCCGGCTCGAAGGCGGAACCCACAATATGAATGCCCCGCCTTTCGATTTTCTCCAGAAAGCGTTCCTGCCGCTGCTGGAGCGGATGGGCCCGAAGTTCGAGGCAATCTTGGAGCGTCCCGGCTTCTACCCGGCGGGCGGCGGGCGGGCCGCAATCCGCATCGAGCCGGCGGAAAAGCTCTATCCCCTGCAACTGCTCGATCGCGGCAAGCTGGTTCGCCAGTCGGCCTGCGCGGTCGTGTCGCGTCTGCCGATGCACATTGCCCAACGCGAGGTCGATACGATCCGCCGCAAGCTCTCTTGGCGGAAGGAGTGGGTGACAACCGAAGAGGTTGAGGCCGACGGACCGGGCAACATGGTGACCGTCGAAGTCCAAAGCCAGCACGTCACCGAGCTGTTCGCGGGGTTCGGTCGCATCGGTATGCCGGCGGAGAGAGTTGCCACCGGCGTCGCTCGCGAGGTGAAACGCTACCTGGAATCGGGCGCCCCGGTGGGCGAGCACCTCGCCGATCAGTTGCTCGTACCGTTGGCCATTGCCGGCGCCGGTTCCTTTCGCACGTTATGCTTGTCCGGCCATACCACCACCAACATCCAAACCATCCAACGCTTCTTGGACGTTCCGATCGACACCAACCAGCTCGCCCCCGAAATCCACGAGATCCGCGTCCGAAGCTAAGAGGCCCTAACAAAACTGCGGCTCGTAAGCAGCCCGGCTGCTCTCAATCGGGCCGCGGTAACTCGGGCATGGGAGTTGATGGTAGCAGCCGGGCTGCTGGCACCCGCTCGGCAGGGGTTTTGTTAGGGCCTCTAAGCGCCCGCCAACTCCGCCACCCTCTGAGTTGCCGCTTGCTTTCCGGAAACCGGCTCGGTGCACGTGAAGTTTTCGCAAACGAACAGCGTCGGCCCGGGCGGAATCAGCTCTTTTCCCGCAAAGATGCTCGACAAAGCATCCGACCGCCCCCCGGCGGTCACGTCGGCATCCCGGTAAGCCACGACCTTATTCGGCAGAAACCTGTGGTGGAGATCCGAAAGCAATTGCTCGCTTGCCGCACGGACCCCGTCGCCCAGAATCACGATCTCGGGCGTCGGTCCGAGATAGCTGTCCAAGGCCATCAGCATCTGGCCGGTCCCCAGCGGCGCCTTTTCCATCAGAACCGCGGATGCCTGCAGGGTGGATTCGGCCGCGCTGGTGTAATCATCCCGGCCGCAAAGCTTTCCCAGTCGCAACAGGGCCGTCACGGCCAGCGCGCTGCCGCTGGGCACGGAACTATCCAGCAGATCTTTCTTGCGCGCGATCAACGGCTCTAGACTGTCGGAAGGAGCCGTGAAGAAGCCCGTCCCTTCCGGGTCGGCGAACCGGCGGAGGATGTTGTCGGCCAACCGGACCGCCTCGTCGATCCAACGCTCCTCGAAACGGGCCTCGTAGAGGCTGACCAGGGCGTTGGCCAGCGCCGCATAGTCGTCGAGATACGCCTGCCCCTTCGCCTGTCCGGCCCGCCATGTGTGCAGCAGGCCACCTCCGTCGTCCCGGAGGTGGTCGACCAGGAATTGAGCGGCGGCCGTCGCCCCCTGCAGATAGCGAAGCTCGTCCAGCGCGACGCCCGCGCGGGCCATCGCGTCGATCATCAGGCCGTTCCAGCTCACAAGGATCTTGTCGTCGCGCCCTGGGCGCACCCGCATCGCGCGGGCTTCGAGCAGCTTCGCACGGCTTTCGGCGAGTTCCCTTTCGAATTCCTCCGGATCGCGTCCGAGAATCTTGGCACACTGGGCCGTCGTCTTGGCAAGGTGCAGAATATTGTGCCCTTCAAAATTGCCCGCCCCGGTGACGTCGTACACGTACGAAAACGTCTTCGCCTTCTCGGAACTGAGCACCGACTCGATTTCCGCGGGCGTCCAGACGTAGAACTTTCCTTCTTCGCCTTCGCTGTCTGCATCTTCCGTGCTGTAGAAACCGCCGAGCGGGTCGGTCATGTCGCGGAGCACATAGTCGAGTATTTCGCGGACCACTCGGGCATAATCGCCGTTCTGCGTCACCTGCCACGCCTCGACGTAAGTCGCCGCCAGAAGGGCGTTGTCGTACAGCATCTTCTCGAAGTGCGGCACCAACCAATCCTGGTCGACGCTGTAGCGGTGAAAACCGCCGCCGAGGTGATCGTAAATTCCGCCCGCCGCCATCTTGTCGAGCGTCGTGGTCGCCATGTTGAGAAGCCGGGGCCGCTTCGTACGCCGATGCCAGCGCAAGAGCACGCGGAGCTCCATCGGATGCGGAAATTTCGGCGCAGTGCCGAACCCGCCGTGCTGCGCGTCAAACAAGCGCGCGTAGAACTGCTCGGCAACCTCGAACAACCGCCGGTTGAGCTGCTCGCGGTCGCCTGGTTGGCTGACCAGTTCGCTATCGCGGATCGCTTCGGTCAGGCGGCGTGCCTGCTGGACCGTTTCGTCGCGACGGTTGTTCCACGCATCGGTCACCGCCCGAAGCACCTGGTCGAACCCGGGCATGCCGCCGCGGGCCCGCGCGGGCCAGTATGTGCCGCCAAAGAACGGTTCCAGGTCCGGGGTGAGAAACACCGACATCGGCCAGCCGCCGTGGCCCGTCAGAATCTGCACCGCCTCCATATAGATCTGGTCCAGCTCGGGCCGCTCTTCGCGATCGACCTTGATCGAGACGAAGTGCTCGTTGAGAATCCCGGCTATCGGCTCGCTCTCGAAGCTCTCGTGGGCCATCACATGGCACCAGTGGCAGGCGGAATAGCCGATCGACAGGAAGATCGGCTTCTGCTCGTCCTTCGCCTTGTTCAGCGCTTCCGGTCCCCAGGGATACCAGTGAACCGGATTGTCGGCATGCTGCAACAGATAGGGACTGATCTCGTTCGCAAGTTGGTTGGGCATAATCGCTTCGGTAGTTGAGGATTTACGGGACGAAAGACGCCCGAAGACTTCTCGCGAAATTCTAAGCCCGGGCGTGTTTCCGTACTACCACACGGCATTGCCCGCTTTGTCTATCGTACGATCTACCGATCACTGCCACGGGACATTTAGGCAACGAGCCGTTGGAGATCAGCATCGGCGGATGCCGCAGAGTCGGCTGGCCGTTGCCGGGCGACGCCTCGCTTCCGGGTCCCGCTCGGCAAGACTCGGCAAGCGGGACCTACTTGGCTTCAAAACGTCCCGCCAAGAACCTTGCCTTCCCCCAAAAAATCATTATCATGCGCATAGCGGGGGACGTTCTCCCGCCGGCGCGGAATAGAAGAGGAGGTGTTGTGATGACGACGACTTATCGAACCGGACGATGGGTGGTGTCGACAGTGCTGGCAGTGCTCCTTCCCGGAGCGGCGCTCGCCGGGGATGGAATCAAAGGTTTTGGACCTTACCAGCCGGATCATCCGACAGTCGAACTGTTCGAGGCGATCCAAGACGCGCAGCTCGAAGTACGGCTGATCCCGCGGGACTCGGCACAATCGCGACTCCTGGTGGAAAACAAGTCGGGCAAGCCATTGAACGTCCGCATCCCGGAGGCGATGGGTGCCACTGCGGTGCTTGCGCAGTTCCAGGGCCTGCGCGCACTGAACGGCGACGAGGGTGGCGGCAATGACGCTCCGCAGCCTCTCGGCCTTGGCACGCCCCCAATGCAGGGCGGCCCGCACGGCCAAGACCCCGGCCCCATGAATTTCATGCTCTTCAACATCGCCCCCGAGGTCGTCGGGCAGATCAAGCTGAGCAGTGTCTGCCTCGAGCACGGAAGAGCCAACCCGAAGCCGACCATCCCCTACGCGCTAAAGCGGATCGAGGAAGTAACCGCTCGGCCGGAGCTTAACGAGATCTGCGCGATGCTCGGCCGCGGAGAAATCGGCCAGAAAGCTGCCCAGGCCGCCGCCTGGCACCTGAACAACGAGATGAGCTGGGAAGAATTGCGGCGCGAGCGGATCGATACCATCCTCAGCCTCCACAGCAAGCTGCTGTTCACGCCCAGGCAGATCGACGAGGCCATCGGAGCCGTGAAAAAAGCAGAGCAAAGGACTCGAGGAGAAACGGGCGATTGGGACTCCTCATTGACCGCAAGGCGATGATCTCGGCAAGCGGGACCCACCGGGGCCGGGGCACTATTTGCTCTCGAGCACCCAGATGTTGCGGAAATGCACCGGATTGTGGTGGTCCTGCAGGAACAGCGGCCCGGGGTCGGGCGACTCGGTCTTGAGGGTTCCGCCGGGCGTCACGTCGGGCAGTTCGAGATTCTCGTGGATGACCACCCCGTTGTGCACCACGGTTACCTTGGCGTTGCGGGTCTTTTTGCCATCGGCGTCGAACCTGGCGGCGGTGAAATCGATGTCGTACGTCTGCCAGGAGAGAGGCGGGAGGCACATGTTGACGCGTGGGGGGGCCGCCTTGTAAATCCCGCCGCATTCGTTGTCGCGGCCTTCGAGTCCGAAAGAGTCGAGGATCTGCACCTCATAACGGCCTTGCAGGTACACGCCGCTGTTGCCGCGGGCCTGGCCCCGGGCCGTGGGCATGAAGGGCGTTCGGAACTCGAGGTGGAGCTTGGAATCCCCGAACTTCTCTTTGCTGTGGGTGCCGACCATCAAGAGCCCGCAGTCGGTCATCTTCCCGTTGACGAAATGCTCCGTGCCGGAGCCGTCGAAGAGGACCACTGCACCGGCGGGCGGCTTGGCTCCGAGCGTCGGGCTGAGACGACTGGCTTTCTTGAGGGAACCGAGCTCGTCGCCATTCGGGCCTTCGACCGCAAGCACATGGTCGCGGATCTTGGCCGTGGCCCGGCCGTCCTCGGACACGAACGTCGTCACCCCATCGACGGTATTGCCCTCGGCGTGGATCGCCCGGGCGACATCGCCTTTTGCCCCGGGAAGGCCGCCGGGATAGGCGACCGCTTCGAACTTGCCATCCGCGCGTGCGATCACCTGGACGCCGTACGTGGCGAGTCCTTCGTCCGTCGCCACTTCGCCGAGATACTCGCCTTGGATTGTGAAATCCCGCCCGGCATTGGCCGGATCGGTAAACGCCGGATGCTCCTCCGCGGCCACGGCCAGCCCTCCCAGGATCGTAAGCATTGCAATCAGTGGGGAAGAAGGGGACAGGCACATTTTGCTCCGAAGACTCCGCATAATGAGCCAGTCCCCGATGGTTCCAAGCTGCTTGATCATTGTTGCGCCTTTCTTGTTGGAATACTCATCCTCATGAATCAAGATTAAGTGCCGGACCTAGTCCGCGTCAAACCTCGATCGGCCAAAACAGCCCGCAGGTGGTACCACCATCGACGGCGAGGACCTGTCCGGTGATGTACGCGGCGGCGTCCGAGGCCAGAAAAATGGCTGCCCCGACCATATCTTCCGGCTGCCCGATGCGTCGGAGCGGGGTGTTTTCCTCGCGCCAGCCGTCGAGATTACGGTCCTTCCAGAGGGGTTGGCTCAGGTCGGTCAGGGTGAAACCGGGGGCAATCGCGTTGACGCGGACGCCGTGAGGGCCCCACTCCATCGCCAGGCAGCGCGTCATCTGGCTCATCGCGGCCTTGCTCATGGCGTAGGGGGCGACCCTCTTCAGAGGCCGGATGCTATTGATCGAGTCGATGTTGATCTGGGAGCCGCGACGGGCGCGGATCATGTGACGCCCGGCGGCGGTGGAAAGGAAGAATGCACCACGGATGTTGATGTTGGTGATGAAGTCGTAATTCTCTTCGTCGTAGTCCTCGACCTTCTGTCGGCGGTTCACGCCGGCGCAGTTGACCAGCGTATCGATCCGTCCAAAGCGATCGACGACCTCGTCGACCAGGGTCCGGCCCGCCTTCGCGTCGGCGGCGTCGCAGACGATTGGCAACACGGTGCCGTCAGCCGGGCGAATCTCTTGAGCGGCCGCCTGGAGCGTTGCGGCCTCGCGGCCGGTGATCACGACGGTCGCCCCGCGCGTGGCGAATCCCCGGGCGATCGCCTGGCCGATGCCTCGACTGGCTCCAGAGATCAGGACCACCTGGCCCTCGATGGAAAAAAGGTTGTCGGTCATGGGGACGAACTCCTCTGTTCGTTTTTGGCAGGATTCGGATCCAGGTAACCGTTCACGGGGCGGAGGAGAGGGGGACAGGTCCATGTTTTCGGCCAACGTCTTTGTCGCCAAAATGCGCGCAATGGCCGAAAAATGGACCAGTCCCCGACCACCCCGTGAACGGTTACGGATCCAGGAAGTAGAGCCGCGTTTCCATCGGCTCGAATGTCTCCGTGAACTCGGCAACGGGAGTACGGCTTACGGATCGGTTTTCGAACAGCTCGGTCACCTTCCGGGCTTGCGGCAAGCGGAAGGTGCGTGTGCCGCCTGCTGCGGAGTGCAGGGCGATCAACTCATCGTTGGCGTAGAACGGATCGCCCGATTCGCAATAGATATGGACGCCTGCGGTGCGGAAGATTTCCCGCAGCAGTTCCGGCGTTATTTCAGGACGCCGGAGGAACACCGACGTCCAGGAACCGCGGTCCCGGTAGATCGCTTCCTGCGGCTGCGATGGCCCGCCGAGTTGCTCGACGCGCATTCCCGCGAGCTTCTCGATGTTGGCCAGATCGTACTTGCCGTCGGTAATGATGCCCGGAGCAAAAGGCATGACAACCGTCTTGCCGTTGCGGAAGAGCTTTTGCCCGAGCAGACTCCGCTTTTCGGGAGTGACGACAAACAGGTTCGGCAAGATCACGACCTTGAAGGCCGATGTGTCAAGCTTCGGCAAGTCGGCCAGCGAATAGCACCGCCACGGGACCCCGGCGCGGAACATGGCGAATTGCAGGTCCCGCAGGAGGGAATCGGCCAGCCGGCAGTGCCCATCGACGTAGTACATCGAGTCGGCGTCGGCCAGGACGGCCACCTCGGCCTTGCCGGGTCCGGTGTCGGCAAAGCGCTCGCTGATGGCGGTCATTCTCTTCATGTTGTCCATGATGACGGGATCGTCGAACCAGCCGCCGAACATGTCGAACCACCAGAGGTGCGATCCGTGGATCATGGCCATGGCGAATTCGCGGCGCAGGGCGCCGACGGCTTCGGCCGGCGTGCGCAGGTCGAGCCGTTTTCCGTTGCCGGTGCGACGGCGTGTGGCAGTCTGGCTGCTGTCGGCGAGGCAGTAGGTCGTGTGGTCGACCTCGTGCCATGCCCCTTTGCCGTTGGCGAACAAGGAATCGATGCAGTAGAGAAACCCGCCCGTGCCGCCGCCACTGCGGTTGCGGTAGTCGGCGGGTTCGGTGTTGTAGCCCAACAACGGCGACTGGAACGTGCGATCGTAGTCGAGGTGGCCTTCAAACAGGAGCCGGTGTGCGCCGAGTTCCATCATGTAGCCGTGAAAGGTGCCCAGCGGCACGCGGCCGCGGATGACCCGTTTGGCCTCGTCGGCGAAGTCGAGCATGCGATCGGCAATCAGGCGGTTGTGGAACTTCCAGTAGGCGATCTTGTCGGCGTCGCGGACCGGATCGTAGAACAGTTCGTGCGCGGTCTTTTCCCGATCCTCCGGGACCTTCAGCCCGGGGCGGCCCATCCATTTTGCGAACGCCTCGTGTTTCCGCGGCCCCGGTTTGCCTTTCTGCCAGTCGTACCATTCGCAAGTGCCGCCGCAGGAGAGTTGATAGGCGACAATCCGGTCGCGATATTTCGACTCGGTGTATTGGAGGAATTCGCGGAGGTAGGCGGTGGCGTCGCGGCGGAAGTCGTCGCGGAGGAGGACTTCGGCCAGTTCGCAGAAGCTGTCGGTCCCGCCCGAGCCTTCGCATCGGGGCGGGAGTTTCTCCGCGTCGGGATTCGTCTCCACCAGTCGGAGGAAGTCGTCGGCCCCGCCGTGCGACCTGACCCACCAGGCGGGCGTGTTCAGGTCGATCATCATCATCAGTTTCGCCGCGGGGTTCCACTCGAGCACGTCGCCGATGTGATCGTCGAGCGACTTCCAGTTGTATTGGCCGGGGCCGGTCCAGATGGGAGGGTAGTTCGAGTAGGGAACGTTCAGGCTGCAGATCGTATTGGAGGGATAAATGAAGACGAGCCGCACCCCGGCTTCGGCGAACTGACGGTTGTACCGCTCCTGCGGCCAGAACGAGCGATAGGCGATCCGCGGGAGGCCGGACATGCGAGTGCTTTGCCGGTCCGGTGGGTCCGGAGCCTGAGCATACCCAATGGAGCCGAGCGTCACGGCGAGCGTAACGGCCAGGATTCTGCAACGTGTGGACGACATGGTCTATTTCCAGCCAATCGGGTACGGTTTTTTTCAATTGTAATCTGTCGTTGGCCAAGGGATCAATCATTGACCGGAAGGGCCGGTAGCGAACGAGCAGGCAGGCTTTCGCCGGGCGCCGGTGGATCGCTTGGACCGGTCTGCCAGACTGCTCGCGCCAGTAGACGATTAACGGGCTACTTTGAGAAGCCTGCAAGCCCAAGCCGATGATGCCCCCGTGGCGTCCACCCACAACAACCTGCTACAATGCGAGGGGGCAAGGCAGATGGTAACCGTTCACGCGGCGGAAGAGAGGGGGACAGGTCCATGTTTTCGGCCAACGTGTTTCGCGCCAAAACGCCCGAACTGGCCGAAAAATAGACCAGTCCCCGGCCGCGGGCGTGAACGGTTACGGCAGATGAGATCGAAGCAAGGCGTCAAGAGAGGCGTATTCCCATGCAGAAGCACACGAGGCGTCGAGCCATCCTCATGATTCTCTGTTGCCTGGCGTCCCGCAGCCTGGCGGAGGTGCAGGTCTCGCGGAGCACGGTGACGCTGCCCACATATCCGCCGGGGCCGTGCGACAAGAACCCGATTTTTTACACGGGCCGCGTTTACCAGGGCGCGCAGGGCCGGGTCTACCCGTATCCGCTGCAGGACGTCCTGCACGACGAGAAAGTCGACAAGGCTTACACGGCCCTAAGTCTGGAGAATGAATACCTGAAGATGTCCGTCCTGCCCGAGGTCGGCGGAAGGCTGTTCCGCTTCACGGACAAGGATACCGGCTTCGAGATCTTTTACCGTCAATCGGTGATCAAGCCCGCGCTGATCGGGATGCTGGGTGCATGGACTTCCGGCGGCGTGGAGTGGAATTTTCCACACCACCACCGGGCCACTACATTCATGCCCGTCGATTTCACCACGACCGAAAACGCGGACGGGAGTAAGACGATCTGGATCGGCGAGACGGAGCTGCGGCATCGGATGAAGTGGTCGATCGGCTTGACGATGCGGCCGGGACGCTCTTACCTGGAAGCGGACTGCCGGTTCATGAACCGGCAGTCGTATATCGAATCGATGCTGTATTGGGCGAACGTATCGGTACACTGCGGCCCAGACTACCAAGTGCTGTTCCCGCCTTCCTGTCGCGTCGGCATGGATCACCACAAAACCTACTTCACGCGTTTTCCCATGGGCCGGCCGGACGTGAACATCGAGAGAATCGCCGACTTGAGCTGGTGGAAGAATTTCACGACGGACCACCGGTCGATTTTTGCCGTCGATCCCGACAACGATTTCCTGGCGGGCTACGATCACGGCCGGCAGATGGGCACGGTGCACGTGGCGAACCGCCAGATCGTGTGCGGCAAGAAGTTTTTCCTATGGGGCAACAACCCGGGCGGCTTCGTGTGGGACAAGGTGCTTACGGATCACGACGGGCCGTACCTGGAACTGATGGTCGGCGCCTACTCGGACAACCAGCCGGACTACAGTTGGATCTCGCCCTACGAGACCCGCTCGTGCAAGCAGTATTGGTATCCCATCAAGGAGATCGGCGGAGTGAAGTGCGCGACGCTCGATGCGGCCGTGAACCTTGAACGCCGCGGGCCCGACAAGGTCCTTCTCGGCTTCAACACGACGGCCAGGCACGATCGCGCCAAGGTCGTTCTGAAACACGGCGGGAGAACGTTCTCCGAGGTTGTCGACATCGATCCCGACACGCCTTACCTGAAAGAGATTCCGATCGCCGCGGCCGTGAAGGACCCGGAGCTCACCGGCATTCTGCTGGCATCCGACGGCCGCGAGTTGGTTCGCTACACGCCGGTCGTGGTGGAGGAGCAGCCGCTGCCGGAGCCGGTGGAAAACCCCAAGCCGCCGAGGGAGTACAAGACTGCCGAAGAGCTGTACCTGGTCGGTCTGCGGCTGGAGCAGTTTCACAACGGCATTATCGATCCGCTGCCGTACTATGAAGAGGCGCTCCGGCGCGACCCGATGGACCTGCGGGTGAACACGGTGCTGGGAATTCGCCTGGCGCGGCAGGCAAGATTCTCCGAAGCCGAAGAGCACCTGCGCCGGGCCGTCCAACGGACGACGCGGAATTACACTCGCGCCAAAGATGCCGAACCACACTACTATCTGGGCGTCGTTCTCAAGGAGCAAGGGCGGCTCAAGGAGGCCGAGGACGAACTGTGGAAAACGGTGTGGCGCGACTCGTTCCAGCGCGCCGGCTATGTGGAACTGGCGCAGATCGCCTGTCTCCGGCACGATTACGCGGCTGCCCTGGATCGGATCGAAAACGCGCTGGACGTGGCAGCCCGCTCCAGCAAAGCGCATACGTTGAAGGCTTACGTCCTTCGCAAGCTCGGGCAGGACAAGGAGGCGGAAGCCGTGCTCGACAAGGCCGTTGAGCTCGATCCGTTGGACGTCTGGTCGCGGGCGGAACGTTGCTTCCTCACCGGCGGCGGAGATTCGGTTCTCGCCGCGATGAGCCGAGACCGCGGCGACAAGCTGCAAGAGATGCTGGAAGTGGTCGCCGACTACGGCAACGTTGGCGCCGTGGACGAAGTGTTGGCGATTCTGACCCAGGCCGAGTCGGGCGGCGCGGCCTACGCGAGTCCGCTGGTCAAGTATTCGGCGGGGCACTACAACCTGCAAATCGGCAAGACCGACAGGGCCCGCGAACTGTTTGCTCAGGCCGCGGCCATGCCCACCGATTACTGTTTTCCTTTCCGGCACGAGGAACTGCGGGCCCTCTCCGCCGCCGCCGAGATCGGCCCATCGGATGCCAACACCTGGTACTATCTCGGCAACCTGTGCTACTACCTCGACCAGCGCGAGCGGGGCATCGCGGCGTGGGAGAAGGCCGTCAGCCTGAATCCGTCGCACGCCCTGGCCCTGCGCAACCTGGGATTTGCTTACGGGCGGATTCCGGAGAAACGCGCATTGGCGGTCACGCGCTACGAGGCGGCGATCAAGGCCGACCCGGAGAACGTGGCCTGCTTCCTGGAACTGGACAAGCTGTTGGAGAAGGTCAACCGCGACCCTGCCGTGCGTCTGGCATTGCTGGAACGCCACTTGTCGACCGTCCGGAAAAGCGACCCGACCATGCTACGGCTGGCCTACCTGTATAACGAAACCGGACAGTACGGCGAGTCGCTGGCCATCTTGACCACGCGGCGATTCCACGTGTGGGAAGGGGCCTCGGCGCTGCATCAGCCGTTTGTCGACGCGTGCCTGCTTCGCGGACTGGCGAAACTGGCGTCGGGGCGGAACGCCGAGGCGCTCGACGATTTCCAGGCGGCCAACACCTATCCGGAAAATCTTCAGGCGGGACGGCCGGGCGACGCGGGACAGGGACCGAAGATCCACTACTACACGTCAAGGGCCTATCGCGCGATGGGCGACGGCGAAGCGGCGAAGGCGGAACTCCGCAAGGCGATGGAGGGACGCGTGGCCGACGGCGAGATGAATTATTATCGGCTGCTGGCGGCCCGCGAACTGGGCGACGCCAAGGCCGAGGCGGAACAGAAAGAGCGGCTGCGCGCGGCGATTGCGGCTTGCGAGAGGCCGGAAACCGTGGATGCCTACGCCAAGTTCGGCGGCGAGAACACGCCCAACGAGCGAGTGGGGCTACGTTCGGCCGAAGCCGCGTACTTGAAAGGCCTGGCGGCGCTGGCGGCAAACAAGCCAGAAGCGGCCAGGGCGATGTTCAACCGGGCGCTGGCCGAGCGGCCCGGTCTGATCTGGGCGAAGTATTTTCTGCAGGATGACGCGAGATAGGACGCTGCCATGTCGCCTGCGCCGGCAAGGCGAGCGGCAGAAAGAGACTTGCCACGTGGTAGGATGGACATTCCTGTCCGTCGGCAGAAGACGGACAAGAATGTCCATCCTACTGGTAAGACAATGCATGCCGCTGGCCTAACATCATGAAACAAGCAGCCACCGGCCTGTGTCTCTTGATGCTTCCGCACGTCTTCCTGGCAGCGGGCCCGTCTCCGACCTCTCATGCCAGACGGCTCCGCCGGCATGCGTCGCTGTAGGTTTCTTCGAGATCGACAGGGACAACACCCGCGTTGCGCAGGGCTAACGGCAACACCGGAAACCGCTGGCCCAAAGTAAGAGAGGTCGCCCAGAGCTCAATCTGGTCGCCGGACGATTGCCGCGAGGGCCGATAAGCGACCGCATAGGTGGTCGTCGACGACGGCAGCAGGAACGGCTCGCCTTGGCCGAGCAGGGCGACGATCTCATTGTGCAGATTGACCAACCGGTTGGTGACGATATCGGCCACGATCAAGCCGACGCCGCGAGTGAGATAGCTCACGCACTTGGCCGCAAAGGCTCGGCGGGCTTGGGGACGGTCCTTGTTGCCGGGACTGACCAATTCGATGGCCCCCACGAGCGTCGCGCCCGTGGTGGTGGCAAAAACTTGTACCTCGATGTCGTCGGGAAAAACGGTCGGCAAGATCAGATCCGTGGCCGGCGGCGACCACACGCGCGCGGCCGTAGCTGTCGCCACGGCGCCGCAATCTTCCGCCCTGGGTGACTCGCTGAGGCTGGCGACATCCACCTCGACCTGGCTTCCGATATGCACTTGCATGTCGGCATAGTATTCCTCGGCCAGGACGTCGCGATTCAGTTTCTCGACGATTGCCGCTGCCCAAAGGCCGTGGAAACCTTCCCAGCTTCGGCGCTGGCTGATGGGCGGATGAAAGTGATCCAGCAAGGGCATGGATAGCTCCTGTTTGGATATCCGTTCCGGCGGCGGGGATTGACGCTCTTACGAGTTCGCCACGGACTACCCCATTATTGTAGGGCATCTGCCACACGCGAAGCAACCGCAAACTGGGGAAGCCGGGATGAGAGTCGTCCTATTTTCCGTACCGCTTCTGGAATTCCTCCTGCCTGCGCTCGCGCTCGGCCTTTTCGGCCGGGTCCATCCGGTTCAAGTACCAGCGGTGGTCGGCTGAGGAGAGGACCTCGTCGATCTTCTTCTCCAGGGCGTCCGCCGCGGCAACCTTCCCCGCGTCGCCGGACCGCTTGCCCTCGTCGACAAGGTCCTGCAACTCGGGGATCATTTCCGAGTAGAAATGCTTGGCCACCTCGTAGGTGCCGTGCCAGTGCGTGTAGTCGGGGCCCATCATCGACGCCCCGTGCCGCGCCCGGCGGCCTTCGTGGTGCCAGATCTCGAACCAGATCCAGTCCAGCCGGTTGGAAAACTCGACCGGGCGCATCAACGGCTTCGCCAGGCCGTACAGCGAGAGCCCGGGCTTGGCAAACTTCTCGTGGTAGACGTCGATCAGCGCGTCGTACTGAACGTAAAAATTGTCGACCCATTGTTGTTCGTGACAATTCACGCACACCGTCTTCATGTTGTTGCGGCGAGTCTGCCAATTGATAACGGCTCCCGGCAGGCCCATCTTCTCATCGCTGATCTCGGGCCGGATGGAAACGGCCGGCCGGTTGTTCCAACTGATCCGCAGGCCCACGTCGTGCGTGACCGGCAGCCCCGGCGTCGCCGGCCGATTTTTCGTCGCGGGGCGGGACGGGGTGGCGCTCATATGGCAGGTCGCGCAGGTCGGCGCCAGATGATAGTCTTCACCGACGACCCACTTCGAGGAGTCCATATTCAACTTGTCGCGGAAGGCGCGGAAGGCGATTCCATGCTTCGATTCGTAGTAGATTTCGATTTGCGGGTGATCGGGTCCCATATGGCACTTGCCGCAGTTGTCCGGATGGCGCGCCTGATAGGCGGAAAACGAATGCCGGCTGTGGCAGGCCGAGCACGAACCCTCCGAACCGTCGGGATTGATGCGGCCGATTCCCGTGTTGGGCCACGTGGCCGGGTCGAGCTTGCCGCCCGGCAGCACCTTGATTTCGCTGCCATGGCACTGCCAGCAGCCGCTCACGGCCGTGGCGCTCACGCCCTTCTGGAACGCGGGCGTGACCAGGCCGCGGTTGCCCTCCACGACCTCGGCCAGGTTGTTGTCCAGCGAGCCGAGGATTCGGCCGCCCTTGGAATGGTGGGAGTCGGCAAACTCGCTCGCCTCCTGCGAATGGCACCTTGCGCAGTCCTTGGGGGAAACAATGATCGAGATCCAGTAACCTTCGTGCTGGAATGCGTCGGTTTCGCCTTCCTTGGCGGCGTGGCACTCGAAGCACCCCACGTTGGCCCGGTAGTGCTTGCTATTGCCCCATTGCTGATAAATCGGCGTATTTTCGAGTTTGTGGCACTCGACGCATGCCCGTGTCTCTTTGGACATCTCGGGCAGTCCCCACGCCTGGCCGAACGTGGCAGATGCCTGGCCGAAAACCGAGATTGCCAGTACAACGATTCCCACCCGAAGGCACACATCGTTTGTCGAAGTCAGTTTCATCATCGTGTCGATCCCCATGGAACGGCCCCTTTTCACGGGCGGCTTTCCGCGCTCGCGGACCCAAAACGCTTCTCGTAAGTCAATTCGCCCGCAAGCACCGGCACGGAGATGCGGACGAAAATGGTATATAGCAAGAGCCCGAAGGCCCAGATGCCGAGGCAGACGGCGATCTCGTTGAACGTCGGCGTGTACTCGACGATTTCACCCAGCGGCGTGGGCACAAAGGCGGGCACGATCAGCCCCATCCCCTTCTCGATCCAGATGCCGACGATCGACAGCACACACGCCGTGTTGAGCATCTTCAACCCTCGCGATGCCGGCAAGACCAGCAGAAGGGTGGCGACCAGGTTCATCGAGATGGCCGTCCAGATCCAGGGCACGAGGGCGTCGCGGCCATGCAGCCCGAAATAGAGATAACGCGACGACGCCAAATGGGCCGAGTCGGTGTAGAACTCGGTAAAGATCTCGCAGGCCAGCAGGAAGAGGTTGATGATCATGGCCACCTGGATGATCCGCCGCAGTGTGAGCAAGGCGTCGTCGCTCACGCGGTGGTGGGTGTAGCGACGCACGACCTGCAGCGTCAGGATGATGAAAGCCGGGCCCGCGGCAAAGGCGCTCGCGAGAAACCGCGGAGCGATAATGGCGGAATTCCAGAAGGGGCGGCCTCCGAGGCCGACGTAGAGAAACGCCGTCACCGTGTGGATGCTTACCGCCCACACGATCGCCACGAACACGAACGGGACATAAAAAACCGGCGACGGCATCCGGCCGCAATAGGCGCAGTAAACAAGGTATCCGCAGATGTGAAGATTCAACAGGAGGTATCCGTTCAGCGCAATCACGTCCCATGTGAGCATCGAGATGGGAAAGTTGAACCGCCACAGCAGGTGCATAAAGCGGTCCGGTCGGCCGAGATCGGCCATCACGAACAGCAGGCACATGATGATCACGGCCACGGCCAAGAGCTCGCCGAAGATCACCACGTCGTGGAGATGCATGTTGCGGTAGACGTAGACCGGAATCACCAGCATCGCCGCCGCAGCCGCAAGGCCGACCAGGTAGGTGAAGTTGGCGATGTAGAGTCCCCAGGAGACCTGGTCGGTCATGCCCGTCGCCACCAGGCCGTAGACGAGCTGGCGGCAGTAGGCGTAGAGGCCCGTTAGCGTCACGAGCGTCAGCACCGTCATCCAAAGGTGATATCGCCAGTCGCCGACGAAGCTCAGCCGGAAGCAGTCCCAGAGAAAGGTCGCGTATTTCTTCACGCGTCACCTCCCGCGCGGCCTGTCTCGGCTTCCTCCGACGCGATCGGCTCGTGGAATCGGCTACCGCGCTCGTCGAAGTAGTAGAAGAACCGTGGGGTCGTCCCGACTTCCTCCTTGAGAACGTAGACCCGTTTGTGCTTGAGGATGTAGGCCACCTCGCTATCCGGATCCAGCACGTTGCCGAACTTGCGCGATCCCGTCGGACAGACCTCCAGGCAGGCGGGCATGAGCCCGATCCGCGTCCGGTGCAGGCAGTAGGTGCATTTCTCCATCACGCCCTTTGAACGAGGCCGATTCGACAGATAGGCCATGTTCGGGTTCAACTCGCCCTCGGGAATCTCCGGCTCGGCGAAGTTGAACCGGCGGGCCCAATACGGGCATGCCGCTTCGCAATAGCGGCAACCGATGCACCAGTCGTAATCGATCACCGTGATCCCGTCCGGCTCCTGCCACGTCGCCTCGACCGGGCAGACTTTCACGCAGGGCGGATCGGCGCACTGGTGGCATTGGACCGGCATGTAGTACTTGTCCGGGTCCGGCACGCGCGCAGGGGCGTAGTAGTGATCGGAGCTTTCGACGTCGATGCTCCCTTTCTGCATTGCCAGCACGCGGATGTACTGGATTTCCGGATTCCGCGACTGATTGTTCTCCTCGACGCAGGCGTGCACGCACCTGCGGCAGCCGATGCACCGGCTGATGTTCAAGCCGTAGACGAATTCGACCCCGTCCAGCGGCGGCGGATCGTTCAGGTTCGGCGCAACGTTGAACCGCCGCGCTACCGCCTCGCGGATCCGCTCCAGAACACGCTGCTTGTCCTCGGCCGTCATCTCCTTGTAGTGCTTCTGGAAGAACTCCTCAACGCTCGGAATATCCGCCGGATCCAGGTCGGCGAGCGGCGACAACGCGGCGGCAACCGCTGCTGCACCGGTCAACGCGGCCGCCCCGTGCGTCAAGAACCTGCGGCGGTTCATCTCCGGCGGCTGGGAGTGGCCGGCCGGACTGTTCGGGGACTTCTGGTCGTGCAAGTCTGCCATCGCTCAATGTCCCTCCTCAAGGACAACGCCGTCGCTGCTGCCAGCTTTTCGGCTGAGCTGCAGCGGATTGTGCGACTGCGAGTGTTCGATGTGCCCGGCTTGCGCCATCCGGAGTGTGTTCGGGCCGGGGGCCGGCTCCAGCGAAGGAAAGGGCGGCCTGTGGGGATCGTGACACTCGATGCATTTCCTGCGGATCTGCGGCCCGCGCGTCTTGTCCCAGTACCCGTTCGTCCGACCGTGCGATCCGTGTTGCCAATCGCGATAGACCGGACCATGGCACTTCGCGCAAAGCCGTTGGGGTTGATCCCAGGGGATTTCGCCGCCGGAGTCGTCGACGAAAGCGTCTCGATTGGTCGGATGGTGGCAGTTCAAGCACCGGGTATTGATACCGTGCTCCAGTACGACTTCGCGGTGTTGGATGGTCGTGCGAAAGCGCTGCTCGGAGCGTGGAGGAATGATCCTGTGGCAATCACTACAGGCGTAGACGAAAGCCGCCGTCCGGCAGGCCGGCTCCGGGGCCGGTCGGCGAAGGGGGGACGGGTCGGTCGCCCAGTCCGGAACGATCGTCGTGCTCGGCAGCGGGCTTGAGAAGGGACGGGGAGCTATGGCTAGAATCAGGGCGAACGACACCAGCGTCCCGGAAACCCAAAGTCCGGTCCTGTTGGCTGGGTAATCACGGTTCTCTCCCGACATATCTCTCCCCGAAGTCCAACCGGACCCAATCGAGCAAGATGAAATCGACCCTGGCCCCCCCATCCAACCAGGGGCGTCCAACCTCCGCTTTCCCCGGTTCGTAACCGTTCACGAGAAGGGGAGAGGTCCCTGTTTCCGGGCAACGCCTTTGACGCGAAACCCCTTGAGTCGGCCGAAAAATGGACCAGTCCCCGACCGCGGGCGCGAACGGTTACGCCGGCCGTAATCCGCAGAGACAGGCTTCTGCACCAGAACCTGGCGCAGTTTCTCCGTCAGCATGTCAAAGTCGACCGGTTTCGTCAAGAAGCCTGAGACGGGCAGCCCGTTGGGGGTGATGTCCTTTTCGGCGAATCCGATGGGATACTCGCCGTCCACCCCGGTGAGCATCAACACCGGCAGATCCGGATATAAGCCATAGCCCCGCAAGGCTTCCGCTGGCCAACAAAAAACCGTCGCGAACGTGCGTCGGTTGCAAACGCAGCTTCGCGGCGTGCTCATTTTGACACCGGGGTATTGCGACCCGGCTCTGCCAATCTAGGAAATGGCCCCCGCCGGAGAAGCCGTTCGCACAAACGAGCTTCGGCGGGGGCCCGCGCCTGCTGGTGGTAGGGACCTCGCGATTGCCTACTTCACGAGGCTCAACGGACGATCATCGGCGATCTTGCGGAATACGGCCAGCAATTCCGCCTCGTAGTCGGTCACACTCTCACCGCCCGGGACGTTGAAGTGAATTCCCTTGGTGATGTCTGCGATCTGTTGCATCAGACCGGTGTCAGCCGCGTTGCCCAAGCTGATGGTGACAATCTCGTACTTTCGTGCAGCGGCCATCTGCGCCTGTTCGAGCGCATAGTTTTGGCCGTAGGAGGTGCCGCCCGGCCGATTGGCGATTCCATCGGTCATGAGAACAATCATCTTCTTGGCGCCCGCACGGCCCGTGTTGTCCAACTCGATGCGCGCTTCCCGAATGCCGGCGCCTATGTTGGTATAGTGGTTGTAGTGGCCGGCTTGGCGGTGCAGGGCGATATCTTGAATGACCCCCAGATCTTCGGTGAGCGATTGTTCCAGGACGGCGGCCTCGGAGGGGCTGCTGTACACGGCCAGGGCGACCCGATCATTGCAGTCGACTTCCTGGATGTACGTCATGAACACCCCGACGGCATCCTTGACGGCGCTGACGGGCTGTGCGCTGACCGACCAGAGCGAAGGAGTCTCGCTGTGCAAAGGCTTGTTCTCGAGCCAGTAATTGACAAGGGTCAGATACCCGTACTTTTTCCGGTATCCGGCGGCGTAGATGTAGCTGCTGCTCTTGACATAGTTGATGTAGTCGTCCCAACTGCCGGACGGATAGGGGTACGGAACGTTCGTCAACCCCAAAGTTTGCTTGATTGTATAGTTGTACGTGCTGCTGACGTACTGCGGTTCGAACTGCATGTTGCCGTAGATCGGCGAGCCCAATTCCTGGTAGATCCGCAACAAGTCCCCTTCGACAACGGTGCGGGCGGACTCCCCGAACTCCTGGATGCGGCGGAGTTCGCTGTCGTCGTTCATCGATGCGGAGAAATCCAACACCACGACGATGTCGCGCGGCTGGTAGCGAGCGACCGACTCGCACTGCACACTGAAACGGTCGGTGCCAAGCACCGGCGCAAAGAAGAGCGGCAGGTCGATTTGACGTGCGACGACCCGGACGGCTTCGGGCTCCTCGTCGCTGGGTTGAAAGCTTCGAGTCTCGGGGTTCCAGTGACCAAAGTCGACACTGAACTGGTCGGGGTGATCGGCCAGCCATGCGGTGAGGAGAGCTTCGCGATTCTCGTCGTCGGCCATCACCTGCGAGCCGACGCGATTGCGAAGCAGGTAGTCCAGGCACCGCAATTCCACGACGTCCGTACCTTCGATGATTGCCCCGACGCCGGCGAGAGCCGCGGCGTCGGTGGCTCGCTGCAACTCCGTTTTCACGTTCATCATGTAGCCGACGTCCACGGAGAGGGCCAGCATGCCCATCAACGCCACCATCAACGACGCCGCCAGGATCAGAATGTTGCCCCGTCGCCCTGAACGGCGACGATTTCCCGACGCCATGTCGGGGCGCGCGCAGCTACTGCCAAACATATAGATTCTCCTTCGTCCGATAACCGCCGCATTTGACGTGACGGGAATCACGAAAAGTCAGGCGCGCTGGTACGTCGAGAGAATGCGGCCAATTGAAGTATAGCTCACGAAAATTCGATCTGCTTTCCGTCAGGCGTTGACTGGTTTTCCGGGTCGAGCATTCCCGTCTTGAGAGCCTATCCCCCAACCACGTCAGGAAAAGACAGGCGCATTATGCTCCGAAGACTCCGCAAAATGAGCCAGTCCCCTACGGTGTTGGGATAGGCTCTAAGCAGTGAATTTCATCGCGTGCCGGGCCAGACCGCTGGGTCGCGGCGGTAGTTGATGCCGATCTCGTCCAGGCGGCGACCGTGCTCTTTCAGACGCGCTCGAAAGTCGTCCCAGTCGCGGGTTTCTCGCGGCGACCAACCGACCTCGGCGAACGCACAGAGCCGCGGGAAGAGGAGTTCGTCGTGGCGATGCTGGGGAAAACCCCACAAGCAGGCCTCGACACCGAGGATATGCCCGGCCGCCTGTGGCGAGAGGCCGGGCGGCGTCGGGTCGAACGCGTAGCACTTCTCAAGGGAAAGGCCGGTGTAGTTCAGGTAGCAGTCGCCGTGGGTCGACATTACCACGTCGTGCCCGGCGTTAGCGGCAGTCACGGCGTGGCTGGTGTCGAGCCAGGACTGCACGGTGGCTTCGGGCGCAAGACCGCCCTCGACGATTTCGGTCCAGCCGATGATCCGCCGGCCCTTGCTCAGCACGAACTTCTCCATCCGCTTGACGAAGTAGCTCTGCAGTTCGTCCTCGCTGTTGAGCCCCTCGGCTTTCATGCGGGCCTGGCACCGCGGGCACTTCTCCCAGACGCCCTTAATGCGTTCGTCGCCCCCGATATGGATCAGTGGCGAGGGGAACAACTCGATCACCTCCGAAAGCACGTCTTCGAGGAACTCGAATGTCTTCTCGTTGCCGGCGCAGTAGTTGTTCGGATAGTCGAAATAGCTGTTGACCGGGTCCACGCGGTTCGTTGCGTTCGGGCAACGGAGTTCGGGATAGCATGCCAGAGCCGCGCTGCTGTGCGCCGGCAGTTCGATCTCAGGAACGATGGTTACGCGGCGCTCGGCGGCGTAAGCCACGATCTCGCGAACGTCATCCCGGGTGTAGAAACCGTGCGTGCACTTGCCGTAGGCCCGCCGCCATCGTGGAGCAATGGGCGGCCATTTCTCGATGTTGGTCAGCTCGGGGTACTTTTTGATTTCGATCGCCCAGCCCATATCGGTCAGATGCCAGTGCAGTCGGTTCATCTTGTAGAGGGCCATTGTGTCGATGTACCGTTTCGTATACTCCTTATCGAGGAAATTGTGGCCCGGATCGAGCATCAGCCCGCGCCAGCCGTAGCGGGGCTTGTCCTGGATGTGCACGCAGGGGACACTCCAATTCACTCCGGTGGTCCGGCACTGGCTTTCGACAGCCGCCGGGAGGAGTTGGCGAAGGGACTGGATGGCGTAGAACACGCCGGCATCGGTGGCACTCTCGGCCAGGATGCGGTCGGGGGAAACCGTCAACTCGTAGCCTTCGGGACCGAGATGGGACCGAGCGGGATCTACTCGAAGCACGATGCTTCCCGCCGGGTCGCTGGGGGGCGAATCGCGAACCGTCAGGGGAAGGCCGGTGGGGGTGCGCAGGATGCCGGCCAAGTAGTCGCCGAGATCGGCGGTCTCATGAGAAACGTGGATTGTCGTTTCCGGCGTGAGGGTGAATGTACCTTGGTGCAGCTCGAGCTTTTCGGGTCGCGGGATGACCGTTACGGTCAGCGGCTCGGCGCCCGAGGAAGGCGCGGCCCAGGCCGTGATGACGAGAATCAAGAGAACGCTTTTGCGGATCATGGAAGACTCTCCCCGGGGTGCTCATCGTGTTCAGTGGCGACAGGGCCAAGATGCCCGCAACTTATGCGTTTCCACAGGGATTTGCAAGCGAAAAGCGGGTGTTGAGCTTGGCAGGTAGCAAAAGGCAGGTCCGGTTGCCGAGCGGGCCGGGCGGGCGCAGAGTTGGCTTTTCAACGCCCCACCGCGTGGAAACCTGGCTAGCCGCTCAGGTCCCGCTCGGCAAGCGGGACCTACTGCCGTCCTAGGACCCGCCCCCGTGGTAAGCCGCCTCTCGCCGCACACACATTGGCTCCGGGTGCGGAGCCTGGCTTCCTTGTGAGAGCGGTTCGCCGGGCCGGATTTGCAGGTCCAGGTCCCGCTCGGCAAGCGGGACCTACCGGTTGCGAGCCGCTGTCGTTATGCCTCCGGGACTTTCCGCGCGGGACGGTCTTGTGTGGCAATCCACCCTGGGGCAAAATAAGCGCTCGAAAGGAGTACTGCATGCGTGAAGTGAAGTTGATCCCCGAAACGGACTTCGGCCGTAAGTTCATCCCGGACAAGTACCTGCCCCAAGGGAAAGACGAGTACTACCTGAGGAACGAGCAATCGGCCGCCAGACCGGGGCGCTGGCGGCACCTCCACTCCGCCGAGATCGAGGCGCTGGTCAAGAACGGTGTGACCTGCGACGACTGGGACACTGTCTTCGTCGCCGATCCCTTTCACCCGCACCTGGTCAGGAACTCCCATTTCACCGGGCTGATTCGGATCGGGCGGCTGGAGGCGGTGGCCCTCGAGCATCACGAATTGCAGACTCTCGCGGGGATCACCGACAGCCGGATCATCTCGTGCGATATCGGCGACAACTGCGCGATTCACCATGTCCGCTATCTCGCCCACTACATCGTCGACGATCAAGTCGTCCTGCTGAACATCGACGAGATGCAGACGACCAACCACGCGAAGTTCGGAAACGGCGTGGTGAAGGAGGGCGAGCGGGAGGAGGTGCGCATCTGGATGGACCTGATGAACGAGGCTGGGGGCCGCGCCGTGCCGCCTTTCGACGGCATGACCTCGGCCGACGCCTACCTCTGGGCCAAGTACCGCGACGACACCGATCTGCTGGCCAGGCTGGACGAGATCACCCGTCGCCAGTTCGACCCTCGCCGCGGCTTCTACGGCATGGTGGGCAACACCTGCGTGATCAAAAACTGCGGGATCATCAAGGATGTGAACATCGGCTCGGGCGCGTACATCAAGGGGGCCAACAAGCTCAAGAACCTCACGATCAACTCCAGCCGCGAGGAGCCGACGCAGATCGGCGAGGGCGTTGAGCTCGTCAACGGGATCGTCGGCCTTGGCTGCCATATCTTCTACGGGTCGAAGGCGGTCCGTTTCGTGATGGGCAACAACGCGAACCTGAAATACGGGGCGCGGCTGATCCACTCGTTTCTCGGCGACAATTCGACCGTCTCCTGCTGCGAAATCCTCAACAACCTGCTCTTCCCCGCGCACGAGCAGCACCACAACAATTCGTTTCTCGTCTCGGCCTTGCTCATGGGCCAGAGCAACCTGGCCGCCGGGGCGACGATCGGCTCGAACCACAACAGCCGCGCCAACGACGGCGAGATCCAGGCGGGGCGGGGTTTCTGGCCGGGGCTTTGCACCACGCTGAAACACTCCTGCCGGTTCGCCTCGTTCGTGCTGTTGGCCAAGGGGGACTATCCGGCCGAGTTGGACATTCCCCTGCCGTTTGCGCTGGTGGCCGACGACGTGGCGCACGATCGGCTCGTGGTGACGCCCGCCTACTGGTGGCTGCACAACATGTACGCCCTGGCGCGGAACACTTGGAAGTTCCTGACACGGGACAAACGGATCACGAAGACGCAGAAGATCGAATTCGATTTCCTCGCTCCCGATACGGTTGAGGAGATCTTCCAGGCGATGGAGCTTCTGGAGCTCTGGACCGGCAGGGCCAGCTTGGGCAGCCGCGGGGAGGCGGTGGAGGGCCGGGCAGACGAAGCACTGATTCTGCTGGGCCGCCAATTGCTTCGCGCCGAGGAAGACCGGACGACCGATCTGGAGATCCTCGGCGAGCACATGGAGAATTCCCGCCGCAAGGTCGTGATCTGCAAAGTCCACCAGGCTTATCGCGCATACCGTCAGATGCTGCATTACTACGCCGTGAAAAACGTGGTCGAGCATCTAGAGGCCAACCCAGCGGCCACGGTGGCGTCGATGTGCGAAGAGTTGGCGGGCCCTCGCGAGCGAAACTGGGTGAATCTTGGGGGGCAGCTCGTTTCGGGTCCCGACGCGGAAAAGGTTCGCGCCGGTATCCGGGCCGGTGAGTTCCAGTCCTGGGCCGAAATTCACCGGGCTTATGATGTCCTCTGGGCCGCCTACCCCCGTGAGAAACAGCGCCATGCTCTGGCGACGCTCGTGGAACTGCTCTCCGGTGAGACGCCCGGCGCCGAACGGTCGATCGGCCGGCAGGCCTGGCTGGCGGCTTTGGACGAGGCGGTGCGGATCCAGGAGTACGTGCGAGACCAGGTATTCCTCACGCGTCAGAAAGACTATACCAATCGATTCCGCCAGACGACGTTTCGCAATGCCGAGGAGATGCGGGCGGTGATTGGCACGGCCGAGGAGAATAGTTTCGTGAAGCTGGTCCGGAAGGAAACGGAAGGGTTTCGGCAGCTTGTCGCGTCGATGAAGCAGAGGGGGACTGGGCGGTGACGAATGCCACGACGGATTGTCCGAAAGTGCCATCATGACTCCACGCGATCGAATCCGTGCTGCAGTTCGCTTTGAACAGCCCGACCGGCTCCCGTGCACGGAGTCGTTCTGGGAAGGCACGATCGAGGCATGGCGCGAGCAGGGGATGCCCGACGGTATCGCCGTGGAGGATTATTTCGGCCTGGATACCTGCGCGATGTCGCTGGATGCGTCGCCGCGGTTTGAGCAGAAGATCGTCGAGCGGTCGGCTGGTTGGATCACTTTCGAAGATCGTTTCGGCTACACCGCCAAACGACTGGAAAAGGAGTCGGGCACGATCCATTTCCTCGACCACGCGAACACGGGCCGAGACGCCTGGCAACGGATCAAGTTTCGGTTCGTGCTCGCCGACGATCCGGGCGAGCCCGCGAGGATCGACGACGCCAGCTACTTCATGCACTTCGGTGCGTATCCGAGTTGGCCCGAGGCGGTCGAGAAGTACCACCGGCTATGCGCCCGCGGTCGCTATCTGTTGTTCTACGTCTACGGTCCTTGGGAGCAGATGTGGCGGCATCGCGGCATGCAGAACCTGTTCATGGACGTGGCAACCGATCCGGATTGGGTGGAGGAGATGGCCGTCACCTACCAGGATCTCGTGCTGGCCATCCTTCGCCGCTGTCTTGAACTGGGAATGAAACCGGACGGTGTCTTTGCGGTGGACGACCTGGGGAGCAACCGCGGGCCACTCATCTCGCCGGCAGTGTGGCGGAGGATCTTCAAGCCGCAGGTGGCTCGGCTGGGCCGGTTTCTCCATGAAAACGGCATCGATTTCTGGATGCATTCGTGCGGCAATGTCGCGGCCATCCTCGACGACCTCGTGGAGTGCGGCCTCGATGTGCTCGACCCGCTTCAGGTGGCCGCCGGGATGGACGCCGTGGACATTCGTCAGCGCTACGGACGACGATTGGCGCTGCACGGCAATCTGAGCATCACCAGCCTGCTCGGTCCCAAAGTTGAGCTGGACGCGGAGCTTCGCCGCAAAGTGCCCCTTGCCCGTGGAGGCGGTTATATCTTCCACTCCGATCACTCGGTGCCGCCACAGGTTCGTTTCGAGCAGTACCGCTGGGCTGTTCAGCGAGCGAGGGAGGTTTTCTCGGAGAGCATCTACTATAATGAAGAAGGCAGTAAGCCGTAAAACGACACGTAGCGCAACTGCATCCATGGCATGGGGGTTTTCGCCATAGTTCCAATCGCCCGCTGTTGGTACAATTGAGCGAAGCACGAAGCTAGCTGGTTCTATGTGAAGAGAACGCTCTGCAGAGAAGGGTGAATGCCATGTTTGATCGTATATCGTTTGACCCGATGATTATGGGAGGCCGCGCCTGCATTCGTGGAATGCGTATTCCCGTATCCATAATCGTCGGCCAAGTGGCTCACGGTGCTTCGACTGACGAATTGCTGGCCGAGTATCCGGATTTGGAGGCCCAAGACGTGCAGCAGTCCTTGGAGTACGCCGCTTGGCTCACGCAGGAAGAAGTCCGCTCGGCGTAGGAAGTGTGAGAACATGCGATTCTTGGCCGACATGGGAGTATCACAGAAGGTCTGCGTGTGGCTCCGCGAGCAGGGGCACGAAGTAGTCCACTTGCGAGATGAAGGATTACAGCGCTTGCCGAATGGCGAGATCTTCGCAAAAGCAATTCGTGATGCGAGAATCGTCTTGACGTTCGACCTGGACTTTGGCGAGATCGTAGCCGGTACCGGTCGTGGGGTGACGAGCGTGATCGTTTTCCGGCTGAAGAACGCACGGCCTCTGCATGTGATCGAGCGCCTGCGGGCGGTACTGGCTGACTCGGCCGAAGCAATTGACGCTGGGGCCATTGTAAGCGTCGAGGAGTCGCGACATCGGGTACGCAGACTGCCTCTAGGCGGGTGAGGGTAGACCAGCCTGCGTGGACACCCCGGTGTCCGGCAAGACTTCCCAGCACTGCCATAGTACCAATGGTCCACCGTTGGTACCCTTGAGCGAAGCAGAAAACCAACGGATTTCTCCCTCAGGCAGTCGCTGTCTCTCGAGCCAACCGCACGGCCTCGCCGACTCCCCCTCCGCGGTTCGCCATGCCTGGGAAGCACCAGCCGGGCCTCCGCCTGCAGAAGTCGATCACATAGATCATCGGAGTTCCTTGACATCCGCAACGTTTCTCGACTAAGCTAGGCACATTCCGTACCAGGAATCTGGGAAGCTGGTGAGAATCCAGCACGGCCCCGCCACTGTGACCGGTGACGAATGCCGCACTTGGGACCACTGTTCCGCTGGGGAATGGGAAGGTCGCGGCGATTAGGATGATCCGGGAGTCAGGATACCAGCCGACGCTGAGTAGTGCGTCCTTCGAGGGAAGGCCAAGGTTTTGTTGCGCGCATCAAGGCCCGTCCTCCGCGAAGGACGAGCCTTTTTTGTTTGCACGCGACTTCCATGGCCAAACGCCTGATTCTTCTGCGGCACGCCCGGCCCTCGCCCGCAACAGCGGGCAAGCTAATCGGTTCGACCGACCTGCCGCTCGACCCCGCCGGGCTGGCCCAGGCACGGGCCATGCGGTCTCGGATGGCGAAGATGGAGGCGGGCCGATGCTACGCGAGCCCCATGACCCGATGCCGGCAGACGGCGGCCGAGGTCGCGGGCGATCTGGCCGTCGAATTCTACGACGATCTGCGGGAGATCGATTTCGGCCGTTGGGAGAACCGGCGGTTCGAGGAGTTGGCCGCAGCGGAGCCCAAGCTGGTCGACCGCTGGGCGGCGTTTGATCCGGAATTTGCGTTTCCGGGCGGTGAGAGTCTCGGCGGTTTCTGTCGGCGGGTGGATGCGGCTGCCGACCGGCTCGCCGGCGAAGAGTCGGATACGGTTCTGGCGGTGACGCACGGCGGGGTGATCCGGGCGATGCTCTGCCGGCTGTTGGAACTCTCACCGCGGCAGTACGTGATCTTTGAAGTCGGCTACGGCGGCATGGCGGTCGTTCATCTCCACGACGGCCGGGGAGTGCTTGCCGGGCTGGAGAACGTCGACGTGGAGGAAGCCGCCCATGGGTAAGATCGCCTTGGTGACCGGCGGCTGCCGCAGCGGCAAGAGCGCTTACGCCCAGCAGCTCGCGGAGGCTTTTCCGCGGAGCCGGCTTTACGTGGCAACCTGCCCAATCATCGACGAGGAGATGCGGCAGCGGATCGAGGCCCACCGCCGGGACCGCGCGGGCCGCGGCTGGGAGACGGTTGAAGAAGAGATCGATCTGGCGAGGGTTCTCGGCGATTGTTCGCACAACGTCGTTCTCGTCGACTGTATCACGCTCTGGGTGAACAACCTGATGTATCGCGCCGAACGAGAGGGCGGCACGATCGACGAAGAACAGATCGCCGAGGCTTGCAGCACCCTGCTCGAGGCCGCCACCTCTTGTCCGCCAGCGGTAATTCTGGTCACCAATGAAGTTGGCCTGGGTATTGTTCCCGACAACGCCCAGGCCCGCCGCTACCGCGACCTGGTCGGCCGCGCGAACCAGGTGATCGCCACCCGCGCCGACAGTGTCACACTGGTCGTCTGCGGCATTCCCACACAACTCAAAGGCAACCTGCCCACACCAGCAGGTCCTCCTTCTAACCACTAACCACTAACCACTAACCACTTGTTCTCTTCCATGCCGCTGCTCAACCAAACCATCCAACAAATCTCACCGCAGGACCAATCGTGGCGCAGGCGCGCCAAGCAGCGTCTAGACCAGCTCATCATGCCGCATTGGGCGCTGGGACGCCTGATGGACCTGGCGGTGGATCTGGCGGGAATCACCCGCTCGATGCAGCCGCCCGTGGCCCGCAAAGCGATCGTTACCATGGCGGGCGACCACGGTGTGGCGGCCGAAGGCGTCAGCCGATATCCCCAGGAAGTCACCGGGCAGATGGTGCACGGGTTCGTGGGCGGGCTGGCCGGCATCAATGTCCTGGCCCGGCTGGCCGGGGCGAAGGTGGTTGTGGTGGATATGGGCGTGTCCGCGGACCTCGGCCCGCTGGCTGCGTCGGGAAAGATCGTCTCCAGGCGGATCGCCCCGGGTACGTCGAACATCGCTGCCGGCCCGGCGATGACCCGCGAGCAGGCTGTTCGTGCCGTCGAGGCCGGCATCGAAGTGGCCCAGGAGATGGCCGACTCGTGCGATGTCTTCGGCACGGGCGACATGGGGATCGCCAACACCACGCCTTCCACCGCGGTTCTGGCGGCCCTAACCGGCACACCGGTTCCCGACGTCACCGGCCGCGGGACCGGCATCGATGACGGGCAGCTTGCCAGAAAGGTCGCGGTGGTGCAGGCGGCCTTGCAGGTCAACCGGCCCGATCCGCGAGACGGATTGGACGTGCTTTCCAAGGTGGGCGGGTTCGAGATCGGAGGAATTGCCGGGCTGGTGCTGGGGGCCGCCGCGTGTCGAAAACCGATCGTGGTCGACGGATTCATCTCCACCGCCAGCGCGATCATCGCCCGGTCGCTGTGCCCAATGGTGTCGGATTACCTCATCGCGGCGCACCGCAGCGTCGAGCAGGGGCACAGGTTGATGCACCAATTCCTCGGCAAGGAGCCGCTGTTGGACTTGAACCTTCGGCTCGGGGAGGGGACCGGGGCCGCCTTGGCCATGAACCTGGTGGAAGCGGCCCAGCGGATCCTGACGGAAATGGCGACGTTCGACGAAGCCCACGTATCGAGCAGAGTCATGAAGCCGTTTCTCGCCGCCGTGCGATTCCTGACCGTCGTGCCTGTGCCGGGGACTTGGGGCACCGCCGAGGCCGATCTGGCCCGCAGTGTGCCCTTCTTCCCGGTGATCGGGCTCGTGCTGGGGTGCGTGGCGGCGGGGTTGGCATGGGTGCTGGCGCTGGCCGCGCGCGCCGTGGTCACTGCCGCGGCGGCTGGTGGTCGTGCTGATGAGCTTTTCGGGTACTTGCCTGGACGGGCTTTCCGATACCGCCGACGGCTTTTTGAGTTCGCGGACCCGGGAGCGGATCCTGGAGATTCTCCGCGACAGCCACGTGGGCGCGATGGGAATGGTTGCGGTGGTCTCGGTGCTGTTGATGAAGTTTGCCGCGCTGGCTTCTTTGAAGCCGTCACTGGTCTGGGCGGCGGCCTTGCTCATGCCGTTGTTCGGACGGTGTGTAATGGTCGTCCACATGGCCCTATTGCCCTACGCCCGGCCGACGGGGCTGGCAGCGGTTTTTTACCAGAGGGCGATCTGGCCGGCGGCGCTGTGGTCGGCGGCCCTTTCGGCTGCGGTTGCCTGGGTTGTGCTGCGGACGGCGGGCATGATGATCTGGGGCACATCGATGGCCGTTGCGGCTCGTACTGGCCGCGTACAGCTTTCGCAAGATCGGAGGTGCGACCGGCGATACTTTTGGGGCGGTCTGCGAGATCGTGGAGACGACAGCCGCCCTGGCGTTGTCGATTTGGTCGTGGGATGCGGTGAGGTAAGACGTGATGAACCACCGCTGTGAAGGTCGTTTAGCCGCAGTGCCCAGCGGGCCGCGCGTCAGCCCGGGCAAGGGGCGGTGCCGGTCTCGGTCACAACGCGCGGCCCGCTGGTCACTGCGGCTAAACGACGAATTCGCAAGACCTCAGGACCTTGACAGGGATGGACGTGACGAACGGACATGGCGGCAATTTGAGGGCGCTGGCCGCGCGGTCGGGACGCGATCCCGACGCGATCTTGGACTATAGCGCCAGCATCAATCCGCTCGGTCCGCCGGAGTGGCTCCGCGCGGTGATCAGCCGAAGCATGGACCGAGTCGTTCACTACCCGGATCCCGACAGCACGGAACTGGTCCAGGCGATCGCCGACCGGTATGGCGTTGCACCGCAGCAGATCGTCGCCGGCAACGGCTCGAGCGAGATCCTCGTGGCCGCCGCGCGGGGTTTCCGCGAACCGGGCCACCGCGGCCGGGCGGTGATCCCGGCGCCGACGTACCTCGAGTACGCATCGGCCGCGAGGATGGCCGGCTGGGAAATCCGACCCGTGGCGCTTCAGGAGGACGAAGGTTTTGCCCTGAACTGGTGTGTGCTGGAGAGCGAACTTCGCCCCGGCGATCTTGTGCTGCTCGGCCAACCCAATAACCCGACGGGGCTCGTTTTTGACTCCGAGCGGCTCCGCCGGTTGGCTGCCGCGTATTCCTCGACCCATTTTATCGTCGACGAGGCGTTTGCCGATTTTCTTGAAGACTGTCCATCGTTGATGCGGGACGTTCCCGACAACGTGGTCGTCGTCCGCTCGTTCACGAAGTTCTTCGCGGTGCCCGGCCTTCGCTTGGGGTTCGCCGTCGCCAGTCCGGACAGGGCGGCACGAATCCGCGGCCAGATCCCGTCGTGGTCGGTGAACACGCTCGCTCAGGCGGTCGGCGCCGCTGCCTTAACAGACGAGGAGTACGCGCGGCGAACGATCGCCTGTGTGGCTCGCGAGCGGGAACAACTGGTCGGGCAATTGCGCAGTGTGGCGGGGCTGTCCGTCTATCCCAGCCGGGCAAACTATCTGCTGGTGCGGATCGATCGGGCCGACATCACGGCACACGCGCTGGCCGATCGCCTGCTGGCCGGCGGGATCGCCATCCGGACGTTCGGTCCTTCGGAGCATCTCGACGAGCGGTTCTTCCGGATTGCCGTTCGCACAGCCGAAGAGAACGAGCGGCTGGTGGAAGCCTTGGCGGCCGCGGTGGGCGCCGCGCCCCGGCCGAAAGCCAGGCGCGCGGCACGGGCCCTGATGATCCAGGGAACGAGTTCCAACGCCGGCAAGAGCGTGCTGGTGGCGGCGCTCTGCCGCATTCTGTTGCAGGACGGAGTGCGGGTGGCGCCGTTCAAATCGCAGAATATGTCGCTCAATTCGTTCGTCACCTGCGACGGCGGCGAGATGGGCAGGGCCCAGGTCGTTCAGGCCCAGGCCTGCCGTCTCGAGCCGGACGTGCGGATGAACCCGATCTTGCTGAAGCCCTGCTCCGATACCGGCAGCCAGGTGGTCCTCCGTGGCAAGCCGGTCGGGAATATGGGCGTCGGCGATTACATCCGCTTCAAACCCGAGGCCTTTGCGACGGCCAAGGCGTGTTTCGATTCGCTGGCCTCCGAGTTCGATGCGATTGTGCTCGAAGGGGCCGGTTCGCCCGGCGAGGTGAATCTCAAGAGCCACGACATCGTCAACATGCGGATGGCCGAATACGCCGGTTCGCCCGTGCTCGTGGTCGGCGACATCGATCGCGGCGGCGTGTTTGCCTCGTTCGTCGGCACGATGGAGGTCCTGGCCCCTTGGGAACGTCGGCTGGTCGCCGGCTGGATCGTCAACCGCTTTCGCGGCGACGTGACGCTTCTGGAACCGGCGCTCGAGTACACGCGGGAGCATACCGGACGGCCGGTGTTCGGGGTCGTGCCCTACGTGGCGTCGCTGAACCTGCCGCAGGAAGATTCCGTGGAATTCAAGTGCGGCGGTCTGGATTGCCGCGGCTCCGAGGCGGCGGTCGAAATCGCTGTAGTCGACCTGCCCCACATCTCCAACTTCACGGACTTCGACGCCCTGCGGATCGAGAGCGACGTCTGCCTGCGGATCGTCCGCTCGGCCGACGAACTGGGCCGGCCCAACGCCGTGATCCTCCCGGGAAGCAAGAACACCCTGGCCGACCTCGACTATCTCCGCCGCAGCGGGCTGGCCGAGCGGATCGAGGCACTCGCCCGGGAAGGCCGCACCGAGATCGTCGGCATCTGCGGGGGCTTTCAGGTGTTGGGACGGACTGTCGGCGATCCGCTTTCGATCGAGTCGAGCAATGGCGCGGCCGGCGGGCTGGGCCTGCTGCCGGTCGGCACGGTGATGGCTGCGGAGAAGACGCTCGTGCGGGTCTCGGCCTGCCATCAGCCGACGGGCTTGCAAGTGACGGGCTACGAGATCCATCACGGCCGGACCGACGAGAACGGCGCGGTGCCGTTGTTCACCCGGTCGGACGGCTGCGTGGTCGGCGTGGCGGATGCCGGCGGTCGCATCTGGGGCACGTACCTGCACGGCGTGTTCGACGCCGACCGTTTTCGGAGGTGGTTCATCGACCGGCTCCGCGTGCGGCGCGGGCTGGAGCCGATCACTGAGGTGAGTTGCCGATATGACATTGAGCCGGTTCTGGACCGGCTGGCTGAAGTCGTCCGCCGCAGCCTACGGATGGACGAGGTCTATCGTCTGATGGGAATGTGATGGGATTGGAAGCGCAAATCCTGGCTGCCGTTGCACTCGACCTCGTCGTGGGCGATCCCCGCTGGTTGCCGCATCCGGTCCGCGGCATCGGCCGCCTGGCCGCGGGCGTGGAGACCCTCATGCGCCGCTGGATCGGCCGGCCGCGGTTGGCGGGCGTGGTCGCCGCGCTGGCGGTCTACACGGCGACCGGCCTGGTGGCTTGGGGAGCGATCGCCGCCGCGGCGACGGTGCATCCCTGGGCGGCCGATCTGGTGGCGATCGTGCTCATCTACACGACCATCGCCACGCATGACCTTGCAAAGCACAGTATGGACGTCTTCCACGCCCTGGCGGCCGGCGACCTGGCCGAGGCCCGGCGGCGGGTGAGCTGGATTGTCGGACGCGACACGGACCAATTGGATGAAGCCGGCGTGATCCGCGCGACCGTCGAGAGCGTGGCCGAAAGCACGGTGGATGGCGTGACCGGACCGCTGCTGTTTGCTTTCGCCTTCGGGCCCGTGGGAGCCGTAGTCTACCGCGCGATCAACACGCTGGACTCGATGTTCGGACATCAGGACGAGAGGTATCGCGAGTTTGGCTGGGCGGCGGCGAGGATCGACGACGCGGCCAATTTTCTGCCCGCGAGGCTGACCGCACCGTTGGTTTGCCTGGCGGCTCTCCTGCTCCGGCAGCGTCCGCTCGAATCGCTTCGGATCCTGCTCCGCGACCGGCGAAACCACACCAGCCCCAACGCCGGCCTGCCCGAGGCCGCCATGGCCGGCGCGATCGGCGTGCAGATGGGCGGCGTGAACCACTACGACGGCGAGCCGCTGGTGAAACCGACGATCGGCGACCCGCTCGTGCCGCTCTCTGCGGGCCACATCCGCACGGTCAACGCGCTGATGTTCACGACGGCCGGACTGTTCCTGATGCTCTGCCTGGCCGTGCGGCTCAGCGCGATCCACCTGTGCCAGACCTGGAGGCTCTTTCCATGAACGACAACCCGCGGATCCTCCTGTTCACCGGCGACGGAAAGGGCAAAACCACCGCCGCACTGGGCATGGCGCTGCGGGCCGCAGGCCACGGCCAGCGAGTCTGCGTGGTGCAATTTGTCAAGGGAAACCCCGACGTAGGCGAGGTGGCAGCCGCCGTGAGAACTACCGAGATCGAGATTGTCCAAACGGGCCTGGGCTTCGTACCACCGGCGGGCAACTCACGCATCGCCGAACATCGGTCCGCCGCCCAAGAAGGACTTGACAAGGCCCGCGAGGCGATCGCCGGCGGACGCTACTCGATGGTCATCCTGGACGAAATCTGCGTGGCCGTCAATCGTGGCCTGTTGGACGAGCAGTCGGTCGTCGATCTGGTTCGCCAGTCGCCCCGCGAGACCTGCCTGGTCCTCACCGGCCGCGGTGCGACGCCGCGGATCGTCGAGTTGGCGGATACGGTGACCGAAATGCGTTGCATCAAGCACGGATACCAGGCCGGCTGGCCGGCGCAGAAGGGGGTTGAGTTGTGACCGCATGGTGCCCGAGACTGGTCATCGCGGGAACCTCTAGCGGCGTCGGGAAGACGTCGCTGGCGTTGGGTCTTGCGCGTGCGCTGGTCCGACATGGGCTTCGCGTGCAGACCTTCAAAGTCGGCCCGGATTTTCTCGACCCCACGTACCTGGCCGTGGCTTCCGGCCGGACCTGCTACAATCTCGACGGCTGGATGACGTCGCGGGCGTATGTCGAGCCACTGTTTGCCCGCGCCACCGCAGATGCCGATATCGCCGTGGTGGAAGGTGTGATGGGGATGTTCGACGGGGCGTCTTTCTTGTCCCTCGAAGGAAGCACTGCCGAAATCGCCCAGTGGCTGGCGGCGCCGGTAGTTCTGGTGGTTAACGCCCACGGCGTGGCGCGGAGTATCGCCGCGACCGTCGCGGGGTTCGCACGATTCGATCCAGCAGTGCACGTCGCGGGCGTGATCGCCAACCAAAGCGGCTCTCCGCGCCACCGCGACTGGCTGGCCGAGTCGCTCGCCGCGGCCGGGTTGCCGCCGCTGGTGGGCGCCGTGCCGCGAGGCGCCTTGCCGACGCTTGCCAGCCGGCACTTGGGACTGGTTGCGGCAGACCGCACCAGCGTGGATCCGCAGGTGATCGAAAGGCTGGCCGATGCGTGCCAGGAGCATCTGGATCTTGCGCTGCTGGTGGAATTGGCTCGCTCGGCGGAAGCCCGATCCGGTGAAGTGCGGCACGAGCGGGCCGGTGAGGCGGCGAGTCCCAGCCAAGCTTGCGTTCGGCTGGGAATCGCCCGCGACGCCGCGTTCCACTTCTACTATCCCGACAACCTCGAAGCACTCCAGCGCCGCGGGGCTCAACTGGTGTCATTCTCCCCGATCCATGATCGACGATTGCCGCAAGACCTCGATGCGCTCTACTTCGGCGGCGGCTATCCGGAGATCTACGCGCAAGAGCTCTCGGCCAACACGACGATGCTCGACGACGTCCGCCGATTTGCGGATTCCGGCCGGTGCGTCTATGCAGAGTGCGGCGGACTGATCTACCTGGGGCGGTCCATCGAAGGGCGTGACGGCCGGCGGTTTCCCCTGGCTGGCGTGTTGCCGCTGGACGCCGCGATGCGCGAGTCGCTCAAGGTGCTTGGGTACAGGGAAGTCACCTTCGCGACCGATGGCCTGTGGGGCCCCGCCGGAAGAACCTGCCGCGGGCACGAGTTCCACTACTCGGAACTCACCTGCGACGACGGCCCGGAGCAGGTCTGGCGGCCGGCCTACTCGGTTCACCGCCGCGCCGGCGGGGAGGCCGGGTGTCGCGGTTTTTCGCGGGGAGCCGTTCAGGCCGGCTACATCCATCTGCATTGGGCGTCTCAGCCCGAAGCGGTTGACTACTTTCTTTCCCGTTGCAAGGAACGACGATGAACGTCGCACGCAATACTCCCGGTGTTTTGATCATCAGCCATGGCAGTCCGCGCGCGGAAGCCAACGAAGGATTCACGGCGCTGGTCGCTCGCGTCGCGGCGCGATTGGGCCTGCGCGACTGCCTGCCTGCTTTCTTTTCGATCGCCAAACCCGACATTCCCGATCAGGTTGGAGCCCTCGCCGCCCGCGGGTTTCGGCGGATCGTGCTCATGCCCTACTTCCTCTACACGGGCCAGCACGTGACCAAGGATATCCCCGTGGTGCTCGCGGAATGTCGCCGCCGTTTTCCGGAGGTGACGCTCGAGTTTCTGGCGACGCTGGAGAACGATCCGTGCCTGGAAGATGTCGTCGTCGACCGACTGGCTCCGCTGGTGAATCCTCAGCCTGAATTGCCCTCCGACGGCAAGGCGATCGAACGGAGGAGCTACGAGATCATTGAAGGCCAACTCGCCGGCCTCGACGGGATTAGCCCGGCTGCCGGCAAGATCCTACGGCGGATTATTCACGCCACGGCCGATGTCTCGTTCGCCCGCAGCATGCGACTCCATCCCGGGGCGGTCGACCGCGGCCGGCGGGCGCTGGCCGAGGGCAAGCCGATTCTCTGCGACGTGCGGATGCTCCAGGCGGGGATCACGAAAGTCGCCGGTCCAACCCTCTGCGGGATCGATCATGACGACGTGATCGCCGCAGCTCGCGAAAAGGGTTGCACGAGGGCGGCCGTGGCGATGGAGAAGTTTGCTTCGCAAATGGACGGGGCGATCGTCGCGATCGGCAACGCTCCGACGGCCCTGTGGAAAGTGATGGAGATTGCCCGCGGCGGGCCCCAGCCCGCGTTGGTCGTGGGCCTGCCGGTGGGTTTCGTCGGGGCGAGGGAAGCCAAGTTGGCGCTGATCGAGAGCGGGCTCTGTTACATTTCCAACACGAGTCCCCGCGGAGGCAGCCCGGTTGCCGCCGCGGCGGTCAATGCCTTGGCCATGCTTGACGAGGAGGAATAGGTGATGACTCCGCGAACAGCAGGGAGGTCCCGCTTGCCGAGCGGGACCTGGAAGCTGAGTTGGCTTCCCATTGCCCCGCCGAGTGGAACAGATGGTTCGCCGTTCAGGTCCCGCTCGGCAAGCGGGACCTACTGGGCGCAAGCCGCTCGTGAACCGTGTCGCAATCATGATGTTGACGGCCGCGATGGTGATCGCGCTGCGCCCTTCGCAGGCGCAAGCGATGCACCTGTCCGAAGGCATCTTGCCCGTGAGTTGGGCGGGGGTATGGTTCCTGGTGGCCATCCCGTTCGTGCTCTGGGGACTTCATACGGTTAAGCGGCGACGCGCGGCCGATCCTCGCTCGATGGCCATGATCGCGCTGGTTGGCTCGGCGATTTTTGTAATTTCCTGTATGCCGGTGCCGATTCCGTGGGTGGGGACCTGCTCGCATCCGTGCGGCACCGGGCTGGGAGCCATTCTGATCGGACCGGGCCCGACGATCGTGGTCGCCGCCATCGCGCTGTTGTTCCAAGCGCTGCTGCTCGCCCACGGCGGTCTGACGACCTTAGGGGCGGATATCGTTTCGATGGGCGTGGTGGGCGCTTTGAGCGCTTCGGCCACGTTCGGGTTGCTGCGGCGCTGCCGTGTGCCCGTGCTGGCGGCCGCTATGGCCGCCGGGATCGTGTCGGACTGGGCAACCTACGCGACCACGGCGTTTCAACTGGCCTCGGCCTTGCACGGAGACGGCTCCCTGGCGGCGATGTTCGCGGCCGTGGTGCTGGCCTTTGTGCCGACCCAGTTGCCCCTGGGAATCCTGGAAGGGGTCGTCACCGCGATGGCCTACCGGTTTATACTGGTCCGGCGGCCGGAACTGCTGAGCCCGCAGCCGCAGTTGGCAGTGGCCTTGGGGGAAGAATCATGAGACGGGACAAGCGTGTGAGGCGTGCGCGACTGGCTGGCTTCGTGGTCTGGCTGGCGATCGCGTCTCTTGCATGGCCGGCAGATCCTTGGCCCGGAGTGGATGAGACTGTTATCGAACAAATCGCGGCCGATGCGGGCCGCCCGCCGCGCGAGCCCTACATCAACACCGACCAAGGCGACCTGCTGCTGTTCCTGTTCCTCGCATCCGGTGCCGTCGGCGGCTTTGTTGCGGGGTACACGTTCCGAGGGTTGTTTCCGCCGAATCGAAATCGTTTAGCAACGTTCGAGAAAAAAGTGTCAGGAACCATTTGTGCGAAGCACCCGAAGGGCCGGTTTCCGGCAAATGGTTCCTGACACTTATTTCTCGATCAATCCTTAGCCGCCGTGCCCAAGGGGCCGCGTGCCGGCATCCACACGAGCACGCCCGGCTCCCCACGATGAAATACAACCACGCCACCATCGATCCACGCGGCCCGTTGGGCACGGCGGCTAAACGAGTAGAGATGCGATCCTGTTATGCACCGAGCAACTAACCTTCTATCGCTCGACTGCCACGGTCGCGACGGCCGGCTGATGCGGCTCGACGTTCGCGTCAAGCTGCTCGTCGCCCTGGCGGCCATCCTGGCGGTGGTGATGTCGACGCGGCTTGCGCTCCCGTTGGTCGTGCTGGCCGGCTGCGTGGTCTTCTGGATCGCCTGGCCGGCCCCGCCGCGTGCCGTTCTCCTTCGCCTGGTCGTGCCGCTCGGGGTCGCGCTGCTTGCCTGCCTGCTCCGCAGCTTCCTGACCGGGGCCACGCCGCTTTGGTCGTTCCGGCTTGGTCCCTGGCAGCTCACGGCGAGCCATGAGGGATTCCGGGAGGGGCTACTGATCGGCTCTCGCGTCTTGGCGGCCGTGAGTGTCTTGATCGTATTGTGCATGGTTACGCCGACGCACAAGATCTTCAGTGCCCTGCGATGGGCGAAGCTGCCGCAAACGCTGGTCGAACTGGCCGTCCTCATGTACCGATACCTGTTCGCAATCCACGAGCAGGCCCAAAGCGTCTTCGCCGCGCAACGGGTCCGTCTCGGCTACGGAACGTTCGGCCGTTCGATCGCTTCGGCGGCCAGCCTGGCCGGCATCGTTATGCTGCGGTCGTTGGACCAGGCGGAGAAATCGCACGAGGCGATGCTTGCCCGCGGCTACGAGGATTCGCTCCACATCCCCCCCTTGCCGGCCTTGCGACCAAGCGAGATCACTGGCGGCCTCGCGGCGGTGACGGTCATCACGGCAGCCTACTTCGCGGCAGAAAGGATCGTGCTGTGACCGTTTCCAACGACGCGCCGGCGATTCAGGCTGCCCGGATCCACTACACCTATCCCGGCGGAGCTGCCGCGCTGGTGGATCTGTCGTTCTCGGCGACTTGTGGAGAGTTCGTCGCCGTCATGGGCGCCAACGGCTCGGGCAAGACGACGCTGCTGAAGATTCTCATGCGGCTGCTGCGGCCGCAGACGGGCACGGTGCGGTTGGGAGGAGTCGATGTCGCGACGTTGCGGCCCGCGGAGCTCTATCGTCAGATCGGCATGGTCTTCCAGAATCCGACCGATCAACTCTTCGCCGCCACGGTCGAGCAGGACGTGGCCTTCGGCCCGCGAAACGCCGGGCTCGCCGAGGCCGAAGTCGCCGCGAGGGTGGAACACGCCCTGGCAGCGGTCGATGCCCTCAGGCTCCGCGAGCGTCCGATCCACCACCTGAGCTTCGGCGAGCAGAAGCGAGTCTGCCTGGCGGGCGTGCTGGCGATGGAGCCGTCGATCCTGGTGCTCGACGAGCCGACGGCGGGGCTCGATCCGACGAGCGAATCGCAGATGATCGAGCTGTTGGTGCGGCTCAACCGGCGGCGGAAGATTACGCTGATCCTGGCAACCCACTGTGTCGACCTGCTGCCGGTGCTGGCCGACCGGATCTACGTGCTTCGGCGCGGTGAAGTGTTTCGCGAGGGACTGCCGCACGACATCTTTGCCGATCACCGCGCGGCAGCGGAAGCCGGACTGCGGCTGCCGTTGATTTCTCAGCTCTTCCACGAGTTGTACGCGCAGCATGGGATTCCCGTCGATCGGCTCCCGCTGACCGTCGAAGAGGCACGGCAGCAGGTCCTGGATTGGATCGCCGCGCCCCATGCGGCTGTGCGTATTTTGGGAGACCCGCCATGACGCTGCGATGCGGAATCACCACAGGCACCTGCGCAGCCGCCGCCGCACAGGCGGCCGCCGCCGTCCTGGCCGGCAATCCTCCGCCTTGCGAAGTCGAGGTGCAACTTCCCGGCGGCCAGGCGATCCGCGTTGCGATCCTCTACGTCCGCGAAAAGGACGACGGGCGGATCACCGCGGCCGTTCGCAAGGACGCGGGCGACGACCCCGACGCAACCGACGGGCTGGAGGTGCAGGCAACCATCTCCTGGGCGCCGGGCGACGACGTAACGTTTGCCGCAGGGGAAGGCGTCGGCCGGGTGACCAAGCCGGGGCTTCAGATCCCGCCGGGCGAACCGGCCATCAATCCCGTTCCCCGGCGAATGATCGCGGAGGCGATCCGGCGGTGCACGACTCGGGGCGTCTGCGTCGAAATCGCCATTCCGGGCGGACGGGAGATCGCCGTCAAGACCTTCAATCCGCGGCTTGGGATCGAAGGCGGTCTCTCCGTGCTCGGGACAACCGGCATCGTCCGGCCGTATTGCACCAAGGCCCTGCGGGATGCGTTGAAATGCTCGCTAGACGTTGCCGTCGCCTGCGGCATCACGGCCCCGGTCCTGGTTCCCGGAAATATCGGCGCGAAGGCGGCGCGGCGCCACTTCGCTCTGCGAGACGAGCAGCTCATTGAGGTCAGCAACGAGTGGGGCTTTTCGCTCGACCTGGCGAGCGTCCATCCGCTGCGCGCCCTGATGGTTCTCGGCCATCCCGGCAAACTGACAAAGCTCGCCATGGGGCAGTGGGATACTCACTCCGCCCGTTCGTCCTCGGCGGTCGGTTTTCTCGGCCGGCTGTGCGAGGAAGTCTTGCAGGGCCGAGCGGCAGACAGTCCGACCACAGAAGGAATCTTTGCGGCATTGCCGCCCACCGAGCGGACTGCGCTGGGTGACGAGTTAGCCCGTCGCGTTCGTAACCGGATTGAAGAGCGGATCCGAGGGCGATTTGACGTGGCCGTCTTCCTTTCGGACATGGCCGGCGATCGCCTCGGAAGCGACGGGGAGTTTGAGTTATGGCAATGAGCGCCGCAAAGATCACGATCGTCGGGTGCGGCCCCGGCAGCGCCGCCTATGTCGCACCGGGCGCGCGGAATGCGGCCTGCGAGGCGGAGGTCTTGATCGGCAGCCGGCGTCTTCTGGAATTGTTTTCTGAGGCCCCAGGCGAGAAGATCGGCCTCGGCGCCGATACGGAGGCGACCCTGGAAACGGTTGCAGCGGTCTGCCGTTCCGGTCGGAGGATTGCCGTGCTGGTCAGCGGCGACCCGGGCCTGTTCAGCCTCGCTCAGAAGGTCATTCGGCGATTCGGGCGCGAGGCATGCGAGATCATCCCCGGCATCAGTTCCGTGCAGGTGGCCTTCGCCCGCGTCGGACTCGACTGGATCGACGCGCGGATGCTCAGCGCCCACGGCCGCACGCCCGCCATCGCGCCGCAAGAACTTTCGCCGCTCGACAAGATCGCCGTGCTGGCCGGCAATCGCGAGGGATTGCAATGGTCCGCCGGAATCGCCGACGTACTGCGGCCGACGCATGCCGTTTTCCTATGCGAAAACCTGACGCTCGAAGACGAACGAATCCGGCAAGTGGAACCGGAACTTTTGGAGCAGATCGACTCGGCCAGCCTGTCGATCGTGCTCATGGTAAGGAGGACCTGCTTTTGACGACCTGCGGCACTCTTTATGGCATTGGCGTCGGCCCCGGCGATCCGGAGTGGCTGACGGTGAAAGCCGCTCGCATCCTGGGCGCCTGCCGGCACGTCTGTGTGCCCGAATCGGGCCAGGCGGCGGATAGCGTTGCCCTGGAGATCGCCAGGGGTTATCTGCGGCCCGATGCAGTCGTCCACCGCTTGCCGTTCCCCATGACCTCGGACGCGGCGATCCTCCGCCAATGCTGGCATGAGGCCGCGGAAAAGGTCGCGGCGATCCTGGCCACGGGCGAAGACTGCTCGTTTCTCACGCTCGGCGATGCCTTGCTCTATTCGACCTATAACTACCTGTTTGAAGAACTCCGGGCCGTGGCGCCGGAGGCGAAAATCGTCACGATTCCCGGGATCACTGCGTTCAGCGCGGCCGCGTCGCTAGCCAATTTCCCGATCGGCAAGAAAAAGCAGCTTGTGACGATCGTGCCTGCTTCGGACGACATGACGCACATGGCCGACGCGCTCGACCGGGGCGGGACGGTCGTGCTGATGAAGGTCGGCCGCCGGCTCCAGCGGGTGCTCGACGAGTTGGAGAAGCGGGGCCTGATGGACCAGGCCGTATTCGTCTCTCACGCCGGGATGCCCCAGCAAAACCTGGTGACCGATCTCCGCCAATTGCGCGGCGCGGCCGACGAGGCAGGCTACCTTTCGATCCTCATCGTGCAGGCGGATGCCGCCGACGACGGCTCCACAATCCAGGAGGCCCAGCCATGAAGGTCTACTTTGTCGGCGCAGGCCCCGGCGACCCGGAGCTTCTCACGCTCAAGGCACGGCGGCTATTGACGGGCTCCCGGGTCTGCATCTACGCCGGCTCGCTCGTCAGCCCTCAGATCCTCGAACTCCTCCCCCCGCACTGCCAGCGCCACGACTCCGCGGGCATGAACCTGGACCAGATCGTGGCAGTCTTCCAACACGCGCACGAGCGGGATACCGACGTGGTCCGGCTCCATACGGGCGAACCCGCGATCTATGGCGCCATCGGCGAGCAGATGGACGCGCTGGACCGCCAGGGTATCGACTACGAAGTCGTTCCGGGCGTGAGCGCGTTCCAAGCGGCCGCCGCGACCCTGCGGGTCGAGCTAACCGCTCCCGAGATCGCCCAGACGGTGATCCTCACGCGGACACCCGGCCGGACGCCCATGCCGCCCTCGGAAGACCTCGCGCGACTGGCCCGGTCGCGGGCGACCCTCTGCATCTTTCTCTCGACCGACAAAGTGAATAAGCTCGCTGCGATGCTCACCGAGCACTACGGGGGCGAATGTCCCGCAGCGGTCATCTACCACGCGTCGTGGCCCGACGAAAAAGTCATCCGCGGCACACTGGCCGACATCGCCCGGAGGCTTGAGGCCGCAGGAATTCCCCGAACGGCCATGTTCCTGGTCGGCCACGCCTTGGCCCGGCCCGCGCCCCATGCTTCGAAGCTGTACGACAGGACGTTCAGCCACGGATACCGGAAGGGGACCGACGCGTGAAGATCGCGGTGATCACGTTGAGCGACGAAGGCGCGAGGCTCGCTGGCCAACTGGCAGACGGTTGGTCCCGGGGAGACTCGTCTGCCGACCTGTTCCTGCACGTCGGCACGACGGAACTGCCGCAGGCTCGTCGTTTCCAACGGATCATCGACCTGACCCAGGAAGTGTTCCATCGTTACGACGGACTGGTCTACATCGCACCCGCCGGGCTGGTCGTCCGTGCAATCGCCCCGTGTATCGGGCACAAAACCGTCGATCCCGGCGTGGTAGTCGTCGACGTGGGCGGACGCTGGGCCGTAAGCCAGCTGGGCGGACATGAGGGCGGCGCCAACCAACTTGCGGTCGCCGTGGCGAATATCCTCGGCGCCGAGCCGGTGATCTCCACGACGACCGAAGCGGTGAAGCCTCTCATCGTGGGCGTGGGCTGCCGCCGCGGCACGTCGGCCGAAACGATCGCGGCGGCGGTACACGAAGCCCTGGCCGAGGCCGGCGAGGATCTCTCCGGGGTGAGGCTCCTCGCTTCGGCGGACATCAAGGCGGACGAGGCCGGGCTGATCGAAGCGGCCCGGCAGTTGAACCTGCCCCTGCGTCTGATTCCGTCGGACGAGATCCGCAACTGCTGTCGCAACTTCGAGCATTCCTCGTTTGTCGAAGCCAAGGTTGACCTGCCCGCCGTAGCAGAACCGGCAGCCCTTCTGGCTGGAAGGAGAACCCAATTACTACTCCCCAAGAGAATCCTCCACAGCGTGACCGTAGCGATCGCCCGGGAAAACTGTACGTCGTTGGGATAGGCCCCGGCGGCTCGGCCCATCGCACCTTCCGAGCCGTCGCCGCCATTGCCGAGAGCAGCGTTGTGGCCGGCTATGATCGGTATCTCGAATCGATCGCCGACCTGACCGCGGGCAAGGAGTTGATCAGCTCCGGCATGACCCACGAGGTCCAGCGTTGCCGGCATGCCCTGGACCGCGCCGTGGCGGGCCATACGGTGGCCCTGATCTCCTCCGGCGATGCGGGAATCTACGGCATGGCGGGACTGGCCATCGAGTTGGCCCATGCCGAAGGCCTCCAGGTTCCAATCGAGATCATTCCCGGTGTGACCGCAGTCAGCGCCGCCGCGGCCGTGCTCGGGGCGCCGCTCATGCTGGATTTCGCGGTAATCAGCTTGAGCGATCTGTTGGTCCCATGGGAGACGATCCGCAAGCGGCTCTCCGCCGTGGCCGCGGCCGATCTCGTCGTCGCTCTGTACAATCCGCGGAGCAGGAAACGGGTGCGGCAATTGGAAGAAGCGGTCCAGATCCTTCGCGGCTCGCGGCCCGGCAAGACGCCTGTCGGCATCGTCACCGACGCGGGCCAGGAGAGCCAGTTGATCGTGGTCACCGATCTTGACCATGTCTTAGAGCAGGACATCGGCATGCGGAGCGTGGTGATCGTAGGCAATACCACGACCCGGCTGCTGGACGGCTGGATGATTACGCCGCGGGGATACGAGGTATGATCTTGCTTTTGGGCGGCACGAGCAGCACGGCGGGGCTCGCCACGCAGATTGCCGAGCGAGGCTGGCGAGTGCTCGTCTCCCGGGCCACCAACATTCCCTTGGACATCGGCACGCACCCGAACATCGAGAGCCGCTGCGGACCGCTCGACGAGGAGAGCCTTTTTCGGCTGATCGACCAGCGGCAGATCGCGGCGATTGTCGACGCCACGCATCCCTATGCGGCCACCATTCGAGCGACCGCACGTCGCGTTGCCGATGTGAAAGGAATTCCCTACCTGAGTCTCACGCGATCCATCGTCGTTGACGGCGAGGATCCGAACGTCGAACTGGCCCCGGACCACGAGTCGGCCGCTCGACGGGCGTTCGCCCATGGCCGCCCCGTGCTCCTTTCCATCGGTGTCCGAAACCTCGCTCCCTACGTCGCCGAGTCGCGCCGCCGGGGTGTTCCCGTATGGGCCCGTGTGCTGGACAGACCGGAATCGGTGGCGGCCTGTCGCCAGGCGGGCGTCCCCGAGCAGTGCATCCTGACCGGAAGAGGGCCGTATTCGATGGAGGAAAACCGGCGGCAGATCCGCGAGTTGGGGATCGGCGTCTTGGTCACCAAGGACAGCGGTCCCGAAGGCGGAACCCAGGAAAAACTTGAGGCCGCGGGCGCAGAGGGCTGCCTCGTAGTCGTGGTTGCGAGGCCGTCCCATGACGGCGTAGCCGAATTCATGGATGTGGATCTTCTGATCGAGGCGCTAATTCGACGGACATCAGGCTCCGCCACGTAGGCCGCTCGAGGAAGCTGCCTTCCACGTTCTCTTCCATCTCCAGAAACATATCGCGAGTGACGGAAAACGACATCACATCCTTGCCCAACTGCCGGCGAACCGCCTGGCGTGCGGAGATATCGGCAAAGCATACGCGGTACCGACTGCTCGGGTGCGAGCAGTTGCCGGTAGGCAAGGCCCGTCAGTGATAGCCGTGCGGGACGAGACCATTACGCGAGCTTCCCACAATTCCAAGTTTTGGTGGATGTCACCTCGGCCATCAAGGAGAAAGCAAAAAGCGCGATCTGACCTCCGCGGAGCGATTTGTCAACCGATCGCTCACGCCAACTCATGGACCACGCCAACTCGTCGCTCGAACATGGCATCCCACGCATCAAGGCACTGGCTCACAATCCCAGTGTTCTTCTCCGCTTCGGCCTGCTCGTGAAGCCGACTCAAGATGGGCACGAACTCGTGGACGATGCTCAGAGACGAATCCGCGCCGGCATTGCGAGCTGGATTGAGAAGCTGATTACACATGTCGAACAGTACGTCGGAAAACGGCACGAGGCTGCCCGAGTGTTGGCGCAAACCGTACGCCAAATGGCTCGGGTGATCGAGGAAAGCCTTGGAATCCACGAACGACCTCACTAACCGAACTCCCTCGGGAGACCGAAGTAACTCAGTGCTTCGCACCATCGGCAGCAGGGACTCACGCACTTCTTTCTCCTGGTCATCTTTGAGTCGCTCAACGATCATTCTGCACTTCTCGAAATGCTGTGGTTCAGACACGAAATGAGCGGCGGTCTGGGCCAGGCCCTTTCGTTGCGGCACGGTACCCTCTAAGCACGCATTAAGCTCCATTGCGAAGCTGTTATGGAAAAGCCATCTGGCGGCCACCTCCTCTGCTCCCTCCTGAACGACGTCTGCCTGCGGTGCATCCAGCATGCGAGTGATGAGCGGTGCGAGGCGATCCGGATGGCTCCGCATTCCTGCATTGAAGAAATAGACCCCTTCACGTGAAGCCGCCACGCGAAGATCATCGGTACTCGCCTGGCAGAAGCACTCAATGGCAAAATCCTTGTCCAAATTCAAGATCGGGACACACATCCTCACTGCGGCTACTCTAACGGCCGGGTGTGGATCTCTGCATATTTGCCCAATCGCCGACCGGAATTGGTCGAGCAGATCGGAATGGTTCCACAGTTGTTGGCCGATCGCCAACGCGGCAACGCATCGAACGCAGTTCAGTGCGTTGTTTTCAAGACTCTCGACACTGGCCTCAGCCGAGTCGAAATTACCACTTCGGTTTCCAATGCAGAGCTTACCGTCGCCAGGATCCGGGTGATGACAGGCGTAGTCCACGAGCTGTCGAAGAGCTGTGTCCGGCCATCGCTCATCAGCTCGATCGCGCAAGAGTCGGCAGAAGCTGGATGCATAGTTATGGGCGAGTGTGTCTCCGAACCTGGTGAGCACCTGCTCGATAAGGGCGACAGGCGCGGGTGTCCAGGCCGCCTTCTCCTCATCAGGCACGTCTCTTGGCTCAGTTTGCCTGAGTCCCTCGAGTATGGCCGCCCTGTAACTGAAGTGTACATCATCCGGGAACCGCAGCGCCAACTTGCCAAATCGCTCGGGGAATCGCATCGCCATCCGCTGCATATCTTGGGAGAACATCTCGACGCCGGTCTCTTCGTAGTGTTCATCCAGCCAGCGGCGGAGGACCGAGTCACGGCCCTCGGGAACGCGCTTGCTCCGAACAATCCTCAGCCATGCCTTGTCCGAAATCCGATCCAGCGATTTCGATGCCAGCCGTGAACCGACAAGCCCACCCCTGACCCGTAACCCCCGAACGAATACTTCATCTGAATATCCAGCGTATTTCCGCGTCAGCACCCCAATGAGGCCGACAGTGTTTTCGCTGCGCCGCGCTGCGCACAATGCTGGCAAAAGGAAGTGCTGGGCACGCCCCCAGTAGTCGTGGTAGTAGCCCTTTCTCCAACCTGGGAGACGGTATGCAGCCTTTCTACGCTCAGTTGGCGAGTGATAATGGATAAGCGCCTCTTCCAGTTGGCCAAACACCTTCATGCTACAACGGGCCGACAATGCCTCGATGAGTCGGGCGGCTGGTTTCCACTCAGGCTCGTAATTGCCTGTTCCAACACTGAGACGGGCACTATCCTCCAGCAACCATCCCAGGGCCTCATCGGCGACTTCGGGAGGCAGGACGGCGTATGTCTCGATCAAGAGGAACTGAATCACGGACGACTTGTCGCAGCGAAGCGACTGCGTCTCTTTCCAGAACGTCAGGCCATCTTGCTGCGCGAGGCATCGACCGGACTCAATCGCCAACTGCACCAAGCCATGCGGAATGCACTCGGTGCCTGCGCGCACACCATGATGATCGCCATCCAGCCACAACTCCAGAGCCCTCGTTGGCGTAATACCCTGCGGCGCGAGTCGACGAATGTGGGGAACGAGCATTCCCCATGCTTGTTCTGGCGATTCATGCACGGCTCGAACAAGGGCGGCCGAGTCACGTTCGGTCCAGTGCTCGAATCGCGATCTCTTGTGCCGGGCTTGTCCCAAGTAGTCCTGGGGCAAATCGTCCGGTTTCCAGTAGGAAAGGACTGATTCGAGCAATCGCAACGCTCGGCGTCCGGGCAGTTTGTCCCAGTCGACGTATTCGTGGAATTCCCCTTGGCTCGCCAGTTCAAGTCGAAGCTCGAACATAGAATCCGAGTCGTGCTCGGGACTCCGGGGCAAGCACGCCAATACTCGTCGCCTCCATTCGTCATCGCGTCTTGTGTATGGAGTCAAAACTCTGACCGTCTCATCCGGCAATACGTCACCCGCATTCCTTAGTATCCAAAGCGCGTGATTTCGCCACTCATCCTTTTCAAGCCACTGCGAAAGGGTCCCGTCGCCCATCAAAAGCGTCATAAAGGGAACATGTCCCACGAACACCGTGCCGACGATATGCTCCTTCCACTCGCCCTTAACGACAAGCTCTTTGAGATACGCCAATAGGGCCTCCGGTGGCTCGTCCAGTTGACCGACGACCTCCAAGCACAGGTGCTTCAGATGAAATCGCACGTCGCTGCGCCCGAGAATAGCCTCGACCATTCTGAGGAAGGCATCCGTCGATTCTTCGATGAGCAGGCACAATGCTTGCCGCAATTGCTCCCGGCGAAACAACGACTGCCTCTCACGTGGGCCGAGCCAGTCACAGAGGTCTTGATGAGTGGCATAAATCTCACGCACGACGCGATTGGCGATCTGATAGTCGAGGTAGCTTTGATGACTGAACGTTATCTGCCCATCGCTTGCTCTGAGCAGGCCGCAGGCACACAATGCATCCAGAAGGGTGGCTTCGACCACGAGGCTCCTCGGAGCGCTAACGCAGCCGTTGCGTTCCATGTAGTCGACCACCGATGTCAACACGCGGTTAGCATCAGATTCGAGCACACCCCGGTGTGCTATTTCGCGCATTCGGCCATTCCAGTACTCTCGCATGAGCTGTACGCGGTTCTGAAACTCGAAGGTCCCGCACTCCCGCGTGATGCGCACCCACATGGCCAAGTGCTGTGGAGACTGGAGGATAGTGCGTTGACGTTCCGACATCTCGTTCGGATTCTGTCCGAGAGACTTCACCACCTTCCCAACAGCGTTGGCGCTCAATGGTTCAACCGGAATTTCGACAAGGCTGCCGGCCCTCTGCTTTTCCGATTGCAGCCAGTTCTTGATTTCCTGGTCATTCTGCATGTCATACGTCCGGCATGCCAGAACAACACTTGCCTGCTTCCCGGCAGCTCGAAGGCTTCGGATCTCACGAACAAGCTCCTTGCAGACCTCCAAAGCGCCGAGGGAATGACGCGAGGTCCACCGGATCGCGTCAAGTTGATCCAGGATAAGGACAGCGGGACGGTCGCCGGCTATGTCAGCCAGGCACATCCCAGGGGACTCGGGCAGCCCCATGTCAGCCCCATAATGCCGCGATGTCTTCTGGGGCTCTTGTCGATCCAAGCGAAGGGCCAGATACGAGACGTCGTGCGCTTTGAATTGCTCCGTAAGTTCATATAGGACGCCACTCTTGCCTTGGCCTGGACTGCCATGCAAGACGATCACGCCGGCATGTTTCACCGACTCCAGAATCTTCTGCGTTTCCTCCCGGTCGATCAGCTTCCCCGCGATTAGGTCACCACTGATCGACTCGGCGAATTGCATCTGGAGCGCCCGAATGCGTGGTGCAATCCTCGCATCATGCGGCAGTCGGCGCGGATGAAACCCCTTTGATTCCAGGTAGCTCCAAATGATTGCGGCATCCAGCCGCTTCCGCAAGTGATCTTGAGCGAAGTCCGCAAGCACGGCCACGATCGTTGACGGATGTTCGTCGGCAGGAACACACACGAGCATTCCGGCCTGCCCAACAAGGTCTTCCCGACTGGTAGTTGTGTCCGGCCAAGTCTCGATGAACAGGCGTTGCAGGTAGGAGAATCCTTGGGCACGGTCGTTCCGACTGTCGCTGTTGAGGGCGAGGCGCTCGCAGAACTGCCGGAATCCTCTGCGCCGACCCTCGCCAAGGGCGTCGATCTGGTACCGAAAAAACTCCTCTGGGTCGCCCGAAGAATTTCTGGCGCTCTGGGAAATATCGTGGAGAAGAATCGAAGGAAGAGGCGTCACCAGGGCAAACTGGTTTTCGGGCCCTCGATCCAGGTGCGCCTTCATGGTTGCCAGAACGCCTCGTTGCCACAGGTCGACTATGCTCCAGTCGTTCTTGCTGACATTGCGGATCTTGCACTGCTGGTCCTGACGAACGCCGTCCAAATGTTCGATCCAAAGATCAACTCCCTCTTCGTCGTCACCGACAGCCTCGCAGGTCACCGATCGCAGATCCTCGTTGAGGACTCGCAGGAGTTGCCGCACGACCCAGCGTCCCTCGTAGCGATTGCCCAGCTTGTCGGCGTATCCGCCCGGCTCCAATGCCATTTCCGGCCCTTTCTGCGCGCGTGCGGAAAAGCCTCGCTTTGTGGACACGAAACTGAACCGTTACACCCCCGGCTCGCCGTTTTCCAACGACGATAACCATTTTACCAGACCTCTGTGCAAAGCAAGAGACAGAAATGGGGCTTTGTCGATCACGGTACTTCACTTGGCACACAGCCTAATCGCGTTTTCAATACTACCGCCGTCTGAGCCTCCTGATTGCTATGGTACCGTGGACCACCTGCCGTAGCGGAGCCGATAGCGGAGGGTGCCGATGCGGCACCGTTGGGTCCGTGGACGTAGCGGGACCAGGAGCCGTCGACCGAGCCGGGCAGTTCCAGGATCTCCTCCCGCACCCACTCCGGCGGATTCAGCCAGTTGCTCCGAAGATGACTGCAGCCAAACATCCCCAACCTTTCGCTCAACGCCGATCAGCGCCTCTGGTCGAACAACGGCAAAGGCTCCGCCGGTTTTCTCGATGGCTTTTTCCTCAGATGTCTCCCATTGCCCTGGCTCGGCATCCCCTTCACGCCAACCGTTACCGATTCGCCGCGGTCCAACCGATCCACCGTTTCGCGCAGGTCTTCGTCCGTGTAGGCCTCCATGAATCGGACCGCCGACAACACGGCGTAAGCCCGGTCGATATCGATGCTCAACCACCGCCTGCCTAATCCCTCCGCCGCGTAGCCCGTCGTGTTGGATCCCGAGAAAATGTCCACCACAAGATCCCCTGGTGCGGTCAGGAACTTGATGAAAAACTGGGGCAACTCGGCGGGAAACCGCGCCGGGTGGCTGTCGCGGCCCAGCAACTTGCAGGCGCGCAGGTAATGGGAGTTGCTGTCGGTGTTGGGAATTTGAAGCAAATTGGAGGGGATGGCGCCGCCGTTGCCGTTGGCGAACCCCTTGGAGATGTCATGGCCGGATGGCCGCTTCTTGGGCTGGTAGAACTTGTCCGGATCCTTCAAAAGTGTCTTCATCCGCTCCGAGTATGGGGCTAACACATTCCGGACGTCTGCTTTGGGTTCGTCGGACTTCGACAACCACCACATCGTATTGACGGCATCCTTCGCACGAATCTTCTTTTTGTTGACCCACTCGATCGGCGAGGGGAGTTTTGCAGGGTTGTACCAGAAAAACTCTTCTGCCAGGCGGTAGCCGATCTCGTCGCAGAACTTGATCAGCACCCGGTAATTGTAGAGAGACCGGACGGGCCTCCCCTTCTGGTACGCACCGCCCAGATCGAGGACGAAGCTGCCCGTTTCCTTCAGTACGCGAAATGCCGCTTTACCGAACTCGGCCAACCAGCTTACGTACTGGGCCTGGTCTTCGTTGCCGTAGGACTTTTTGCGAAGCAGTGCGAAGGGGGGGCTAGTGATGATGAGGTCTACGGAGTTGTCTGGCAGCAAAGTCAGAAGCTCGCGGCTGTCGCCGCAGACTTGCTGGCCCAGATCCGTTTGATAGACGTGAAACTCCTTCGGAATCATCTTCATTCCTCTATTCCGGGAACTCCGGCTGTGGTGTCAGCTCCCAGTGTCGGGCGATCCAGCTTTCGATGAACGACCAGAGAAGGCTGATGGCGTAGTGCAGGTCAGGCCTGCGGGTCTGAAGATCCGAAATCGCAGCAGCGAACTGTTCTCTTGGCAACTGACCAATAAGCCAGACCACCCACGGCTGAGGATTCTCGGAGTACGACTCGTTGACGAGTCGCCGGACCACTTCTTCCGGCAATTGCCTGTATTGCCGAAGAGCTTCGGCACAACCGGCGATTACGTCCGCACTGCCATCTCGGAGCCCTTCAAGGAGCGCCGGCAGGGCCGGCCCGCCAATCGTAACCAGGCCGCTGAGCGCTTCTTGTCGCAAACTGAAGTCGATGTCCGTGAATGCCTGGATGAGATGGTTACTTGCGGTCTGGGAGCCGATCCGGCTGAGCGACCATGCCGCGGCGCTTCTCAGGAAGTAGGCGTGTGCGGGATCGCCCAGCATCTGGCTCAGAAGGTCGATCGCCTCGGCCGACGCCGCTTCACCGAGCGTGATCACCGTTTCAAGCTGGATCTGCGGGTCTGGGTTCTGCAAATACGGGATGAACAGAGCAGATGTCGAATGGCTGCAGATTGCCGTCAGATAAGCGACAGCCTCCAGCCTGACATACACGTCTTCCTCAGCGTCCTTCGCAAGAGAGATGATCTCTTTCTCGTACTCCGGCTCACCTCGGAGCCGTGCCAGCTTCACGCCCGTAAATCGCTGCGTCCGCTCACGTGATCGGAGGAGGCTCCGCACATAGCTGCGAGGAAGTCTGCCGGCGCAAGCCATCCTCGCCTCCAGAATGGGCGGAACACTGGAGGCAATGATTTGGTTCTCGGCCACCTCTTGGCCGGCCGTGACGGTGATATCGAGGTCCTGTGGTATCTTCCAGGTATAGGAATGGTTGTCGGAAGAGCGGCGTATGGATAGGCGACGGGCGCTCGCATCGACACTCTCGACCCTTCCGGTCCGTGTGGAGAAGATGGCGTTCCAGCCAATGAAGTTCTCGGAGGCCTCTTCGACACCTTTGGTCCGGCTCCGAGCGTGGAGCCGAGATCGAAATGCCTCGACCGTGAAATAGTTGATTCGCCCAACCGTCTGCCAGCGCACCCACTGCTTCTGCCGCCAGTAGGACACGGCTCCAGCCACCGCACCGGCGCTCCAGTCAACTTCCTGCAACGCCACGCAGACTGGGAAAGCTATCCAGTCGCTATCCACCATGCCGAAATCCCAAGCCCTTTCTGCGTCCGTCGGACTATGGGACATCGACAGTTCGGCCTTGCTCTTCGCGCGGCACTCGACCCGGACTCCGCAACGAGTGCAGACCATGTCAGGAATTCGCACTCTCTTGCGTTTGACATCTTTCCAGAGCTTTGTATCCGTCGAGCCGCGTTCCAGCTCCGCAAGTTGGTGGCCATGTTTCTCTAGGTCCCCACAGACTCCGCGTGCTCCGACCGCGCCTAGCACGATCTTGCGAAAGAAGCTGGCGTCGGGTTTGTAAGAAAGTCTCGGCATTACAGCGACCCTCGTGCCACCCAGCCATTAAGAGGGGGAAAGGTCTGGTTGTGCTAGCAGTATACACCTGTGGAGTATAGTTTGCAAGCCGGTAATCCGATCTTTCCATTCGCATCGTCGCATCCAGGCCGGACCGCCTGCCACTGCGCCATCACCACCGGCTCCAACAGAGTGAGAATGTCTTCCCGGCTGGTGTGGTGGGCCCCAATCTGCGACCGCTTGGCCGGATCGTTCTTGCTGCCCAGCAGGATGCGACTGAATAGCTTTGGTGGCAACAGGCCAATGTCCTCGCCGAACATCGAGAACATCAGTACTCCCAGCCGGAACGGCCCCCCATCCAGACGTCGACCCAGCCCTTTTCGCCGGAAGTCTTGCTGAGCCCGCGCTCGAACGTGGACCACGCCCCGTTCGGATCGGCCTCGGCCGGTTTCGGCTGGCCCATAAATCGGCTGGGGGCAACGTCCAGGGCTTTCAGTACTCGTGGCGGGAGAGACTGGTTGGCCTCTTCATCGCCCACAAACGTAGCTCGCGGTATCGGACCGTAGCGTTCGCCCTGCTCGCCAGGCGGCGTTGCCAAGGTGGCAGAGGAGGCTCGATGGACGTCGTGGTTGCCAAGCCGCCACAGCCGAATTCACCGAGGCAACGGACCTGGTGGCCCAACTGCTTCGGCTGATCGGGCCTGCTGCTGGTCCGTGAACCACCACGATTCCGGCGTCAATGCTACCACGTCTCCGACGATGATTACGGCCGGGGCGAGGATGTTTCGCTCCTCGATCACCTCGGCGACCGTGCCTAGGGTGGTGCGCACCGTCTCCTGGTCGGGCCAGGTAGCTCGCCGCACGATCGCCACCGGCGTGTCCGGCGATCGACCGCCGCGGATCAGGGCCTCGCTCCAGGTCCGCGAGGTGGTCATCCCCATATAGAAGACCAGCGGACCGGGGAACTGGGCCAGCCGGTGATACTCTTCTTCGGTCCAGTTTTCGCCTGCTCGTTGATGCCCGGTGACCAGCGCGACGGCCGATGCGCAGCGGCGATGCGTGATCGGCACACCGGCGTACGACGACGCAGCCACGGCCGCCGTCACCCCCGGCACAACCTCGAACGGGATCCCTGCGGCGGCGAGCATTTCCGCCTCCTCGCCGCCGCGGCCAAAAAGGTTCGGATCGCCGCTCTTAAGGCGGACCACCGTCCTGCCTTCCCTGGCAGCCGCAATCCCCCGAGCATTCACCTCCTCCTGCGGCATGCACCGGCCCTGGTGGGGATGGCCCAGGCAGACCAACTCCGCCGACTGGGGCGCATACTCCAGCAGCAGCGGATTGACCAGGTAATCGTAAAGCACAAGGTCGGCCTCGGCGAGGCACTGCGTGCCGCGGAGCGTGATCAAGCCCGGATCCCCCGGACCGGCTCCGACGAGGTAAACTTTTCCCAGCATGCGGCAGATTCCCGAACGAGAAAATTGCATGATAATCCGGCAACCGCGATCCGACAACGGCACGGGCACCGGAGAATGTGGGAATTTCGGTAATCTGCCGGCTTGGCTCAGGAAACTTGGGCACCACACACCGATACCGGCGAAATGGCAGGAATTCCCGCCAACGGCGCCAATCGAGGCAAGGCTAGCCTTCCTCGTAAACCTTCAGACCCATCAGCCGCGCCAGGTGTTGGATGCTGTCCATGTGATCGCCGTAGAACACCACCCGGTGCAACAGCGTCATGGCGTCTTCCGTCTCAAGGACGCTGCTCCAGTTGCTTGCCATCTTGGCGGCATCGCGGACTTCGGTCACGATCTGCGTGCGGCAGGCGCGGACCGATTTCTCGGGTACCTCGATGATTTTTCCGGTGGAGGCGAGGATCGTGTCGAGGTTTACCAGCTTGGTGCGGGTGATCGTTTCGCCGACCCGGTATTGGACCTCGGGCACACAGCCGCTGCCGCGGACCTCCGAATGCCCGCGCAACAAGTAAGGCGCCGGTTTGCCGCCGGGACCGTCCAGCTTTAGCGGCGCCGTGCAATGGGCGGTCCACAGAGCGTTGCGCGAGGTGTCGAAGGTCGCGTTGCCCTGGAATCCCGGACGATCGATCGCATACTGGAACAGGACCATGGTCAGCAGCGAATCCATGTCGCCTTCGCAGGCGGCCGGAATGCCGCAGTCGCGCAGTCGCGCGAAACCGAGACAGGGGAATCCCTTCGGCAGCCATCCCATGCAGGTGCCGATCGCCAGGCCTTGGGCCTGCTGCTCTTTCATGAGATTCTGTAGCGCCACACTGACGCGAGCCGCCTTGGCAATATCCTCCTCGGTAGGCTCGACAATCTGTTTCGCCCCCTCGGTCCAGCGCGCGGTTTCGGCCTGAACCTCCTTCTCGTCGGCGGCTGCAATCAGATCGCTGAAGGTCTTCTCATCAACGGCCACGACGTCGGCCCCCAACCGCTTCTTGACTTCGTCCGGCGACTGGGCAGGCGCGGTGCCCTTGGCCGGCGGGAAGAGCAGGATGCGGGTCTGCTGCATCATGGGGATGACCCGGAGCAGACGAATCGCTCGTTCGAGCTCGTTGTAGTCGCTGCTGGGCAGCAGTGTGACCGGATGGCCCTGGCGCTGCCAACGGTGAGGATACATCCAGTCGTGGCCGCTGGCCGGCAAGGAGAAAACGGCCAGCGGATGATTGCCATCGAGGATCGGTTGCACCATTCGCGTCAACGCGAAGCAATGCAGGTTGACGGCGAGCACCGGAGTGGCCGGCCCTGCCTCCTTCAACAAAGCCGCCGTCTGCTCCGCGTTGTTCGCCTCGCCGATCAGCAGCTCGACGTTCCCCAAATCCTTCTCTGCCTGCGCCAGCCGAGCCTTCATCGCCTCCAACTGCTTGGGATCGGCGTTCCACCCGCGGTCCTCCGGACCCGGAGGGCCGGTGAAGACAACGCAGATCCGCGATTTGCGTTGGGGCTTCGGGGGCGAGTCGGAGACCCATGCGTGCGACCACGCCCCGCCGGCGAACATCAGACCACTGGCGGCGACTCCGGTCCCCAGGAACTGTCTTCTCGTGCACTGTTCACACATCGGAATACCCTCCCTTGACTTGCATCATGCCTTGACGAATTCAACAGAGATTCACGATCGAGCGGTACCGGCGTGCGGAGACCGACCCGAAACGGCACTTTCGTAACCGGCATTTCAGCAGAACCCGCCGCGGAAAGCAAGCATTGGACGCAACACCGTGCGGCAAGTTTTTGTTTTTTGTCGCGGTCGGCCCATACCTGTTTGACCGCAAACCGAAGGCGTGCGCGCTGGAAACAGCCGGGCAGCCCGCTACTCACGTTCGCCATCGTCTTTCCGCCAAGCCGGAAGAGCAACGAGCCTTCTTGGCACGGGATCCTGCCGCAGGCCCCTAATGTTCGGGAACTTTGACACGGCGTTCGGCGCCATTACAATGAGCCCTGCCGAATGGGGCTACCCGACAGCGAATACCTTACGGCACCACTAAAGAAGGAAAGTAACCGTTCACGGGTGCGCACTGCCAAACAGAGAGGCACGACATAGAGGCGAGCGAGTGGTGAAGGGAATCGCCGTCAGGTGCCTGACGGCAATAGGGAGGGTGGAGGAAGACCACGAAGATGAGATTCAATCGATTCCAGCAGGAACTCAAATACCGAGCGACTTTGTTGGGCGCAGGTGGCGATGGTGGTCCAGATGCGTTCGCACCAGCGGCGGCCGACTTCGCTACGCGTGCCCTGGGTAATTCGCCGGTCGATCACCACGAATCGAATTGCTTGTTCCGCCAGGTTGTTTGTCGGCTCGATGCCCGGCGTAGTGATAAACTGGAAGTAGGCTTCGCCGTGCTTGTGGAACCGTTTGGCCAAGTTCTGCGCATGCTTGCCTTGCGGCACCTCTGTCGTCGCCGCGCTAAGGATCTCGGCCCGAGCAGCTTCCAGTTTTTGGGCAAAACCGCTTTCGCTGAGTTCTTCGCGTCGGTGGATCACAGCAAACAGATCGCGAAGCTTTTCGCGAATTCGCTCCCCGTATGCTTTCTGCTTCTTGTCCGGCAGCGTGGTGAGAAATTTCACGTCGCGGATCAGGTGCGCCAAGCAAAACTGGACCAGCACACCGAACATACGCATATACTTGCGGTAAGCGCTGAAGTAGTCGCAGCCCAACACGCCGTCGAATTCTTCGCCCAAAGTGGCGATGAGTACATCCGAGCCGCGCGAGGGCTCGATGCGAAAGAGCGTGTAGAGTTCCGCACGAAAGCACCACGTCCAGAACTTCTTGGCGTTTTCCTTGTGGCCTGTTTCGTCCACGTTCAGAAAGGCCTCGCTCGGCAACCGAGCAAGCAGTTCCTCGTACGCCGGTGTCAACCACTGGGTCACCTTGGCAATTACCTTGGCCAAGTACCCCCGGCTCACCGGGATGCCAACCACGTCGCGGAGATACTTCCGGATCGTGGAAAACGAGGCATGACAGACGCCTTTCATAAAGGCCACCAGCGTCGTCAATTGCGGGCCGAACAAGCCGCTCTTTTGGATCTCCGTGGGCATGGACGCGTAATGCACCTTGCGGCACTTTCGACACCAATAGGCCAGGGCCCGATGCTCCGTGATCCGCACCGGCTGCGAAACCAACTCGACCTGCTGGATTACTTGCGGATCGGCTTTCTGCGAGAAGAGCAATTCGCCCCCGCAGTCCGGACAGCAGTCGAGCGAATAGAGCAAGGACTCATCAATCATTTCGGGCGGGAATTCAGGCCGCTCGTGGCGCGGGTGTCCTGGTTGGCCACCAGGCTTCCGCTTCTTCCCGCTCTTCGGCTTGGACTTTTTCGCCTTAACGATGTCGCTCGACGGCGGTTTGGACGAGGTCGAAGAGTTCTTGCGCGCCGCGGCCAGTTCGGCTTCCAATTGGGCAATGCGTTCCTTCAGCGGCGCCGTGGCCTCAGCCACAGCTTTGCTGATCATCCCCTCAACTTCCTTGCGCGTGAAAACCCTCGGCATTTCCCTGTCATACCCAAACGGCTCCAATTTGCCAATATCAGTTCCAAATCCCGTGAACGGTTACGAAGGAAACATTCCCATGAAACGTATGCGTGCCAACATTCTCGTCGACGATGTCCGGATCTGGAAGGCCCAGCAACGAAGAGATTCATGACGCGGCCTGAGTGCAGAAGAGTGTTGCTACTGATTGCCGTGCCCTTGGCTCTCGCCGCCGAGGTCGGCGCGGACGACTTCGCGATCGTCCAACAGCGGGTCATCGACCGAGTCCTGAGGTGGCCGGCCAACCCTTCCACCGTGAACGGATATCTCGCGTCGTTGGAACCCGACGGGAGTTGGGCCGATGTCAACTATTCCGACGCCAGCCGCACAACCTGGTCTCCGGCCACGCACTTGTCACGGCTGCGGGAAATGGCCAGGGCCTACGCCGATCCGGACGGAGCACTTTACGGCAATGCCGGACTGAGAGCCGGCATCCTCAGCGCCTACGATTACTGGATCGAGGTTGATCCGCAGAGCGACAACTGGTGGCACAACGAGATCTCGACTCCGCAGAGGCTCTCCGAGACGATATTGCTCATCCAGGGCGAGCTCGACTCCGCGCGTTTTTCGTCCGGGCTCGACATTGTCGCGCGCGCCTACCTGCCGCGGACCCTGAACAGCGGAACGAACACGGGAGCCAACCGCGTCGATCGGGCCTATGCCTCCCTGAACCGGGGCCTGCTGGCGGAGGATGCCTCGCTCACGAGCGAATCGTTCGGGGCCGTCGGTGATACGATCGTCGTTACGACCGCCGAAGGTATCCAGCCCGACTACAGCTATCACCAACACGGTCCGCAGCTCCACAACGCCACGTACGGCATGGTCTTCACCAACGGCGTGAGCAAGTTTGTCGGATTCGGAGGCGGGACGTCGTTCGCGATGGCTCAGGAAAAGCAGAACACGCTCGTCGACTCCTTTCTCGACGGCCAACAGTGGTTCCTTCGCGGCGACAGCTTCGACCACACGACGATGGGCCGCGGGGTGACCCGTGATGGCATCGCCAGCGCCGGCCTGGGCATGATCGGCCCCGTTGCCGATGCCCTCGGCGACTACCGTGCGGCTGAATTGAACGCCATGAAAACGCGGCTCGAGGCCGCCCGATCCAGCGGCGCCGCAGATCCGGCCCTGGCACTGGTCGGCAATCGCCATTTCTGGCGGTCAGACATCATGACCCATCACCGGCCGGAATACTACGCCTCGGTAAAAACCTCATCCACGAGAACCTATCAACCGGAGAGCGGCAACGGCGAGGGGTTGAAAAACCTGCACCTGGCCGATGGCGTCAACCTGATCATGCGGACGGGCAATGAGTATGACGACATTTTTCCGGTCTGGGACTGGCGCCGGCTGCCGGGCACCACCACCGAACAAGGGAGCTATTCGTTGAAGCCTGCCAAGGACTGGGGCGTTCCGGGCACTAGCACTTTCGTGGGCGGCGTTTCCGACGGCACCTACGGCGCGACTGCTTTCGACTATGCCCGGTTGAACGTCGCCGCGAAAAAGACCTGGTTCTTCTTCGATGACGAGTTCGTCGCCTTGGGCGCGGGGATCGACGGGCCGAACGCCGCCAATGAGGTGATCACGACGCTGAACCAGACCCTGGCCAACGGACCGGTCACCTACGCCACAACCGCCGGCACACAGATGCTGACCAGTGGTGCGGTCACCCGCGGCGATCTCGCCTGGGTTCACCACGACGGCGTTGGCTACCTGTTCCCCGACCCGCCCGACAGCGCCACCGTTCAGGCCGTATCGCAGTCGGGCTCGCCATACGAGATCAACCAGACCCGCTCCAGCGACGTCGTGACCCGCGACGTATTCAGCCTTCAGGTGAACCACGGCGTCCGGCCCAGCGGCGGCACCTATGCGTACGTCGTCGTGCCGGGCATGGATGCCGACGACATAGGCTCCTATGCTGCCGACCTTCCGGTGAGAGTGCTGAGCAATTCGGCGTCGCTTCAGGCGGTGCGTCACGATCCACTCCGCCTCACCCAGGCGGCATTCTACACACCGGGCTTGCTGCCGATCGACGAACAGCTCTCGCTCGACGTGCACGCGCCCTCGCTGTTCATGCTGCAAGAGCTTGCCGAGGGACTGCGGCTCTCGGCCGCCAACCCACTCAACGAAGCGATGACCCTGCGCGCGGATATCCGCCGCACGCTTGCCGACGGCGACGAGTTTTCGCGGATCACGATGCGTCTGCCCGACGGCGACCTTGCCGGGCAGTCGGCGGTCAGAACGTTGGACAACCCCGTCCGTCCGACCGACGTTTCGCAGCTTCGCGCCGCGGCGGCTGCGACATCGGGTTTGATCCACCATTACACCTTCGAAGGCGAGGACTTGGCCGGAAGGATGGAAGACAAGGTCGCATCCGGAGGCATCGGCCTTCAGCCAATGGCCTATGGCAGTGACGGCGACGTCTTCGACATCGTCTACGCTTTCGGCCTGGATCATTCCACCACGGCCATGTCGCCGCAACGGCTCAGCCGAAACGCCGGTGGCGAGGGCGGCGCCGGGCTGGTTTCGGTGGCCGACGTCGCCTTTCCCGGCACGTTCACCGTCGAGGCCTTGCTCCGGCCCGAGAACGTCGAGACGGGCGGCCAAACGGGCTTTGCCGTCATGGCCGGCGGATGGACGGATTCCCAACGGGGATATTTCCTGGCGCAACTGGAAAATCATCCCAACGATACCCTGGGTACCATCGTCGGCGACAGCCCCACCGAATCAGACAACCGGCGCGAAATCGGCGATGTCCTGGTTCCCGGCCACTGGTACTACGTCGCCAATACCTACGAATCGCTCGACGACGGCACAATTATCAACGCCTATCTGGCCGACGTGACGGCAGGGGAGACGACGCTTCGCCTGCTGGTGGAAGATGCGGCGGCCAGCGGCCTGCTCCCTTCCAACGCTCCACTGGGTATCGGAGGTCTGTTCCACGCCGGGACCTTCCAGGAAGCCTGGTCCGGATCGCTGGACGAAATCGCTCTCTATGGCCGCATTCTCGGCGCGACCGAGCTCCAGGGCCATCTCGACGCGCTGTACGGCCATGCGGTCCCGGAGCCATCGAATCTTCTGCTGTTCACACTGGGGCTGCTTTTCGTGTGGCTTTGTTCCCTCCGTCCAGTGCGCGACTGCCGCCGGAAGAGTGGATGAGTTGCCGGAGTCAAGCCACGTTGCGGCGCATTCGCCGCCACGGGCGAGCGTTTTTCTTCTTCTCGTCGGCAACCGCAATAGGCGGCGGTCCGGGGCTGGCGGCGCCTGCGGCGAAACAAGAGGCCGGCCGGATGAACGTGCCTAAAAACTTGCCGCACCCCAGCGCCTTATGGCTTGACACGCCCCTTGCAATCGACCACGATTCGAGAAGATCCTGCCTGCCCCGGGCCGGAGCCCTGCAAGCGCAACGCGGATCTCCCCGCACTGCTTGCCACCAATCCTCATGATGGAGAACCACCATGCCAGACAAGTCGCCCCTGTCGCGTCGCCGGTTCCTCAAGACGGCAGCCGCGAGCAGCGCTTTGGCAGCCATGCCGCATTTCGTCCCGGCTTCCGCGCTCGGTAAAGGCGGGGCAGTGCCGCCAAGCGAGAAGATCATTATCGGCGGTATCGGCATCCAGCACCGCGGAATGCACGACCTCAACTGGATTCTCCGTCACCCGGACGTGCAGTTCGTCGCCATCTGCGACCTGCAGAAGAAGCAACGAGTGGCCGTCAAGACGTTCGTCGACAATCATTACGGCACGAAGGACTGTGCCATGTATCCCGAGATCAACGGCTTTTTGGAAGCGCGACCGGATATCGACGCGGTGCTGGTCGCCACGGGCGACCGCTGGCACGCGATGGCCTCGATCCTGGCCATGCGAGCCGGGAAGGACGTCTATACCGAGAAACCCTCGTGCATGACGATTGCCGAAGGACGGGCGGTGGTGGAAACGGCCAAACGCTACGGCCGCGTCTACCAGACCGGCACCCAGCGGCTGAGCGAGCCGAACCATGTGTTCTGCATCGAGATGGCCCGGACGGGCCGGCTCGGCAAGATCCACACGGCCTATGCCCACATCGCCCCCTGGGACGCCGCCGAGATGCGCCACGATTGGCTGCCGGCCGTCCCCGAACCGCCCAAGGACGAGGTAGACTGGGATGCCTGGCTCGGCGCGTGTCCCTGGCGCCCCTACAACCCCGCCTACGTCGCGGGTGGTTGGCGGGGCCACTACGACTTCCACACAAGCTGCATCGGCGAGTGGGGAGCGCATACGTTCGCCCAGGCCCAGGCCGGCCTGGACTGCGGCGAGTCGTCGCCCGTGGAGTACGAATACGTGGCCAACGACAGCGGCGACGGGATGGTCACCCATTTTCCCAGCGGCGTGCGGATGATCCTCTCTCGCGGCAGCAAATACTGGCACGGCTCCTGCGGCGAGCGGTTCGACGGCAGCGAAGGGTGGGCCGCGGCCGCCGACGGCTACGCCCAGGCGGACGTCTCCTCGCCGGCCCTGCTCGGCGAATTTCACCGCGTGATCAGCGAGTATGTCGCTCGCACGGGCCGGTCGCTCGATCACATGCAGAATTTCCTCGACTGCGTCCGGAGCCGCGAGCGGACGGTGGCCAACCCCGAAGTCATGCACCACAGCATGACCACGGTGCACGCCGCCAATATCTGCATGTGGCTCAAGCGGAGTCTTAAGTTCGACCCCGTCAACGAGGAGTTCATCGGCGACGACGAAGCCAACCGCCTCCGCGCGCGAGCCATGCGCGAACCGTACGTTTATTAGTTGCCGACTTGAGTGCATTTACCGGTCCAGTCCTTTGCTTCCTTACCATTAACGGGAATTCACCACCATGGGGAAAAGCCGACAATACCTGATCCTGGCCGCAGCCGTGCTGGCCATTACCGCTCGTCCGTCGTTCGCCCGGGAAGCGGAGTTGCTCGCGGTGCTTCGCTCGGATGCAACGCTCGAGCAGAAATCCGCCGCCTGCCGACAGCTCGCCCGCATCGCCAGCAAGGACGCGGTTCCTACGCTGGCCTCGCTCTTGGGCGACGAAAAACTCTCGCACATGGCGCGCTACGCCCTGGAAGCCATCCCCGACCCTTCGGTCGACGACGCTCTGCGGAACACCCTCGGCAAGGTCCAGGGCCGGCCGCGGCTGGGCGTGATCGGCAGCCTCGGCGTCAGGCGCGATGCCAACGCCGTGGATGCACTCGCCGCACTGCTCGATCAGGCCGAAACCGCCGGGGCGGCCGCCCGTGCCTTGGGCAACATCGGCACGCCCACAGCCGGGAAAGCCTTGCAGGACTCCCTGGCCGGTGCGTCTGGTGCCAGCCAGCTTGCGCTTTGCGAGGGCCTGCTCCGCTGTGCCGAGGCATTGGCCGCCGACGGCCAAAGCGCGGCTTCACGAGCCATCTACGATCGCTTGCGGGACCTGGCCGATGCACCGCACCAGGTCCGCACAGCGGCTCTTCGGGGTGCCATTCACACACGCGGCAAGGATGGCATTCCACTGCTTGTGGAGGCCATCCACGGGCCGGATTACGTCCTGGCCGCCGCTGCCGTGCGGACCGCGATGGAAATGCCGGCAGCGGAAATCACCGACGCGCTGGTGGCCGCTTTGCCCAAGGCGCCGAAAGAGCGGCAGGGCTTGCTGATCCTGGCACTCGCCGGCCGCGACGATCCCCGAGTTCTGCCTGCCGTGCTCCAGGCAGCCACCAGCGGCGACGCGCAGCTTCGTATCGTTGCCTTCCGCGCTTTGAAGCGAGTTGGCGACGCCTCGTGTGTCCCTGCTTTGCTTGATTCGGCCGCCGAGGACAGTGACGAGGTGTCGCAAGCAGCGATCGACACGCTCGAAAGCCTGCCGGGCAAGTCCGTCGACGATCAACTTGCGGCAAGATTGTCGGAGGCCCGGGGCAAGATGCGGATGGTGCTCATCGACCTGGCCGGTCGGCGGCGCGCCGCCGCCGCGGCTCCCGCGCTCTGGCGGGCTGCCGACGACGCAGATCCGGCGGTTCGTGCCGCAGCGTTGGCGAGCCTCGGAGCCGTGATCGAAACGGCCGACTTGCCCAAGCTGATCGAGAGGATGCCGGCCACCAAGGCCGACCAGGAGACGGCCGCGTTGGACAAGGCGTTGCGCGCGGTCTGCCTGCGCGCGGAGGATCGGGAGGCCGCCGCCGCGGAGCTTGCCGCGGCGCTGGCCACCGCAGACGGATCGGTGAAGGCCAGAATTCTTGAAACGCTCGGCGTCGTTGGCGGAGCAACGGCGCTCAAGACAGTCGCCACGGCCGCACGATCCACCGACGAGGGCCTTCGTGATGCGGCCTTCCGCGTGCTGGGGCAGTGGAAGTCCGTCGATGCCGCACCCGTCCTGCTCGAACTGCACAACGCGGTGAGCGACGGGCGTCTGAAGGTCCGCGCGATCCGGGCGTACATCCGGATTGCCCGGCAGTTCGACATGCCCGACGACCGCCGGGCAGAGATGTGCCGAACGGCCTTGGAGGCCGCTGAACGCGACGAGGACAAACGTCTGGTGCTGGAAGTCCTGCTTCGCTATCCCAGCGACGAGATGCAGGCGATCGCCCTGGAGGCTATCAAGGTTCCCGCCTTGAAGGAACAGGCGTCCTTGGTGCTCATGGGCATGGCCAGCAAGGGGATCAACCGGGCGGAGCTCGGCAAAGCCCTAGCCCAGGCCGGCCAGACTCCGGTCGAACTGGAGATTCTCAAGGCCGAGTACGGCGTCGGCGATAAGATCAAAGACGTGACTGCGATCCTTCGAAAATACGCCAAGAACTACCGCATTATTTTCCTACCCAGCTCGAGTTACAACCAGAGTTTGGGTGGTGATCCGGCGCCGGGAATCGTGAAACAGTTGAAGATCCGATATCGTATCGACGGCAAGGAAGGGGACGTCTCGCTGAGCGAGAACGCGACGATCGTCCTGCCCATGCCCAAGTAGAGCGAGAGTATCGGCCGACCCTCCACGGCGATCAAGGACCGGCGGATCGGCAGTTGGTGGCCGTTGAACCCTATTTGGGCGACGATCATCCGCTGCCCACCGCCGCCGTCAACGCCTTTACCAAACCATCGACCATCTCCTCGCCGTGGCCGTAGGTCAGGCTGATCCTCAGGCACGACTCCCCTTCCGGTACGGTCGGCGGACGAATCGCCGGGACGAAGTAGCCTTGTTCCTTCAAGCCGGCCGATACGCGCAAGGCCGTTTCCGGATCGCCAACGACGATCGGGATGATCTGGCTTGAGGAATCTCCCACGTTCCACCCGCACTCGACCAACCGCCGACGAAGCTGCTCCGCACGCCGGAGCAATCCCTCGCGGCGCCACGACTCCTTCCGAACGATCTCGATTGCTGCGCGTCCTGCAACCGCCAACGCCGGTGGCGTTGCCGTGGAGAACACGTAAGGTCTGGCGCGGTTCACGAGCCAATCGATGAGCGACCGGCTTCCGGCGACAAAGCCACCGAGAGATCCCAGGGCCTTGCTCAACGTGCCGACACGGATCGGGATCCGCTCATCGACTCCCAGTTGTTCCGCCACCCCGCGCCCGCTCTGGCCGAAAACACCGGTCGCGTGGGCCTCGTCGATCATGAGCATTGCGCCGTGTCGCTCCGCCAACTCGGCAATTTCGAACAGTGGGGCAAGATCGCCGTCCATGCTGAACAGGCTGTCGGTTACGATCAAACGCCGGCGGTGCCCCGTCGATCTGGCCAGCAGCCGCTCGAGCCGTTGGCAATCGGTATGTGGATACGGTCGAACGTCTGCTCGCGACAGGCGGCATCCGTCCAACAAACTTGCGTGGTTCTTCCGATCCGTGAAGACCACGTCGCCCGGGCCGACCAGCGCGGCGATCGTGCCGCTGTTGGCGGCAAAACCGGAGTTGAAAAGCAGCGCAGCCTCCGTCCCTTCGAACGCCGCCAGTGCCTCCTCAAGCTCGCGGTGCGAATCGGAGTAGCCGGAGATGAGCGGGCTGGCACCGCTTCCCCAGCCTTCGGTCCAAGCGAGACGCGCGGCCTGAATCAGACGCGGGTCGGAAGCCAGCCCCAGGTAGTCGTTGGAGCCGAAGTTGATCAACCGATGGCCGTCGAGCGTCATTTCGGCGGCTTGGGGGCCGAAGCGCACTGCGCGTCGGCGCCATAGGTCGGCGTGCTTCAGTGCGTCGGATTCATGCTGAATCCAATCAAGCGGCATGGAGAAACCTGGCATACGATAGGGAGTCCTTAGCAAGGGCCGATCAGTCATTGTCTCGTTGCAACGCCTCCCTCGCCAGGGCCCTTTAGCTGGTAAACCTCGTTCACCTGCCGGATGAACCGGCAGGGGTCCGGAGGGGGTGGATGGTTTTGCGAACGAGCTGGTGAACCGTTCACCCGTGGCACGCGGCCACGAAGGTGTTGTGGATTGTATACCGACGAGCGGGGCACCCCGGGGCTGTCTTGCTGGACACCTCATCTGCCGGCCTGATATGATGAGGCGCCTCCAAACGAGAAAGGGTTACCTGTGAAAAGCGTCTCCGCAAGCCGCCTTTTCGAGCTGTTATTGGCATCTGCCTGGATCGTAGCCGCCCTATCCCCGTCGGCGGTGGCCGTCGGCGCAACCGACCTGCTCAAGGAATCGGGAGTGCAAGGCGGGGTTGTCGTTCATCTTGGGTGCGGTGATGCCACACTCACCGCTCAACTCCGGGCCGGCAGCCAGTACCTGGTGCAAGGATTGGATCTCGACGCGGACAAGGTTTCCGCGGCGCGAAAGCGACTTCTCGCCGCGGGCGAGTATGGCCCCGTTGCGATCCATTGCTGGGACGGCCGGCGATTGCCTTACGCTGACAGTTTTGTGAACCTCATCATTGCCGAGAATCCGGCCCAGGCGCCGGACGAGGAGATCCTTCGTGTTCTGGCTCCCGGCGGAGTGGTGATGCGGTGCCGTGCGGAGAAGTGGGAGAAGACCACGAAAGCCTGGCCGCGGGAAATGGACCAGTGGACCCACTACTTGCACAGCTCCGACGGCAATCCTGCAGGCAACGACACACTCGTGGGGCCGCCCAAGCGGCTGCAGTGGCTAGGCAGCCCGGGCTGGGCTCGCCACCACGATCACATGGCAAGCATGACGTCGCTGGTATCGGCGAACGGCCGGCTATTCTACATTCTCGACGAAGGATCGCGAGCGTCGATCCGCTTGCCGTCGAAGTGGCGGCTGATCGCCCGCGACGCCTTCAACGGCACCGTGCTCTGGAAGCATGACATTCCCGAGTGGGCCAGCAAGGAGTTTGCGCTGAAGAGCGGGCCGGCCCACCTGTTGCGACGGCTGGTTGCCGTGGGCGATCGCGTCTATGTCACGCTGGGGATCGATGCCCCGGTGAGCATTCTGGACGCGGCCAGCGGCAAGCCGCTCGGGACTTGCGAGGGGAGCCGATACGCGCGCGAGATTGTCGTGGCCGACAGGACCGTACTGCTAGTCACGGACAACGAGCGGTCGCGGCTGCCCGACTTCCGCCGCGTGGGCACGTATGTCTGGGCCAACACGATGGCCGCCAATTCCGGTTGGGGCTGGGAAGGCGAGGCTCGGAACCTGCTGGCCTATGACGCCGCCGGAGGGAAGGTCCTCTGGAAACACGAGACGCCGGTGGCGCCCTGTTCGCTGGCGGCCGACGCGGCCCGGATCGTTTTCCATGACGGCCAGAAGCTCGTATGTCTCGACCGCCGCACCGGTCGGCCGCAGTGGGAGGCTGAGGCAGCTCCGGTGAAACTCCCGGTGCCCAGCAGCACCGGCCCGCGCGTGCTGCTCTACCAAGACGTGGTCCTCTTTGCCGGCAACGATGGGAAGATGTCGGGCTGGTCGCTGGAAAATGGCGAGAAACTCTGGGAACAGAAGCACAAGTCCAGCGGGCACATGTCGCTGAAGGACCTGTTTGTCGTCGAAGGGCTGGCGTGGACGGCGGCGATCGCCAACAACCAGGACGACGGCATCTGGACCGGCTACGATCCGCGGACCGGCGAGAAGAAACGGGAATTTCCGCCCGACGTGAATCTCCACTGGTTCCATCATCGGTGCTACCCGTCCAAGGCATGCGGGAAGTACTTGATCACCGGCCGCAACGGCACCGAATACGTGGACGTGGACAAGGAAACGTGGACGCCCAACCACTGGGTCCGAGGCGGCTGTATCTACGGCGTGATGCCCTGCAACGGCATGACCTACGCCTCGATGGATGCGTGCGGGTGTCAGCTCGAAGCCAAGCTGAGCGGTTTCAAGGCGCTTGCTTCGGGCCCGGTGCCCGAACCGACCGCCGCTGACCTGGCCCAAGAAGCCCGGCTCGAGCGTGGGCCGGCCTATGGAAAGGCCGGAGGTCCAGCCGCCGGCGAGGCAGACTGGCCGATGTACCGGCGCGACGCGGCCCGCAGCGGCGCCACGGCGACCGGGCTTTCGCCCGGCGCCGGCCGGACCTGGGAAGCGAAGCTCGGCGGCCGCCTCACTCCTCCCACGATCGCCGCCGGCAAGCTGTTCGTCGCTCAGCAGAACACGCACACGCTGTTCGCGTTGGACGCCGCCACGGGCGAGGTGCTCTGGTCGTACACGACCGGCGGGCCCACGGATTCGCCGCCCACGTATGACCGCGGGCTCGTCCTATTCGGTTCGGCGGACGGCTATGTGTATGCGCTTCGGGCCAATGACGGATCGCTGGCCTGGCGGTTCCGCGCCGCGCCGTTGGACCGCCGCGTGATGGCCTGGGAGGAGATCGAGTCGGTCTGGCCGGTGCATGGCAGCGTTCTGGTCGGCGACGGCGTCGTCTTCTGCACCGCCGGGCGCAGCATCTATCTCGACGGCGGCATTCGCTTTGTGAAACTCGAAGCGGCCACCGGTAAACTGCTGGGCGAAGTCGTGTGGGATGATCAGGACCCGCTGTCCGACAAGGATATGCACTGGGCCTATCTCCAGAAGACGCCTGGCAACACGATGCCAGTGGGCCTGTCCGACATCCTCTCCTGCGACGGCCGCAATCTGTGGATGCGATCGCAGAAGATCGATTTCGACGGCAAACGCTCGGAGCTGGAGGTGCTGCCGGCCAGCGACCAGCCGGCGGACGATTTCCATTTGTTTTCCCAGATCGGCTTCGTCGACGATTCGTATTTCTTCCGCTCGTACTGGACGTATGGGCGGCGGATGACCGGGGGCTATGGTGGCTGGTATCAGGCGGGCCGCTACGTGCCCTCGGGCCGGATCCTGTGCTTCGACGAGCAGGGGGTGTACGGCTACGGCCGGCAGCCCCAATACATGGTCAATGCCTCGCTCATCGAGTACCATCTTTTCGCCGCCGAGAAGGTGGTTGGTCCGGAGGACATCGATCGCGTCAATCGGGCGGAGCGGGCCATGAACGCCCGTCGTCCGGAACGAAACGCCACGTCGTCCGACTGGAGGCTGCGGTCGTATTTCCCACGCGAGGATCTATCCGCGATGCGGTACCGCTGGGCTTTCGAGCAGCCGGCGGTCTTCACCCGCGCGATGGTCGCCGCAGGGGATCGGCTCTATCTGGCCGGGCCACCCGACGTGGTCGACGAGCGGTACGCATACCACAACCCCGACGATCCGCGAGTCCTCGAGCTTCTCGACGAGCAGGACGAGGCCCTTGCGGGCTTCGGCGGCGGCCAACTTTGGGCGGTAAACAAATCGGACGGCTCGATCGCCGCCCGCTACAGCCTGGACACCATGCCCGTGTTCGATGGGCTCGCGGCAGCAGGCGGCAGGCTCTACTTGACCACCGCCGACGGCCGGGTCCTCTCCTGGTCGGCGACCGGCATCGCTTCGCTTCCGAGCGTGGATGGCAAGCCGCAGACCCTCTGGGAAAAACCCGAGGATCCGGATTATTTGCTCCCGTTGCCGGAGCGGAAAGAAGGCGATTTTGCCGCGGTCTCCGGCTGCAAAGTGTTCTCGTCGAAGTTGGGCTATCAGCTCCGTGCCGACGCGAAAGACACCGTGGGCTTCGCGGTGCGCAAGCTCGACCAGCCCCTTACCGGCACGATCACGTTTCGCACTCGCCTCCGCGCCGTGCCGGACGCAAAGGGGTTGCTTCGCAACGGTTTTCTGGTGTTCGGCAACGGCACCGACGAGGCGGCGCTGGTCAAGTGCGGTACCCGGCTGCAGTCGCAAACGAGCTTGATCCACCAGGGGCCCCTGGCAAAGTCGAAGGCGCAAAGCGCCCCGATTGAAGCGCCCGAAGAAAAGGGAGCGGCCCTGGAGGTGATGGTCGATTTGACCGCGGGCAAGCTGACCTACACGGCCAATGGGGTCACGCAGGAAGCCTCGCTCGCCCGGCCGTTGGACTGCATCACACACGTCGGGTACGCGGTGATCGGCGCCGCAATCGACGCGGCTCCAATCCAAGTGGAGACTCGATAACGTAAAGGAAAAGGCTCGATGGGCCCGTTCGCTTCGATCAACGCTTTTCATTTCACTTGATTGTCCTGGACCTGTTTTGACGGATGGCCGATCGATGACTTCCCCCCGCGCCGTCGTGTTCGACATGGACGGCTTGATGTTTAACACTGAGGACGTCTACTACCAGGTTGGGTGTGAATTGCTCCGCCGCCGCGGATGCGAGTTCACCAAGGAGTTGAGCGATGCCATGATGGGCCGCCCGCCCCAGCCCAGCTTCGAAGTCATGATCCAGTGGCATTCGCTCACCGATACCTGGCAGCAGTTGGCGACCGAATCGGAGCAAATCTTCGTCGAATTGCTCGACGGATATCTGGCGCCGATGCCCGGTTTGATGGAACTGCTCGAGCGGCTTGAGCGGGCGGGAGTCCCCAAGGCAATCTGCACGAGCAGCAGCCGGAATGTCCTCACGGCCGTTCTCTCGCGAATGGACCTGGAAAGCCGGTTTCAGTTTACGTTGACGGCGGAAGATATCGTCCGCGGCAAACCGGATCCGGAGATCTATTTGAAGGCCGCAGCTCGGTTCGACGTGCGTCCGGACGAGATGCTCGTGCTCGAGGACAGCCAGACCGGCTGCCGGTCGGCGGCGGCGGCAGGGGCTTTCACCGTGGCGGTTCCCGGTGAGCATAGCCGCGGTCAGGATTTCGGAGTTGCCTCCCTGGTAGTCGCGAGTTTGGCGGATCCGCGGCTGTACGAGGTTCTTAGGTTGGATGGACGCGCGTAGACCGCTTCGGCTTTGGAGCCTACCCCAAAATAGGGACAGGTTCTTAGCTACGCTGCTTCGCTCGCGTGCAGAGTCCATGCGCCCGGCGCTCTGAGCCGGGCACGATGGCCGTTGTGGACCTGATCGGCAAAGCGTTCCAGGCCCTCGCGAACCAACGGCATCGTGCAGGCAAGGCGGCGCCGGGCGCATCGGGTGTCGAGCGACGAATCCTGCACGCGTGGCAAGTGGAGCACCTCAGCAATGGACCGATCCATCGACGTGAGCTCGCCTGGCAACTCGAAGATGGAAGCCAACTCACGAGCAAAACAGTAGGCGCTGACACGTTCTGCCCCGGCGAAGTGGTAGAGCCCTGTGAGCCCCCGGCGATAGCTTCGCAGCAGCAGGTCGGCCAGGTCCGTTGCGAGGATGGGCGTTGCAAACAGGTCGGGGTCGGCGGTAAATCGATTGCCCTCGCTGAACGCCTGCCAGGCTCGTTCCGCGAAACCGGGCCGGCCGCCAGTCGGCGACCATCCGTAGATGCATGAGCGAACCACCAGAGCGTTGGTTCCGCACAACGCTTGCTCGACCAGCCTTGCCACCTGCGCCAAAGCGGAGACGCCGTCGGTCGAGTGGCCCTCTCTACGAAAGCCTCGTCGGCCGGCAAATACGGCGTCGGTCGAGATTACCGTCAGGCTGCTGCCGACTGCAGAGGCCGCTTCCCGGAGCGTATGGCAGAGTCGCAACTCCAACTCGGCATCCACCTCATCTTCGACCGCATCCCAGCTTCCACGGCTGGCGGCACCGCAATGGATAATCCACTTGGGTGCGAGTTCACGGACTAGCGATGCCAATCTGTCGCTTCCTTGCAGGGGCCAGATTCGGCACGCAGGCAGGGAGATTGGGGTGTTCTGGCAAACTCCGGTAATCACGAAGTTGGCGGCGAGTCGCATGGCAAGATTCGCCCCGAGCGCACCGTCCACCCCCGTGATCAGGAGTCTGGGGCGATCGGCTGCAAAACCTCTAAGATCTTCCATGACCGGGTGCCGCAAGCACGATTGATCTTCCGGCCGTCCTATGGCCGGACGAAAGGGGCATTGTAACGGGGGCCGTGTTCGACTCCAAGGCGAGATGGAAACAGCAAGCCGCCGGCTGGTGCAGTCTTGACGTTCCGGGAGATAACATGTTAGACTCGCATTACCTCGCGGGGCGGCTTCTGCTGCGCGGCGAGAGGAAATGCCGATCCTCCTGGCCGGGGACACGGAATGTTGAAGACGCTGGGGATTGTCAACGCGTGCTACGGATCGCCTTCTTCGCGAGCCAGGGCCTCGCGTAGGATGGGCGGCAAGTCGCTGCTGGAATGGGTAGTCCGGCGGGTCACCGATTGTGAGCGTCTGGACGGAGTGATCGCCGTCACAACGGCGGCTGCCGAGAATTGTTGTGTCTCCTCGCTTGTCCCGCTGGACGTTCCCCTGTTCGTTGCGGACCGTAAAGACCCGTTGCGAAGTGTGGCTGCGGCGCTCGAAGAGTACGCAGCGCAGACCGTGGTCCTGGTCGGCACGGACTTTCCCTTTGTCGATCCGATGTGGATCGACCGACTGGTGATCGATGCGGAGGCCCACCCGGGATGCGATTATGTGGGCTACTGCTGCCGCAGCGGGCTGCCGGCGATCTTGTCGCCGGTCGGCATGTATTGCGAATGGTCGCGGGCGCAGGCGATCCGTGACGCCGCGAAGAAAGCCAGGCTGCCGGCAGATCGCGAGCACCCGACCCGTTACCTGTACTCGCATCCCGAGAAGTTCAACATCCGCCTGATCCCGGCCCCGGCCCAGATCGACCGCGACGACCTCCGGTTGACGGTCGACCACGAGGAGGACTGGGAGAATACGTTGGCGATTTTCGACGCCTTGGGACCGGAACATCTGGACTGGCAAAGGATTGCCGACCTGCTCGACCATCAGCCCGCGCTGCGCGAGCGGATGGCGATGCTGAACCGCGCAGCCGTCAAGAGCTGACGCGGTCGCTGGAGCAGGCAAACCAAAAGGATTGAAACCGATGGCCGCAGGGCTTCTCCAGGGCGGGCATGCTGCCCGCGACACGGGACGGCCTCATTTCCAAGGGTCTCGGTTTTCTCGCACGTTTATCTTGGGGGCATGTTCCATGAATGTACGTGATGATTTTCGCGTCGGCGGGCAATGGCTCTCTCCGGACCGGCTGCGGCAGCGGCGTTGCCCGGCCGGCTCGCTATCGCGGCCGATTCGCGGATTGTTGTTCGACATGGGCGACGTTCTGCACGACGCGACGCTTTGGCGGCGATGGCTGCTACAGCTTTTGGGTCGCATCGGTTTGCAGACGACCTACCGCAGTTTTTACCACGTTTGGGACCGCGACTTCCTGGCCGACGTTCACCGGGGTCGCAGGGAATTCGGCGAGGCTTTTTCCGCGTTTCTGCTGTCGGCCGGCCTTTCGCCGGCCCAGATCGACGAAGTGCAGGCGGCCTGCCAGGCGCGTCGCCGGCAATGGGAAGATACGGCCCGGACGTTGCCAGGCGTGAAGCCGACGCTGGCTCGCCTCCACGCCGCCGGCTATGTGCTGGGCGTGCTGAGCGATTCGGAGCACTCATCCGCCGTGCTGCGCGAACAGTTGGACCGTTTTGGGATCGCGGGATATTTCACTGCCGTCGTCTCTTCGATCGATCTGGGCGAGACCAAGCCGCAGCCCATTGGTTACCGCACCGCGCTGGAGCGAATGAACCTTCTGCCGGAACAGGCGGCGTTCGTCGGCCACGACGCGCTGGAGTTGGCCGGCGCTGCACGGGTCGGGCTGTCGACCGTTGCGTTCAACTTCGACCCGGATGCCAAGGCCGACGTGTTTATCGCCCGCTTCGACGAGCTGTTGGACGTGGTATCGGCCGCACAGCCTTCTCTGGCGGCCGCGGGGTGACGGGATGCCGATGCTGGTTGTTGCCCGCTACGAGTTGATCCCCCCACCGCTCGATGAGGAGCAGCCGGCGGTCCTTCTCGAAGGGGCCTGGCCCCCGGAGGTTTCGTCGCGAATCCGCACTTCACTGGACGACGCGATCGACGCGAGGTTTGCCTGGATCGATGCCGATGCGTCGCGTCTGGCCGGTGCGGTGGCCGAGTCGACTCGGGGCGCGGGGCCGCCCAGTCTGGACGAGGCGTCGCCCGGCTGGCTGAATGCGTTGGCGCTTCGCTACTACCTGGTGAAACTGATCCGACCGATCGTCTACTTCACGGAAGTCCGCCCCCTGAACCCAGGCGATTGCGTGACTGCGCTGCTGTGCCGGGGTGGCGACGAAGACTATCGGGACATCCTTGAACAGCTTTGCCTGCAATCGGGCGCCGATTGCCAGTTCCGTTGGATCGACCGTCTGGAGCGTGGCGAAGAGAAGCTTCCATCCGGAGGGCGATGGCGGCGATGGTTGGACGTGCTTCGCCGGCCGCTTGAGCCGCGAGCGGATTGGGCAGATCCCCGGCGGCGAATCGTACTTTGCGGAAACCCGCGGATCCTCCAACCCGTCTGCCGGGAGCTTGTGAGCCGAGACTGCGCGGTCTGGTGGCTCTACGATCGGCTGGCGCTGAAGGCGTGGCTGCGGTGGCGCCGGCTCGGCGTGGGGCAACTCGTCTGCGATTCCGAGGTGGGCAGGGAAAACCGTTTTCGTGCGCCGGCCATCGACTTCTGCGCTTATCGTGGAGTGGACCTGAGCCAGATTGTCGAGCGATGGATATCGAGGCGATTGGCCGTCCATGGCACGCGCCACAGTCGCCTCCTGGGACAAATGGACTCTCACTTCGGCCAGGTTCGTCCCGATGCCCTGGTGCTCGACGAGGACGCCACACCAACCGCCCGCGCGGCGGTGGCGGTCGCCCACCGGCACCATGTCCGTTCGTTTGTCGTGCAACATGGAGCACCTGTCTGCCGATTTGGATTCGCTCCGCTGGCAGCGGACCGGATGTTGGCCTGGGGGCCGTCGTCGCAGCAGCAGTTCGAAGCCTGGGGCATCGCGCCGGCACGCGTGCTGGCGACCGGGTCCCCGGTGCACGACGAACTGTTGTGTCGTCTGTCGGGATCCCGGCAGGCTGGTAGGTCCCGCTTGCCGAGCGGGACCTTTGACGCCAGGTCCCGCTCGGCACGCGGGACCTACTCGTCACCCGCGTCTGAACCGCGCCTGAATATCCTGCTATTGGCCACGACGCCGCCACGCGACGAGCGGCCGGACTCGGTAGCATTTCATCTCACGGGATCGACTTATACGGCGATGCTGCGCGCGGCCTTTGCCGCCGTGTCGAAATTGCCGCGGGCACGCCTGATCGTCAAACTTCATCCTCGCTGCCCGCACGATCCGGTAATGGAGAGGGTGGCGGGCGAGTTTCCGTCGGTCGAGACCGAGTTTGTCGCTTCCGGACCTCTCGAGCCACATCTTGCCAACGCCGACTGTGCGCTGAGCTGCGCATCGAGCGCCGGCATCGACGCGGCACTGGCGGGGGTTCCGGTCGTTCAGCTTCTGCCGGCAGGGTCCGCGGATATCCTTCCTGCCGAGCGATGGGGACTGATCGGCTCGGCAAGGAGCGAAGCTGAATTGGACATGCTTCTGGAAAGGGCCTTGGCCGCGGGACGCAAGTCGGAGGTGCAACCGAACCCGTTGGTCTTCCGCCACGCGGGTAATTCAGCGGCTGCCGTGGCTGACGCAGTCATTTCGGCCGGAATGCCGAACAGGATGTCTCATCGCAAGCTTACTCCGGAGCACTTTGCCGCGAGAACGCGTCGAAGTTCCGTCGAACGCGCACCGGGGGACTGAGATGATGAGCACGCAACCGCACGCGCTCGACGCTTCTCCATCGATCTCAGCTCCGGTGAGCGGGTGGCGGCGGCTTCTGGGCGATTGGGCGGTCGTCGGCAGCGCAGAGATCGTCTGCCAGGCCCTCGGGACCGCGACCAGTCTGTTGTTGCGAATGCTGCTTGACCCGGCGCAGATGGGCATCTGGCAGGCGGTGAAGCTCGTACTGAGCTACGCAAGCTACGCTAATTTCGGCGTCAGCAAGGGGGCTGCGAGGGAGCTGACCGTCGCGCTGGGGAGTGGTGACCTTGCGCGGGCTGAGCGGGGGCTGGATCTTGCGTTCACAGCGAACACCCTTTCAAGCCTGCTCTATGCCGTGATTCTCGTGGGGGTGGGGGTCTGGGTCGGTCTGCGTGGAACGGGAGAGTGGTCCGGCGCCTGGGCGGCAGGGCTGGCCGTGGGCGGCATCCTGGCCGCACTGGGCCGATATGCCTCGTTCCAGATAACGGTCCTCCGCGCGAAGCAGCAGTTCGCCATTACCTCACGACTATCGTTGCTCGAGGCAGTGACGACATTGGCCGTCGGCGGCGCATGCACCTGGTTGTGGGGCCTGGCCGGTCTGTATGCAGGCACGCTGGCCGTGATGTCGGCGTCGCTGGTCTACCTGTCGCGATTTGGCGGGCTGCGGTTCCAATGGGGCTGGGATCACGCGGAGATGCGGCGACTGATCGCAATCGGCAGCCCGATGCTCCTTGCGGGAGTCGTCTATAGCGTGTTTCGATCGCTCGATAAGCTGATGATCCTCGGCTACATGAGCGACCGGGAGGCCCAGCTTGGCTGTTACTCGCTGGCGCTGATGGTCGCCGCACAACTCTACGGGATCGGCAACATGCTGTCGATCGTGATGGGGCCGCGCTACGGAGAGAAGTTCGGCCAATGTGGCGACCGTCGGCAGGTGGCGTTGTTGGCCGCCCGGGCGACGGAATTGCAGGCGGCGGCGATTGCGCTGCCGGCGGCGTTGTCGCTGGTGCTTGCCGGCCCGGTCCTCGGCCGGCTCCTGCCCGATTACGAGAGTGGGCTGGCCGCACTGGTATGGCTGCTGCCCGGGACGGTTGCACTTTCTCTGGCGCTGCCGGCGAGCCAATACCTGATCGCGATCGACCGGCAGAACCGGGCCCTGGCGGCCGTTCTCGCCGCGACGGGGCTCGCGGCGGTAGCGGATCATGTGGCCCTGACGAATGGTATGGGTCTGGCCGGTGTGGCGGCCGCTACGGCCTGGGGGTATGTCGCGTATTTCCTGCTTTCGGCAAGGATATCGATCTGGCCCGAGCTGGGTCCGGCGGAACGATGCCGCTATGTGGCGATGCTCGGTTTAGCGATTGTGCCAACCCTTGGGGTCGCGAGCGTTCTCGAGGCAAGAATGCCGTGGACGGTTTCCGATTGGCCGACCCTACTGGCGAAGCTCGTCGCCGTAGTGCTGGTGTGGAGTGCCACGATTTGTGGCGGATGGCAGTGGGGTCGGTGGGGCGGTTCGATACGGCAGGCGTAGATCGAGAGTGACACGATCAAGATGGCTAATCTGTAACCGTTCACGCCACGGAAGAAAGGGGGACAGGTCCATGTTTTCGGCCAACGTTTTTTACGCCAAAACACCCCGAATTGACCGAGAAATGGGCCAGTCCCCGGCCGTCGGCGTGAACGGTTACGCGAATCTCTTGTCTCCGAACGACTGCACGAGCGAAAGGAGCCGGCGATTGACACTGCGGAACCTGCCATTGGCGGAATGGGAGCGGCGCTGCCAGAAGGCGGACCATCGGCGGATCGGCAATTGGATGGCCCGGCGAGTCAGCCGTCCGGCGGCGCTGCGGATCACGCGAGTGATCGGGCCCTGGGGGATTTCTGCCAACTGGATCACGCTCCTGGCATGGGCCTGCGGCCTGGCAGCGGCGGCTGCGTTCGGTTGGGGGACCGCAGACGGTTGGCTTCTTGCCGCTGCGCTTCTGCAACTCTGGTATTTGTTGGATCATGTGGACGGCCAACTCGCCCGGCTGAATGGAACGGCCTCGCTCGACGGCGTGCAGTTCGACTACCTGATGCACCATACGCTCAATCTAATCGTGCCGCTGGGCGTCGGATGGGGGTTGTTTGTACAGACCGCCGAGCCGGGCTGGTGTTTCGGCGGGCTGGTCTGGGGAGTTTCACTGCTTGGAATGGGGGTTCAGCACGACGCCCGTTACAAGGCTTTTGTGCAGCGACTCAAGGCATTGGAGGGACGCTTGGAGGTGGTCGGAGGCGGCGGATTTCGGCGAAGTCCCCAGCCGCCGGCGCCTCGGACTCCTCTGCGGCTGACCGGGTGGCTGATGCGCAAAGGTTGCGAGCCGCACGTGGTGATGAACCTGCTTACGCTTATCGCGGTGATCGGCTGGCTCGCCGAAAGCGGGCATCTGCGAATCGCGCAGTGCTACCTGGCCACGGCGTCAGCGCTGTCGCTCATGACGGCGACGTGGACGGTCGTCTCCTCCCAGCGACAGGGAGCTTGCGAGAAGGAATTTGCCGCCTGGTTCCGAGTACCGCCAGGGGCGGAACTCGTTCTCACCGGCGGATACTGGACGGTTGTCAGCGCGAAAATGGGCGAGGAACACCACGAGGCGAATCCACGCAGTGCCAACGCAGAGCCGGGCGGGTGAGCAGCCCGATTGCACGTAAGAGCAAGTGAATACCAGCTTTGCGTCGGCCGAGGGTGTGGCCACCAAGGATGCGGTTTTCTCAAAACAGAAGGGATTGGGTGGCCACGCGCTTCTGGGTGGTTGGATCGGATGATTTGCGAGCGATGCGAGGCATTGCGAACGCCCGGGTAAGAAGTGTCGGCGCGGACGCCAGGCGCGAGGCAACTGCGGCAAGCCTAGCGGTTGCCCCGAGAGGGTGAGAACCAAATTGCCAAGTCGGCAAGGTTACGATCGGAGCCCGAGAGTCGTCTTGACCCCCACCGGCCTTGCGGCCTATGGTGGTGGTTCGTAGGAAGGAGCCAACGGCGCAAGTCGCGAGGCACGCACGGAAGCCTTTGGGCCTCGTCATGTCGATCCATCTGCTCGTACTGAACTACAACGGCCGGCGTCTGCTGGAGGAATGTTTGCCATCCGTGCTCCGGGCGGCAGAAGTCTCGCGGCACCGTTGCGGGGTTGTGGTGGTCGACAACTCCTCGAGCGACGACTCGGTGGCCTTTGTGCGAAGCCGGTTTCCGCAGGTCGCGGTTGTCGTTTGTCGCAACCGGGGCCTATGCTCGTTCAACGAGGTGCTTGCCGGGTTGGATGGCCGGGTGGCCGTTCTGCTGAACAACGACATCAAGCTCGCTGCCAGCGCGGTCGACCCGCTGGTTGCTCCGTTGCTGGATGAAGGCGGTTCACGCTGTTTCATGACGGCGCCGCTGTGCTGGCGCTTCGACGGCCAGACGTACGAGGGGTTCCGGACCGCCGTTTGCTGGCGATGGGGACTGGTCCAGGCGACGGCCCTGTTCCCGGGGCATGAAAGAGCCATGCGCGAGCCCGGTCCGACTGCTTCGGCTGGAGCTGCCTTGGCCGTCGACCGCCGTATTTTTCTCGAACTCGGCGGCTTCGATCCGCTCTATCTTCCGGGACGAATCGAGGATCTCGATTTCGCGTTTCGCGGTTACTCGGCCGGCTACGTGGCACGGTACGTGCCGGATTCGGTGGCCTACCACCGGGGCATGAGCACGTTCGGCGAGGTCTACGGAGCGAGCGGCTGCGATCGGCTCGCGCTGCGGAACACTCTGCTATTTCAATGGAAAAACCTAAGGCATCCGGCGCACGTCTTCCGGCAGCTTGCCGGCTTTCCGCTGCGGATCGTTCGGGATCTGGTGCGAGCCCCGTGGGCGTGTCCGGCGACGCGTCTGCCATTTGTTCGCGCACTGATGGAAGCCGGAGTACAGTGGCACAGGATGCAGCCGCAGATAATCCGGCCGCGACGATCGCCTCGGACGGAGCGGGCGTTTTTCGATCTTTTCCACCCGCGACGCATGGCAGCAGCGACCGGCCGCACGACTGCCGGAAATACTTTCGTGAGCACCATGGGAGTCGAGGTCGTCCGGTGAGCAGCATCGCGGCCAATCCTGAAGCGGATCGCCCGGCAGGTGCTTGCCGGCCCGGAAGCGACGTACCGCCGTGCGAATCGGAGGCATCTCGCGCGGAGCGCCATCCAATCTCCTGCTGGTACGCCTGCCCGCTGGCCGCCCGTCTAACTTCGCTGCTGGCCGGCACACGGATACGGCCCGATCATCTCACGCTACTCGGCTTTGCGCTGGGGGCGGCTGGGGGCGCAGTACTCGTCGGGTGGCCACAGGCCGGACCGCTGGCTGCGGCGCTGGTGTTTGCCGCCTGGTTCTGCGACCGAATGGATGGACTGCTTGCCCGCCGGAAAGGATCGGAGTCGGCTTGGGGTGCATGGTTGGACGGGAACGTCGACGAATTGGTCGACATTGGACTGCACATCGCCCTTGCGCTGGCGGCCGGTACGCAAGCGGCATGGTGTTTGGTGATTGGCTTCCTTGCGGGTAAGTACCTGTTTCTGTACGGATTGGCTTCGGAGCGGGAACTGGCCGCCGATCCAGTCGCGCTCGGGACGCCGGCGGAGGTCTCCCCGGTGCGACACCGCCGTGGTCTGCTTCGTTCGCTTTACCATCTGCCGGGTAATGCCGATGTCCGACTGCACGTGCTGGTGATCGCCCTGGCGTGTGAGTGGTACACGGCAGAGTTGACCTTCGTCGCGGCCTATTTCAACCTTCGGTGGATTGTCCGATACGGGCTGGTCGCCCGCCGGCTGGGAGGCGGCCGATGAGCGCGGAGGCACGCATTTCTGCAGCGATCATCGTCCTGGACGAAGCGCACCACCTGGCGAGACTGCTCCCGCAGTTGGCCTGGGTCGACGAAATCGTCGTCGTGGACGGCGGTTCCCGTGATGCGACCGTGGAGATTGCCCGGCGAAGCGGTTGCCGTGTCGTCCATCGGCCGTTCGATACTTTTGCGCGGCAGCGCAACCATGCCCTCAGGCTGGCCACGAGCGCGTGGGTGTTGTCGATCGACGCCGATGAGTGCCCCTCGCGGGGCCTGCCGGCGGAAATCCGGAGCGTGTTGCCCGGAACGAAATACTCGGCATTCCGCATTCCGATTCGAAGCCGGATTTTTGGACGCCGCTTTCGTCGCTCGGGCACGCAGGATGATCTCCCGATGCGGCTGTTTCGCCGAGATGCCGCCGCGTGGACCGGCGACGTCCACGAGGTCCTTCGAGTTCGCGGCCGTGCCGGTCGCCTGCAGCACTGGCTCGACCACAATCCTCTGCCGGACCTTGCCGTTTTTCTCACGAAGATGCACCGCTACACGAGCCTGGAAGCGCGACGCCGCCTGGCAGCCCACGTTCCGCCGCGTCGAATCGATCCGTGGGTGTGTCCGCTGCGCGAGACGTTGCGAAGGCTGATCTGGAAACAAGGCTTTCTCGATGGCCCGGAGGGTTGGGCATTTTGTCTGCTCAGCGGTTTGTCGGAGTGGGTTCTGGCGGACCAGCACCGCCGACTTTGGGATGCCGCGTCGCCGAGGGCATGCGGCCGTCAGTGCGCGATTGGCCCGGCGAGGCTGGACGAGTCGCACGGCGAAGCCCGCCGGTTGGACCTCCTTCACGAATCCCGTTGTTGAGCCACGCACCCGTGTCCCGAAACCACCTGCCACTGTTGCCGCTTCTCCTGGAGAGCGTCCCGCACGGGCTGAGGCAAGCACTTGCGCAGGAAGGCATACCTTTCCGCCAGCGCGGCCGGGGTCGGCCCGAAGGCCGGTTCGTCCTCGACGATTGCCGTGTCCACCCCCGACCGTTGCTCGAACCGGGGCAGATCCTGATCGACGTGGACGAGCTCCGCCAAGACCTGGCAGGCGATCCCTTCGAGGAGCTTCTCGACCAGCGTTCGGCAGCCGTTCAGTGGGAAATCGGCGGATTGGCTGTTACGGAAACGGTTGCCCGGTTCGACAAGCGGGAGGTCCGGCGGCTGCTGCTCACCCGGCTGCGGCGAAAGGTTGAGCAGGCCGGCGGAATCTGGCTTCGGATCGCCGCATTCCCGTACCCTTACCGGAGCGCATTCAACTTTCGGATCGATTACGACGACTATCATGCCGCGGACTTCGAGGCCACGCTGGCGACCGTCGCCGGCAGCGAAGGGGCGACGACTCACTTCGTCAACGTCGCCGGATTCCGGCAGGCTCCCGACGCGCTCGCACGGCTCCGAGGACTGGATGTCGGATCGCACGGCTACTGGCACCATACGTACCGGACAGTCGAAGAGAATATCCGAAACATCTTTCGCGGCATCGAGGCGCTTCAGACCGCGGGGATTGAGCCGTCGGGATTCGCCGCTCCCCACGGCCGCTTCAATCGCGGGCTCTTCGACGCCCTTACCGCGCTCGGTATCCCGTACGGTTCCGAGTTTGGGCTGGCATACGACGATCGGCCCTTCTTCGTCGGCACGACGGGACTGCTGCAAATTCCCGTTCATCCGATCTGTCTGGGCGTGGTCATGGAGGCTGCCTCCCGGCTGTCCGACCCAGCAGAGGCAACTCGCCGAGCGGTCCGGACAACGATGGATTACTGGGACCAATACGCGCAGGCATGCCGGCTGGCGGGCGAGCCGGTATTTCTCTACGGTCATCCTACGGGCAGGCTCGGCCGCTATCCTGAAGTGCTCCGTCACGCTCTGCAACTTGCGTCGAATATCGGCTCACTCTGGAAGACGACCTTTCGCGAGTTGAACTCCTGGTGGCGCGCACGCGAGCGAGCCAGTCTCTCGGTACGCCAGGAGGACGGATACCTTGTGGTTGCGGCTGAATCGCTGGCCACCCCGTATCGGCTTGCGGTGGAATACGTTCAGGGCGAACAGGTCGCCGTCATGCCGCTTGACGGGCCGCCGTTGCGGTTTTCCACGGCGGCGCTGACCTACGAGAACCGGCGGGCAGAGCCTGCCGTGCGACCCGTTCGCGTCGATCCGCCGCAGCGACTGCGAGGCCGCATCCGGCGATGGATCGATTGGGAATGGGTGACGCCGATCGAAGAAATTCCGACCGATAATTGGCAGAACCTGGCGAAGCGGACACTGCGACAACTTCTGAAGAAACGAGCAGCACGGCTGACGACAGAAGGCGTGTTATAGACCGGGCGTGTAAGGGGGCGTAAGCATGCACTTTGACCTAGGGTGGATTTCAATCCACCTGGAAAACGAGGGGTGGATTGAAATCCACTTTAGCGCGGTCGTAGCCAGTCGAGAAGCGAGCAGACGGGGGCATGAACACGGAGCAAGATCATGAGCGTCGTTGATACCTGTTCTCATTCGCTGACCTCCCGCGGTCCGGCCTCGCGGCGCGAGCCGCGAGTTGTTCTGGCGGGCCCGGCCGACCGGCTCGACTCGCCCGGGGGTGGCGAGATCCAAATGCTGTCGACGGCGCGATCCCTGATGGCACTGGGCGTTCATGCACGCCTGCGGCAGTCTTCGCGTGAGACATTGGGCGACGCCGACTGCCTGCATTTGTTCGGCAGCCTTCCCGGACACCGTCCGCTGGTCGAGGAGGCCCGCCGCCAGAACATTCCTGTTGTCCTCTCCACGATTGCCTGGTTCGACCTGGGGAGCTATTGGCGAGAGCCGCGACCGTTGATGGGGCGAGTCCTGGCCGCGGCAAGGTTTCTGGCCCGGGCGACGTGTCCTCGGCTGCCGTCGTGGCGGCGATGGCTGTACCACGAGGCCGATCTGTTGTTGCCGAATTCCACCGCGGAGGCGGAACAGCTTGTTCGGTACTTCGCCGTGCCAACGTCGCGAATTCACGTAGTGCCCAACGGTGCCCGCGAGAGTTTTGCCGCGGCCGATCCGCGACCGTTCTGTGACCAGGTGGGGGTGGAGGATTATGTCCTCTGTGCCGGCCGGATCGAGCCGCGGAAGAACCAGCTCGGATTGCTGCGGGCGATGCAGGGCGCCGACGTTCCGATGATTGTGCTGGGCGATGCGGCCCCGCACCACGAAGCCTACCTGGCCGAGTGCTTGCGGATCGCCGGCCCCAACGTGCAGTTCATCCGCCGCTTGCACCACGACGATCCCTTACTGGCTGCGGCCTACGCGGGCGCCGGATGCGTTGCGCTGGCGAGTTGGTACGAGACGCCGGGGCTGGTTGCCTTGGAGGCGGCCATGTCGGGCACACCGTTAGTCCTGCCGGCGATCGGTTGCGCGCAGGAATATTTCGGCGATCACGCGCTGTACGTAATGCCCGATGATCTCCCGGGCATTCGCAGAGCCGTGCTCGGCGCGCTGGATCGCGGGAGAAGCCCTTCGCTGGCAGCTCACGTTCGCGAGAATTTCTCCTGGACGGCCGCCGCACAAGCGACTCGCGACGCCTACGAGAAGGTGATCTAAATGGGAAAGAAGTCCCGAACGGATCGGATTCGGCGGCAAACGACCGGCCGCTACCGCTATACACGGCAGCGGTGGTGTATGCTGTTCGCCGTGATCGATGCCGTCGGGCAGGCGGTTTTCCGAATGGGCAACGGACTGGCCAGATTCTTCTTGCCGGGGGGACACCATCGGCAAGCCGGTGATCCGAAACGCATCCTGATGGTGCAACTCGATCATTTCGGCGACGCGGTGATCACAACCGCGATACTTTCTCCGCTACGACGACGGTATCCTAACGCTGCCATTGAAGTATTGGCCGGCCCCTGGAACCGCGAGATTTTCGAAGCGGCGCCGGAAGTCGACCGCGTGTTCGTCTCGCGGAATAACCGATTTGCCCGCGGCCGGCGACTCGGTTGGCCATTGGCAGTCATCTGGTGGGGGCTGTGGCTGCGCCGACGACGGTACGATCTGGCGATCGACGTTCGCGGCGAGTTTCCCTTGGCTCTCATTCTCTGGCTCAGCGGGGCAAAGCAGCGCTTGGGATGGAACTGCGGCGGCGGCGGCTTCCTCCTCACCCACAGCCCCACGTATGTCCCGGGGCGGCCGGAGGTGCAATCGCGACTGGCATTGTTGGCCGAACTGGGCATTCGACCGCAAGCGGATGCCAGCCCGTGGCGTCCCCGATTCGTTCCCGATGCCCCGGCGAGCCGGACGGCATCGCAATTGTGGAAATCAGCGGTGAACGATCGCGACGGAGAAGCCCGGCGGGTGGTGTTGCACGTCGGCGCTGGCATGTCCGCCAAGGAGTGGCCGGTCGAGCACTGGCGAGAGCTGCTGACGCGGATCCTCGCCGGAGGTACCTCGCAAGTCGTGTTGGTCGGCTCGGCGAGCGACCGTATAATCGCCCGCCACATCCTCGGGCCCCACCGGTGGCTGGAGGTCGCCGATTGGACCGGCCAATTGAGCATCCCGGAACTGGCCGCCGTGCTCGAGCAGGCCGACTTGTTCATCGGGGCCGATTCGGGACCGGCACACCTGGCCGCGGCAGTGGGAACGAGGGTGGTGGCCCTTTTCAGCGGCACGAATTGCGTCGAGCAGTGGAAACCGGCGGGCCCCCAGGTCACGGTAGTCCGCAACGCAGTAGAGTGCTCTCCGTGCCACCGGACCGAGTGCCCCTTGCCGGATCATCCGTGTATGCATGGACTCGCGCCGAAGGACGTTTTCGAAGCCGTTTGTCAATGCTGCCCGGACCGAGACCGGGGGCCGGTAAGGAGTTCGAGATGATAGCGCCGATCCGGCAACAAGAACCGGAAACCACGGAACGACGCCGGCGCCTGCGACAGGCCCACCAGGTGGTTTTTTCGACGCTCCTGGATCCCAGATCCGTTCCCAGGAGCGAAGGCCCGCCGATCGCCCGCTGGCAGGCGTGGCTTTTTGCCGGCTGGACGGTGGTCGCAGTCAGCCTCTACTTCGCAAGCATGCTTGGTTGGTGGTGACGAACGGACATGCTGGAGCAACTTTTCTCGCTGTTGTCGCTGATTGTCATCGGCCTGGCCGCTTACGGTGTTGCACGTCCGATCCTTCGTGGTCTGAAGGTGGGGGCGGAAGATGTCCTGTCGGCTGCGGTTTGGAGCCTCGCAGTCGGATTGGTGATCTGGGGGACTGCGTTGGCGGGCCTGGGAATGGTCGGCCTTCTCAGCGCACCTTTGATCGGCGCGGTCACGGCGCTGGCGGCCTTCTGGGGGCTGGCGGAGTTGTTGAACGACCACGTCAATCGCTGCGAGAAGATCTTGCAGCCGGTGGTCAAGCAGCCGATGGCACTGGAGCCTCCCCAACCGGCGCCTTTTCCGCCACCGGCCCGCTGGCTGCTCGCGGGCGTTTTCGTGCTCGCGGGGCTTGCCTCATTCGGCGCGCTGATCGGCGCCCTGGCGCCCCCGACCGACGGCGATGCGCTCTGCTATCACCTCGAGCTTCCCAAGACGTTTCTCGCCTCTCGCACGCTGGAATTTCTCCCCGACAGCGACAATTCGACGTTCCCGCTTCTGACGGAGATGTGGTACCTCTGGGCGATTGCGCTGGATGGAGGCGTGGCGGCGCAGTTGGTCCACTGGGGTTTGGGGATCCTCTTGGCCCTGGCGACCGTCGTACTGGCGACGCCGATCGTCGGCAGGCCATGGGCGCGGGTTGCGGGAGCGATCGTCCTGTTGGTTCCTTCCGTGACCAACCAGATGACCGCTCCGCTGAACGACGTGTCGCTGGCGTTTTACTGCACGCTATCGCTGGCAGCTTGGTGGCGAAGCGGCATCGACCTGGAATCGCGACGGTGGTTTGTTCTCTGCGGCCTGTGCACGGGCGGGGCGATGGGAACGAAGTACCTGGCAATCCTGTTCTTCGCGGCCATGGCGTTTCCAATCGTGTACAGCGCGTGGCGAAGCTGCGATCAGCGGCGTCTGCTGCTGGAAGGCGCGGCGGTGGTGATGGTCGTCGCGACAAGCGTCAGCGGGGTTTGGTATGTCCGGGCAGCATGGCACCGGGGCAACCCGGTTTACCCGTTCTTTTCAGAAGTTTTCGAGTCGCGCCTCGCCGCCGACGAGGAGAAGCCGACCTTCCGCGACTCCAAGCTTCCGCTGGGCCGCCACCCGCTGTCGCTGGTGACGGGAACCTGGCACGTTACGATGCACCCGGAACTCTACGGCGGGCGAGGTCACCAGTTGGGCGGACTGTTCCTGGCTCTTGCCCCGGGACTGCTCTTGGTGCGTCGACTACGGGGGCTGGAGGTGCTGATGACGCTGGCCGCAGCCTACTGGGTGGTCTGGTTTCTGCTTCGACAGAATGTCCGCTTTCTTCTGCCGCTGGTTCCTGTTCTGGCCGTGATCGCGTTGTGGGTTCTGATCGAAATGCGGCGACTGCCACGCGCGCCACGGGGAATTGCCATGGCGGCGCTGGCAGCAGTTCTCTCTGCCGCGTGCTTTGCCGCGCTTACGCGCTGTGCGGACTGTATGGCGGTAGCATGCGGGCTCGAGGGCCGCGAAGCGTATCTGACTCGCAGTGAGCCCACCTGGCTGGCCGCCGACGCCAGCAACCAACTGGGCAACGACGGCGACCATATTCTCAGCCAGGAGCACCGGGCGTTCTATTTCCATTGCCGAGTCACGCGGGAAAATCTCTACCGGCAGCGAACCGGGTATGATCGGGAAATCACTGATCCGCGTGAGTTCAGCCGACGCCTGCGCGAGGCAGGTTTTACTCACATCCTCCTGGCGGAGAATCGTCGTGCCACGGGGATTCAATACGACCCGACGCTGAGTCGGCTGGCAGAGGCGCAGTGGGCGGCGGGGGACCGGGATTCCCTGGTCAGAGTGGCCGACTATGAGTTTGACGACGCCGACGGGGCAGTTCGCCGCTATCGGCTGGTCATGCTACAATAGTGATTGGCCCGGCTGCAAACGGATCGCCGGGCTGATCGTCCCCATAACAGCTATTACCAGCACGGCTGCTTTGGAGCAGCCGGGCTGGTGGTCGTCCGGCATGGCCGGAGGTCGCGTTGGCCGATTCGTTTCGCATTGCGCGTGAGAAGCGGACCCTACGCGCGATGACGCGGATTTATTGCCGCGCGCACCACGGTTTGCGTCGTGGCCTATGCGGCGAGTGTGAGAAGGTGTTGAGCTACTCGATTTGTCGGCTGGACCGATGCCCTCACGGCGCCGAGAAGCCGGCGTGCGCCGACTGCCCGATCCACTGTTACAAGCCGTCGATGCGGGAGGAGGTCCGCGCGGTGATGCGCTACTCGGGCCCCCGGATGATATGGCGCCACCCGGTTCTCGCTCTGCTGCATGTGTGGGATGGCTGGTGGTACCGCCCCAAGGCAAACGCTTCATCGGGTCGGATGTAGAAGGGGACGGACACCGCAAGTAATGGTGGGTAAATGGGGATACAGCGGCTCCCGGGTTTTCCTCTCCACAGTGGGGGGACGCCTCGGCAGGCAGCGCACGGAGCTCTCCCCTTGCCGACTCTGCCGACTCTCGTTTTTTTCCGGAGTCTGGTGGCGGAGTCCGATCCCCGTTACAATACCTCTCGCCGCAATAAGGGCGGCAGGAAGGCTGTTGGGGGGGCGAGGGAGGCAGCGGCGTACCCGGCAGGGTTTCGCTTTCGGTGCAAGGGCATAAGGTGATCGAATGTCAGTAGTCGATATCCGCGACAGGGGCGACGTCGTTGTCGTGACCTTTCAGCACAACCGTATTCTCGACGAGACGGTGATCCGCGCGATCGGTGAGGAGTTCAAGAACCTCCCCCTGGCTGCCGCGGCGGACCGCAAGCTCCTGCTTAATTTCGAGCGGGTAGGCTTCATGTCGTCGAGTATGATCGGCCAGATCATGCTTTTGAGCCGGCAGTGCAAGAACGACAAGATCAAGCTGAAGCTCTGCAATATCTCGCCCAACATCATGGAGATCTTCAACCTGATGCGACTCAACAAGGTGCTTGAGATCCACGGGGATGAAGAGGAAGCGATCGAGGCATTCGGTCCTTCGCGACGACGGTTCTTCTGAGCTGAGACCTAAGCTAAGTGGCCCTAACAAAACGGGGACACGCACCTCGCGAAGCCGTCTATTCCCCGTGGTTTACCAATGTTCTGCTCGGAGCCAGTCCCCGTTTTGTTGGGGCCTCCTAATTTGGCTCTGAGCAGGATTACGCCTGCTGCTACTTGTCGATGCAAGGCAACACGGCTGCTGGGGCATCGCCGCCCAAGTGGTCGTGTTTGCCGATGGGCTCATTTCACGGAGTCGACCACGTCGAACTCAATGGCGGGTAAGGTGAGTGCCGGCGTGCGCCCCCGACTTGCCGGCGCTCGGGTCTTGCCGGATCCGGCTCCTGCCAGCGATGCGGTGAGAATCAGGTTGCCTTTCATGCCGGGCTTGACCGAGGTCGCATCGCTTCGAAAGACGACTTCCGTGCCCGCGGCCGACGCGGATACGTCCTGAAGGACGATTCCTTGGGGAGGTTCGTTCAATTCCAGTTTGACTTTTCCGCGGTAGCGGGTGGCCGGTGCGAGGAGCCGAACGGTCGCCGTTCCTCCGACCGGGATCTTGACTGGCGTGTCACTGAGGATCCTTGCGCCGGGGCCGGAGGGCGCCCTTCCGAGCGCGGCCACCACGAGTTGCCGCACGGGAACCAGGTGGCGGTACTCGAAGGCCTGCATCATGTCTTCGGTCGGCACGGCCGGGCGCGAGATTTCCCGGCCTTCGACGATTGCGTGGCCTTCGAGGCTGAGGTTGAAGACTTCCTTGTCTGCATGGGAGGGAACCGTCAGCGTAAACTGAACTCGATCTTCACCGCATGGGATACGGCCGCCGCTGAGCGTGCAGCCTTCCGGCGCATCCTTCAAGGTGAGTCGAATGTCGCCGGAAAACCCGTCCTTTCGCAGGGCGTATGCGGTGATGGGGACGGTGCGAGCGAAGCGGATGCTAATGCTGGATGGCACGATCCGCAGCTCGAAGTCGGGCCGCGGTGGGCTGATCCGCAGCCGGTAGCCGTACTCCGGTCCGCCCTTGTGCTGGGCATCGCTCAGGCGAAGATAGTAGATTCCATCGGCGGGAATCGTTGCGTGAAGATACGAATCCGCATGGTGGGTCGTCAGCCCGGCGCCCTGGTCTTCGTGGTCGTCGTTCGCGGCCAGCGCGTTGCCCGAGGCGTCGGTCAGTTTCAGAAGGGAGTCGACGGGGGAATTCAGGCGGCGGGCGTTGACTTCTGCGACAATTTCGCTGCCGGCGCGGGCTTCGAAGCAGAACACGTCGACGTCTTCCGGCGAATCGATGCGGCCGTTGACGATGACAGGAGGGGTGATCTTCTCAGCACTGGATTGCCCGTCGTTGGGTTCCTGCTCCAGGCTTTCCGGGAGCGTGTCGACGGCAAACGGCACGAGATTGGACGTGGAGTCGTGAGAGGCTACGGCGACGTCCTGGATTCCGGGCGACGTGCCTGTCCGGATCGTCGTGCGACCTGCGGGAAGATTCCAGCCGATGAGCGAGACGGTAGTCTGCGCTGCGGCCGGGCCGCCCAGTGGAAAGACGCTGGTGATCAACGGCAACTCGCCGAGGGTGATGCGGTAGACGAAATCCTCGCGCCCGCGGTAAATGGCGTCTTTGATCTCGATCGAATATTCGCCGTCCGCGGGGATTCGATAGGCAAGAACGGGATCGGGATTGAAGCGAAAATCGTCGTCGTACGCCAGTTCCTTCCCCCGGGCATCGTAAAGCGCCAACGTCGCCTGGAACCACCCCGGCACACCGTCGGGCAGGTACGGAATCAATTGCCTCGCCGCGGCTGCGATAACCAAACGCTGCCCTTTGCTCGCCGCAAAGCGATAACGGTCCACCTCGCCCGGCATGATCTGCCCGTTGATCACGGCGGGAAGGCTGAGCGTCATTTCGGGCTCGCCCTTGCGGTTCTTGGGCGCAATGGACGTTTTTGCGATGGCGCTTTTCTGCTGGGTGATTTCCTTGGAAACCGCTTCGGAGACCTCCGGCAGTCTCCCGACGCAAAACGTCAACGGGTTCGAGAGCCCCAAGGGCGACGCGATTCTCAATTCGCGCCGGCCGGGTTCGGCATCGGAAGCCACTCGGAACCGAACCACGGCAAGCTCCGAGATCGCGGGATTGGCGGGCCTGCGAACCGCCGTGGTCATTTTCTTGCGGATCTCCATGAGCCGCCGCTCGTCCTCGCGAGTCCAAGTCGCACCGGCATACTTGTTCTTCAGCGCCTCGATCTCGCTGTCGCCGTCGTCCTTGTTGCCGCTCTCGAGACTCTTGGCATTCTTGAAGCTCTTGAACTGCTCCAGGGCCTTGAAGTCGTTGCGAGCCACGGCCCGTTTCGCCATGAGTTCGCCGATCTCGACCCGGAATTGGTTGAGCTCTCTTCCCGAAATCGGCTGAACGAGTTCCGTGATGACCGCTTCAACACCGCCGCCGGAGACATAGACGCCCTCGACTCCGGTGAGAAACTGGCCGGCGACGACCGCTTCGAACTCGGTACCCTGCTGCGCGCCGGCGGGATAGACATAGCCGATATGTACCATTGACTGCTGGGCCTGCACAGCGACGGCCAGCAGGCACATCAGTCCGAAGGCGAAAGACGTTGGAACTCGCATGGTTATCGTTCTCCCTATTCACGTAATCTCCGTGAGCCGTCCGCCGCTGGCGGCGCCGTCGTCTGCGGTCGGCAATACGGAAACCGTTTGGCCCTGCGGATGAGGCAGCGTGCCGGTGGAATCGATCCCCAGCAGGTCGTACATGCTTCCGATGAGGTCGACGGGGTAAACAGGCCGATCTTTGACTTCTTCGCCCTTTTCCGTGGAGGCACCAACGACCTGGCCGCCCCGGAATCCTCCACCCGCGACGAGGACCGTGAAGACGTTTCCGTAGTGTCCGCGTCCACCGTTCCAGGGCGCCTCCCACTGGACCCTCGGGGTTCGTCCGAACTCGCCGCAGCACCAGACGATCGTGCTCTGCAACAATCCGCGGTCCGACAGGTCCGCCAGCAGCGTCGCCAGTCCCTTGTCCAACTCGGGGAGCTTCCGCTGCATGGTGGGAAAATGTCCCTTGTGCGTATCCCAGCCGCTATAGTTGATGGTGGTGTAGGGCACGCCTTTTTCGACAAGCCGCCGGGCGAGCAGACACGACTGTCCGAACGTGCTGCGGCCGTACTGCTCGCGAAGCTCGTCTTTTTCCTGGGAGAGGTCGAACACCTTGCCGGCGTCGCCCAGGATGAGATCGTAGGCCTGGTCTTCGCATTGCTTCAAGGCGGTCAACTGCGGATCGCCCGGCATGGCCATTTTCAGGGAGTTCAACTTCTGGAGCAGGTTCCGCCGATCCTGCTGCCGGTCTTCGGTGATCCCTTCGGCCACCACGCCTTCCACGACAAAACGGCTCTGCGCGGGATCGCCGCCGGTAGCAAACGGCTTGAAGCGAGTGCCGAGGAAGCCCGCTTCGGAAAACCGGCCCTGCGGTCTGGTCACGACGATGTAGGGAGGGATCAGCCCCTGGTATCCGGCATCATAGCCTTTGAACAGCGAGACCACGGCTCCGACGCTCGGGTAGACGTCGCGGCCGCCGGGCTCGCGCGCGGTCTGGACCATGTAGGCCGCCGTCTCGTGGCCGTTGTTGCGGTGGGTCATGCTGCGGATGAGCGAATACTTGTCGGCTTGCTTCGCCAGCAAGGGGAGCGATTCACCGATCCGGATCCCATCGACGTTTGTGGGCGTGAAACTTCTCAACGGACCGCAGTAGTCGGCCCCTGCCTCCGGCTTGGGATCGAAGGTATCGATGTGGCTTGCGCCGCCCCAGAGCCAGACCTGGATGACGGACTTCGCCTTGGACGGGCGCCCCACGGAAGGCGCCGGCGTCCGACCATGGAGCGTTACCTGGTTGCCCAGCAGCAGGCTTAGTCCGGCGGCAAGCCCGCCTCGGACAGCCTCGCGTCGGGAGAGCTTCCTGCCGAGCAGCGACTCGATAGACCGGTATGCCGTGCTCATTGTCCTGTTTCCTGTACTTAGCAACGTTCGAGAAAAAAGTGTCAGGAACCATTTGTGCGAAGCACCCGAAGGGCCGGTTTCCGGCAAATGGTTCCTGACACTTATTTCTCGATCAATCCTTAAAGGTTCGGCCTGGCATTTAAGAGGCCCCAACCAAACGGGGACAGGCACCTCGCCAGGACTCATATTCTGCGTGTTTTCCACGAGTTTGGCTCGGAGCCGGTCCCCGTCTGGTTACGCCCTTTAATGCCGGTAGAGAAACTCCGCACTGTTGATCAATGCCCAGGCGACGTCAAGCACTGCGTCGCGTCTGGAGGAAGCCGATTGAACGTACTCGGCCACAGTCGCCACCTCCTCGTCGGTCGGCTTGCGGGAAAGGATCGTGAGATAAAGCTCATCCAGAATCTCTTTCGGCCGTGCCGGCTCGGTTGCCGGTGCGGGCCGGAACCTTCTGCCTCGCCCGCTCTTTCGCGCCGGAGCGGGGGCGGCCGATTGAAGCAAGGCTCGAAGCTTGGGTCCCTGCTCAATCTTCCGTTGGATGTGGCTCGAGTTCAATAGATGCAGCCGCTGATCGGCCGTCGACCGGTTACTTCGTTCCGCCTCGAGGCCGGTGTCGCGGGAGGGACGGCCGAACTGTTCGAGAAAGGGGCTTGAAATGCTGCCGTCGGGCAAGGCAATCGATCTCAAATCTTCGGGAATATAGGTGAATGGTTCCGGAATCGCGCTGGAATACTCCTCCGTGGTTCCCGTGATCTGGTTCAGTGCATCGATCAGCACCTCCGCCTCCAGCCTTCGTAGCGGATAGTGCGCGAAATGAACGGCCGCGTCAGGGCGGTCGCTTTGGGGTATCGACGAAAGCTGGTAAGTCTTGGAGGTCAGGATCAGGCGGTAGATATGCTTCAGATCGTACTTGGCCCGGACAAGTTCTTTTTCCAGATATGCGAGCAACTCCGGGTTGCTCGGCGGGTTATCGGGCCGGATGTCGTCCGGCTCGTGAATGATCCCGCGGCCCAGCAGCCAGCACCAGATGCGATTGACGATATTCTTCGCAAACCACGGATTCTCGGGTGCAACGAGCCAGTCGGCCAGCACCTTCCGCGGATCCTGTCCGGGGGACAAGCGGGCGGGCGTTCCGTCGGGAAAGGTCGGCGAGGCCGGTGCCGGCTTGTCCGGATCGAAGGAAACGATCTCTTCCTTCCACTCGCCGGTGGATTTATAGGAAACCTGCGAAAAGAAAGCAGCCAGGTCGGCCAGCCGCTCCCTGGGCCACTTTTCGGCGCGCGAGCCCATGAAGGTTAGGGCGACTGCCTGCGCGATTCCCTCGGGTGTCTTGCTCTGCACGGCCCGTTGGAAATTGACCTGTCCGACGCGGAAGTTGCTGCCGTTGGCGGTGAGCATTTCGCGGGCGAATCGGTCGTAGGGCAGGTTTTCGTGGATGCCGGCTCGAATCCAGCGATGGTAGGCCTGGGCGGCATTCGGCCAGAGATTGATGGGAAACTCGGCCTTCAGCCGCAGTAAATCGCTCCACTTCATCGCCCAATAATCGGCGAACTCGTCTCGTTGGAGCAGCCGGTCGACGAGTTCGCGGCGTTTGTCCTCTCTTTTATCCTCCAGGAATTGCCTGGCTTCCTCGTCCGTCGGCAGTGTACCGATCACGTCGAGATAGGCCCTTCGGAGGAATACCTCGTCGGAACAGACGTTGGCAGGTGGAATTCCCAACTGCTCCAGACGACCGAAGACCAACTCGTCGATTCGGCCCTGCGGCGGCAGGTCGCCGCGGCTTTGGAAGATGTCGGTGGGGTTTGCTCCCGATAGGACAGCCGCTGCGAATATCGCGAATATCAAGGAAATCTCCTTTGCTGGTGTCCGATGCAGGATTGCGGTTTTGGCGGCATTTGTCCCAATTCCCTATTCAACCCGCAAAACAGCGGGAGGTTCCGGGGCAGGTGTGGTGCCCCAGTGCGCACCACCCGAACGCTGGGTGAGGGCGGTAGGTCGTAGGATTCATTCATGCACGTCCCTCACGAGGGTCGGTGCCGGATTTGAGAAGGCGGAGCGCATTCAACACGACCAGAAGCGACATGCCCATATCGGCCGCGATTGCCGCCCACAGGGACGCGTAGCCGATGAACGTGAGGAAGACGAAAACCGCTTTGACGCCAAGCGAAGCAACGATGTTTTGCCGGATCACGGCCAGGACGCGCCTGGAGTAGCGCACGAGCCATGGGAGTCGGGAGAGATCGTCTGCCATCAGGGCAATGTCCGCGGCTTCCACGGCGGCATCGCTGCCGATCGCTCCCATGGCGATCCCCAGACCGGCGCGGGCCATGGCGGGGGCGTCGTTCACGCCGTCGCCGACCATCGCCACTCGCTGGTAGCGGCCGACAAGCTCCTCGACTGCCGCGAGTTTGTCCTGCGGCAACAACTCCGCCTGGAACTCGTCCACTCCGCTTTCCCTCGCGATTGCTTCGGCCGTCGGGCGGTTGTCGCCGGTGAGCATCACCACGTGCCGGACACCGGCCACTTTCAAATCGCCGACCACACGGCGCGCTTCGCTGCGAATGCGGTCGGCCAAGGCGATCAGCCCGCACACATGTCCGTTTTCGCCAACGACCACGGCGCTCGTGCCGGCCGAGGAGAGTTCGGTCAGCAGTTCGGCAATCCGCGGCGTCTGCTCGCCGCGCTCTTCCAGGTAGCGGTGCGACCCGATCCACACCGGGCGGCCATCCTTCAGGGCGGTCGCCCCTTTTCCCTTGACGGCCTGATAACTCTCGACAGGCTCGGTCCGGATGCCGCGCGACAGGGCACGGTCGACGATCGCCTGCGCCAGGGGGTGTTCGGATCGCATTTCGATCGCCGCGGCGAGGCGCAACACGTCGTCCTCGCCGAATCCGTTTAGGGGAACAATCCGCGATACGCGCGGCCGCCCTTCGGTGAGGGTGCCGGTTTTGTCCAGGGCGACGGCCGTCACTTGGCCGGGGAGTTCGACGTAGACGCCCCCTTTGATCAACACGCCGTTTTTCGCCGCGGCCGTCAGCGCGGCGACGATGCTGACCGGCGTTGAAATCACCAGGGCGCACGGGCAGGCGATGACCAGCAGTACGAGTGCACGGTAGAACCACAAGGACCACAGGCCGCCCGCCAATGGCGGGACGATTGCGATCGCCACCGCCAGGCCCATGACCGAGGGCGTGTAGTAATGCGCGAACTTCTCGACCCACTGCTCACTGGGCGAACGTTTGCTCTGCGCCTCGCGGACCATTTTGATGATCTGGGAGATCGTGCTTTGGGCCGCGGATTTGACCGTTCTTATCTCCAGCGCGCCGTCGTGGTTGATGGTGCCGGCAAACACCTCGTCTCCCGGGCCCTTGGCAACCGGCATCGATTCGCCCGTGATCGGCGATTGATCGACGGTTGTCTCGCCGTGTTCGATTCGGCCATCCAAGGGAATCCGTTCGCCGGGTTTGACAAGGATTCGGCTGTCGACGCCGACTTCTTCGACGGGCAGGGTCTCTTCGCTGCCATCGGAGCCGATCCGGCGAGCCTGCGGCGGAGCCATTTCCATTAACGCGCCGACGGCCTTTCGGGCGCGACCGACGCTCCAGGCCTCCAGGGCGAGCGAGAGCGCGAAGAGAAAGGCTACGGTCGCCGCCTCGGCCCATTGGCCGATGAGGACGGCTCCGGCCACTGCGACGGTCATGAGCAGATGCATGTCGGCACGCCGCCGCTTGACCGCCAGCCATGCCTTCGGAGCCACGAACCAGCCGCCGGAGAGGATCGCGATCAGATACCCTGACTTGGCGAGCGGCGGAACGGAAATCGACTCGTCGACGCCCACGGCGGCCGCGCATCCGGCGATGGCCGCATGCGCGAGGAACCCGGCGATCAGCGCGAAGCCGCTGGCTGCCGTAGTGATGGTCCTGCCCCAGCGACTCCACTGGCTGGCCTCGCTCGGTTCGATCTCGGCCTCCTGGAACTCTTGGGCTCGCATGCCCGTGCGGCCCACGGCGCTGATGAGTTCTTGCGGGTCGACCCGGGCGGCGTCGTACACGACCGACATCTTCCCTTCGAACACGTGGAAGGAAAGCTCCCGGACACCGGGAAGCGGAAGAATCTGTGACTTGAGAACCGCCGCCTCCTCGGCGCAGTCCATGCCGTGAATCTTCAGATCGATGCTTGCCATTCGGTGGTTCTCTTCGTGCCTTCCCTCTGCTGGAGGACCGTGTAGCCACAGGCAAAACGGGCATGCCACGACAACTTGCCATGCATGCCCGCCGATCGCGGTTGCCTTCAGCACCGGGCCGGGGTATAGTTCTCTGTATGTTCCGCCTCTTTCATGTTCTATTGACGACCTCGGCTCTACTGGCGTGTCCGTTCCATTGTATAGGCGCCAGGGGAGCGCGGTGCGCCCAGGCGGAACAAGTCCAGGCGCAACCGTGCTGCCCCCACTGTTCGGCGAAGGGCGATTCCTTGTCGCGAGGCGGCACACCGCCAGCCGACAGCAGCGACCGGGAGCCATTGTCCCCGTGTGAGGACTGCCAGTGCGGCGACTGCCTTTGTCATGGCGCGACCGTGAGCGATGACGACGTGTTGCTCACGGCCAGCGACGAGTTCGTCGTGCCGGTGATCGCCGTAGAACCCCGCAGTGCCCTTGCCGGGAAGGTTTCCTGGAGGGCCGTAGCGGAGCAGCCGCCTCCCGGGCAGCAGCCTTCTTCCGGGCGCGAGGTCCGCGTCCTTCTGCAAGCGTTCTTGCTCTAGTCGCGCCTTGGGATCCACGGTATCGCACCGCGCTGCTGCTGCGCAGGGGATCCTTGAAGCTGTGAGCGCCTTGAGGTGCGCTTGATCAATCGGATCCACTCGCCTCGGCCGCTGAATCGCGGTACTTGCCGGACCCCACTGCTGTACCCGTTGTGCTGAGAACGCGCGGCTCGTACATCCGAGGACACCTATGTTTCGTTTGCGACTGCTTCCTTGGGAATACGGCGTTCGCAACCTGTTGCGGCGGCCGTCGCGAAGCGCACTGACGCTGGCGGCGCTGACGACCGTGATCCTGCTGGTCTTCGTGGTCGTGGGGTTCATCCGAGGCCTGGAGAGGTCGCTCGCCGTAAGCGGCGATCGCTCCGTGGTTCTCGTCTATTCGATGGGAGCCGAGGAGAACATCGAGAACTCGGCCATCGCCGGACGGGCTGCCGGGTTGCTGGCAGCCAGTATCGACGGTATCCAAAATCGCTTCGGCGTGGCGCACGTTTCGCCGGAATTGTACCTGGGAACCCGGATTGCCACCGGCGGCCGAGAGCAGGCCGGGCTGGGACTCGTGCGAGGCGTTACGCAGACCGTGCCGCTGGTGCGGCGGCAGGTGCGGATGGTCAAGGGGACCTGGCCGGGGCCCGGAGAAATCCTCGTCGGGCGATTGGTGGCCGCGAAACTCGGCTGCCGGCCGGAGGAGTTGCAGACCGGCAAGGAGATCGTGTTCGAAAACCGGAAGTGGCGGATCAGTGGACAATTCGCGGCGGCCGGTTCGGCGCTGGAGTCGGAGATCTGGTGCGGGCTCGCCGATTTCCAGCAGACGTTGAAGCGGCAGGACTTGAGCGTCGTCGCCCTGCTGCTGGACCGCGGGACGCTGCCCGCGGAAGTCGACATGTTCTGCAAGAGCCGGACCGATTTGGAGCTTCAGGCCATCGGCGAAACGGCTTATTACCAGTCGCTCGAGAAGCACTACAAGCCCGTCCGAATGCTGGCGTGGCTGGTGGTCTTCCTGGTGGCCGGGGCGGGAGTATTCGCCGGGTTGAACATGATGTACGGGGCCGTCGCCGGACGCGTCCGCGAGATCGCCACGCTGCAGGCGGTCGGCTACCGGAGGCGCGCGATCCTCTTGAGCCTGGTTCAGGAAGGCGCGCTGCTGGCAGCCGCGGCTTCGCTGTTGGCAGGGCTCGTTGCACTGGTGCTGCTCAATGGCATGGCCGTGCGTTTTACGATAGGGCAGCGTGCTCCGCGTCGACGGCGTGTCGCTGATGATCGGCTGCGGCCTGGGGCTGATGCTGGGAATTGTCGGAGCGCTCCTCCGGCAATCAGAGCGCTCCGTCTGCCGGTTGCGGAAAGCCTGAAGGCGATTTGATGACAAACGGCATTGGAATTCAGGAGTTTTAGCTGACGAACCTTGTTCACCTGCCGGACAGGCCCGGCGCGGGGGTCTGGGGAGTGAGGCGGCTTCACATACAACTGACCAACCTCATTCACCTGCCGGTTAGTACAGCGGGAGTCTGGCCCCGGTTGCTGCATTGCGGGCTCGAAACTGTTTTTTGACCCTGAACGAAGGAGTGCAAAGTGATGGCAAATCTGTTGCAAATCTTGGGGAGCATCGGTATGGTCGCGCTTGTTCGCCGCGGGCTGCGGCCAGTCAGGAGCAGGTGGTCGAGCAGAGGGCCGGTTCCCCCGACGGATGCGCTGTATCTGTTGACCGAGGAACCGCAAGGGGCGGCGGGAGTCGCGGAAGCCCGCCAGGCCGATGCGGAGGAAGTGACCGTGGTCGGCCGCGTCGGCGGTTCGCCCAATCCTTTCGTCGAAGGGATGGCCGCCTTCACGATCGTCGATCCGAAGATTCCCTCTTGCGCGGGAGAGGAAGGTTGTCCGACTCCATGGGACTATTGCTGCACGTTGGATCAGGTCAAGGACGGCATCGCGATGGTGAAGGTTGTTGATTCACAAGGAAAGCCGGTGGCCGCCGACGCCAAAAAACTGCTCGGCATCCAGGAGCTTTCCATGGTGGTCGTCCGGGGCGAGGCTCAACGCGACGAGCAGGGCAACTTGACCGTGTTGACTGACAAAGTCTACGTGAAATCGCCATGAACTCCGAACTCGATCTGAAACAACTCGCCTTCGATCGCGGCGAGCAGGCAAAGCCGAGACGCCCGCGGCGGCGCTTCGTCTCGCGTTATCTGGTGCCGGCGGCCATCGTGATCGGATTTGCCGCCATGCTCGGTTGGGCAGTCCGCGATCAGTTTCTGCCCCGAAAGCCGGTTACCGTGGTCCCGGTGGTGATGACGCGCGCGGAAATTCGGCAGGCGGGCACGCCGCTGTTCCAGGCGGCCGGCTGGATCGAGCCGAGGCCGACTCCGGTGCTGGTAACGGCCCTGGCCGAAGGCGTGGTCGAGCAGTTGTTGGTGGTCGACGGCCAGTCCGTGGAGGCCGGTCAGCCGGTGGCGAAACTGATCGACGTCGACGCGCGGCTGGCGCTGGAGGAGGCGGAGGCCGAGCTGGCCCTTCGTGAGGCCGAGACCGCCGGCGCGCGGGCGGAGTTGCGTGCCGCAAAGCTGCGTTTGCAGCATCCGGCGCATCTGGAGGCGCCGCTGGCCGATGCGGAATCGTTGTTGGCCAAAGTGGAAAGGGAGCTGGGGCAGCTTCCGCTCCTCGTCGAAGCCGCGCAGGCCAAGTTAGAGTATGCTCGCCAAGCCCTCGAGGGGAAGCGTGCGGCTGGATCGGCCGTGGCCGGCCGCACGCTCCAACAGGCCCAGAGCGCCTATGACGTTGCGGCGGCCGAACTGCAAGAACTCCAACAGCGAAAGCCGCGGTTGCAGGGCGAAGCGGAAGCCCTCCGGCGCAAACGCGACGCATTAGCCCAACAGCGCGAACTCTTGATCGAAGAGTCGCGGTCGGTGGCCGACAGCGAAGCCAAGCTCCAGGCGGCGGAGGCACGCCGCCGCCTGGCTCACCTGGCGGTGGAAAAGGCCGGGCTCGAACTCGAACGGATGGTCGTCCAATCGCCGGTCGCGGGCCGAGTCCTCGAGCTGGTAGCCCGTCCCGGGACACGCGTCGCGGGAAGGGGAGCCGGTTCGACCGAGACGTCGACACGGGCCGACAGCACGGTGGTCAGTCTCTACGATCCCAAGATGCTTCAGGTCCGGGCGGATGTGCGTTTGGAGGACGTGCCTCTGGTGCAGCCGGGACAGCCGGTCGAGATCGAGACCGCCTCTTCGAAAGAGCCGATCGAGGGCGAGGTGTTGTACGCGACTTCGACGGCAAATGTCCAGAAGAACACGCTGGAGGTCAAAGTGGCCATTCACGCGCCGCCGGAGGCCATCCGTCCGGAGATGCTCGTGGCCGCCACGTTCCTTGCGCCGGCTCGTCCGGAGAGCGAATCGGAGGAGAACGGGCAGCAGGAACGTCTGCTCGTGCCGCGGGGGCTCGTGGAATCGTCCGAAGACGGCCACGCTGTATGGACGGTGGCCGCCGACGGCGTGGCACGCCGAAAGAGCGTGCGGCTGGGCAAAGCCGGCACGGAAGAACTCGTGGAGGTGGTCGAGGGTCTGAATCCGACCGACAAGCTGATCTCCGGCGGCCGCGAAGGTCTGGCCGACGGAGATCGCATCACGATCACCGGCGAAGATTCGTCGATCGGATTGATCGCAAGTTCGTAGGGCGGAATTCATTCCGCCCGAGTGGACTGAAGTCCACTCTACAACCAAATCGCGAAGTTATGAACGGACGTGGGCTTCGTTCAAAGCACTGTCCGTGCCATCCACAACCGGAGACTCCCATGGCACTCGTTGAGATCCGCAACCTGACCAAACGCTTCCGCAAGGGAGACGAGGTGATCACGCCGTTGGACGACGTCGATCTGGACATCAAGCAGGAGGACTTCGTTTCGCTGATGGGGCCGAGCGGGACGGGCAAGAGCACGCTGCTGAATCTGATCGGTGGGATCGACCGCCCGGACTCGGGGACGATCACCGTCGAGGGGACCCAGATCACGCGGCTTTCGCGCAGCCGGCTGGCGGATTGGCGGGCCGCGCACCTGGGTTACATTTTTCAGACGCACAACCTCATCCCCGTGCTGACGGCCTACGAGAACGTCGAGCTGCCCGCTCTGCTTCTGCCGATATCCGCCTCCGACCGCCGCAAGCGCGTGGAGCTGGCCCTGGAGGCCGTGGGGCTGAGCGATCGGGCAGACCACTACCCGCGGCAGCTTTCCGGCGGACAGGAGCAGCGGGTGGGCATCGCCCGGGCGATCGTCGCCCATCCGACCATTGTGGTCGCCGACGAGCCGACGGGCAGCCTCGACGCGGAAACGGGCGAGCAGATCCAACTCTTGCTCCGGCGGTTGAACCAGGAACTGGGGATGACCATGCTCATGGTGACGCACGACGAGCAGGTCGCCTCGATCGCCTCGCGCCGTTTTCGGCTCGATCGGGGCCGGATTTTCGACGCGGCCGGGGACCGCAAACCGGTGCTTTCCGTCGCCGCCCAGGGATAAGGAATCCTTCCATGTTCCGATTCGTGCCTTACGTTGTGAAGAGCCTCTGGCGACATCGCGCGAGGACGCTTCTGACCGTCAGTGGCGCGGCGGTGGCGCTGTTCGTCTTCTGCTTCGTCGGATCGGTGCGCGAGGGGCTGGCTCGCCTGACCGAGAACCACGACGCGCAGCGGACCCTGATCGTCTTCCAGGAAAATCGCTTCTGCCCGACCACCAGCCGGTTGCCGGAGGACTACGCCCGGCGGATCGGCGAGCTTCCCGGAGTCCGCGACGTGATGCCGGTGCAGGTGTGGACGAACAACTGCCGGGCGAGCCTCGACATCGTGGTGTTCAACGGCGCGCCGCCCGAGAAGCTGCGGTCGACGCGCGATCTTAAGCTTGTCGCGGGAAACTGGGCCGATTTCGAGTCGCGCCGCGATGCGGCGCTAGTCGGCCGCAACGTGGCGCAGCGGCGCGGGCTTTCACCCGGAGACCAGTTCTCGATCGGCGAGCTTTCCGTGAAGGTGACGGGAATCTTCACCTCTGGTGTGCCCGCGGAGGAGAACCTCATCTATACGGCCCTGGAATTTCTGCAATACACCCGCGGGCTGGATTCGGCAGGGCTGGTGACGCAGTTCGAGGTGTATCTGACCGACGAGGCCGATCCCGAGGCGGTTGCCGGCGCGATCGATGAAACGCTCCAGGCCGGGCCGGTTGCCACGACGACGCGGCGCAAAGGCGCCTTCCAGGCGAGCACCCTGGCCGATCTGGTCGATCTGGTGGCTTTTGCCAACTGGCTCGGCTACGCCTGCGTTGGGCTGGTGCTCGCGCTGGTATCCACGACGACGGTCATGGCCGTGCAGGACCGCATCCGCGAACACGCCGTGCTCCAGACGCTCGGTCTGCGCCCGGCGCGGGTCTTTCGGCTGGTCGTTCTGGAAAGCCTGCTGATGTGCCTGGTGGGCGGAGTGGTCGGCACGGCGGCGGCCCTGGCGATGCTGGGCTGGACGGGGCTGGCGATCGGGGCCGAGGGAGTAACTGTGGCATTTCGCCCGTCCTGGCAACTGGGGATGATGGGCGTGGCGGTTTCTCTGGGAGTGGGAATTGCCGCGGGTGCCGTCCCTGCCTGGCAGGCAGCGCGGACCGAGATTGTTGCGGCGTTGCGGGCGTGAGCAGGAGCGCAGCAGAGAGTCGCGAAGCCCTGAGACGCTCGGGAGGGGAAAGCGACGCGTTGGCGCGGCCTGCCGGTGCTGTTAGAATAGCCGAGATGGTAGAAGGAGTTGTCTGGACGACGCGTCCTGTTCCGGGTAGGCCATGAGCCATATCACGATCGCAAGCGCCGAAGTTGACCTTTCCCCTGGAAGCGAATTGATCCTCCGCGACCAGACCTGGGGCGACTATGAGAAAATCCTCGAGCAGCGCCAGGATAAGGCGGCCATCAAAGTTCGTTACGACGCCCGAACGCAGGAAATCCGTGTGATGGCACCTCTCCCCAGGCACGGCAAGAATTCCGACATGGTCTCGAATCTGGTGAAGTCGCTGCTGAGGCATGCCGGACTAGACTGGGAAGGCTTCGATCCGATCACGCTGAAGCGCATCGGCGAGGCCGGGTTGGAACCGGACAAGTGTTTCTATATTCAGAACCGGGAGGCGATTCTGGGCAAGGAGCGGATCGATCTGGAAATTGATCCCCCGCCGGATCTGGCCATCGAAGTCGACGCGACGTCGCCGACGAGCGTCGAGGATTATGAGCCGTTCGGAATTCCCGAGTTGTGGATCTTCCGCGACGGGTCGCTGCGTGTCTACTTGTTCGACGGGCGACATTACCGAGAAGTCGCAGATAGTCCCACCTTCCCCGGAATTCCCGTTGGCCGATTGACTGCCGAGTACGTGCGGCGGGCGTGGCAGGCCGGATCCAGCGTAGCGCTGCGGGAGTTTGAAGACGCTTTACGCGATTCGCGCTTCTGATTGGCACACTCGGCCACGCCCACCGCGGTCGATCGAATATCTGGCGGGGACGTCAATCGCATGCTTGGTCGGACATGGGTCCGTAACCACGGTCACTATTCCGTCGTGCCATGTCGAAATGCCGGTCCTGTTGCCGTGAAGCGCCTTGGGAGTGCGCGTGACCTGTCACCGCTCAGATAGCTACCCGAAGAGCAGCGGGCCGGCAGCTTTCCATGCGGCAGGCCAATCCTGGTTCAGAAGGTGACACAGGGCCAACAGCCGCCGGGAGCGGCGATTGGGAGCAAGCTCGTGGCAGCGGCGGGCCAACTCGACGGCTTCCGCCGGGCGGCCCGTGCGCAATGCTTCCAGCGCACCGGAGCGGCAACGGAGCCAGGCGTCGGCGATGGTCACGAGCAACGACAAGTCGCTGCGGCAGCGGCGACAGACCTCCGACCACTCCTGCCTTGCGCCGCAGGTGGGACAGCGCAACTCGGCTTCTCCGATCTGCTCCGAGGAACTCTCTGCCATTAGGTTCCTTCCAAATAGAAGACCAGGTCGTCGAGTTCCGCCGTCGCATTGTCGATTTCCGACTCCGCCCGACGCTGGATCGCCCCGCGCAGCCGCTCGACCAGTCGCTGGATCTCCTCGACATCCTCGTCTGGGGCGTCGGGGGCAATTTTCTCCGCTTTGGCGATCGTTTGCTCGGCAAGCTGGATGGCGTCGCTCAAGTCGGCGGGAAGCTCGCCCGCGGCGGGCCGGTCGACGGGCACATCGCCGGCGGACTCGCCGGGAGCCTCCGCAGCCGTTTGGAAAACCGCGCGGAGCCGCTGCCGGGCATCGTCGCGGCCTTCGCGCCGGAATCGCGAGATCGCATTGTCGATCGTCAGGGCCTTTTCGAGCCCCGTTGCGCGCTCGGTCGCCGTCACCTTGAGAATTCCGTCCAGGTCAAGATCGAAGCGGACGAGGATTTCGTTGCCTTGCGCCGCCTCGGCCAGTCCCTCCAGGAAGAACTCGCCGACCAGGTCGTTGTGCCTCACGTCCGGCTCTTCGCCCTGAAAGACGCTGATTTGCGCCACATCCTGGTTGTCGTAGGAAGTGCCAAACATCTCCGAGCGGCTGGCGGGAAGCGGAGTGTTGCGCTCGATAATCGGCGCAAAGTGGTGCACCGACGCGTGCCCCATCAGCTCACCCAACGCTTGGATTCCCAAGGTATGCGGAGTGATATCGACCAGGACCGGCCCCACGTCGATCCCCGCGATCATCCCGCCCTGGACCGAGGCTCCCATCGCCACGCACAGGTCGGGGTCGACCTCGCCGTGGACCGGTTGCCCCAGCCGCTCTTGCAGGAGGCGGTGGACCAGCGGAGTCCGGCTGGCGCCGCCGACGAGGATCACCTTGTCAACCTGTCTGGCGTTGAGTTTCGCGTCGGACAGGGCGTGGTTGAGATGGTCGAGCGTTTTCACCAGAAGCGGCTCGATGAGGGCCTCGTAATCATAGCGCTCGATTTCACGGCGGAGATGGAGCGGCTTGCCGTCTTTCTCCGCGATGAACTCCTCCTCGATCCGGGTGACCGCCTCGAAGGAGAGCCGCTTCTTGGCTTCCTCGACGGCCGCCAGCAATCGTGACCGGGCCACGGGCGACTGCCTCAGGTCGACTCCGTGCTCCTCGGCAAACCCGTCGCAGATCCAATCGAGGAGCAACTGGTCGAAATCGTCGCCGCCCAAGTGCGTATCACCATGGCTGGCAAGGACCTCGACGACCCCCAGCTCGATTTGCACGACCGAAACGTCGAACGTGCCGCCGCCCAGGTCGTAAACCAGCAGCCGTTCCATCTCTTCCGGGTTCGACTCGTACGTGAGCGACGCGGCCGTCGGTTCGTTGATGATCCGTACGACCTCGAGCCCGGCCAACTCGCCCGCCTCGCGAGTCGCCTCGCGCTGGTTTTCGTTGAAAAAGGCCGGCACCGTGATCACGGCCTTGCGGACCTCGTGGCCGAGCTCCTTTTCCGCCCGGTCTTTGAGTGTCCGCAGGATGATCGCCGAGATCTCCTGCGGGCTGTACTGCTGGTCGCCGAGCCGAATCTTGACATCTTCGCCCATCTTGCGCTTGATCGAACGGATCGTTCGGTCGGGGGCGAGGACGGCCTGGTTCCGCGCGGGAATGCCGACGAGCAGCCGCCCCTGGGGATCCAGCCCGACGACGGATGGCAGAAGCGGTTGCCCCTCCTCCTTGAGCACCTCGACCTTGTCGTCGCGGATAACGGCAATCTCGCTGTTGGTGGTTCCCAGGTCGATTCCGACAATCGTCTCGGGCATTATGTTCGCTCCTTCTCAATATTGGGAGCCAATCCGAAAACGGGGACAGGCACCCTGTATCTTGGATGATTCTTGTCTCCAACCCAAAACACGGGGGAGCCGGTCCCCGTTTTCGGATCGGCCCTTACTTCCGTACCGCCTTGACTTCGGCGTAGCGAAGAACGTTGGCCTTCCAGAGATATCCGGGACGGATTTCCTCGGCGACGGACCCGGGCGGGAACTCGGAGTGGTCGGTCACTTCGACTACCGTCATGCGGTTGGGATCCACCATCTCGCCTACGCACTCGATCCGTTCGATCCGGTTCTGTTCCAGCGCTCGCCGCAAGCGGTTTTGCACCAGTCCGTATCCTTCCAACAGCGACCCGAACACCTCGGCGTCGACCCGCCGGATGTGCTCGGCGACCGAGTTGCGGGTGGCTCGGAACCATCGCCGCGCGAGCCAACGTCTCCACCACGGCTGCTCGGCGAACTGCTCGTCCAGTTCCTCCAGCAGCTCGTCCTGCAACTGCTCGCGAAACCGCTCGCGCGACGTGATGGCGGCCTGCTGCCCGCGCCGCAGGGCCTCGTCGAGCTCGGCCAAAGCCTCGGCCAGCGGGCGCGCGATCGCTTCGGCCGCAGCGAACTCCCTGGCCAGTGCCGACTGCCGCGCTTCAATCGCGCGGAGGGCGTCTACGGCCTGCTTCATCGACTCGACGGCCGAGCGTGTCTGCTCCTCCAGGTTCCGCGAGCTCTTGGTTTCGAGCTTGAGTTCGTGGCGGAGCGCCGTGAACTGCTCGGCCAGTTGGAACAGCCCGATCTCCGGGCTCGGTTCCAGTTCGCGGCGATCGGTTTCCCACTCCGGCTCTTGCGAATCTCCGCGATTGCCGGGAACGTCGCCCTCGGCGCGCGCTTCGTCGAGCCACTGCCGGAAACGCGTGAGAACGTCTTCGTAACCGGGCCAGTCGTTCATCCTTGTCCCGCCAAGGAGAGAAGGGTCTGAGTCGGGATTCGGGCGCTGCGAAGGCGGGATTTGACATCTCGGATGACCGGATCCAGCGTCTCGTTCGACCGGACCGAAAACAGTTTCTGCTGCAGCCTCGCAACAGGGTCCCGGAGCTGGTCGTAGGCATGCCGGATCCGGGCGAACCGCTCGGGGTCGCGGTCCGGGGGGAATTGTCGGACCAGCTCCAAATACCGCCGGCGGATTTCCTCTTCGCCGGCGTCGGTCGCCACGCCCAAAACTTCGATCGGATCGTCCATACTCATTTCCGTCGGGTCTTCCTGGTTTTTTTCGTCTTTTTCGGCGATCGAAAGCCAAAGTGGGGGCCGCCGAGCCTCCGGGCTGCTTCCTCGGCGCTCGTGGCCGAAGCCATTCGCCGCATCACTTCCTCGGGGGGCACATCGAACAAGTCGGCCATCTCGTTGATCATCGCGCGCGCGAATGCCGGCATCGCCTCGTAAGGAATCCCCGCAAGCTGCGAGATCGTCGCTTCGTAGTCTTCGTCGTCGAAATCGTCCTCGTCTTCATCCTCATCATCCTCATCGTCGTCATCGTCGAAAAAGCCGAGCATCGGCGACGACCGCTCGAGCCCCACCTCGTCCAAGAAGCTCAGCTTCCTCTTTGCCGTTTTCACCAGTTCCGCGTCGCGCGGGTTGCCGGAACGCTCGGCCATCGCCAGGCCGTTGGTGAGCCATCGATGGGCGAGCCGGCGGTCGCAGTCGTAGGGCCCCAGTGCGATCTCTTCGACAGCCGAGGTGATCAAGAAGTAAGGATCGTCCGGAAACTCTTCGCGGCCCTTTCGCAACCTGTCCATCAGGACTTTGTCGGCGGTCGCGTGGGCGACCTCCTCCTCGTCGCGAGCCCGCGCAAGGAATTCGCAAACGCGGCGCAAATCCTCCGCCTTCCACCGGACGCGCGACGACCGGGCCAGGTAGCTGACAACCTGCTTGGAGTGGGCCTTCCGCTTGGGATAGGTCGTCTCGCTGGCGAGGAACGCCAGCATGATCCGGCTCATCTCGCCGGCGGCCGCACTCGAACACCGGCGTTTCATTGCGGCCTTCAAGTCGCGTTCGAATCCGGACAGGAATTCCTTGGGCAGTCGGTAGCGAATCGCCTCGACGACGAGCATGAGTAGCACCGGCGCTTCGTCCTGCGCGGCGCGCTTCGCCTGCTCGATAAGCTGTTGGGAGGCGTGCCGATTCCCGGCCTTGAGCTCCAGCACGGCCCGTCGCACGGGAATCGCGTAGTCGAGCACGTCGCCCGAGCGTGGCATTGAGGCCGCCGCGTCGAGCTCGCTTCGTCCCAGATCGAACTGCTCCTTGAGCGCGTAGACCCGGGCAGCGGCTACGTGGTTGATCCAGATTCGGCCGCGGATCTCCCGGTCCAACGGTTTCAGGTTCGCGGCGCGCTCGAGGAAAGGACGAGCCTTGAGCGGATCGCCTTGTTGCCGGCATTCGTCCGCCAGGGCGAGCAGGGCATCGGAATCGTCCGGGTGCTGCTCGAGCAGCCTTTCCAAGGTCCGCACCGCATTGCGGCGGCGGCCCGCATGCCGGTAAGCTTCGGCAAGCACTCGATACGCCGGAGCGTAATCGGGTGCGATCTTCGTCGCCGGCTCGAGATAGTCGATCGCCGTGGCGAGATCGTCTTCGTCCGGCGCCCGGGATTCCGTCCCGAAAACATCGTCCTGGGATGAAATCGCTTCGTCGACCCAGAGCATGCCAAGGTGCCAGCCGATCATCGCTCGTGCCAGCGATCGCTGCTCGGGCGGAATGTCGAGCACCTGATCCAAGCCGTTCAGATAACAACGCCAGTGCTCATCGGCTTCCAACACCCCTTCTTCGTGCTCCAGGATCATCGCCTTTGCCCTGTGCCAGTGCGGGTCGATTGCCGGCGGGTCAAACCACGACTTCAACTGGCTCAAGTCCGCGGCGTTTCCACGAAGGAGCAACGAGCGGTAGAGGAACGAACAGACGTTGCTCCAGAGAGCCGGATCGAGCCGCTGAAGGGCCGGCCGCAGGCGTCGGAGGACGGCGACTGTGTCCTTCCATTTCCCGGCCCCCACCGCCCGTTGCAGTTCGATGAGATCGCCGAGGACGGCATTACCCAGCACCGCCTTCTCGGCCTTCAGGAAGTCGACACTTTGGAAATCGGACTGTTTGCCGCTGCCCGACTCGGCGAGCGCGCGAAGCGGCTTGGTAATCTGCACCGCGGCGCGTCCCGGTTCCAGCCGGTCCCATGCAGCCGCCATCGCTTCGTTATCACCACGGTAATAGGCAATCAGCCCACGAACGAAAAGCCGCCAATCGCTGAAAGGGCTGTGGCGGCTGACGGACCTGAGCTTTTCGGAAGCCTCCTCGTCACGGCCCGCTTCAACCGCCTCCAGGGCCGCTCGCACAAGAAGTGCCCCTTCGCGGATCTCCGGAAGCGACCGCGGGGCCTCCTCCGGCCGAGCGACAGCCTGGTCGGCTGCCGTCTTCAGCACGGCCGGATCCGCAACGGCCGCGCCGCCGTCTCCGCCTGTGGCTCGATCGAGCATCCCGAGGGTGGCCAATACGGACGGGAGTTCCTGCCTCACGCTCGGCTCCGTCACTCCCATTTCCAGAAGATCGGCAGCCAAGGCGCGGGCCTGCTCGCGGAGACCATGCTGCTGCAGTTCGCGGACACGTGCCAGGGTGGCCACCTGGAGATAGTCGCGTGTGGCGTCGCTCGGCTCCAACCGGTGCGCCCTCCTCGCTTCTTTGACCGCTTCGCGAAAGTTTCGCCGCGAGTACTGTCGTTTTGCCTCATCCAGGGGGCTGCTGTCTGCTCGCAGAAGCTTGCCCCTGCGTTTCTTGCTCTTGGCACCCATGCCAATTTCCTAGTTCCAGAGCGTCGTGCAAAAAACGTCGGTCGATCAACATCCGCTTTGCTAACTGCAGCAAAGGAAGTATACCAATCCTAGCGAAGTTGGGCCCGATGCCTAGTGCGGGTCGGATGAAAAAGACAGGCACCGCAAGGAATCGTTGGTTAACGGGAGCGAGGATTCAAGGGTTTGCGGAACCAGTCCCCTTTTCATCGGCCCTGCGTACCCCGGGCCGACGCCGCGTATGATAGCTGAAGGTTGTTTGCCTCGCCAAGGGGTGCGGCAAGCAATAGCGAAGCGTCGATGGCACTTGAAGCACGCAGGTCCTCCGAACGAACGTGCATTGTCGCCGCGGAGGGCGAAACGCGGCCCGTCTTCCGGCTTTCCCTGCCACCCGCGTTGGCGGGCCCTATTGGGGCCATTAGAATAGTAATTCAGCCGCGGTCGCCGGGCTGCGCTATACCTTCAGCCCGCGCAGATCGGCCTCGAATTTCTTGTTTTCCTTGATCAGTTCGTCCATCGTCAGCCACGACTTGCGGGCCATGGCTTCGCGGCCGAGCATTGCGGTCAGATGGCTGTCTACCGAACGATGCGCGGTAGCGTTGCCAAAGTCGCCCTCGGTGACACAGCGGTAGAACTCGGCAATATTGGCTTTCGCGCCGTCGGCATAGATGCCGCTGGATACGGCTCCCGCATAATGCTTGGGGCCGCCGCGGACGAAGACCTTGTCGGAGTAAGCGATGTGTGCCGTGGCCGTCAGGCCCATGAGGTCTGCGGCAAGGTTGTACATGACGGCGTTGTTCTGGAGAAGCTGCGTGGTGTGCGTCCAGCAGACGCCGTCCTGGAGTTCGAACACGACCCCGCCGCAGTCCGTGCGATCGCCGTGCGGATTCGGCCGGACGATGCGCGAGTAGCCGGTTGCGGCAGCGGCGCGTTGGCCGGTCACCCAGGTGACGCCGTCGATGATGTGGATGTCGTAGAGCAGCAGCAGATCACCGCTGAGGTTTACGTGCGAGTACCAGGCCCGCCGGAAGAGGTTTTCGATGGTCGGGCCGACCTCCGGATCCGGCAATGCGCCGCAGGTTCCGCCGGACCAGATGTGTGCCAGTCCGCCCAGGGCATCGTCGCAAACGCGGTTCTTGATCTCCTGGTTTGCCGGGTCGGTGGGCAACTGGTAGTCGACCAGAAGGCACAGTCTCTTCTCGGTAGCTTTCTTCGCCAGGGCTTGCATGGCAAAGACTCCCGGCACGTCGACGGCGAACGGTTTGGCTACGTAAACGTGGCAGCCGGCGTCGATCGCCGCGGCAGTCTGCTCTGCATAGAAGTACGGGATGCATTCGAGAACCAGCGCCTCGATGCCGCTGTCGAGCGCTCGCTTGTAGCCGGAGAGGCCGCTGAATCGTCTGTCGGCCGGAACGCCCAGCTTCTCGCCCACGCGGTCGACGGTCTCCTGGAAGTAGTCGACCGCGGCGACGATCTCGTATCCGGGGTGCTGCTTGAACAGGCCGGCGATCCAACTTCCGCGGCTGCCGAGGCCGACGATTCCGATGCGAAGTTTCCGTTCGGCCGGCCCGCCGGAAGCCACTGCGGGACCCGCCTGTTGGGCGACTGCGGTGGACGCGGTTGCCAGGATGGGAACGGCGGCGGCCGCCGCGGCGGTCTGGCCAACGAATGTCCGGCGTGTCACCGATCGATCATTCGTCATGGGGAGGGCTCCTTTCATCAGTTGTTCGCAACGGACCACTTCGCACGCAGATAATTCTGAATCGCCAACAATTCATCAAAGCGAAGCCGGCGATCGAAGACGAGCACTTCGGCCAGGTCGCCATCGAAGCACTGGCTATTTGCCTGGGCGGAACTGGCGAGGTGGATGTTGTCCAGCACCACCGCATCGGCATGTTCGGCCAGAAAGATGCGCGGCGGGAAGGGCGCCGGCTTCTCTCCGCCGGGACGCATGATGATGAAACTGGGGCTGACCCAGTCGGGACCATCGCCGGAGGAGGAGACGAAAAGACGCTGCCACGGGTCGGACGACGTGCTCGTCGAGCCGGCTACGATGAGCACGGTGGCTGCCCCCTTCTTTTGACGAAGGGCGCCGATCGTGAGGCCCGACTCGCCGGCGCAGCGAACGACGGTGCGGCCCATGCCCGGTGCGACGGAAAACCCCGCGCCGGCCACGGCCACCGGACCGTTTCCGCGCCGGTCGTGCCATCGCTTGAGGGTGCCGTTTTCCTGTTGGAGGGTGCTGGTGGCCGAAGCGTCGAGCCAGAGCAACAGCCCGCGTTGGGGCATGGTCTGTTCGGTGATTGTTCCGAGGGGGACAAAGGCGATGTCGGGGCGGGGCGTGGGATGCGGATCCCAGTCGGCGCCCGGCCGCCAGACCGGGGCTCCCCGTTCGTATGCGCCCAGGTCCGGCGCCGCGCCGAGGAGTCCGTCGGTGATGCCGGCGATGACGACGCCAGCGTCGATTGCCTTGGAATCCGGAGTCGGTATGCCGTCCGCGTCGACCGCTCCCGTACCGTTTGCTTCGAGGGTGGCGCCTTTCGCACCGGAGATCACGTGGCGGGGGTCGTCAGGATCGAACGGAGCGAGGAGCAGGTTGTTCACGATCCGCGTGCCGGTCTGGTCCGGCGTGTATCGATGATAGGCAAAGGTGCCGAACGCTTTGGGGCATTGGGCGATGGTGTTGTTGGCGACCAGGTGGTTGTGGGCGTCGCAATTGAGCGTGATCCCCGAGGAGCCACAGCCCCAGATCACGTTGTGGTGGACCACGAAGTTCTTGCAGAAATTGTCGAGGTAGATGCCGACCGTATGGTCCTGGACGCTGTCGTGGACCCAGTTGTAGGCGATGACGCTCCCCTTGCCATCCGTGCTCCAGGCGTAGGTTGCGCCGGCATCGTCGTTCAGCATGACCGCGTGGTGCAAGTCGCAATACGTAATCCTCAGTTTCTCCGCCTGGTGGTGGAGAATGAGGTCGCGTCCGGAGCGATAGATGCTCGAGTGGTCGATCACGGTGCCCTTGGTCGCTTTCACTTGGACCGCACCTTCGTAAGTGCCCATGTAGCCGATATCGTGGATAATGGAGTTGGTGACCGTGTTGTCCTCGCCCTGGATGTCGAGCCCGGTACCCGCAGCGTAAGCGATATGGCAGCGGCGGAGGGTGTTGTGATTGCCTTGGATCCGGTTGTGCGGATAGGGCGGCACCTGGCGTGCGGTCCGCGCGAAGTGGTTGCTGTAGAAGCTCCGCACGTTCTCGAGAAGGCAGTGGCTGGCGCCGGAGAGGTCCAGGGCACCGCCAAAAAACTCGAGGTCGACGATTTCGACGTGGCTGCAGCCGCGGAGCACCAGCGCGTGGTCGCGTGCCTTGGTTTCGAGTTGAAAATCCTGAGGACGTTTGCCGGCGGGCGGCAGGAAGCGCGTCAGGCCGTCGGCGGGATCGACGAGCCACTCGCCGGGCGCGTCGAGCGCGGCTCGTGAGCCCAGCAGCAGGAAGCGGTTTCCCGCCCGCGGCTTGAAGGCGTCGCCCTGGTGGTATTGGTCGCTATGCGGTTCAAACGGCGGTTCGAACGCGAGCGACTCGCCGGGGCGGTAGTCCTTGATCCGAACGGTCGCGTTGGTCCACGCCCCGCCACGCCAGATCAGAACGTAGCCTCCGTCGAAATCTCCGGGCGGCAGCTTTCGGCAGACGATCCGCTCATAGCCCGTCCCCGTTTCGGCCTTCACGCAGGGCCGGTCCATCAGGTCGCCGTAAGCCCCGTTCGGCCAACAGGCCTCCCGGGCCATCTGCCGGTCGAAGAACAACTGCGTCGGCGGCGGCTCGAGGCGGGCAACATAGACTCCGACGTCCTGCCTGGTCCAGTCTGCCGTGAGTGGTTCGGTTGCCGAAATCACCACGGAGGCCCCCGGTGCAGCCTGGACGCGAACGGGTTTGCCGGGTTTGCCCGACCGCCGGACTGTCAGAATCTCACGGTAGACGCCTTCGTGAACGATGCAGACGTCGCCAGGCTCGAGGGCTTCGGTCGCCTTGGAAAGCGTGCGGAAAGGCGCCTGCGCCGTGCCGGCCGCTTCGTCGGAGCCTGTTTGGCTGACATGGTATTCGGTAGCAACGGCGGCATGGAGGAAGGCGGCAAGCAGAAAGGCTCCATGCAGGAGTCCGCACTTCGAGAGAAGAGCTACGATTCGCAGGATTGCGGCTTTCACTGGTCGGTCTCCTTTCGCAAGCAGCCTTCCATCTTAATGGCCCAGCCCGGATTATTCACCACCGCATATTTAGAGCCTATCCCAAAACCTCGCAAGGAGAAGGGGACAGGCACGATTCTGCTCCGAAGACTCCGCAAATGAGCCAGTCCCCGACGGTTTTGGGATAGGCTCTTCGTCCGTCAGTCCCCGATCGCTTCCGCCGGATTGGCGATCACCTCGACGATGCGAATCGCCTTGTGGTTCTTGAACGCCCCGGGGCTGGCGCGAAACTTGGGCACGCCTTGGACGGAGACTTGCAGCGGACTGTGAACGTCCTTGTCCGTGGTGATGATGTCGCCGACCCGCAGGCCGAGCAACTCGCCGGTCGTGATCTTCGTCGATGCCAAACGAACGTTGAGCGACACGAGCGAGCCGCGGAGGGCCTGGCTGATCGACTCCGTCATCTCGGGCGTCGCCGGCTTGCGGCCGTAGGTCACCCAACTGTTGGCCGAGAGCTTGCCGCTGATCCGCTCGATGGCATTGTAGGGGATGCAGAGGTTCATCATTCCGCGGATGTCGCCCAAAGCCAACTCGAAACTGATCAGCACCACGACTTCGTTCGGCGGAACGATCTGGGCAAGTTGGGGATTGCTTTCCACCCGGACCACTTCCAGTTCCAAGCTGATCACGTTCTCCCAGGCGTGGCACAGCTCCGAGAGGAAGAGGTTGGTAATCCGCGAGACCAGCCGCAATTCGATCTCGGTCAACGGCCGGCGTGCGAGCGGTCCCCCTTCGCGCCCGCCTCCCAGCAGACGGTCGATGATCGGATAGAGAATCGACGGGTTGATATCCAGGATGAGGTTGCCTTCCAGCGGCTCGGCCCGGAGCAGATTGAAGCAGGTCGGGTTTTCCAGGCTGAAGACGAATTCGCTGTAGGTGAGCTGGTCGACGCTCGTGAGCTTGACCTCGACCATGCTGCGGAGCATGGCAGACAGACCGGCGGCGAAGTTTCGCCCAAAGCCTTCGTGCAGCGTTTGCAGGGCACGCATCTGCTCCTTGCCGACGCGTTCGGGACGCTTGAAATCGTACGGGGTGACTTTCTCGCGAGGTTTCGGCAATGGGCTTCCTTGCGGCACCTCCGGGGCGGGCGGTGCCGCCGCTGCCGCCGCGGCGCCGCCGGTGGTCGACATCGCGCTTAGCAGGCTTTCGACCTCCGCCTGGCTCAAAACGTCCCCGCTCATGATTTCTACTCCCGAATCTGGCCCTTGCCGTAGACCACATATTTGTAGCTGGTCAGTTCATTGAGGCCACACGGCCCGCGAGCATGAAACTTGTCGGTGCTGATCCCGATCTCCGCCCCGAGGCCGAACTCCCCTCCGTCGTTGAAACGCGTGCTGGCGTTGACCATGACGGCCGAACTGTCGATCCGTGCGGTGAACTCGCGTGCTGCGTCGATGTCTCGCGTGACGATTGCCTCGGTATGCTGCGAGCTGTAGCGGTTGATGTGCTCGATCGCCTCGTTGAGCGAGTCGACGACCTTCACGGACAGGATCGGACCGAGGTATTCCTCGTAATAGTCTTTCTCGGTGGCAATCTTGGCCTGTGGCAGGAGTTCCCGCGCCCGCTCGTCCCCGCGAATTTCGATCCCGCGCTCGGCAAGAGCCGCACCGATCCGCGGCAAGAGGGCGGTTGCCGCTGCGGCGTGGACCACAAGCGACTCCGCCGCATTGCAGACGCCCATCCGCTGACACTTGGCGTTCACCACGAGCCGCTCGGCCAAGTCCGGATCGGCCGATTGATCGAGATACACGTGGCAGTTTCCAGCGTAGTGCTTGATCACGGGCATCTTGGCCTCTTCGCTGACCCGGCGAATGAGGCCCTCGCCGCCGCGCGGAATCGCCACGTTGATGTACTGCGGCAGATTGAGGAAATGGCCGACGGCTTCGCGATTCGGCGTCGCGACCAGTTGCACTGCGCCGGCCGGCAGGCCGACGTCGGCCGCCGCCTCGGCCAGGATTTCAGTAATTGCGGCATTGGAATGGGCCGCCTCCTTGCCGCCGCGAAGGATCACGGCATTGCCGCTTTTCACACACAGGGCCGCGGCGTCGGCCGTCACATTCGGACGCGACTCGTAGATAAAAAAGACGACCCCCAGTGGCACCCGAACCTTGAGGACCTCCAGCCCGTTGGGACGCACGCTCGACCACATGACCTCCCCGATCGGGTCAGGCAGGGCGGCCACCTCTTCCAGCCCCTGGGCCATCGACGCGATCCGATCCGGCGTGAGTCGGAGCCGGTCGACCTGGGCGTCGGTAAGGCCGAAACCAGGAGCTTCAGCCAAATCGAGCCGATTTGCCTCTGCAAGCGCAATCTGCCTCTCCCCCAGCAGCCGGGCACTCCTTCGCAGCCACCGCTGCTTCTGAGCCCCAGTGGCACACGTCAGCTCCGCCGCCGCCCGTTTGGCGGTCTGGGCCACCGCAACGCAGTATTCGTGAAGATCTCCAATGTCGTTGGTCCCGTTGAATGACATCACTGAACCTTTTGGATACCAAGTGTTTATGCGGAGGCGCACCGGTAACGACCGCGGCTGCCTGCATCGAAGGAAGTATCCCTTAGAGCGACCCGCGAGTCAACGGAAGATCCCAATGCATTGGGCCGGGGGACGAGCGCCGCAACCGGTTGGCCCGGAAGGATTTCTGCCGTGGGCGCCGATGGTCGGATGCCGAGCCGGCCTTGATTGCCCGGTCGGATCTGTGGGGCAAGGTCCGGAAAGAAACGGGGACACGGGGAACACCGCCTCGCCCCCGCTCAAAAGCCGCAGTAGCCGCCACCCCAACGCCCCCGGCACCCTCGCTCTCAAATCGCCCCCGACGGGCTCGCCCCGCCCGAGCGCAAGATTGGGCGAGCTACACTCAACCGCGGCGCGCCGCCTCGATTGTAGCGATGTCGATCTTTTTCATCTGCATCATGGCATCGAACGCGCGCTTGGCGGCAGCGGTATCGGAATCGGTGACCGCTTGCGTCAGTGCGATCGGCGTAATCTGCCAGGACAAGCCCCATTTGTCCTTGCACCAGCCGCACGCGCTCTCCTGGCCGCCGTTGCCGACGATTGCGTTCCAGTAGCGATCCGTTTCGGCTTGGTCAGCGGTCGCGACCTGAAACGAGAACGCTTCGTTGTGTTTGAACGCGGGTCCGCCGTTGAGCCCGAGGCACGGAACGCCCATCACGGTAAACTCGACGGTCAACACGTCCCCTTTCTTCCCCGACGGGAAGTCTCCCGGTGCGCGGTGCACCGCGCCGACGGACGAATCGGGAAAGGTCTTGGCGTAAAATCGCGCCGCGTCCTCCGCGTCGCCATCGTACCAAAGGCATATCGTGTTCTTTGCTGGCTTCACCATATCACTTCTCCATCGTAATGAACCGGCCTACGCCGCGGTAAACAATGCGCTCGCAGTCGAAGGGCATTGGCTCGGCCGACTTTCCACGGTCAATCTGCGGCAAAATCCGTACCGTTCCGGCCCTGCTTGACGGTGCTTCGCACAGGCAGGATACGGCCGTTGCCGAGCGAGGGATCGCGCGGCACGTACTTTCCGGCTGGTCCGTTTCCCGACCATTCGCAAGGGCCACTTGCGGACTTCGTGATACTTGCTGCGGGAGATCGAAACGGGGACGCGGCTAGTTTGTAAACGCAAGCCGAACTAGCTGCGGCCCCATTTCGATGCCCCAATGCTCCTTCCCGCCCGGCGTCACTTGCGGCTGGCGATCATGAGTTCCCCTGACCCGCGGCAAACACGGCGTCTACCTCGACTCGGAGGCCGGGCAAGAGCGATGACTCGGCGGTGTCGCCCGGGGCGAACTCGCCATGGGCGCGGTAGCTCGCGCCGTCCAACGCCAGCACCAGGATCTTGTGCTCCCGCGGATCGACGATCCAGTATTCGGCAATCCCGGCCTGAGCGTATTCCTGGCGCTTCGTCTCCAGATCTCGATGCCGATCTTCGTCGTCCTCACTGACCACCTCGATAGCCAGGTCCGCGCCTTGCGGTTGATGGTAGGGATCGACAATGCGTCCAGGTCGGAAGTAAGCGATATCCGGATCTCGAAATTTGCCGGACCATAAGCGGATCGGCAGCGGAGCAAAAAAAGCTTCCCCGGCACCTTGACTGAGCACATAGGTTTCCAGCACACGGAAAAGGAACCTCACCACCCTCTGGTGAAAGGGGTTCGGCATGGGCAGCACCTCGATATGGCCATCGGACAACTCTACCAGCCGGTTCGTCCTCTTCTGCAATGCGAGGTACTCGGCTTCTGTCCATTGCCCCTGAGGTGGAAACAGCAGGGCAATCTCCCACGGTGGTTCGCCTGGGCGAGACTGCGGAACCGGCCAAGGATTGGCGGGAGTTGGAACGCTCATGACGTTGATCCCTTACTACTGGGGTATTCTCCGAGTGTGGCACAGTGCTGTTTCCATGTCAACCTTCCCAGGATCGCAAGCAAACCACGGCGATCTGCAACGCCCGGGCCGCTTGTCCCCGACGACCTCGTTCTGCCGCCGTACCGAGGAAGACAAGAAGGCGGCAGGCTCACCGACGTTGCATGCGCCGGATCAACTTCCGCGAGAAATGGCTCGGCTACCTATGGCGGCGGCGTTTTGCTTCCTTCGTGATGGACGAGCCGTATTTGGTGGCGACGGCACGATACGTGGAATTGAATCCGGTGCGGGCTGGTCTGGTGTCCGATGCCGGAGACTGGCGTTGGAGCAGCGCAACAGCACACTTGTCAGGGCGCGACGATGGCTTGGTGCAAGTTGCTCCGCTGCTGGCGATGGTTGCCGATTGGCGAGGCCTGTTGAAGAGTGCGACGAGCGGAAAAGGAGCTACGCGATTTGCGAGAGCACGGCCGTACTGGCTACCTCATGGGCAATGCGACGTTTGTGGAGGGTCTGGAGCGAACGGTCGGTCGTAGGCTACGCCCTGGAAAATCAGGCCGTCCACCGAAATTACTCAAACGACCATAAACGGTTCGTGTCCCCTCTGGAATCGATCCCTCCATCATCAAAGCTCCTGCCGGCCCGCACCCGGCGGAGCCGCCACACGCGGGAGCCCTCTCTTACTCGTGGCTCCACCTTCTATGCAACACACCCTCAAGAGTGGCATCAAATCCAGTCTCGCCCCTTGCCATGCGTAACCTGCGTTTCCTCAACGATTTCGCACCGGACATACGGTCACGCAACACCAATGGGGTGCGTTGCGTGGACGGCCGAATCGCAGGATGGAATCTTGCCTGCAACGCACCGCGACATCCTGGATTTTCCCGTCTGGCTCTCGCCCTTCAACTCCCCCGAACCCCCTCCTTCGGCAGAAAGGCATAACTTTCTATGGGGTTGTGGCAAAGTCAGTCCCATCGCACAATGCTTGATTGACAAATAGTCGCGAGTCGACTAGGAACAGGTCTCCCGAACAAGGCGTGCCTGGTGCAACCGTTGCGCACCTCGCGGAGCAATGAGGAGCAGTCTATGGCGACGGAATTTGAGTTGGGCAATGAAGCGGCCAATCCGGACGACGACGAAATCGTGCAGTCGGCGCCGGAAATTCGGAACGTAACCGCCCCCGAGTGTGCCGCGGATGACGAATTCGAAGACTTCGACGAGGACGATTTCGACGACGACTTCGACGATGATTTCGAGGAAGACGACTACGACGAGGATCTCGACGCGGATCTGCTCGAGGGCGAGGACGAGCAGACTGACGAGGAGACGGAGCATGTCGACGATGACAGCGACGATCTCGACGACGGCGACGACGGCGACGACGAGTTTGAGGAATTCGAAGCCGACGAACTCTGAGAACCGCTTAGAGAACCTCTCGCGCGTCGAACGAGCGGGCGACGGGTCGTGTCGACGGTCGTGAACCGGTTTCCAAGGCAGTTTTTTCAGGTGCTGCGGCCCGCGAGATCTCCGGGTCCGAACTGAGCGTTTTTCAACAAGAAGGTCCGAGGCATGCACGAGCTGGCAGTCCAGATTGACGAGGCGGTTGACGTCATTCGCAAACGGTGGAACGAGCGGCCTAAGGTTGGAATTATTCTGGGGACCGGTTTGGGTGGGTTGACCGAGCAGATCCGGGTGGCAGCGACGTTCGACTACCAGACCATTCCCTATTTCCCACGGTCGACGGCGATAAGCCACACGGGGCAACTCGTCTGCGGCGAACTTGAGGGAGCGACGATTGTCGCCATGGAAGGCCGTTTCCACGCGTACGAGGGCTGGTCGCAACGGCAGATCACGTTTCCCGTTCGGGTCATGAAAGCGCTCGGCGCGGAAGTGCTCATCGTTTCGAACGCCTGCGGCGGCATGAACCCGCGATACGCACACGGCGATATCGTGGTCATCGAAGACCACATCAACCTGATGCCCGGCAACCCGCTGATCGGCGTGAACGACGATCGACTCGGGCCGCGGTTCCCGGATATGTCGGCCCCCTACGATCGGAAGCTGATCGACCGCGCCCTCGAGATTGCCCGCCGCGAGAACTTCGCTGCCCACAAGGGCGTGTACGTTGCCGTCACGGGACCGAACCTGGAGACTCGCGCGGAGTACCGATTCCTGCGGATCATCGGGGCGGACGTCGTCGGCATGTCGACCGTGCCCGAGGTCCTGGTGGCCGTCCACGCGGGCATGCGGGTGCTCGGCCTTTCGATCGTTACCGACATGTGCCTTCCGGACGCTCTCGAACCGGCCGACATCCGGAAAATCATTGCGGTTGCTGCCGAGGCCGAACCCAAGCTCCGGAAGATTGTCTTGGGTGTCCTGGCAGCGGAAGCGGCCGGATAGGACGTTGCCCCTTGTCGTTTTCCTTCGCTTTCCTTGATCAACCCGAGTGCCATGTTCCGGTCCGTTGAGAGTTCCGTTTCGTTTCCCGCGGTGGAAGAGGAGATCGCGCGGTTTTGGCAGGAGCGTGAGATCTACGAGAAATCGCTCGCTGCGCGAGCCGGCGCTGCGTCGTTCGTGTTCTACGAGGGCCCGCCGACGGCGAACGGACTTCCTCACCCGGGGCATTGCCTGACGCGCGCCATCAAGGATCTGTTTCCCCGTTACCGCACGATGCGGGGCTACCGCTGCGACCGCAAAGGCGGCTGGGATACGCATGGCCTGCCGGTCGAGGTGGAAGTGAGCAAGGAGTTGGGGATCCACTCCAAGGAAGAGATCGAAGCCTACGGCGTCGAGCCGTTCATTCATCGCTGCGTGGAGAGCGTTTTTCGCTACATGAAGCAGTGGGAGCAGCTTACCCAGCGGCTTGGCTTCTGGATCCATCTTGATGAAGCGTACGTTACATACCACCAGACCTACGTGGAGAGCGTCTGGTGGGCGCTGAAGAACCTTTTCGACCGCGGGCTGCTCTACCAGGGGCACAAGATCGTTTGGTGGTGGGCCCAGGGCGGCACCGCCCTGTCCTCCGGAGAGGTCGGCCAAGGATATCGCGAGGTCGCCGATCCGAGCGTCTATGTACGATTTCCGCTGGTCGACCAGTCCGACACGGATCTTCTGGTTTGGACCACAACGCCGTGGACCCTGCCAAGCAACCAGTTCACTGCCGTCAAGCCGGACCTCGAGTATTCGATCGTTGAACCTGAGGGCGAAACGCGGAAACTGGTCGTCGCTTCGGCGCTGGTCGAGACAATCGCCGGGAAGGTCGGCAAGCCGCTGCAGATCGTTTCCAGGCTCCTCGGGCGCGAACTCATCGGTCGCCGGTATGTGCCGCCGTTCGACTACTATTATCGGGCAGACGGCGATCGAAAAGGGGCGTTGAGGGAAGGCGGCGTGGAGCCTATCGCCTGGCGGGTCGTCGCGGCCGACTTTGTCACGATCGACACGGGGACGGGCGTGGTCCATCAGGCGCCGGCATTCGGCGAGGTGGATTTCGAGGTACTCCTGTCCGAGCAGGCGCGATTCGTCGACGGGGAAGGCCCGCCCCTGATCTGTTCCGTTGCTCCCGACGGGACGTTCACCGCCGAAGCCGCGGATTACCAGGGGCGATGGGTGAAGGATGCCGACCGCGACATCGTCCGCCGGCTAAGGGCCGAAGGCAAGTTGTTCCACCAGGAGCAGTATCTGCACGACTATCCTTTCTGCTGGCGAGCCGAAGAAGACCCCTTGATCCAGTACCCGCGCAAGAGTTGGTTCATTCGCACCACTGAGTTCCGCGATCGAATGCTGGCCAACAACCACCGGATTCACTGGCTCCCGGAACACATTCGCGAAGGACGTTTCGGCAACTTTCTCGAGACCAATGTCGATTGGGCTCTCTCGCGCGAGCGGTTCTGGGGCACACCGTTGCCGATCTGGATTTGCGAGGAGACGGGCTATGCGGAGGCCGTCGCAAGCTACGACGAACTTCTGGCCAAGCCGGGCGTTGCGGGGACCGAGGTCTGGCAAAAGGCCAGGGCCGCCAAACCTGATCTTCCGGACGATCTCAAGGTTCACAAGCCCTATATCGACGCCGTTACCTACGATTCGCCCAAGGCGCCGGGCAAGCGGATGCGGAGGGTATCGGAGGTGATCGATTGCTGGTTCGACTCCGGCGCAATGCCGTTTGCCCAGTGGGGTTACCCGAAGCAACCCGGATCCCGGCAGCGGCTTGCCGATCAGTTCCCGGCCGATTTCATCAGCGAGGCGATCGATCAGACTCGCGGTTGGTTCTACAGTATGCTGGCGATCAGCACGCTTCTGTTCGGCGAAGAGAGCGAGAAGCCGGTGGCCGGCGACCCGAGCGAGTTTCTCAGCCGCGAGCAGCCGAGCATTGCATTTCCCCATCCGTACCGCAACTGCGTGGTGCTGGGGTTGATGCTCGGCGAAGACGGCCAGAAGATGTCCAAATCGAAACGCAATTACCGTGAGCCGCAGGAGATCTTCAACCGTTACGGAGCCGACGCACTGCGATGGTACTTCTTTGCCAACCAGCCGCCGTGGACGTCGATCCGCTACAACGAGCAGGCGATCCGGGAGAGCATCCCGGAGTTTCTGCTGCGGCTGTGGAACGTTTACAGCTTCTTCGTCATCTACGCGAATATTGACGGTTTCGATCCTGCCGCGTCGATTGCGGAGGAGCCAGGGCAGTTGACCGCGCACGTGCTCGCTCGCGGGAAAGGCTATCGGCCGCCCGCCGAGCGCAGCGAGCTGGACCGCTGGATTCTGAGTGAACTGAATCGCACGGCGGCGGCGGTAATCGAGGCGATGGACCGATACGACAACTTCGCGGCGTGCACCCGGCTGAACGAATTCGTCGACGGGCTGAGCAACTGGTATGTTCGCCGCAGCCGCGACCGCTTCTGGAGCGGAGAAGCGACGCCCGAGAAGCTGGATGCGTACTGGACGCTCTATGAATGCCTGCTGTCGACGGCCAAGCTGATCGCGCCGTTTGTGCCCTTCCTGGCGGAAGCGATCTGGCAGAACCTTGCCGTTGCGGAATTTTCGGCCCGGCCGGCCGAGGGCACCCGTTCGGCGGTCTCGAAGGACGTGACCGAAAGTGTCCACCTCTGCGACTATCCCGTACCGCAGGCTGACGCCATCGATGAGCAGCTCTCCGGCCGCATGGCCCTGGTGCGGGAGATCGTCTCCCTGGGACATAGCGCCCGGATGGGGGCCAAACTCAAGGTCCGGCAACCGCTCTCGCGCGTGGAAGTCGTCCTGGCCGAGCCGCAGGATCAAGCCTGGCTCGAGGAACACGCGGCGCTGATCGCCGGCGAATTGAACGTCAAGCAGGTCGAGTATGCCCGGAAAGCAGACCAGTACGTCAGCTACACGGTTCTTCCCGATCTGAAGCGGCTCGGCCCCCGGCTGGGCAAGCGGCTGCCGGCGGTGAAAAAGGCCCTCGGCCAACGCGACGGCGCCGCGTTGCTGGCCGAACTCGAAGCGGCCGGCGAGGTCGCTCTGCAACTCTCCGACGGCCCGGTCACCCTCGACTCGGAGGACATCCAGGTCCGTATGCAGGCCAAGGAGGGCTGGGCCGCGGCACAGGGGCGTCGCTGCGTCGTGGTGCTCGCCACCGAGTTGACGGAAGAACTGGTGCTCGAGGGATTGGCGAGGGAATTGGTCCGCGTGGTGCAGGACCGGCGCAAGGACATGGGCTGTGAGTTCACGGACCGGATCGCTATTGGTATCGTCACGCAGTCTCAGGAATTGCGGGCCGCTGTCGGACGGTTCGGAGACTATATTCGCGGCGAGACGCTGGCGACCGACTTGCAGTTGAAGCCCCTTGCCGATGGCGAGCCGGTGGAACTGAAGGTTTCGGGGTTCCCCCTGATGTTGTATGTGGCCGTTGTTACCAACCGTTCCAGAACTTGAGAGGGGAGTCGACCTGGAGTGAATGCTACTGCTTCCAAATCGCCCCTTCGGCTCGCCGTGCTGATCTCGGGCACGGGGCGATCGCTCAAGAACATGCTCGACCGAATCGAATCCGGCCGTCTCAATGCACGGGTGGTGCTGGTGATTTCCAGCACACCCGCCGCACGGGGGCTGCAATTTGCGGAGAAGGCCAGCATACCGATTGCGGTCTGCGAGCGTAAAGATTTTCCGTCGCAGTCCGAATATAGTCGGGAGATCTTTGACCGGTGCCGCAAGTGTGAAGCGGAGGTCGTCGCTCTGGCCGGCTTTATCAAACGGCTGACGATTCCTGAAGACTTCGAGAATCGCGTCGTGAACATTCATCCCTCGCTAGTGCCATCTTTCTCCGGCAAAGGCTACTATGGCCACCGTGTGCACGAAGCGGCGCTTGAGTACGGAGTGAAGATCTCCGGCTGCACCGTTCATTTCGTGGACAATGAGTATGACCACGGGCCGGTGATCCTGCAGAAATCCGTGCCGGTATTGGACAGCGATACGCTCGATTCTCTCGAATCGCGGGTATTCTCGGCCGAGTGCGAGGCGTATCCAGAGGCGATCCAGCTACTTTCCGACAAGCGGGTGACTGTGGACGGCCGCCGAGTCCGAATCGTGCGAAGCGGGCCGAGCTGAGCCGAATCCTCCAAATGAGGGGATAATACAGCACGATCCGTTTCGCCCCCGATTTTGCGAGACTTATCGACGGCCGTTCTGGTATGGTTACACTACATTCAGACGTACCGCGCGCACGTTCGGCCACTTTCGAGGGACGAGGTTTTTCCTGGGAGCCCTTGGGGGATCGAGCATGGTGGTAGGTGATTAGCGTGAAGTGTGGTCTGGCGCTGGGGGAGTAAGCATTGACGCTGATCGTGAACTGCACGAAATGTGGAAAGGAGCTGCGGTCGCAGGACCGCTACGCGGGAAAGCCCGTCCGCTGCTCCCAGTGCGGCACGATCAACCGGCTGCCGTCTGCGCCGTCTGCGACTCCGCCTCCGATGCTTGAGTCTGCCTTCTGTTTCGTGTGTGGGAAAGATTTTTCGGTCGACCGAGATCTGGTCCGCGATAAGAAGGGGCGGTCCTATCATCGCCGATGTTATGAGGAGGCCAGCCGCTACGAAAAGTCACGGCGTGAGCAGGAAACCCGCTCGCGCCATTCCGGTCTGCCGGCCCACATCACGCCTGAGTCGATTCCGCGGCAGGCGACGCCAGCCGAGCCGATCGACGACGAACTGGTCGAGTTGATGGAGCTGGTGCCCCCTTCTGAAGAATCTTGGCCCGATCTTTCGCAGACCGGTACGAGCAGCTTGGACGGCCCGGCGATCGGAGGGTTTGGTCGACGAGATGGGGTCTGGCTCTATGTCTTGATCGGGTTTGGGGCGGCCGTGCCCATCGTCGTCCTGCTATTCATCATCGTGCAGTTGATCATCTCTTCAATTCAGGGGCCGTCCTTGCCGGCTCGGCGGAATGGCCCAAACGCGGGCCAGCAACCGCCGAGTCAAGAATCGAGCCTTGCGCCGGGAGAGGAATCGGCTGTCCCCCTGGCAGCCGATTCGCCCCGGTCAGCCGAGAGCCCTTCAGCGGTATCTCGTCCACCGATCGGGAACCCGGCCGCACCGGCGTCGCTGCAGCCAAAGGCCCCCGCTGGCGGCGGTCACGTCCCAGTCGAAAAGCGTCCCGCGGCCGAGACGAGGACCGACGTCTTTCCAATCAGGGGCAACATTCTGTCGCAGATGCGACGGATCGTCTCGTGAATGAGTGTCGGGCACCTTCTCTGAAATCGCTCGTGAGAGGTGGCCAAGGCAAGAAGCACTCCGGCACGAGACGTGCTCATATCAAACTCGATTGGCGATTTTCGATATTCGCGACCTGGAGTAGTCCCATGCGACTTCAAGATCGATTGCAGGATTGTGCCGTCGGCCTGACCCCGTTGAGCTTGAGCAGATCGGATTGGCTCTCGATTCTTGCGGGCGGCATGCTCGGGATGATGGGCCTCCGCCGCGGAGGATTCACCGGGATGTTGATCGCCGGGGCAGGCGGACTGATCGTCTACCGCAAAATCAAGCGGTTTACTGAGCCTTCCGACTCACGGCCGCTGCGGGGCGACGGCATTGGCGTCGGCATCTGCAGGGATGTCGTGGAAGAAGCCTCTTGGGAGTCGTTCCCCGCCAGCGACGCGCCGGGATATTGACTTCGAGGCCCTAACAAAACGGGGAGAGGCACCGCGCAGAGACGTCTATTCTCCGTGTTTTATGCGTGTTTGGCTCGGAGCCAGTCCCCGTTTTGTCAGGGCCCTTTCAGAATTCGCCTACTTGATCGAAATTGTGCGCGCCAGCGGCTGCAACACATGTTCGATCACGTGCTTGTCGATCATCTCGTGGCAGATCTGGGACAGGCGGTCCAACGTCTCCGAGAAGGTCCGATCGGGAGGCAGGCTGCCGTATTGTCGCGCGGTGACGTAGACGCTCAGTTGATCCTCGGGAAACTCACCCGTTCGCACCTGATAAGCACTGGTACGCGTCTCGATACTGAGCCGGCATTGCAGTCGGCATTCTTCGTCGAGGGCCACCGTCAACGAAGGCTCGTAGTTGATCACCGTCGAGCCGGGAATATCCAGCATACGATCCATCGACGGCCCGACGCCCAGGGCCTCCGCTACAAGTTGGTTGTGGTTGCCGCGGTAGGTGAAATCAAATCCGAACAACAGATCGAGGGCCTCGCAATCCAACGTGCTGACCGAGAGCATGTAGGGAGCCAGGTCGAGCACGAGACGATGCTGGTCCAACGCGAGAGAAACCGATTCCGGGTTCACCAGTCCCGAACACACCCGCCGCGGCTCAATTGTACACCACCGATAGGCGCCCTGGTCCTTGTCCTCTTCGAGGACAAAATCCCCCCGATCTCGGCAATAGAAGTTGCGCATCGTGGGATGCGTTTTCTGGATTCGTTCGAAAAAATGCAGCACGGTCTCACGGTTGGCCGGAAGCTCCATTTCCGTGGCGAGATTCATGTTCACGTAGAAGTCGTCACAAAGTGAACTGTACGGATTCACTAGAACGTTCCTTCTGGATTAGACTTAAAAGACCACCTGCTGCCGCACGGATGGGCGGGAAAACGCGCCACCCGGCGGCCGAACGAAGATTAATGTAGTATAGGGGTACCCCGACCGCACTGTCAAAGCCGCCGCCGGGACGGGCCCCCAGCATCGAGAAACGCTGCCGCATTTAGGGTTGTCAACAAAATGTCCACTTCGCCTCCGCATGACACCTTCGTTGCATTTCCGACCGAACTTGGCTGGATGGCCTTTGCCAAGTCAGCCAAGGGCATCCGTCGTCTCACCTTCGGCTACCCGACGGAAGAGGCGGCCATTGCGGCACTTGGACCGGTCGGTGTCTCTGACGCAACGGACGACAAGCAGCTTGAGGCGCTCGTCCGGCGTCTTCAGGCTTACGCATGCGGCTGCCCGGACGAGTTCCACGACGTGGCGGTGGATTCTGGTCGCCAGACCGCATTTCGGACGCGAGTCTATCGGCTTTGCCGGAAAATCTCGTTTGGCAAGACCCTCACGTACGGAGAGCTTGCAGCACGCGCAGGTTCGCCTGGGGCGGCCCGAGCCGTGGGCTGTACCATGGCAGCAAACCCGGTGCCTCTCATCGTGCCGTGCCACCGGGTCGTTCCTTCCGGAGGGGGGCTTGGTGGGTTTTCCGGCCCCGGGGGCGTCGCGCTGAAGCGACGTCTGCTGGACCTGGAGGCGGGCCATTCTGTCGGGTGCTGTGCAATTGGACTAGAATTTCGGCAGCGTTTCCGTCAGAATAGGGCGTGATTCTGCTGGTCTTTTTCACGGGGCTGAGAGCGGTTGCATGGAATTGGATTTTTGTGACATTGAACGCCGCAACGATGGCGTTTTGCTGGTGCGGGTTCGTTCCGTCGAAAGAAACGGACGGCGATTGCCGGACGCCGTCTTCACCTTCCGTCGCGGAGATCCGCAGTACGAGTATTGGGAAAGGCTTTCGCGGCAGCGCTCCGCCACTGCGGCGACATAAGAGTCTCTTGCCCGAGAATGTTATCGGTGCTCAGAAGGGCATGTCCCCGTCCGGGTCGTCCCACGGGGGAGCGTCCTCGCCGCAGTCGTCGTCACTTCGGAGGCGATGCTCGTTCAGTTCTCGTTCGAACTCGTCCTGGCACGATTTGCAGTAGTCCGACGTGCTGTAGTGTTGCACCCATTGCGTATCGCGAAGCTCCGGGTAGGCTCGCTCTTCCGGGCAGATCTCCTCCAGGAGCAAACGATAGGCTTCTCGGGGCGTAAAGTGCTCGCACACCTCCAGCGCGATCCCGAAACGAGCCAATTCGGCCAGCAACGACTTCAAAGCTTGCTCCACCTGTTCGTCGCTCAGGTTGTCGGGCAGGGGGCATTTCACAGGACCGTCGAACAGTTCGCGGAACACGACCCCCGGGCTGTTTGCGATCAGCTCGTCCATGATTTCCATTTCGCGGATCGCACGCGATTTGCCTTCGTCTTCGCTTAGCGCCCAGTCGATTTCCGACGCCTCGGCTTCGAATTGAAGTTCAAGGTCCTTGGGAAGCAGTCGGTAGGGATCCTCCTCGGGATCGTCTTCTTCCTGGACGGATTCTCCTTCGGCTAAGTCCGCGAAAAGCAGGTCGTCGTCAGCCTCGCCCTCGATGGGATCGGATGCCGCTATCGCATCCAATGAGTCGCAGCAATCGTCGAGTTCCCCCGAGACGCGGTCGGGCTTGTGTCCAATCCCGCGCGAAACGCTCAGCTCCTGGAAATCGACAAACTCTACGACGGGATCATTCAGCTCGAGTACCACACGGCCGTTTTGGCTGAACCATTCGAGGTACAGATACATCTTCGCACTTGACCGGCGCGCAGGGCAGTTGCTCGACGGAGCCTCCCGAACGCAGCCTTCCTCTGCACCGGCTAACCGGAGCATGGTCATCCTGCCCGTCGGACCGACTTGCTGCGAGGCGAGATCGTCGACGTCGTCCAGCCCGGCGTCCACCCCGATAGGGCTTCTGCTCGCCTCAAACCGGATGTGCCAGCCTGCCAGGTCGGGGCTGCAATTGCCAGTCAACTGCAGCAATAGAGGATGATTCCAGCCGCGAAGTTCCAGCCAACCGTGTACTGAGTAGTTGGTGGTGTTGAAGATCTCGCCGCTGACGACGTAGTCGTCCAGCCGACAGGCCATTTTTCTCATCCGTCCGAAGCAAGGAATATCGATACAGACAATCTCCTATTGTAGCATTCGGGCCCACAAGCGAAAGTCGCTATACCCCTTATGGGCGGGGATGCGTATAGTCGACTGACTGGCGCAGCCGATGCCGCCTGAACATGGGAGTGTGGGATCGTTACGGCGGGAAAATTCACTCTTGAGCCTAGGCCGCTCGCCGGATTCTGGTGACTGCTGAAAAAGGGGACAGGCACCGCAACATCTTCTTGAGCCTACGCCGCGTGCCGGATTCTGTGCTGCGAGGCAAGCAGATCCTCAAGGCTCTGTGCGATGGGGATCCTCGGACGCCATCCGGTTTCCTCTGTAATTTTCGTGCGATCGCCGTAGATGTCGGCAAGATCGTCGCGACGAACGCGCGACGGATCGGGAACCACGGGAATGTTGCCGCCGCAGTGGTCGACCAGATGCTTGAGCAAGTCGCCGATCCGATAGGACCTTCCTGCGCAGACATTGTAGATCTGGCCAGGTCGGCCGCTCCGCGCCAGAGTCACGTAGGCATCCACCGCGTCGCGGACGTCGACGAAATCGCGACGAGGCTCGAGGTTACCGCAGTGCACTGCCTTCGATTGTCCCGCAACGACGGCGAGCACCTGCCGGGCGAAAGTGCCCGGCGCCGATCCCTCGTCCTGTCCGGGGCCGATCAGGTTGAACGTTCTGGCAACGACGATCCGAAGCGGCCCGTCGGCCGGTTGGGCAATGGCCCGTCGCGTCGCTTCCCATTTACTGCGGCCGTAACCGCTCCGCGGTGCACAGACGGCCTCTTCCGTAACCGGCAGACGAGATGCGCCTTGGAAACCGAGTTCTGCCGCGGAGCCGATCGTGATCAGTCGCACCGGACTGCCGCGGCGTTCGGCGGTGCGTCGCACGGCGGACCACAGGTTTGCGGAGCCGTCGACGTTGACGCGGTAGAACGCGTCGCGTGATGCCGCGCGGACGACTCCGGCCAGGTGAAAGACGGTATCCGGGCGCGCAGTAGAGACCGTGCGATCGACCGCATCTGCATCGGTCAGGTCGCATTGTGAATACTCCCATCCGATCGGTTCTGAATTGCCGGGTTCGGTAATGTCCAAACCGATGATCGCGCTGGGACGTTCGCGCGCGAGCCTGGCGATCAGATGCCGGCCGGTGAACCCGCATGCGCCGGTAATCAGGATTCGTCGTTTCTCTATCGGCATTCGCTTCCTGATCGCTCGCGCACGATGGACACTAGGCCGCGGTTCGGCGCGGCAGAAACCGAGAACGGTCGCGGCGGAATTCCTCGATCGCCGTGGCGTAGTCTTCGGGGCGGCCGATATCGAGCCAGTAACAGTCCTCGCGATAGCAGACCACCTCTTCGCCGGCGTCGCGAAGGCGCACAATCAGTTCCGGCATCGAGATCCGTTCTCCCGGGTGAACGAAGTCGCAAACCCGCGGTTCGAAGCAGTAGACGCCCATGCTGACGAGAAACTGGTGAACCGGCTTTTCTGCGTACTCGACCAGCCGCTGTTCGCCGTCGACCCGGAGTACCCCCAAATCGATATGCACCGTTTTGCAGTAGCTGGCCACGGTGGCGGTCGCCCCTCGCTGCCGATGAAAACGCGCCAAGTTCAGGAAACTGAGGGTGGTCAGCAGATCGCCGTTCATCACCAGAAAAGGCCGCCGCGGCCGGTCGATCAGGCCGAGGCACCCGGCGGTGTCGAGCGGTTGCTCTTCTCGAAAGTAGCGAATTCTCAGTCCGAAGCGGTCGCCGCCGCCCAGGAAGCTCTGAATCAACTCGGCCAGGTGGCCGGTGGCAACCGTCAGGTCGCGGATGCCGTAATGGCGCAACTGCTCGACAAGCAGTTCAATGACGGGAACGTCGTCCAGCGGCATCAGCGGCTTGGGAAGGGTCGCCGTAAACGGTTTCAGCCGAGTTCCCTTCCCCCCCGCGAGCAAGACAGCCTCCATCGGTTCGCCTCCTCACCGAACACTCAGATGCAGCGAGGAAAGGGATCGCGCGTTCGGGCCAGGGCTCGAGCCGCGGCCGCCGACCTCGATACCCGCGCGTGCTTCAATCACATCGAGAAGCTCCTCCATACGCTTCGCCAGGGTCAACGCCTGAACGTGGACGGCCGCCTGTCGGCCCATCGAGCGGCGAAGATCGGGATCGGCAACGAGCCGCTCGAGCCGATCGATCATCGGTTCGATCGCCCACGGCGATTCGATCACAAAACCGTCGATGCCTTCGGTGAGCAATTCGCTCGCGCCGTTTTGCCGCGTGGCAACAACCGGAAGTCCGGCTGCCATTGCCTCGAGCACGACGAGGCTGCACGGGTCGTAGAACGAGGGAAACGCGAACACGTCGCAGCCGACGTAGCACTCGCGGACGTCGTGGAGAAAGCCGAGAAACTGCACGCGGCCCTCCAGGCCTGCCCGCCGGGCCTGCCGCCGGTATCGGGCGTCACGACGGTTGCCGCATACGACCAGCTTTGCCTTGGGCAGTCGGGCGGCGATGGCGGCAAAGGCTTCCAGGAGTGGCTCAAGCCCTTTCAGCGCGTAGTTGTGCGCGACGAACAGGATCGCGACGTCGTCTTCGTTCAAGCCATGTTCTCGCCGGAAGCGGTCGCGTGCGGCCGCGGCGTTGTCCAGCGGGCTCGTGTCATCCAGGCCGTTGTAGACGACCGAGATCCGTTCTGCCGGCACTCCGTGGTATTGTTGGAAGTGTTCGGCCGACATGCGGCTGGCGGCGATGATGTGCGTCGCGCGACGGTGGGCGAACGTCTTTGCGTCGATCCGACGAAATGACCACTGCTTCAGGTTCAGCAACTTGCCCAGCCGCCAGACTGCTCGCCGCAGACGACCGCGAAATCGACGGCTGCTGTGGTGCAATGCCGCCGGTTGCGGGCCGCCGACGGACAGGTAGACGTCCTGGTGCCAGGTCTTCGAAAACCCGATAACGCAATGGACATCGAGACTGCTGAGAATCCGCTCGGAAGCAGCCGCGAACCGGTATGCCCGCAGCCATCCCAGGCCGGGAAGCCGGGCGAGACGCACCGGATGCACCCGCGCCGATGGTGGCAACTCGCGCGAGTCGACCTGGCGGGCGACCACGTGCACCTCGTGTCCGGCGGCCGCGAGATGGCGGGCCACGCTGCCGGCATATTTCTCGGCACCGCCGTGAGTTCCAATCGCTTCAATGTTCAGTGCGACTTTCACGGGCCGTACCCCAGCTTTCGTTCCATGCGGGCCTGTTTGGCCAGGACCGCTCGAATCAGCCGCTTGTGACCGGCCTGCAGCTTTCGCACACCCAGGTAGTGCCGCATGAAAGCCATTCGGTCGGTGCAGCCGATGTGATGGCGAGATGCCGACCAGGCCAGTTGCGCCAGATCTTTCACGATCCACCGTCGACGAAACCACCTTCGAGACTGCACCCGCTGCAGGTCGATCAGCTTGACGTCGAACACCGCCGGAGCATCCTCTTTGATGAAGAAATGTCCGCAGTAGAAGTCGCGGTGGTTATAACCGGCCTGGTGAAAGCGGCGGGCGATCTCCGCAATCCGGCGGATGACCGCATGCAGGTCGCGACTACGAGTCCCTGCCCGCTCGGAAATCGTTCGGAACCGCTTGGGCAGGAAGTGGTCCATCGGCGTGTAGCCGGCCAGTTCCCGCGTGAGCACGAAGGATTCGAGCCTGCCGTCCGGATGGAGATGCTCGCCGTAGGCAATCAGGTCCATGACCGCGATGCCTTCGGCGGTGAGTTGGCGGATGTTGCGGGCTTCGACGCGCCCGGCGGTGTTGCCCGGATCCGCGCCGATGCTAGCCCTCAGCCACGAGCGCCAGGTGCGAACGTGGTGCCTCTTGAGATACACGCCCCGCGGCGGATGGTGGGGATGATGCAGTTCAAGGCGCCAGTTCTCCCGGTCGGCCAAGGCGCGGAGGCATCGCCCCTGCCCGGTAGCCATGACCGACTGAAACGCGTTCAGGCCGGAGACGGCCAGCGAGCTCCGATACCGGCCGTCCAGCCACATGCGACCATCGTCGGCTCTTTCCAGCCCCGTTCTTGCCGGGTCGAGGGGCGGAGAGGATGGTTCGGAACGAATCATGAGAATCCCTTCTCGCGAGCCGGGATGTTCGCCGCGGATTGCTTACGCTGCAAAGGCCGCGCGGCTTTCCAGCAGCTTGGCTACCTCCGTATAGACCCTATCGACGGAGATGTCCCGCATGCAGCGGTGATGCCCCAACGGGCAAACTCGGTTCTGGCACCCGATACATTCCAGGTCGAGCACCAAATCGACCGCGTCGACGGTCGGATTCCGGCCCCAGATCGGCAGCATCGGTCCGTAAAGGGTAATCACCGGCTTTCCGAACGCGGCCGCAATATGTCTCGGCCCGCTGTCCGTGGACACCATCACTCGGCCGCGGCGAATGCATGCCTTGGCCGTACCAATCCCCAACGGCTGATCGGCCATGGAAACCACCCGGGGCCGATCCGCTTGCCGGACGATCTCGCGGGCGATTTCCCGCTCCTTGGGGCCGCACATAACCAGAACGTCGTGGCCCAGCGCGTCTACCACCCGCTGGGCCAGTTGTGCGAAGTGTTCGACCGGCCAAAGTTTTGCCGCTCCGTAGGCGCCGCTGCAGTTCAGCGTGACCACACGACCGTCTGTGCGCAGCCCCAGGCCTTTCCAGACGCGATCGGCCGAACGTTCGTCGGCATCTTGCGTCGCCAGTTCCAGCCGGGGCGATTCGGCGGCACAACCGGCAGCCTCGGCGATCTTCAGGTAATAGTCGACCATCGGGTAGTCGACCATCCGCCCGTGTGCTCGTGGCGAGTCCAACTTTCGCGTCAGTAACGGCCCTCGGCCGTACCTCGCGTAGCCGATCCGCTCCTTCGCCCCGCCGAACCATGCCATAGCAGCCGTGCGAAGGGAGTTCGGCAGTAAGAGGGCCAGATCGAACTTCTCCTTCCGCATCCGCTGAACGACTGCCAAGTGGCGGAGTTTCTTCTGTTCCGCGTGGGGATTGAAGTACCACTGCTCGTCGAACCAGTCGGTGCCGGCAAGCACGTCACTCAGGTAGGGTCGCAGAATGCCAACAATCCGCGCCTCCGCACCGTAACGCCTCCGCACCGCCCTAAGTGCGGGGGTAGCCATCACCAAGTCGCCAAGCCAATTCGGCAGGAAAACCGCAATTTTCATATCCGTCCGCCAAGCCGCGATTTCGCAGGCTTCGCCCGTCCGTTGGCCCGCCTCATTCTGTGCACTCAAAACCGACTCCTTTGCGAAGCCCGAAGATACCCCGCGCACCGATGCAAGCCAATAGCAGTTCCGACCTCAAGGCGGCGGCAGAAGGGGCCTTAACCGATTTTCCAGTGCAGCCTCTCCGCACGTGAATTCCAGCCCGATTGTTACTGCCCACAGAGGCCGGCTGCCGAGCCGGTCCAGATCCAGTTTGACCAGATCCTTGTGTGAACAGAGAACCGCCGCCACGTTCAGACCGTCAGCCCACTCGGCCAGCGACGCCACGTCCTCACGACCGTAGCGATAGTGATCGGCAAATTCCCGCGCAGCAATCACTCGGTACCCGCAGGATTCCAGTGTATGACGGAAGCCAGACGGGTTTCCCAGGCCGCAGAAGGAAGCGACCCGCTGATCTCGGAGTGAATCGATGGGCCGCTTTTCGCCGCTTGCGGAAAGCAGCTCGCGTGGAGCATGCACGGCTTCGGCCCAAACGGAGCCGATCGCAAGCGGGCGGACCTGCTCTTGGATTCGTCGGCGATCTGCCTCGGGGATCAAGTCGGCCCGGGACAATACCACCGCATCGGCTCGCCGCAGCCCGCCGATGGGTTCGCGAAGCGTTCCACGCGGGAAGACGTGGCCGAACCCAAACGGCTCTAGCGCGTCGACCAACACGATGTCCAGGTCGCGAGCGATCCGCCGGTGCTGGAAGGCATCGTCCAGGACGATCAATTGGCAGTCGAACTCTTCGATGGCCAACTCGGCGGCTTCCACCCGATCGGGGTTCTGCAAGTGGGGCACGTCCGGCAGTTTCTGTTCCAATTCCATGGCTTCATCGTTGACGGAGCCCGCCTCCGCCCCGTAGCCACGGCTGATCACCGTCACGCGTACTCCGTGCCGGCGATACCAGCGTGCGACCCATTCGACCATCGGCGTCTTGCCAGTCCCACCGAGTGTCAGATTTCCGATGCTGACCACCGGCACGGCGACGCCCCGCACCTCTGCTGCTTTGCGGTCGTACCGCCAGTTCCTCCAGCGAACGCCGAGCGAGTAGGGGATCTCCGCCGCACGAAGCCCCAACCGCATCAATCCGGCAGCAATGCCCCGTTGGCGGCCACTTACAAGATCGCGAAACTCACCGGGGTTCAACATCGAGCCTCCCGTTGCCATTCGTGGAATCCGGCGCGGTTCAAAACTGTACTTTCCCGGGCTTGGCGGATAAAGTTGCAGACGACCCGCTTGTTGTCGCTGATCCTGCCCCTCGAATTCAACCCCAACTTCTGCATGTGTGCGACGCTCCTGAAGATCGCCGGCGGCACCGTCTACGACCCGATCCACGGCGTTGACGGCGAGATTCGCGACGTTTGGATTGCTGATGACCGGATTGTACCGCCACCTGCCGGTCCCGAGATCCGGCCCACGCGAGTCATCGACGCCGCGGGGCTGGTCGTGATGCCCGGCGGCATCGATATGCACTGTCACATTGCAGGCCCGAAGGTGAATACCGCTCGCAAGATGCGGCCCGAGGAAAAACGCGTTGCTCCCGTGGTGCGGCGAACGGCGATCACCCACAGTGGCACTCTAGGCAGCGTTCCCAGTACGTTTGCCACGGGGTACCGCTACGCCGGGCTCGGCTACACGACTGCCTTCGACGCGGCTGTGCCCCCACTTGGTGCCCGTCATGCCCACGAGGAGTTTGCCGACACCCCCTGTATCGACAAGGGGTTCTACGTCCTCATGGGCAACAATCACTACGTGATGCAGGCGATCAAAGAGAACGAGCCGGAGCGTTTGCGGGGGTTCATGGCTTGGCTTCTCGGGGCTGCAAAAGCCTACGCCCCCAAGATTGTCAATCCAGGCGGCGTGGAGTCTTGGAAGCAGCGGCAGGCGGGCAATGTCTCCGACCTCGACCAGAAGGTCGACCATTTCGACGTCACTCCGCGGCAGATCATCACCGGACTCGCCCGCGCTGCGGATGAACTGCAGCTTCCCCATGCCGTCCACATTCACCCAAACAACCTCGGCCTTCCGGGAAACTGGACGACGACGCTTGAGACGATGAAGGCCTTGGACGGCCACCGGGGGCACATCGCCCATATCCAGTTCCACAGCTACGGCGGCGGCGATGCCGACGAAGATACCTTCAACTCCAAGACCGTACCGCTCGTGGATTATGTCAACGAGCACGAGAATCTCACCGTTGACGTTGGCCAGGTGCTTTTCGGTCGCACGACGAGCATGACGGGCGACGGGCCGTTGGGCTACTACCTGCACCAGGTTTACGGCACAAAGTGGTTTTCCAACGATACCGAGAACGAATCCGGATGCGGAATCGTTCCGATCGTGTACAAGAACAAAAGCTACATCCACGCCATCCAGTGGGCCATCGGACTGGAGTGGTTCCTTCTGGCCAAGGATCCCTGGCGGATTGTGCTCACGACGGACCATCCCAACGGCGGGTCATTTCTTGCCTATCCGCACATCATCCATTTGCTCATGGACCGCACCTACCGCCAGGAGGTCCTCAAGACGCTTCCCCGCAAGGCGCGGCTCCGGACCCGGCTCGCCGAACTCGACCGCGAGTATTCGCTGTCCGAGATCTGCATCATCACGCGCGCGGCCCCGGCTCGAATCCTCGGTCTACACGACAAGGGCCACCTTGGTCCCGGCGCCGCGGCCGACGTGACCATTTACACGCCCGGCGACGACCCGCAGACCATGTTCGAACTGCCGCGCTACGTGATCAAGTCGGGCCGCGTTCTCGTCGAAAACGGAGAAATCCGCGAGAACTTTGTCGGTAACACGCACTTCGTCCAGCCGGAGTTCGACGCCTCGCTGGAATCCCATATCGCCGAGTGGTTCGAGCGGGCATATACGATCCGCTTCCGGAATTACCCGATCGCCGAGATCGACGGGTAGGCCGCGCCCGGGGTAACCGGTCGCGCCCACCGCCGGGGACTGGTCCATGTTTCGGCCAATTCCGGTGCTTTGGCGTCAAAGACGCTGGCCGAAAACATGGACCTGTCCCCCTCTTCCGCGGGCGTGAACGGTTAGCGCCCGGGTTCACACCTCCGGCATCGTCCAGGGCTCGCGCATCGGCCGCTCGAGCATGGCGTTGGCTTCGGCGTCGCCCGGGAAAATTTCCTTCTCAGGATCCCAGCGGAGCTTTCGGTTCAGTAGCAGAGCAAAGTTGCCGATGTGGCAGAGGCTGGCCGTGCGGTGGCCGACCTCGACCGGTTCGATCGGCTCCTGGCGCGACTTGACCGAATTCAAGAAGTTGCGGACGTGATCCAAGGTGTGAGCCCGCGATCCGCTCGCCTGCTCTTCAGGCACACTCCGCGGAAGGTGGATTTCGTTGGGGCCGATCTTGGACTCCTTGAGCGATTCGGGATAGGTCGTCAGACCTTTCCAGCCAAAGTCGACCCAGCCCTCGGTTCCTTCGAACCGGCACGCGAAGCCGGCTTTGTCGGACTCGCAGACAAGTTCGACGCCGTTGGCATAACGGGCGATGAGCTTCGATTTTTCCGCCGTGGTGAAAAGACTGCCCTTGGGTGGAAACTCCGCGTAGACCGGCTCGAATTCCATCGGCCCCGTGAGGCTCGTGCCGTTGCCCCACTGGGCAAGATCGTTCGAATGGGCCCCGAAATTGGTCATCTGCCCGCCGGAGTAGTCCAGAATAAACCGGAATCGGTACAGACATCGGTCCTGGTGATAAGGCGCCTGCGGGGCCGGACCAAGCCACGTCTGGTAGTCGAAGCCCTCCGGTACCGGCATCGGCTTCCAACCTGGTCCCGGCCCCACTTTGTTGTTCAAGGCGATGATCGTCTTAATCGTCTTGAGCTGCCCGATTCGGCCGTTGAGCACCAGTTCGCACGCGCGGCGAGCCTCCGGGGCGGAACGGTACTGACTGCCGGTCTGGAGGATCCGCTTGTACTTGCGCACCGCCTGCGTCATGATCTGCCCGTCGCGGACCGTGAGCGAGAGCGGTTTTTCGCAGTAGATATCCTTGCCCGCCTTGCAGGCCATCACAGTCATGCAGGCATGCCACTGATCGGGCACGACGATCATCACGGCATCGATGTCGTCCCGGGTAATCACCTCGCGGAAATCGGCATAGGCATCACATCCCTTGTATTGCCCCGCGCCCTTTTTCTCCGCGTAGTAGTCGTTGATCATCTTCTGCTGCGGCTCGCGGCCGAGATACTGTTTCTCGTCGCGGTAGCCGTGGCTCGCCCGGTTGACGTCGCAGATGGCGACGACCTGGGCGTCGTCGTTGCGAAGAAAAGCCGGCAGGTCGACCGTCGTCTGATTGCCGGCTCCAATGCAACCGATCGTGATCCGGTTGCCGGGCGCGTTGGCCCCGAACACTGAGGCCGGGACCGCCCAGGGCGCGGCCACGGTTGCCGAGGCCGCAGCGGCGGTTCTGAGAAAACTCCGACGGTCGAGACGGTTATGGGGTGGGACGGACGGTTTCATCGGGACTGTCCTTTCAACATCAGACGAACGAGCCGGACCATGTACGCAGTCGGACGAACGAGGCGGATGGCATAAGAGGCCCTTACAAAACGGGGACAGGCACCTCGCCGCCGATCGTCATAGTGGGGGAAGACGTCAATTGCTCGGAGCCAGTCCCCGTTTTGTCAGGGGCTTTAAGCCGCCGGATAGGAGTGTCCGAACCGGTTCTCGCACTATAAGCAGCGGAGGCATTGAGCGTCAACCATGGCGCTGCCGACGTTGAGCCGGAGCTCGATCGAGGGTGAACGCAAACTTGATGCCCATATCCCATACAGATAGAATGGGCTTACCACCCGGTAGCGGTCTGTAGCGGGGACAAAAACTAGCAGATGGCCCGCGGGCAGGTATGTTGCTCAGCAATCGTTGTAACCGTTCACGGGGCAAAGGAGAGGGGGACAGGTCCATGTTTTCGGCCAACGTGTTTTGCGCCAAAACGCCCGGACTGGCCGGAAAAGGGACCCGTCCCCAGCCGCCTTGTGAACGGTTGCGCAATCGTTTTGCCTGCCGTGAAACCAGGAACGAGGAAGGTGTTATGCCGTTTCATCCCCGTTTGCAGATCCTGGCGGCTGCCACTTGGCTTTGTATGCTCTCGACCGCAACCGCAGGTACATGCTCGCGGCCGGTCCTCTTGATTCACGGAATGACCTGGCAGACCGATTGCGAGGATACGACATGGGGGATCTGCTCTGCCAATCTGAACCATGCGAAGACCCGCTGGACCGGTATGATTGGCTATCTCGAATCGCAAGGCCTTCGCTACGGCGGAACGCTCTGCGGCCGCGACGGCCGGATCGAAATGACCGAGTCACAGGATCCCCGCCGGGCTGGTGCCGCCTCTTCCGCGGCCAATCTCTTTGTGCTGAAGTTTTCGCAATCGGCCAATGTCGATGGGCTCGCTTTGAAGTCCCTGGAACTGGCCGAAGCGATCAAGCACGTCCGACGGCGAACCGGTGCCGACAGAGTGCGGTTGGTTGCCCACAGCGCCGGAGGGCTGGTCGCGAGAGTCTACTTGCAGGGCGCCCTGCCCGGAGTCCGCTACCATCACGACGTTGATCGGCTGGTCACGATTGCCACCCCACATCTCGGCTCGGAGCTTGCATCGCACTTCGGCGATTACCTGGGCACTCGCGCCACGTCGCTCAAACCGGAGGGGCCGCTCGTCCGCGCATTGAACTCCGCGTTGGAACTGCCGGCGGACGTCAAGTTCGCCTCAATCGTCGTCCGTGGGATCGCCGCCGACCAACGCGGCCAAGGCGAGGTCTACCACGACCTGGTCGACCGCAGTTTCCTCGAGCGGCTTCCGATCGAGTACCGGCTAGGCGGCGATCAGGTAGTCCATGTCGTGAGCCAAAACCTTCGGCTCGCCCCATGCGCGGCGCGCTATGAACAGACGACGGGGCGGCCTGTGCAGTACATACTCGCAAGAGTTCCGGATCCCTCGCCGGAGGATTGGTCGCCGAGTGAGACTCGCGTGCACGTCGCCGCAACGAAGGACCCCACCGTCCAGCGACTGGTCGGCGGATTGGTCTGCGATGGCGCCGTGCTCTGGCAGCCCGCCCAGCGAGATCATCTGGCACCCTGGGTCGAATGGCAGGCACGGCTGCATGCCGGCGGCGCACTGGAACAATACACAATCGAGCATCATCCCATGTCCGAGGTGCGGAACGTTCAAATCGACCAGTTTACCCTGGTAGACGCCGAAGGCGGCACCCGTAGCTACGCCTTTTCGGGAAAGACGTGGTCGAGAAACCGCATTCTCCGCATCCGCCGTCGGTGGATGGAGGCCAACGGATTGATGAACCTGACCTTCGATCGTTTCGGCCGCGTTCTGGTGGCCGAGACGAACGTTCACTGACGCCGGTAACCAAGGTCCTTGATGACCGTCAGCATTTCTTCGTAGGTGATGAACCGACGGCGATGATGGACCTTGTACTCGTCGATTGCCACGGCAAGTTCGCGGGCCTCGTCGGAAAGGCCCTCGTGGCTGTTGGTGAACTGGCGACGTTCGACGGAAGGCCTGGCGGTCGTGACGGCATAGTTGCGGCGGTCGACAAAGCTGTCGCCGCTTGTCTGTACGCCCTGTGACATGGCATTCCTCGTTCTCGGAGGGCAATCGGTAGGAGGGGATTGTCTGTGCAACCCTAGCTTGAAATCGGCTGAGTCGCGTTCGCAAAGCAAATCTGTCGGCAAGAAATGCCAAAATAATTGAGAAAACCCATGACCGCTCGGCTGCTAAACGTCGGATCTTCCGCACGTTCGGCCCCGCAACCGACGGGCACTCGGCGCTTGGCCCCACCTCGTGAGTCCGATTGTGCTGGTCGGACAGGCTAGTGCTGGCCTGATGAAAAAGGGGACAGGCACCGCAAGTAAGAGTGGGTGGATGGGAGCGAACATACAAGGTCTTGCGGTGCCTGTCCTCTTTTCGTCGCCCCAGGTTGGTGCCGGGCCAACGCTCAGCGCCGATCCTGTGCACCCGGGCGGCTTGCCATTTCGATGCGGCCCAGCAACTGACGGCTGGGCTGGTGCGTCGAGTCCAGCGAGAGCGCTTCCTGAGCGGCCGCCACAGCCCGAGCCGGCCGCCCTGCCAGGAACTCGGCCTCTCCCAGCCGCCAGAGGATCTCGGCGGTTGGCTTGTCCCGCACAGCGGCGGTGGCGAACTTCGCCACCGCATCGTCATAGCGCCCCAGGCTCAAACAAACCTCCCCCTCCATAAGCAGAACCTGTTGAGGCTCCTCGCCGGGCGGGTACGTATCGGCGAGAGTCTGCAGACTGACCAGTGCGCGTTCGGGCTGTATCGTGCGCAGGTAAAGCTCGGCCAGCTCCAGCAGGATCCCTCGGTTCGAGGGCTCGTATTGGAGAGATCGTTGGAAGTCGGCCAGGGCCTCGCGCGCCATGCCGCGAGCCTGTCGGACCCTCCCCCGAACCGCCCATGCCCCTGCCGATTTTGGGTCGAGGTCCAGGGCAACCTGGGCCGACTGCAAAGCCAACTCCCAATGGCCAAGCTCCAGGAGCATCTCCGCGGCGCGGACTCGCAGCGATGCGTCTTCGGGCGACAATTCGCCGGCTTCCAGCAACTGTGCGACCGCCTCTTCTCGATTGCCGCGCAGCCAAAGAGCTTCTGCATAATGGCGACGAGAATCAGGGTCCGCGGGACTGCTCTCAACAGCCTTGGCGAACAGCTTTTCTGCCTCGTCCCAATGGGTTCGTTCGGCCGCGGCGAGCCCCTGTTGGCAGAGTTGGCGGCTGGTTGCCAAGGGACGCGACACCGGCCGGTTCCAGCCCGGCAGCCGGCAGCCGGACTGAAAGACAAGCAAGCCAAAGGCGATGAACCAAACTCGAGCTGGCATTCCATTGCCGCAGACGAGGGATCGGGAGAGGCGCGTTCGCGACTATAGCGACAAAACCCGCCGGAGGCCATGCTGGTTTCCAGAGGGGGGGTGGCAGGAATGTCACTTGCGACGCGACCTGCAGTGTGTGAGACTGGACCGAGGAAAGGAAGTCCCCTTTTTCCTCATGGGTTCAAGGTTGGGCCACGCACGCTTCGGGAGATAGTCGCGATTATGGACCGTGCCATTCGACAGGTGGTCTTGCTGACGGCGGTCGGGATTGCGATGGTGTTCATTCACTCCTCCACGAAGCTTCGGGCGGCGGAGACCGGCAACGAGATGCCGAAGGAGATCGTCGGGCCGATAGCGCCCACGATTCACGTGCCGCCGGTACGCACCGGCCCGCCGCCGCGTACGCGGCCGATCGCGAGGCCAGACCAGTATGAGCCGGCGGTTGCCGCCCGAAAGCGAGAACTCCCATACAAGATGGAATGCCTCCGGCTGGCGATCGAGGACCTGATTGCCACGTTCGGCGATTCGTATTCCGGGGGCGAAGAATTCTTGCGGCGATGGGAAGAGCTTTCAAGAGCCGTGGCCGAGGGCGACCCCACCGCTCGGGCCCGCTTCGCGGAGCTTAAGCAGGAAGCCCTTCTGGCGAATCCACTGATCGATTTCGAGCGACTCCTTGTCCTGAAACGAAAACGCGGACAACTCGGTCTGCCGACGAATCACCAGTGCAATACGTGTTTGACGCAGAAGGGCTACGAGAACGAGCTGGCGATTCTCTCACTAGTCGGCAAGGGCTCGCGGCTGAAGACGCTCTTCCGGCCTGGCGACGGCAGCTTTGTCGGGGAAATGGATCTGCATTTCGACGCCCAGCGGCTGCTGTTTACGATGCCCAACGGGCGCACGTGGCAAATCCGCGAGATCGGCATCGACGGGCGCGGCCTGCGGCAGGTGTCGCGAGAGATCCCTGATGTCGACTATTTCGATCCGTGCTATCTGCCCGACGGGCGGATCGTCGTTGCATCCACGGCGTCCTTCACGGCGGTGCCCTGTTGGCATGGACGCGAACGGGCCTGCTGCCTGTACCGGATGGACAGCGACGGCTCCAACCTGATGCAGTTGTGCTACGACCAGGACCTTGATCTGCATCCCTCGGTTTTGCCCAATGGCCAAGTGATCTACAGCCGGTGGGATTACACGGGCCTGCTGCACGCCTATGTCCGGCCGTTGATGGTGATGAATCCGGACGGCAGCGGTCAGCGGGCCGTCTACGGCAGCAATTGCTACTATCCGAATTGCCTGTTTTTCCCCCGAGTCGTACCTGGTCATCCGAGCAAGATTGTGGCGACGCTCTCCGGTTACCACGGCAGGAACCGAATGGGAGAACTCGCCGTGCTCGACATCTCGCGGGGATGGAGCGGGGCCGCCGGCCTTGTCCATCGCATCACGCACCGCGATGAGCCGATCGTGCCAGTCGCGCTGGACCGACTGACGAAGGATGCGACACCGCAATTCCTGCATCCGTATCCGCTGAGCGACAAGCACATCCTCACCGCGATGCAGCCCGATCTCCGCGCCGGCTGGGGGATCTACCTGGTCGACGTATTCGACAACATTACCCCGGTGCTGACCGACTCGAACTACGACTTTTTTGAGCCATTGCCGATCAAGCCACGTGTCACACCGCCCGTGCTGCCCGATCGGATCAACCGATCCCGCGACGATGCGGTGGTGGTTCTGCACGACATTTACCAGGGCGACGGATTGGGAGGGGTGCCGCGGGGAACGATCAAGCGCCTGCGAGTCGCCGCCTATCACTTCGGCTATCCCGGAATGGCCGGCCCCGATAAGATCGGCCGCGCCGGGCCCTGGGAAGTCATGCGAATCCTCGGCAGCGTCCCGGTATACGAAGACGGTTCGGCGAAGTTCCGCATCCCGGCGAGCACCCCGATCACCCTCCAGGCACTCGACGCAGAGGGCAAAGCCGTCCAAATTATGCGAAGCTGGTACACCGCGATGCCCGGCGAGACGGCTGCCTGCGTCGGTTGCCACGAGACTCCGCGTGAAACGCCGCTGGTGAGAAACGACCTGGCAACGGAACGGCCGGTCGTGGAGATTGAACCATGGTATGGTCCGGCTCGTGGTTTCGACTTCGCTCGCGAAGTGCAACCGGTGCTGGATCGCTACTGCGTCGGCTGCCACGACGGTCAGCCCCACGACGGCCACCCTGCACTGGCGGACCTTCGCGATGAGCGTTTCGCTGATCAGTACCAAGGCCTGCCTCTCACCCGGCTGGGAGCGACGCGGCTTGATCCCTCTCTCTCGACTCGCTTTCCCGAACGATTCGTTCCCTGTCGGGGCATGCCGCAGCCTTATGGAGAACTTCGCACGCTCTATACCCCGGCGTACGAAGCACTGTTGCCGTTTATTCGCCGTGTGAATATCGAAGACGGCGTGTCGCTGCTCAACCCCGGAGAATACCACGCGGACACCAGCGAGCTGATTCAGATCCTCAAGAAAGGACACCATGGGGTTCAGCTCGACGACGAGGCATGGGACCGGCTGATTACCTGGATCGATTTGAACGGCCCCTGCCACGGCACTTGGGGCGATGTGGCCGAGATCCCCGGCCGCGCAGATCGCCGTCGCTACGAGCTCGGGCTGCGTACCGGCGGGCCCAAGGTCGATCCGGAGGCTGTGCCGGCGATCGACAAGCGCGGCCCAAGCGAGCCCATCATGCCGACTCGTATCGAGCCCGCCCCGGATAATCGCCGCGAGTTTGTTTCCCGACTGCTCGACGAGGTCGGGTCGAGGCGCGCCGCCGGACCCGCCACGAGAAAGACCATGACGCTCGACGTGGGCGGGGGCCTGGCAATCGAAATAGTCCACATCCCGGCCGGACGTTTCGTCATGGGCGACTGCGACGGCAGCGGGCTGGAAGACGAGTGGCCGGCGGCGATCGTCGAGATCCCCGAAGATTTCTGGATCGGCGCTACGGAAATCACCAACGAGCAGTATCGCTGTTTCAATCCGGGCCACAGTTCGGGAGTTTTCACGAAACGGCAGATCGAGTACGACGGCCCCGGGATCCAACTGGACAACCCTTCTCAGCCGGCCGTGCGCGTATCGTGGAACGAAGCGGTCGACTTTTGTCGCTGGGTTTCAGAGAGGACCGGGCGGCGGGTTTCGCTGCCTACCGAAGCACAGTGGGAATACGCCGCACGGGCCGGAAACGTCGCACCGCTGGCTCACGGCGCCGCAAATGCGGATTTCTCGCCGTGGGCCAACATGGCCGACCGCTCGCTGGCCTGCCTGTACGAGGGAACGGCGGGAGTGGCCGTGCTCCAGCCGTTGCCTGCCGTGATGCAATTCGACGATCTGGCCATCGGAACGGCAGACGTGGCATCGTACCGTGCAAACGCCTGGGGGCTCTACGACGTGAACGGCAATGCTGCGGAGTGGACACGTTCGGCCTGGCGGCCCTATCCCTATGATGCCGCGGACGGCCGCAACAGCCTCGATGCGCAGACACGCCATGAGAGTCGAGTCGTCCGGGGCGGCTCATTCTGCGACCGCCCGCAGCGGTGCCGGTCCGCGTATCGGCTCGCATATCCTGCCTGGCAGCGGGTGCACAACGTGGGCTTTCGGATCGTCATCGAGGGCGGGTAAGAATCGGCACGGGAACAAGCAGCGGGCTTGGGGCGCCGGGCGAGGGAATTCTTTGGAGCTTTCAAGACCTTTTCCAGTTCCCGAACGGCCCGGCCGTGGGACACCGTCGCCGTGGTTTTGAAAAGCTTTCTTTGGCTAAGGATTGATCGAGAAATAAGTGTCAGGAACCATTTGCCGGAAACCGGCCCTTCGGGTGCTTCGCACAAATGGTTCCTGACACTTTTTTCTCGAACGTTGCTAAGGTGCATGCAATGATCCATGAAAGAATCCACCGGCGGCTCTGGGCTGCTGCCATCGTCGCTTTGGCCGCCTTCGCGAATCGAGGCATTGCCGCCGATTCCCTGTGTAGTCCGGAGCACCCGCCCGTCGCCTGGGAGAAAACGGCTGCCTTGCCGGCCCCAGAGGCGAATCAGGCAGCCGCGGCAAGCGAGCGGTTCGTCTATGCAATCACAAACCGCCGGATCGCCGCCTATGATCGAACCAGCGGCCAGCGGGTGGCAGAGAGCCGAGGGAAAGCCGAGCACCTCAACAGCGGATTCGTGTGGGAAGGGCGGCTTTACTGCGCCCATTCGAACTATCCCCACACGCCGGAGCAGAGCGAGATCAAAGTTCTCGATTTGGAGTCGATGGAGTTGTCCTCGTTCAAAGACTTTGGGGCGTCGGAAGGGAGCTTGACCTGGGCGGTTCGCCACGGCGGTTCCTGGTGGTGCAACTTCGCCTACTACGGTCGTGAGAATGCGCGAACCTATCTCGTTCGTTTCGACGACCAGTGGCGCGAACAGGGCCGCTGGCGGTATCCGACCGAAGTGATCGAGCGATTGGGGCAGGCCAGTGTGTCCGGCGGAGTCTGGTGGCAGGACACAATCCTCGCCACGGGACACGACGCGAACGAACTCTATTGCTTGCGCGTGCCGGACCATGGAAGCGTGCTCGAGCACGTCCGGACCGTGCCGGCTCCCTTCACGGGCCAGGGAATCGCTCACGATCCGGTAACCGGCGGCCTGGTGGGTATTCACCGCAAGGGCCGGCAGATCGTCTTCGCGGAAGCGCGGGGTGATTTTTAGCGACGCGCCTTCGCTTTAGGTGTCGCTCGCCCGCCAACGTGCAGAAGCATACTTTCCAGCGTCACTCGGCAGTTTTCCTCGACGGCCACAGATCGATGCGATTCGGGATCTCGCCCATGTGGTAGAACCGGTGCTCGATGCCCGCGTCGCGCACAATGACGATTCGCATGCTAGGATATTGTCCCACCCGTACGCCGCCGTGCAATCCCCAATACCCCACCGCGTCGCGGCGGAAATCCAGTGAGAGGAGGTGTGTCCATGTTCAGAAAACCGCGTCAGAAAACAAGAAGAACTTTCTACCATTCCTTCCGGACTACGTGGGCACTTGTCGGCTTCGCCGTACTCCTTGCCTGGCAGTTCCCCATCGTGGCACGTGCTGGGGGCGGAAGCGATCCGAGCGGGATCGCCTTGCCGCGGATCATTGCCCATCGCGGGGCGTCGGCCGAAAGACCGGAATCCACGCTCAGTGCGATTGAGCGGGCCATCGAGCTGGGGGCGCACGCGGTCGAGATCGATGTCCGAACGAGCAGCGACGGCGTGTTATTTCTGTTGCACGATTCGACCCTCGACCGCACGACCAACGGCACCGGCCGCGCCGGCCAGCGGACCATGGCCGAACTGAAAGAACTGGATGCCGGCGGCCAGTTTGACGAAGCCTACCGCGGCGAGCGGATCCCCACGCTCGCCGAAGCGCTGGCGTTGTGCCGCGGCAAGATCGATGTGCTGCTCGACCTGAAAGAAGACGGCGAAGAGTATGCGAAAGCCGTGGCGTCCGACGTGCAGACTCATGGCGAGCCTGAGCGGACCACCGTTGGCGTGCGGAGTGTCGAGCAGGCTCGCCGCTTTCGCGTTCTGCTGCCTCGCTCGCCGCAATTGGGATTTGTCCCGGATCCGGAAAGCGTCGTGCCGTTTCTGGAAGGGGGCGTCGACATGATCCGCCTCTGGCCGAAGTGGCTGACCGCCGCTGCCGGCCCGTCGCTTGTCGAGCGAGTTCGCTCCCGCGGCGCCGGGCTGCAACTGAACGGGACCGTGGGCACACCGCAGGATGTGCTGCCGCTAGTCAAGCACCGCCCCGATGCGATCTTGATTGACGACCCGGCCACGTTGAAGGCTACTCTCGCCGCGTGGCAGCGGCACGCCCGCCAGTTCGAACGTTTGTCCGAGCGGGTTGCCTGGAGCTCAGCAGTGGAAGTGGTTCCCTGGCTTGCCGACCGTGGAGCTGCAAGTTTCTTGAACCGCGATTACAGCATGCTCGAGCTGCCGGAGCCGTTGCGCGGGCAGCCCAGGTTGATGTTTGCGGGCGGTGAGGGGGACCGGGTCGAACTGCAGTTCGCGAAGCCCGCCGTCGTCTTTGCCGCATTCGAGTACAATCGCACCGAAGCCTGGACTTTCCCCGACGGCCGATCTCCGCGCGAGTTCGGCTGGCGGCTCTTCAAGAAGGGTGGCTATCGGGGCACGAGCAACGGCTCGGTGGACGGCAAGCCGCACTATGCCGATGTCTACTGCCGCAGTTTCCGGTCCGGCGAGGAGCTTGGCGGTTTGCCGCCTTGGTGGCTGTGCCTGGCAATCGTCGAGCCGGAGACCGCGGCCGGTGTGCCGGGATTCAGCGGCGCGGCGGACCCGCCCGCCGGCGAACCGTACCTTTACAGCCGTTGGGCAACGCGGCTGCGACCGCTGCACGTGCCCGGGTTCGAAAACGCGGAGCAGTGGACCGCGTGGCAGCGAGGGATGCGCGAGGAATTTCGCCGCCGGCTCGTCTTCGCGTACGATGCGCCGGCAACCTTTGCCCGGGCCGGCGAGGCCGTCCGGCGCGAGAGATTTACGCAGCAGGAATGGCACGTCCTCAGCGGAGGAAAACGACTCTTCCGCTTCTTCCGGCTCGAACCGGACGGCAAGCCTGCTTCCGCGAAAGCGCGCCGGCCGACGATCGTCTGTTTCATGGGACACGGTAAGATCCGTCAGGTCCTGGAGGAACGTGACAGCTACCAGCACGCCTGTGCCGCCCGTTTCGCCGAGCGGGGCTATCTTGTTTTCGCGATGGAGAACGTCGGCATGGAGCCCGACCGCGACACGCACGGCGAACTGGACCGCCTTCTCCGTTTGGACGGCTACAGTTGGTACGGCCTGCTGTTCGCCCACCAGCAGATGCTCCTGGACCACGTCTTTGCCGATGCGACGGTCGACGCGGCGAACGTGGGCGTGACGGGCGTTTCGACCGGCGGTTTGCTGGCGTTGTCGGCGGTGGCGATGGACCCGCACGTCGCAGCGGCCTCCGTGCAAGGGATCTTTGGAAGCATGCGGATCTCTTTCATTCGCGATCGCGACCGGCACTGCGCCTGCGGTGCCATTGCGGGGCTGCTGCCCGAATTCGACCTGCCCGAGCTGGCCCTTCTTGCCGCACCGCGCCCGTTGCACATCTCGAACGCGTCGCGCGACGGCTTTGGTCCCGAAGAGGCCGAACGATGTGTGCGACAGGTCAGCCCCGCTTATGTGAAGGCAGGCGGCAAAGCACCGCTTTTCACCGTGCCGCCCGGCGGGCACGAGTACGCCTTCGAACCCGCGGTCGAGTTTTTTGAGAGCACGATTGGCCGGCCTTAGCCGGCGTTGGATTCCGATGCGAATCCCGAGTGGACCATTTCCGGCTTGCACCTGCACGACTTGCGTGCGAATGGGAAATCCTTGGATCAGCGTGCAGGTTCGGGTGAGTGCGCGCGCGGCAGGAACTGCGGTGCCGTGACTCCCATGGATACGTAGATGCTCATCAACGCTTCCATGCTCACATCGGCAGGTTTTACCATTTCCGCGGGGACGAAGAAAAGGCCGCCTCCGACCGGGACGGGGGCGGTAGGGACGATGACGATATGGCAGTCCCGGCCGTCGACGCGGAACCGCTCGGGCGACACCAACAGAGCGAGGATGCCGACGCCGGTCGTTTCGCCGAAGTAGCAGAAGACAGCCCTCATCCCCTTGAGATTGTCGTCACCCTTCTTGTCGACCATGCCGACGAGTTGTTTCGAGGTGCCGTACACGCTGCCGATGATCGGAATCCGCTGAACCGTGGCGTCCAGCAGGCGTTGAAAGAGGTTTTTGGCGCCCGCTTCGGCTGCGGCGCCGATCAGGAAAATCAATGTCAGAACCAGCGCTGCGCCGACCGCGTAGGCGGCGGTGTCGTTTGTCGCGAAGCGGAGTCCCAAACCGCGAAGGGCCTGACCGACCACGGTGCTTGGCCCGAGGAATCGGGAGACGAATGCGCCCACCCAGGCCACGACCGCGACCGTAATCACCACCGGCAGTATGGCGATGATTCCGGCGACAAACCACCTCGCCGCACGACGGAATGTCACGTCAATGAGCCAACCCATGCTTTGTCACTCCCTCGGTTCGGATGTTTCGATGTGCCGGACGGTCCCGAGCGCCGCACTGCTTGGAGTTGTCGGAAGCCGGTTTGGATGGAAAACGGATTCAACTCCAAGCAGTGCCACACGATCATGGTTTGTCACTCCCTCGGTTCGGATGTTTCGATGTGCCGGATGGTCCCGAGCGCCGCACTGCTTGGAATTGTGGGGAAGCCGATTGGGATGGAAAACGGATTCAACTCCAAGCAGTGCCACACGATCGCTGTTCGAGGCCTACGGCGTTGCAGGCACTTTCAGTCTCCAAGAGAAACGCCCAAGGCACGTGCCGTGCGCACAAAGCCTCCTGTGACAGGCACCGTCTTCAGCCGCCCGATGGCATCCGTGATCTTCACTGAGGACACGTGGGAGCCCTGGTAGGCTACCATTTCGCCATATCTGCCGGCGGCAATCAGTTCGACGGCTTCGGCACCGAAGATCGTACAGAGCGCGCGGTCGAAATTCGTGGGGCTGCCGCCGCGTTGCAGGTGCCCCAGAACACAGGCGCGGGCTTCTTTGCCCGTGCGCTTCTCGACTTCCGCGGCCACGATCGTGGCGATGCCGCCCAGGCGGGCTTCGCGGTTGGCGACCTGGTCTGCCGCCGTGACGAACTCGCCTCCTTTCTCCCGGGCGCCCTCCGCCACGATGACCAGCGTGAAGTGCTTGTCCGCAAGCTCGCGCTCCTGGATCTTGGCGCAAATGCTGTCGTAGGTGAATGGAATCTCCGGAATCAGGATCACGTCGGCGCCGCCGGCGACGCCCGCATAGAGGGCGATCCAACCGGCGTAGCGGCCCATGACTTCCAGCACCATGACGCGGTTGTGGCTTTCGGCCGTGGTATGGAGGCGGTCGAGCGCATCGGTGGCGCAGGCTACCGCCGAGTCGAACCCGAAGGTCATCACGGTGGCTTCCAGGTCGTTGTCGATGGTCTTGGGCACGCCCACCAGGGGAACGCCGCTTTCGAACAACTGCTGGCCGATGCTCAAGGAGCCGTCGCCGCCGATGCTCACCAGGCCGTGGATGTTCAGTTTCTTCATGCCCGCCTTGACGCCATCGATCAATTCCTGCGGCAACCGGCGGGTCTCTCCGTGGCCTACCTTTGCGGAGAATCGGCCGCGATTGGCGGTGCCGAGAATGGTGCCACCGCGGGTCAGTAGCCCACCGAGCTTCTGATAGTCCAGTCCTATATAGCGCTGCGGTTCCAGAATGCCCTCGTAGCCGCCGAGGAAACCGATTGCCTCCCAGCCGCGTTTGGCGGCCGCCTTGGCCACGGCGCGGATCACGGCGTTCAACCCCGGGCAGTCGCCACCGCCGGTTACAATCCCGATACGTTCAGTCATGATCTTCCTCCCTGATGGTTTCGTTGTTGATGGCTTGTGTCACTTTGTGATCAGTACTTCTCCGGCACAAAGCGCCTGCCTTCCAGCGAGGCCTGGTCGTCATACTTGTCTTTGTTGGACCGCTTTGGCAGCTTCACTTTCTTCTGCGGCACCTCCTCGTAGGGGATCAGGCTCAACAGATGGGCGATGCAGTTCAGGCGGGCCCGCTTCTTGTCGTCGGACCGCACGATGTACCACGGGGCGTGCTCGGTGTCGGTGGCTTCCAGCATCGCATCCCGGGCGCGAGAATAATCGTACCAGCGGGTCCACGACTCGACGTCCATGGGGCTGAGCTTCCACTGGCGCATCGGGTCGTCGATGCGGGCCTCGAACCGCCGCTGCTGCTCCTTCTTGCTCACCTCCAGCCAGAACTTGATCAGGATGATTCCGCTGTCGACGATGTACTTCTCGGCGACCGGGCAGTTCCGGAGAAACCGCTGGTATTCCTCCTCCGAGCAGAATCCCATCACGCGTTCGACGCCCGCCCGGTTGTACCAGCTTCGGTCGAAGATCACGAGCTCACCCGCCGCCGGGAAGTACTGCATGTAGCGCTGCAAGTACATCTGCGTCTTCTCGCGGTCGGACGGAGCCGGAAGCGCGACGAGCCGGAAGACCCGCGGGCTGACTCGTTCGGTGATCGCCTTGATCGTTCCGCCCTTGCCGGCCGCGTCGCGGCCCTCGAAGATCACCATCACCCGCAGGCCCTTGTGCTTCACCCAATCCTGAAGGCGGCAAAGCTCGGTTTGGAGCTTGCGGAGTTCCTTTTCGTATCGTTTGCCCTTCATCTTGGACCTGGTTTCTTCCGCGTCGATCGTTGCCATAACCTCACCTCCCGGCTCATCGGGCCGGTGGAACGTTCGTCGACACCATTTTGGGGATTAGACCGCGTTGTCAACCCGCGGTCACGGGATTACGTTTTGCTGTCTCAAGGACGAGTATGACCATGGACCTCGGCGGGACCTGGTAGTGGTGATCCGTCACCGGCGGGCCGCATCGCCATTGGCAAATATCTTCGGGCGATTCCCGCGAGGTATCGACCCATCGCCGCCACGGTCCCGGGCACTCCGCAGGCGCCGGCGGGAGTTCAAACTCCAACGGCTCCCAGTAGGCGTTAAGCATCCAGTGGAAAACCGCCCCCAACCGATGCGCTTTGGCTGTGGCGGCGAGACTGTGGGAGTGTTGTCCCCAATCAGGCCGGTCGAGCTTCACGCCGTGCCATTGAATGCGGGCGTTATCGAGGAACTCGATGAGCGTTGTATTGTGGTCCGTCGCGTCGCGATCGGGATCGAGACGGCAGGCCAAGAGGAGTTTCACGAACCGCCGCAATCCTGCATGTGTCTTGACCAGAGACCAGTCGAACCAACTGATTTCGTTGTCCTGGCAATAGGCGTTGTTGTTGCCTTTTTGCGTTCGACGGACCTCGTCGCCGGCCAGCAGCATCGGCGTGCCGACTGCCAACAGGTTGAGGGCCAAAAAGTTCTTGACCTGGCGATTGCGCAGGCGCTCAATCTCCGGATCGCTGCTCGGTCCTTCTATCCCGCAGTTCCAACTGGAGTTGTCGTCGGCCCCATCGCGGTTCTCTTCGCCGTTGGCCTCGTTGTGTTTCTCGTTGTAGGAGACCAGGTCGTTGAGCGTGAACCCGTCGTGGCACGTGACGAAGTTGATGCTTTGCTCCGGTTCCCGGGCCTTGTGGGCATAGAGGTCCGGGCTGGCTAGCAGTCGCGACGCTATGGCGGACACCATGCCGTCGTCGCCACGGAGGAACCGGCGGACGTCGTCGCGAAACCTGCCGTTCCACTCTCGCCAGGAGTCGCCCACGAAGCTGCCGACCTGGTACAATCCGCCCGCGTCCCAGGCTTCGGCGATGAGCTTGGTTCCGGCAAGCGTGGGGTCGGATTCGATGTCCCAGAGTACCGGCGGGTTCACCAGGGGCTGGCCGGATTCGTCGCGGGAGAGAATCGAGGCCAGATCAAAGCGGAAACCGTCGACGTGCATTTCCGCGACCCAGTAGCGCAGGCTGTCGACGATCATCCTTCGGACCACCGGGTGGTTGGCGTTCAAGGTGTTGCCCGTGCCGGTATAGTTGCAGTACTGGGCACGATCCGATTGCAGGATATAGTAGGCGGAGTTTTCCAGCCCCCGGAAACAGAAGGTCGGCCCTTCGTGATTGCCCTCGGCCGTGTGATTGTAGACGACGTCGAGGATGACCTCGATTCCCGCGAGGTGCAGGGCTTTTATCATATCGCGGAACTCGTCAAGGGCGCTCAATGGATCCGGCCGCGAGCTGTATCCCAGGTGCGGGGCGAAGAACGACACCGGGCAATAGCCCCAATAGTTTACCCGGCCCGGCGGGCAGTCCTGGGGATCGAACTGAAAGACAGGCAACAACTCGACGGCCGTGATCCCCAGGTCCTGCAAGTAGGGGATCTTTTCGATCAGGCCGGCATAGGTGCCTCGCTGGCGCGACGGAATACCCGAGTTGGGATTCCGCGTGAAGCCTGCCACGTGCATTTCGTAGACGATGGTCTTGGCATAGGGGTGCCGCAACGGACGATCCCCTTCCCAATCGTATCCGCCCGGGTCGGTGACCACGCTTTTCATCGCCCGGTCCGCGTTGTCGCCGGGTTGTGAGGCCGCTCTGCGATCGTAGCCTCTCGGCACAGCCACGGCACGACCGTAGGGATCCAAAAGTACGTACCGCGGATCGAACCTCAGCCCGCGAGCCGGATCAAACGGCCCATGGACTCGATACCCGTAGAGTTGTCCGGGCCTGACTCCCGGAACCCATGCATGCCAATAGTGATAGGTCCGGTGGCTTTGCCGATCCAGGGAAATCAGGCGCGACGGCCGCTGGGCATCGTCCAAGTCGAACAAGAGCAACTCGACGTGGGAGGCGTTCTTTGAGTACAAGGCGAAGTTCACGCCGTCTTCGGTCACGGTGGCACCGAGAGGAAAACTGCTGCCGGTATCGACGTCGCTGGTCATCGGATTTCACTTTCTTAGAGGCCCTAACAAAACGGGGACAGGCGCCTCGCGATTACGGCTGTTTTCGTGTCTTGCGAATGGTTGGTTCGGAGCCAGTCCCCGTTTTGTTAGGGCCTTTTAGCCGAGGAACGAGCCCACGGGCATGGTAAGCATCGGGCAATGGGCCTGCCGCAGCACCCGCTCCGTCGTGGATCCTCGCAGCGCGTCGAGAAAGCCGTGGCGGCCTTGCGTGGTCATGGCAACGAGATCGGCGGCGACTTTTGCCGCCATCTCGACGATGGTGTCCACTACGTCGCCTTGCTTGGCGACGCGATCCCACTTCCACCCCGGGACTTCCGGAAGCTGAAGTTCCGGCATCCCGGAAGGATCTCCCACATGAAGCACCGTAACGGTCCCGCCGGCCTCCGGAAGCGAAAGCATGAGACGCCGGGCCGCCTCGATCGCGGGCTCCGGGCTGGGCCGGCTCGCCACGGGAATCAGGATGCTCCTGAGCGCAACTTCTCCATCTTCCGGCCGCACGAAGCCCGCGGCGCCTTCCGGCACCAGGAGCGTCATCTCTCCGGAAGACCGTGCCAGCGGTTCTGCAACCGACTTTCCCAGCCAAGTCGTTTTGCCGTCGCGGGTGTGGGTTGCCACGACGATCAGCTCCGCGGGATTTCTTTCCAACGATTTCAAGCACGACCTGGCCGGATCGCTGCCGGTTGCGGTAAGCCACCGAACGGAAATCTCCGGAATCGCCTCGCCCTTCGCGTTCTGCGCCCTCCACCGCTGGATCGTCGCGCGAACGTCGGGGAAATCCTCGGAAGGGGGAGACTCATCCGGGCTGACGCGCATCAACGTCAGGTTTGCCTCGGCAACACAGGCGATCCTCAGCGCGTGGACGAGCGCCGCCTCGCTCTCCTGGGAGCAATCCGTGGGGTGAAACACTTCGTGAATGCGAAGCCATCGGTCTACTGGTGAGGGCATGGAACATAGCCTTTCGTGTGTCCGGCAGCCAGTTTCGCTGTGTCCGTCCGACCTTAGCTTAGAAGCCCTAACAAAACGGGGACAGGCACCCTCGCACTGCTCCCATTCTTGAGTTTGCCTGGGGATGACCGGGAGCCAGTCCCCGTTTTGTTCGTGTCTGTCCGACCTTATGCTTCGCCGGCCACTTGACGTCAACAAGTATCTTGTTTCACCGAAAAGACGCAACCCTCCCAGGGCCGCATATCCAGGAACAAGCCGCGGGCCTGGAGATCATCGCCATCGCGATCGTAAACCGCAGAGCTCATGTGATCCCGCAGTCGCCAGGGGCGGCCGCCCAAATCGGGAAAGGGCAAGCGGACATAGCACTGGCTCTGGTTGGGTGCATAGTTCACAACCGCTAGCATGCGCTCTCCGGAGGGACTTTGCCAGCCATAGGCGATGAAACAATCGCATGTCCAATTGCCTTCCCAGGCGGGCAAGCACTGGAGCAATTGCCATTGGCCGTCGCGCACCACCGGCTCGCGGAGCACGCCCAGCAGGCGGTCGTAGAACTCCTTCAGCGCCGCGTCGCAGGGTTCGCACGGGCCGCGCCCCAGATGCGGCGAGATCCGCTTCCTGCAACCCTCGAATTGCCCCTGGTGGAAGAACCGCAGTCCTGGGGACAGGAACGTGATTACCGCGGCGGCCTTGTGGATTTCCGGCGAGAACGTGGCGGCTGCCCGTGGCTCGTCGTGGTTTTCCAGGAAGCGGGCCATCTTGTTCTGGTAGTCCAGTCCCGCATAGAGATGCTCTCGCACCGGGCGGGCGTGTCCTTCGCACAGCCGATCGTACAGCCGTTTGTCGTAGGTGTAGTCGAACCCCTGTTGCTGCAATGTCCATTCCAGGTCCCAGTAGACCTCGGCCATGAAGCGAAAGTCAGGGTATTTCTTTCGCACGCATTGAGTCGCCCTCGGCCAGAACGGTTGCGACGCGATGCTCCAGGTCCGTTCGAACACCTCCGGTAGCACGAGCATGGCCATGTCGCAGCGCACTCCGTCGCACTGCCCGGCAATCTTGCGAAGCTCGCCGATCATGGCCTCCTGCGTGGCCGGATTGCCGTAGTTGAGCTGGAGCGTGTCCGGCCAGCCCGGGAAGTAGGGATCTCGCCCGTGCGCTAAGAGCAGGTCACCCCGCTTGCGCTTTGCCCAGGTATAGTTCTGGGGCGCTCGCGCCAAATCCAACTCCGTCCCGGCGATGTAATACTCCGGGTGGTCCTCCACCCACGGGTGATCCAGTCCTGTGTGATTGGGAACAAAATCCAACAGCAGGCGGAGGCTTCGCTTGCGGAGCCGCTTGCGCAGACGTGCCAGAGCGGCGTCGCCGCCGAGGCAGGTATGGACTGTGTAGCCGGCGATGGCGAACCCCGAGCCGGGAATGTCCCCATCGCAGAGGTCCGGAAGCGTCGTTTGAAACTCCCTGCGCCACTCCGGACGATTGCGAGAGATCTGCTGGCCCGCCGGACCGGTCTGCCAGACGCTGAGCAGCCAGATCCAGTCGAAACCCATTTCGGCCAGTCGGTCCAGTTCGGCGTCGGAGATGTCGTCCAGCGTAGCGGGCCGCCGCAATTGGCGGGAAAGCTCGGTCAGCCAGACGCGGGTGTTGATCTGATAGAGGGAAGGACAGCGGACGAATGTCATGTTTTTCTCCTTGAGGCCGCACTTGGAAGAGGCGTTCGCGTTCTGTTCAGACGGGCTTTATTGCATGGTCCTCTGCAAATCGACCATCGCTTCCTGGCTGACCGTGAGAAAACCTTCCAGCCCCCGGTCCAGGTCGGCGATCAAGTACAGAACTCCTGCAAAGGCGAGGACCAACAGCAACATAGCGGGTGAGCGCCGTGTCGCGGACAACCCGGCTTGATAGCCCATGGCGGCCATGCCGATGACGGCAAGACTAAAGAGCCCACACCAGATGCCCAGCGGAATGCGACTCCGGGTCCCGACCAGCACGCGTTTGGCATGCAGGTCGATCACCTCATTCAACGATTGGGCATAGAGCCCCGTCAGGATCGAGCCTGAATCTTGTTCGGCGGCCGCCGTTGCCACGGACCATAGCTGCTCGTGTAGTTTCTCCGATCGGACGATGGCCTGGGCGACTTTGTCTTTGTCCTTCTGGATTCCGTGGACGCGAACGTCTACGTACTCCCGCAACAGCCTGGCGGCCTCGGACCGTTGTGGCTCCGGCAGGAACCGAGCGCGGAGGTAGGTGGTTCCGATGGCATTGGCTTCCTCGAGAACGGCTTGTCGGCGGGTCTCGAAGCGCGCGGCGGCCGTGCTGAACGTAAACGCGAGCATGAATGCCAGGAGGCCGAGGATCGAGCCCACCATCGCACCTACGGGGACGTCTTTTTCCTCCGCGGTATGCCGGTGCCGCCAGTTGCCGAGTCGGTACCCAGCTTCCAGTGCGACAATGGCCAGCGCTCCTGCGGTCAAGGCAAAGCCCCAAAGGGCAATAGATTCCAGCAGTTCTTGGTGCATAGTAGCTCCTGAATCAAGCGATGCCACGACTCACGTACCACACCGCCCTCGACGGAGGGTCGCTGCAAACCGCTCCTCAACGCTTATCCAATTTCCAACTTCTCCCGCCGTCACGCCTTCTTCAAATGTGGTCGCTTTCCAAAAGGGGGGCAGGCACCTCGCCGCAACGAATTTCTTTCGGGAAAGTCCCGCGCGCTCGGAGCCAGTCCCCTTTGGAACAGTCACTGAGTTCACGGAGCAGCCACCAGAGTATTCGTCTCCGCGGCGGCCACCCTCTCGGCGTAGGCCTTCTTGCCTCGCTCGAGAATCTGCTCCGGTTGGACCGTGGCAAACAAATGCATCAACCGGGCGACGATTCCCGTCCAGCCGGTCTGGTGGCTGGCGCCCAGTCCCGCCCCATTATCGCCGTGGAAGTATTCGTAGAACAGCACGCAGTCTCGCCAGTTCGGGTCGTCCTGAAACTTGCCGGCTCCGCCGTAGACCGGGCGCCGCCCATCGCTGTTCTTCAGGAAGATGGCGGCCAGCCGGCGGGAGATCTCTTCGGCGACCTGGTAGAGATTCATCTGCCGGCCGGAACCGGTGGGGCATTCCACGATGAAGTCGTCGCCGTAGTAGGCGTAGTACTGGAGCAATGCGCGGACGATCAGCGCGTTGACCGGCATCCAGATCGGACCTCGCCAGTTGGAGTTGCCGCCGAACATGCCGGTGTCGGATTCAGCCGGCAGGTAAGAAACCCGGTATTCCTGGCCGCCCGCATGGAAGCAATAGGGATGATCGGCGTGGAATCGCGATAGGGAACGCAGGCCGTAGGGGCTCAAGAACTCGTTTTCGTCGAGCATCTTCGCCAGCACGCGGCGGAGCTTGGCTTCGTCCAGGATGGAAGCCAGCCGCCGCCCGGCCACGCCGGTCTTTCGCAGGTCGTGAATCGCCGTGCAGAGTTCGGGACGGGCGTCGAGAAATGCCGCCAACCGCTCTCCGAGTTCGGGTTGCTTTGCAATGAGCGATCCATCAAACACCGTGGCCGCGCACAGGGGCAGCAGACCGACCATGGAGCGGACCTTGAGGCGTTGGGCCTGTCCGTTGGGCAACCGGAGCACGTCGTAGAAGAAGCCGTCCTCCTCGTCCCACATGCCGGTGTCCTGGCCCAGGTGGGTCATGGCCGAGGCGATCCACTGGAAGTGTTCGCTGAACTTCAGCGCCATGTCTTCATAGTCCGGGTCGGTCATCGCCAGTTCCGCGGCGATTTCGAGCATGTTTTCGCAGAACAGGGCCATCCAGGCGGTGCCGTCGGCCTGTTCCAGATAGCCGCCGGTCGGCAAAGGCGCGCTGCGATCGAACACGCCGATATTGTCCAGCCCCAGAAAACCGCCTTCGAAGACGTTGCGTCCCGAACGGTCCTTGCGGTTGACCCACCAGGTGAAGTTCAGCAGTAGCTTCTGAAAGCTGCTCTTGAGCCACTGCTTGTCGCCCTGTCCGGTCATCGCCTGCTCCAGGCGGTAGGTGAAGATGGTCGACCACGCGTGCACCGGTGGATTCACGTCGCCGAAATTCCACTCGTAGGCCGGGATCTGGCCGTTGGGGTGCAGGTAACGTTCGCGGAGCATCAGCCGCAACTGCTCCTTGCCGAAATCGGGGTCGACCAACGTGAGGGCGAGCACGTGGAAGGCGAGATCCCAGGCCGCATACCAGGGATACTCCCATTTGTCGGGCATGGAAATCACGTCGCCGTTGTACATGTGGTGCCACTGGTCGTTGCGCGGGGCCGCCTTGCGGGTTGGCTTGAAAGGATCGCTGCCGCGTTCTTCGAGCCACTTGTCCACGTCGTAGTGGTAGAACTGCTTGCTCCATAACATGCCGGCCAGGGCCTGACGCATGACGTTGGCCTGATCGGCCGTCATCGACGGGGGAATGACGGCCGCATAGAACTCGTCGGCTTCTCTGCGGCGGGTTTCGAGCACGTCCTCAAAATGCCCGCCGAAGGGGCTGGCGCCCGCGCCGTTCCCTTGGCCAAGATCGCCCGGCGCGACGTCCGATAGCCGCAGCCGAAGCACCTGGCACTGGCCGGGATTGACCGAGAGCCGGTAATGAGCCGCCACCTTCGTCCCCTTTTGTTCCGGATTCACGGCTGCGGTCTGGCCGGCGACGACATAGTCGTTGATGCTGTCCTTGACGTAGGGGGTCCGGTTGGCAACGCCGAAGATCCGCTGGGTATTGGTTTCGTTTTCCGTGAACAACAGGGCAGCATCGCCTTCGCAGTAGAGATAGCGCCGACCCAGCTTGGGATGAACCGCCTCGACAATGCTTCGCTCCTGGGTCTTATCGGTCTGGACGAGTGTCGGCCGGTCGGAGCTTGCATGCCAGGACCACTGGTTGCGGAACCAGAGCGTCGGCAGGACGTGCAACTCGGCGGTTTCCGGGCCGCGGTTATGGACGGTGATCTGGATCAGGACGTCTTCCGCCGACTCCTTGGCATATTCCACGAAGACATCGAAGTAACGGTCCTCGTTGAACACTCCCGTGTCGAGCAACTCATACTCAAACTCGTGCCTGCCCCGGCGGCTGCTGGTTTCCACGAGATCCCCGTACGGGAACGCTGCTTGAGGATACTTGTAGAGATACTTCATGTACGAGTGGGTGGGAGTGCTGTCGAGATAGAAATAGTATTCCTTGACATCCTCGCCGTGATTGCTCTCGCTATTGGTGAGCCCGAACAGGCGTTCCTTGAGGATGGCGTCCTTTCCGTTCCAAAGGGCCATCGCAAAGCAGAGCCGCTGCTTGTCGTCGGAAATGCCGGCCAGGCCGTCCTCGCCCCAGCGGTAGGCGCGCGAGCGGGCCTGATCGTGGCTAAAATAACTCCAGGCGTCGCCGCCTTCGCTGTAATCCTCGCGGACGGTGCCCCACTGGCGTTCGCTGAGGTAGGGCCCCCATTTCTTCCAGGGAGATTTTTGTTGACGCGTTTCATCGAGCCGGATCTGTTCTGGGGTCATGACGCACCTCGACTGTCTAGAATGGTAGTCCGAGCAAATCTCTGTAATGTCCCGGCACTGGCTCAAGGTCCGTCTCGGAGGTCGGGGTAAACGGTTGACGGTTGTTCCAAGCGTCTTCAACTGAGGGAAGTAGCCAAAAGCTGCCTTCGGGATCGCGAACGACCCACTGCTGGCAGGAACGGTCCACGAAGAGGGAGACTCGTTGTTTTTGTAAGGCGGTCATGGGGCCCTCCTCGACTGAGTGGCAGTTTTGGCAAGTATACATCTCCGCCAGCCCGCGTGACGTCTACCTGGTCTCTGCTGGCTTACGGAGGACGCGGCAATGAGGTGCCGCGTCAAACCTGCATAAACTATCCAGAACATGCCATTCGTGGTGATTTCCATTACGTTTATCCTTTCTGTGCTGTCCGAGCAGCTTCGCCAGGCTGTCGGATTCCGCGGAAGATTCAGAAATTGCCGTAGGTCTCTTACTCATTGCAGACCACCTTCGTTATCAGGAGAAGCTTGCGGCTGCTGCCGGCGCCAGTCGGCCCCATCCGAGTGCGACGATGGCCAATAGGATCGTCTGGAACAGCGCAAAGGCCAGTGTTGCGGTCACAGCCGGAGTGCCCGGGAAACTGCTTGTCGCGATGACCAGACCGACGCCGACGTTTCGCACCGCCGTCGTAATCGCCATGGCCTTGCGGTTGTCGCTGCCGGGCATGCCCAGGAGCCAGCCGGCGGCTAGGGCGGCCAGCACCAGGACGAGCATCCCCACGAAACCTCGCGGCCGAATCGCCATCAGGGTCTGGAAATGGACGGTGAGAATCAGCCCGATCACCGACAAGTTGAGAACCGCGCTGAGGCGATTGGCCGGTTTCAGCAGCCTGGCCGCCAGATGCGGACGCCATTGCCGCACGGCGAGGCCGAAGCAGAGGGGAAGGAGCTGCGTGACCAGCAGCGTGATCACCATCTTGGCCGCGTCGACGCGGAGCGAACCGTTGCCCGTCGTCCATGGCAACAGCACGGCGAGAAGCAGCGGCGCAATCAGCGCGGAGGAGGCGGCCAGAACCACCATCAATCCCACCGAAACGGCCGTGTTTCCCTTGGCGATCGCCGTGAAGGGCGGGCCGTAGGGTGCCCCCGGGCAAACCGCGGCGATGAGAAACCCCGCAGCCACCATCGGTTCGGCATGAAACAACAGCAACAAGCCCACCGCGGCTGCCGGGACGCAGACGTAGTTGGCCAGTGCGGCTCGGACCAGAAGCCGCCGGTTCCGGGCCACGCCGATCACTTCGGCAAACGTCACGCCCAAGCCGATGGCCACCATGAGCTCGACCAGCGTGAGCGTGACGAGAATGTTAATCAGCTTGTCCATCGTCACGGTTGTGTTTCCTCGCTGAAATTGCCGATGGAACACCGCCCCGAGCGATTCAGGAACACTCGCAGGAGGCCGGCGCTCATGGGGGCGAGGACCAGGAAACGGAGTAGTTCAAAAGCCAGCACAACGCGCACGATCGGACCCAATCGGCCGTGCAGGCTGTTCACAGCGTCCAAGGTCCGCTGCCGGATCGGCCTTGCGCCGGGTGCGTGTTCTTTCTGTCCGCTGTGCTGAGCCAATCATGCCCCCTTTCCGATCTCAATCGGGCTCTGTTGGATGCCGTCTACGACAGCCCGGGTATGGGATGCGATCACACCTTCCTCATCGGTCGGAATCACCCATACCGACGGTGATTGCCCCTTGGAAGAGATACACGTGCTTGCACTCTGGTTGGCGTCCGGGTCTAGATGGATGCCCAGCCAGGCGAGCCCCTGGCAGACTCGTTGGCGGATCGCCGGGGAGTTTTCGCCGATGCCGGCCGTGAAGACCAGTGCGTCCAGACCACCGAGTGCGGCGGTGAGCGAACCGATCTCGCGAACGATGCGATAGACAAAGAACTCGATCGCCTCGGCCGCCAGAGGGCGGTCGCTCGCCAGCAGTGCACGGACATCGTTGCTGACGCCGGAGATTCCCAGCAGGCCCGATTTCTTGTAGAGGAGATCCTCGAGTTGGTCCGGGGTCCAACCCTGCCGGAGCAAGAAAAGGAGGACGCCCGGATCGAGATTGCCGCAGCGTGTGCCCATGGGCAGACCGTCCAATGCCGAGAAGCTCATCGTGGTGTCCACGCATCGGGCGTTTCGCATTCCGCAGAGGCTGGCGCCGCTGCCAAGATGCGCGACGATTACCCGGCCGCTGAGGACATCAGGAGCCTGCCGGCAGAGCGTCCCGGCGATCGATTCGTAGGACAACCCGTGGAACCCCCATCGGCGCACCCCTTGTTGAAACATCTCATTGGGCAGGCCGAATCGTTCGGCCACTGGGGCCCTTCCGCGGTGAAAGGCCGTGTCGAAACAAGCGACCTGCGGCAGATCGGGCCGCAACTTCGTCACGCCCTTGACCGCCGCCAGATTGTGCGGCTGGTGCAGCGGAACCAGGGGCACGAGCAATTCCAGCTTCGCCAAAACGCCGGCATCGATCAGCGTCGGCGCGGTAAAGTCCAGCCCGCCATGAGCCATACGGTGGCCCACGGCCACCAGCGACAGATCGCCGGCATAGTGCTCGCGAGCCCACTGGGCCAGGTGCGCAAATGCCTCCGGATGCCCGAAACCGTGGGCGGGGCCCTTCACGGCAACGTCGGCCAGAACCCGCCCCTCCTCGTCTTTCGCTTTGAACCGCGGGGACGTGCCCAGGCCCTCCACCTGCCCGCGTGCCACGAGGTCCAGTTCTCGTTCGGCCACGCGGTAGATCGAGAATTTCAGGCTTGAGGAACCGGCGTTGAGTACGATAATGGCGTCGCTCATAACATCCTCTCGTCCACGTGCGTGCTGTCCCGTACGGGAATACTTTCCCCACCGTCGAACAAAGCCTGCATCTTTTCCAACCGACGCTTCGCTTCCCCATCCAGTTCTCCGACCGCCGTTCGAATCGACCGGACCTGCTCGAACAGACGGCGGCGTGCATCGGCATCCGGCGGCAGAAGTCGCGGCAGGGCCGCCAAGGCTGCTTCTTCGTCGATGGTCAGCATCGCCCACTGCTGGCGGAGAATCGCCTTGTAGCGAGCCAAGGGGATGTCCGGGTGGTCCTTCAAGACACGGCGCAAGGTTTCGAAGGAGCGGGCATCCACGGAGCGTTGTCCCATGGCGATGTAAACCAGTGCACGCACCACCGCTTCGAGCGGGCCGCCCTGGTCCATGGTCGTGCGGAGCTGCTCGATCCTCGCAGCCAAGGCCGCGCGTTGATCGGGCGACGTGCCCGGCTTGGGGCGCGGCCGCTCGTCGTCGCTCGCCAACCCCAGCCAGGCTTGAAGCCAGGGGGAGCCGTAGACCGTATGAAACATGGCCTCTTGCACCTGGTCGCGGAATTGGCCGGAGGCTTCAAGCCACGACGTCACCATTGCCGAGAATTCTTCCTGCAGTTTCACGAAGGGATTGTCGGCCGCCGGCGTCTTGCGCTCGGCGCGGGCCTGATCGGCCGCCGGCGCCACCAAGCGCATCATCGGATTCTTGTCCGAACACATCGCATACCGCAGACGCAAAGGCTGCATCGCCAACACGGCAGAGGCCGTCTGCGGCGTGACCCATGCCTTCAGCCAAGGCTGAAGGAAGGTCGCGTAGAACGCGTTATTGAGCGCGGACACCCGGGCGACCGCCGCAAACTCCCGTTCGTCCTCGATGCTGTTCGAGCCCAATGCTCGAATATCCTCGAGGTCGCGAAACTCGATCCGCACGTTGAAATCGCCCGACAGAAGTTCGGAATTTACGTCGCCTTCGCGCTTATCGGTGATCACGATCTCGTAGAGGCCGGGCGGGATGCCGTCGATCAGGTCCATGTAGTTGATGAACTCGGAATGCTCCTTGGCCGCGACCTTGGTGCCCACGAAGATCGCCAGATGCCCCGCGGTCTCGTGCAGGCAGTAAAGGATCGTTTGACCGTGCCTGCGGATCTCATCGACGCTGTCGTAGTTGTCGAGGATCCAGCCGAGCGCCTGCTGCGGGGGCGTGATGTTGTCGGCCTTGGAGCAGAAGCAGAGAATTGGCGAGCGGATGTTGCGAATGTCGAGCCGGATCCCGTCCTTGGTCACGATCTGCCCGGTCGAGAGCTTGTTGCCGACAAAGAGGTTGTCGACCATATATTGCAGCTCCTCGCCGCGGAGCCGCACGAAAGCGCCCCACCATTTCTCGAACTCCAGATAACGACGCGCTTCCTTTTCCGGCCTGGCCCAGACGTTGTACTGCTTGGTCCAGAGGGTATTGGCGGGATTGAGGTTGTCGAAGTTCGAGATCAGCCAGGCACCGTCGAACAGACCGCCGCCCAGATCGCTGATCATCCGCGCGATCCAAGTCCCGCCCAACAGGCCGCCGGTGTAGCGCATCGGATTCTGGCCGCGGACGCCGCCCCAGTAGGACAAGGGGGCGCCGGCGAGCACCACGGGCCCCACGAGATCGGGGCGCATGCAGGCCGCCATGATCGCGTGCCAACCGGCCTGGCAATTCCCGATGAGCATTGGCTTGCCGACGGCTTCGGGCTGCAGCTCGATCACCTTCTCGAGGAAGACCGTATGGGCGTGGGCGATATCCTCGATCGTCTGACCTTCCAGCGGGTCGGCAATAAAGCCGATGAAGTAAACCGGATGACCTGCCTCGAAAGCCCGGCCAATCTCGCTCACCGGCTTGAATCCCCCGATGCCCGGCCCCTGGCCGGCACGCGGGTCGATCACGACCACCGGACGTCTGGCCTGGTCGATCACCGTGCCCGGTGGGGGCACGACTCGCACCAGGGCATAGTTCACCGGCCGCGGCAGGTTGTCGCCTTTCAGAATGATCTCGTAGTCGAAGATGAGCACCGCGTTGAGCGGTCGGGAGGTCATCTCCGCCTGTTGGTTGCCGGACTGCCGGAGAACATCGAGGAAGATCAGCGAGCGTTGCCAGAAGTCGATCGCGTAGTCGGCGGCGGCGTGGAAACCGGCGGCTGCCGGCTTTTGAAAGGGCAGCGTGCCAAAGTAAGGTAGGGTTGTGTTCATGTGATCCTCTCATCGACCTGTCATGTGTCGAATGTTGTGGCTCATCCCTACGCCATGATGTTCAGCCCTGCATCCACGTAGAGCGTGCTGCCGGTCAAGCGCCGGGCAAACGGGGTCGCCAGGTAGGCGGTGGCCATGCCCACGTCGTCGATGTCCACCAACTCGCCGACGGGGGCTCGCTCGGCGGCCTCGTTCAGCAGCAGGTCAAAATCCTTCAGTCCCGACGCGGCGCGGGTCTGGATCGGACCGGGGGAAACGGCGTGCACGCGGATGCCCTGCGGTCCCAGTTCGTAGGCCAGGTAGCGCACGCACGCTTCCAACGCGGCTTTCACCGGTCCCATGACCGCGTAATTGGGGATGACCTTGTTGGCGCCGTGATAGCTCAGGGCGAAGAGTGTGCCGCCGTCGGTCATCAGCGGCGCCGCCAGCCGGGCCATGCGCAGGAACGAGTGGCACGACACGTCCATCGCCAGGCCGAACCCGGCCGCCGAGCAGTTGAGCAGCCCCGCTCGAAGATCCTCCTTAGGCGCAAAGGCGATGGAATGCAGTGCGATGTCCAGCCGGCCCCAGGTTTGCCGGACCTGGTCGAAGACAGTTTCCAATTGCCCGGGCTGCTGCACGTCGAGGGGCGCAAAGATCGCCGCCTTCAACTGCTGCGCAAGGGGCTCGACGTAGGGCTTCGCCTTGTCGTTCAGGTAGGTAATCGCCAACTCGGCTCCGAGCTTGTGGAAGGCGCGGGCACAACCGTAAGCGATCGAGTGCTCGTTGGCGATCCCCAAGACCAGGGCCTTCTTGCCGAGCAGCGGGGGTGACGGAATATCCGACATGGCTATTCTCCTCCGGAAGGACTCAGGATGATTTTCCGTCGAGTTGGCCCGTGCGGCGGGCGTGGGCGAACAACAGGGCGACTCCGCAGGACGCCATGCGGGTCCGCACGTTGTCGGCACGGCTGGTAAGGATGATCGGCACCCTCGCGCCGAGAACCAGCCCGGCCGCATCGGCATTGGCTAAAAACGTCAGTTGTTTGGCCAGGATGTTTCCGGCTTCCAGGTCCGGGGCGACGAGAATGTCGGCGTCGCCCGCGACTGGTGACGCAATTCCTTTTGTCTTGGCGGCCTCAAGGCTGATGGCGTTGTCCATGGCAAGCGGGCCGTCCAAAATCGCGCCGGTGATCTGCCCCCGGTCGGCCATCTTGCAGAGCGCTGCTGCGTCGATCGTCGAGGGGATTTTTGTCGTTACCGTTTCCACCGCCGAGAGGATGGCAACCTTGGGCATCGAACGGCCGAGGCTATGGGCTAGGTCGATGGCGTTCTGGCAGATGTCGCGCTTGTCCTCCAGCGTCGGCGCGATATTGATCGCCGCATCGGTGACGATCAGCGGCTTGGGATACGTCGGCACGGACATCACGAATGAGTGGCTGATCCGCCGGGCAGTCCGCAGTCCCGTGGCCGAGGAGACCACGGCGCCCATCAACTCGTCGGTGTGCAAGCTGCCTTTCATCAACACCTCGGCGCGGGCCAAACGAATCAGCTCCACGGCCTTGGCCGCAGCAGCGTGGCTATGGGGTACGTCCTCAATGGGGTACGGGTCGATGTTCAGGCCAGCCTCTTTGGCGACCTCGCGGATCTTCTGCTGCGGGCCGACCAGGATCGGCGAAATCAGCCGCGCTTCGGCGGCTTCGACGGCGCCGGTCAAGGCCGTCGTCTCGCACGGATGCGCCACGGCGGCGATCACCGGCTCCAGTGCCCGGCATCGCTCCAGCAGCGTTTCGTAAGCATCGTGGCGCGACTGCGCCGTCGCGCCGGTGGCGGTTACTGTCGTCATGGCTACCTCCTTTTCGAGTCATGGATTGTCCGCCTTGATGTCCCTCAACCACTCTGCATGGTGCTCGCTGAGCAGAGCAATGGCCTCGTCGGCCGTGTTCACGCAGCGAGGTATGGTCATGTCTTCCGCGTTGGCCAGGGGAGGTTGTGTTGTCAACAGGTGAGCTTTGGCCCATTCGACCAGATCGGCCCACATTTTCCCGACGAGGATCAGCGGCGTGTCGCGAACGTGCTGGACCTGCAGCAACTGCCAAATCATCATGAGCTCCAACACGGTGCCGATTCCCCCGGGAGTGACCACGAAGGCGTCGGAAGTCAGGACGAAGTGGTGCAGGCGAGTAAAGAACGTCTTGTGCGTGAACGCCTCGAGCACAAAGGGATTGGATTGCTGCTCAAAGGGCAGGTCCACGCGAATGCCGACGGAGCGATCGCGCTGGGGAGCGCCGACCGAGGCGGCGCCTTCATTGGCAGCTTGCATGAGACCCGGGCCGCCGCCGGTGATGATGTCGCACCCCATCTCGGCCAGCACCGTGGCGATCCGCTTCACCTCGTCGTAAACGTACGTTCCCGGCTTCGCCCGCGCCGAGCCGAAGATCGTCACCCGGTAACGGTCGCGGCGGGACGGAGCCAGCCGGGTGAGGTTGTTGACGATGTCCCAGAGCCCGAACACGGTGTTGACGAGGACTTCTTTGACGGCCTCTTCATCGGCCAGGCTGATTCTGCGGGTTTTTCCTTTTCGAGCGTCGTTGTCGTTCATAGCGTTTCGATTTCCCGCTTGTACTTCTGGTATTCGAGCGAGCCGGGCGGGCTATAGTTCCAGTTCTTGTACAGCCCGATCGCCCTGGTGAAAAATTCGCGGGCTTCATCGCGGTCCTTGAAGTCGTATTGGCGGTCGATCAGGCTCTTGATCAGCCGCAGGCTTTCGAGTTGGCGCTGGCGCGGCATGCAGGAGTCGGTCTCGTCGAAGGCGTCCTGCTGGAGGTAGGCCATGTCCAACAGCACGGACTTCTGCCAGGTCACGAAGTCTTCCAGCGTGATACTTTCCTCGCCCGTAACCTGCATCATCTGGTTGATGGAATCGCCTTGTGCCAGGAGTTCGTGAAGCCGCTTGACGTCTCGCGTCCAGTTGAGATCGAGATTCTTGCTGAGCCACGGCCCGAGCTGGTCCAGGTAGCGCGACCAGGACACCAGCGGATCAATCGCCGGATAATACCGCTTGTAGGCGCGGTCGTAGGAAAGTCCCAGGAAGGTCTTGACGGTCCCGAGCGTCGACTGGGTGACCGGTTCTTCGAAATTGCCGCCCGCGGGCGAAACGGTGCCGATCATCGTCAGGCTGCCTTGCGACCCGTCGGGGCAGCGGATCACCCCCGCCCGCTCGTACACGCTCTTGATCGAGGAATCGAGGTAGGCCGGGAATGCCTCTTCGCCCGGGATCTCTTCCATCCGGCCCGAAGTCTCGCGCATCGCCTGCGCCCAACGCGAGGTGGAGTCGGCGATCAGCAGCACGTTCAATCCCATCTGCCGGTAGTACTCGGCCAGCGTGATCCCCATGTAGATCGAGGCCTCGCGCGCGGCAACCGGCATGGACGACGTGTTGCAGATGATGATCGTGCGGTCCATGAGCGTTCCGCCCGTCCGCGGGTCTTTGGTTTCCGGGTAGAGTGTAATGGTTTCGACGACCTCGCCGGCCCGTTCGCCGCAGGCCACGACGACCACGATGTCCACGCTCGAATAGCGGGCGATCGTGCTCTGCAGCACCGTTTTCCCTGCGCCGAACGGCCCTGGGATGCAGCCGGTCCCGCCCGTGGCGATGGGGAAGAAGGTGTCGATGATCCGCGTGCCGGTGGTCAACGGTTCCTCGGCGTAAAGCCGTTCGGCATAGCGGCGGCGAAAGAGTTGTCCGGGGATCGTGCGGCGGACCGGCCACCGCTGGACCATGGTGATCTCCCGCTCGGTTCCGTCGCTCGTTCGGATGCGGGCGACCGGGTCGTTGAGCGTCAGGTTTCCCTTGCCGATCCAGGTGACTGTAACCGGTTCCCGTTCGCCGAACGGCACCAGGATTTTGTGGGTGAACGGTCCCTCGGGAACGGTGCCGAGGACACCGCCGGGCGGCACTTTCGAGCCGACGGATGCCTCCGGCGTGAAACGCCACTTCTGATCGAGATCCAGCGGCGCCACGCTGACGCCCCGGGGCAGGAAAAAGCCGTGCTGTTGCGCCAGGATGGAGAGCGGGTTTTGCAGACCGTCGAAGACGCGTCCCAAGAGGCCGGGCCCGAGCGTCGCGGAAAGCATCTCGCCGGTCATTTCGACCCGATCGCCCACGCGAACCCCGCTGGTGTCCTCGAACACCTGCATGTCGGCCGTCCGTCCGCGGATGCGGAGCACCTCGGCCTTCAGACGTTCCTGGCCGACGCACACGTAGCCGACTTCGTTCTTCATCAAGGGCGTCTCGTCGTCCACTTCGATCAAGACGAGGCTTTCCCGGACCTGGACGACCGTGGCTGTTTTCGCCCCGTTGGCGCTAGTTTTCAGCATGCGTCACCTGCTCAATCAATTCCCTGAATCTTGTTTTCGCCTTCTCCGCATCGCGGGCGAGCCACGCCCGGAGCATGTCCCACTTGAACACGTACGCAAAGACCGCTTCGAAACCGAACATGCTTTGCTCGGCGTAGCGGTCGAGTTGCCGCCAGGCGCCAGCCATCAAAAGCCGCTCCAGCCCCAAAGCGTCGCCCGCCGCCAGGAGTTGCCGGGCCTGCGGAAGCCAGGGGTGCAAGATCGCGAGGCGGAAGTCGGGTTCGCCAAAGTGTTTCTGGATGTGGCGGACCCACGGCCCCGCGCCCCAGCGGATCGATGCTTCCGGCGCTTCCTCGCCCTCCCGTTTCCGCCGCAACGCCGCAACGAGGGTCTGCTGGTCCATCCGGAACGCAACGTACTCTCTCAGCGACTGCTCCATCGGCAATGCCATCAGCGCGTCGTACTCCGCGACCCGCTCTGCATCGGTCTTCCCGTGCAGACGATCCGGGCGCCAGCGGACCAGCGACCGCGTGAGGGCCAATTGGTCGGCGTGAGCGGGTCTCAGCAATCGCAGCCGCTGCTGGAGGCGAAGCGGGGTGATCGGCAGCCGCTCGGCTCGCTCGAAGTACGGCAGGTGGGGCAGGCTCGCGACCAAGTCGTAGTACATGGGCGTCTCCGTTTCACTCCGCCCCTTCCATAATGGCCTTGAACCGAGGGAGCAAACGCTGGGAGATCATGCGGGCGACCGCCCGGTCGGACAGGTCGATTTCCAACTTCTCCTGGACAAGCCGCACACGCGCGCCTCCCTCGATTTCGCCGTCCGACACTAATTCGATCCCCTCGCGGAGCATGTCGCTGGAGAGCCCCAGGATGGCGAGCTTCCCTTCCTCCTGGAATACGGGCCCCGTGTGGCCTTCCAGGAGGCTATTGGAGATCCGAACCTCGATTTCCTTGTCCTTGATCAACTCCTCCGCCGCCTGTCCGGCCAACACGAGCACGATGCTGCGGACGAGTTCCTTGTCTCGGGTGGCCGAGGTGACCAGGCGCTTGACAAACTCCTCGAACCGGGACATCACGCGGGCCTTGAGGTCCAGGACCGTATCCCGCGCGGCGAGCCTCAGCGCGTCGAGCGACGCGAGGCGGTGGGCTTCGATCTCCGCCTGGGCCTTCTCTTGCATGGCCTTGGCCTCGGCTCTTGCCTGGGCGACAATTTCGGCGGCCTGCTGCCGCGCATCGCGCAGCAGGCGATCCGCCTCCTCCTGAGCCGCCTGCACGCCCTGGTCGCGAATCCGGTCGATGAGATCCTGCACGCCGGACGAATTGTGCATGGTTTCTGCCATGGTTGCACCGTGAGACAGTCTGGGTTATTCGGGAAGGCCGCCGGCGAGCACCAGCGCGAAGACAAACGCGAAGACCGCAAACCCCTCGATGAGCGCCGCGGGAGCCAGGGAGATGCCGAACACCTCCGGTTTGCTCTTCGAAGCGTTGATCGAGGCGGCGCAGGCCGTGCCCTGCGCGACGGCGCTGAACAATAGCGCAAGCCCCGCGAGAACTCCCAGGGCGAAGATGCCGGGCGAGTTTCCTACCGTAATTGCTTTCGGAAGGGCCATGGTCACAACAATGCCGTAAATGGTTTGTGAAGAAGGCATGGCCGCGACCCCCACGAACCGGCCGAAACCGCTCTCCACTTCCAGCATCGCTCCGCACGCGGCCATGCCGGCCCGCAAACACCCGATCATGCTGCCGATCGCTCCGAGGGCCAAGGCCGCGTAGAGACCGAGCCAGCCCAATGTCAACGTCAGTTCCATAGGGAATCCTCCTTTCGCCGAAAAGGCGTAAACAGACGGCCTTCGTCTTTCAGGCCCCAGTTGAAGAACTCGATCACATTCAAACGCAAGCCGTGAATTACGCCGCTGGACACACCCAGCAGGAGATTCAGCGCGTGTCCAAACATCAAAACGAGAAGAGCCAAAAACACACCGATGCCCGGCAACGCACCACGGATGCCCGAGGCCATGTCGTTGAATGCCATCGCCAGCGAGGCCGACGCCAGGCCCAAGGCAAACAGACGCAGGTAGCTCAAGACGTCGCCGAATGCGCCGGAAACTTTGGTCAGCCCAAGCAGTCCCTGGACGAATCGTTTCAGCGGCCTTTCACGCCATGCGGTGAAACCGACGACCATCAAGAGACCCACCACGAGAACTCCCCCGCCAAGGAATTGGAGAAACGCGACCGGGGGAATCGCCGCGCCGGCTCCGAAGAGCAATCCGCCGCCGACGGCCGCAGCCCATCCGATTGACGCCAGGCCATCGCGCCAGTCCGCATACCGCCGTGCGTCCATCACGTTGGCTAGCACGACATGGATGCCGCCGACCAGGATGGACAGGCCCATCATGAACGACGAGTTATTCATGTCCAGCCAGTGCAGCCGGCTGAGGACCGTTCCCTTCGGCGGCGCGATACCGAAGTAACTCCCGACCAGGGCGCCGTACACGAGCGACACAAGGACAATAAGAGCGAGCAGGGGGCGGAATCGCCGTCCCGCGGCGGACCGGCCGAGCAGCCGCCAGCCCATGAACAACCCCAAACCCAATACGGCCGCGTATCCGGCGTCGGCGAGGATCATCGCGAAGATCGTGAAGGAGACAAGCACGACTCCCGACGGGTCCCAGCCCCAATAACCCGGCGTCATGTAGAAGTTCACGAGGTCTTCGCCCACCGACATCCGCGGCGGGTTGCGCATCAGCGTGGGCGGCTGGTCGTCGGAGTTGGGGGCGCGGCTTTCAAACAAGAAGCCGTTCTCTGCCGTATACTGCTTCAACTCCGCAATGTTCTCTCGCGGCGCCCAGGCTTCCAACGCGAACAGCTCTTGCCGATCGCAGGTCTGCAGCGCCGCGCCGGCACGGGCGGCGGCATCCTCCAGCCTGGCTAGGTTTTGCGCGAAGAGGAGGCACCACCGCGTCATGTGCGCCCGCTCTGCCTGGGCGTCCTCGATCGCCAACTCCACTTCGTCGAGCCGCCGCCGGAGATCCTTGGGCGAGCGCGATCCCAGGTGGACGCGCGACACGGGCATCGACGATGGCTCCGCCTTGTCAACGACACTCACGTAGCAAAAACGGTGGTCGCGGCGGACCACTTCCCAGACGAGTCCCGTCGCCTCGACCTTCGGCATGTCCTTGTGGGGGACGACATAAAACCAGAGACGCAAATCGCCCATCTCTTCGAGCGAAGCGAAGTGGAAATCACCCCACGGCTTCGCGGCGGCGACCCGCTCGAGAAGGGAGTCCCGTTCGGACTCAAGCGTCTGAATGCGCCGCTGGAGCTCGAGCGCCCGCTGCTCAACCGCCTCCGCGTTGAACTGGGCGGCATCGTGCAACTGCCGGCGGCGTTGTGGACAGGAGAGAAGAAACTTGAGCGCCTCTCGGGCCTGCAAGGACGGCCCTCCGCGCGGCAGGTCTTTTCCATCGCCACCCAGCGGAATCAATTGCAGGCATCCCATGGCGTGGAGATCGTCCAGCAGCCGATCCTTCTGGGCGCTCAGACCGGCAAACGTCACTCGCTGCAAAGGGACGATGCTCATACTGCCTCCTCAAGGCGCTGGGGGGCGGCCTGCTGCTGCTTCACCTTGGCGAGCTTGGAAGTGACCACGGCGGCTCGCTCCGCGTCGCCTAAATAGATTCGGATACGCTGGATGTTCTCTTTCGCGGTCGGAATGAGGATTTTTTCGAAGAGGTTCACCCGCTGCGTGATCCGTCGAACGGCCTGGTCAAGCGCCTGGACGCGCTGGCCGGCAATGCGAGCACGGACCCTCGCTTCGGCAGCATCCTTCAGGCGCCGAACGAGAATGTCGACCCATGCCGGCGTGACCAGCCGGGAATAGTCCGCCACGGCAAATTCGACGTGGTCCAGGATCGACAAACGGGTGCCGACCACGTTCTGCCGGCCGACCCGGTAACCGGTCATTCTCACCAGGCCGCTAAAATCGAGATCGGGATCGGCGAGCATGGGAAGTTCCCTGCCGATTTGAGCATCGAGCAGCTCCGCTGCGGCCAGGGCGGCCTTGTGCTCGGCGCGGGCCTTCTGCGCCTCGACGGTAAGCTGGCGGCGCTTGAGGTCCAGCGACGGCAGCAGACGCCGGAACAGCTTCAGTTGCTGCTGTTGCTGGAGCGAGTTCTTGCTGAGTTTGAGCTTTGGCATCCGGTTCGCTCAGAGATTCGAACGTGGTCGACGGCAGGTTTTTGGCCAAAGGCCATTTTCACCGTAGCCTGGGGTAATCACCCCAGGTTGGGAGTTGAAGTCAATGTTGTCTTTGGCCAACGGCCATATTCACCCGTGCCGATTCGCTCTCGACATCCACATCACCGAGTTGAAGGTGAATATGGCCGTTGGCCAAAAACCTTGGTTTTGGGACCTCGCCGTCCTGGGGAACAACCCCAGGCTACGATGAGCATGGCCTTCGGCCAGATTGCTGACCTCATGAACGGTTTTTCGGAAAATACTTATCCACCAGACTCTGTTTCATCAACAATTCCTGCGGCTCAAAACACTCGGCCAACGTCTTCCAACACAGGTCGAGCGCGTCGATCACGCCGATCGAGACGCGGATGTCCATAAATCGCTCCCGGAACAGCGTCCCGAACTTCAACAGCTTCTCGTCGAACGGCGACAACTCGAAGGCCATCGCCTGCTTCTTCCGTGCTTCCACCGCGCCCGAGTAAAACCGGATCATCGTGTTGGCGATCTGAGAGTGGTCCTCGCGCGTGGCCTTGCCGACGACGTGCTGCTTCAGACGCGACAGCGAGCCGAACGGATCGATGATCCCGCCGTGAAGGTAAAACTGTCCCTCGGTGATATAGCCGGTGTTGTCGGGAACCGGGTGGGTGACGTCGTCGCCGGGCATCGTGGTCACCGTGAGGATGGTGAGCGAGCCCGCCCCCTTGAAATCGCAGGCCTTCTCGTACCGCTGGGCGAGCTGCGTGTACAGGTCGCCCATGTAGCCCCGCACGGCCGGAATGCGTTCTTGTGCAACGCCGATCTCCTTCATGGCGTCGGCGTAGGCGGTCATGTCGGTCATCAGCACCAGCACCCGCTTGTTCTCCTCAACGGCGAACTTCTCGGCCACCGCCAGGGCCATGTCCGGCACGAGCAACCGCTCGACCAGCGGGTCGGCGGCCTGGTTCACAAACATCACCGTGCGGGCAAAGACGCCGTGTTCCTCGAAGGCGGTGCGGAAGAAGTGGTAGTCGTCGAAGATCAGCCCCAAGCCGCCAAAGACCAGCACGTCGGCGTTGGCCTGGAACCCGATCCGTGCCAGGAGTTCGTTGTGCGGCTCCCCGGCAACCGAGAAGATGGGGATCTTCTGGCTCTCCACCAGGCAGTTGAACAGGTCGACCATCGGCACTCGGGTCTCGATCATCTTCGTGGGCATGACCCGCATGACCGGGTTCACCGTCGGGCCGCCCACCGGAACCCGAGGATCGGCCGAAAGGTCCGGTCCGCCGTCCATGGGTTCGCCCGATCCGCGAAACACCCGTCCCAGAATGTTCGGCGAGTACACAACGTCCAGCGGGCGCGAGAGGAACCGGACCTCGGCGTCGGTGGAGAGACCTTTTCCACCGGCAAAGACCTGCAAGCTGACCGTGTTCCGGTCCAGGCCGATCACCCGGGCCAGCGACATTTCGTCGTCGGTGTTCTCCACCTCCGCCATGTCGCCCAGGGCAATCCCCGAGGCATGGAGGCGGATCACGTCGCCCACGATTTCCTGGACCCGCCGGTAACGGACCAACTGCTGCATGGTCTGGTTCATCGCATCAACGTTGCAAAGAGGGTCAGGTCGACTCCGCAGGCGAAGGCTCCTGGTCGCGGATGGCCTCGGTCACAACGACTCCCTCGCGGCGCTTGGGCGACGGCGCCGGGATTCGGTACAAAAGGGTGTAAAGGACCGGGCCCACAATCATGGTCAGCATCGTGCCGACGATCAGCCCAAAGAAGATCGTCACCGCCAGCGCCACCCAGAACACGTCCTGGAGCATGGGCAGCACGCCAAGAACGGTAGTCCCGGCGGCGTTGACCACCGGACTCAATCGCGACACCGCCGCCTCGACGACCGAGTCGTAAGGGGCAAGTCCCTTGGTGAGATTGGCATTCACCTCGTCCAAGAGCACCACAACGTTCTTGATCATCATCCCCGACAGGCTCATGGCTCCCAGCAGCGCTATGAAGCCGAACGGCGTCTGAGTCAACAGCAGACCGCCGGTGATCCCGATCATCACGAAGGGGATGACCAGGATGCAGATCAACATGGGGCGGAAACCGTTGAACAGGGCCACAAGGATGAACAGCATGACCACCACGGCGGGCACGATTCCCGGAGTCAGCGCCTCTTGGGATTGCTTGGCGCTGAAGTACTCGCCGTCCCAATCCAGCCGGTAGCCGGGCGGAAGTTCGATCGCTTCGAACTTCTCCAGCACGGCGTTGCGGAGCGTCGGCGCCGTCACACCGTTGGGCGAGCATTGGACGGTGATCGCCCTGCGGCGGTCCCATCGCCAGATAATCGGATCTTCCCACGGCGTGGAAATTCCGTCGACGACCTGCGAGACGGGGACGGCATAGGTGGAGAGTTTCGGTATGATCTGAACGTCTTCCAGCGTCGCGGCAGCCTGCCCGCGCTCCGATTCCGTGTTTCTGGCCACAATCGGGATCAGGTCATCCCCCTGCCGATATTGCCCGACGACGACCCCGTCCGACGCTCGCTGCATCGCGCGGGCCAGATCGTCGCGCGACACGCGGGCCCAGCGGCCTCGCTCCTGGTTGTAGCGGGGAACCAGCGCCTGGACTTGCTCTCGCCAGTTGGTGCGGACTTCCTTGGCATAGGGACTGTCGCGCAGGATGTCCGCGCCCTGCTGGGCCAGGCGGCGAAGCGTGGCGGGATCGGCGTTGGCCGGCCCACTGAATCGGGCTTCGATCTTCCAGTCGTCGAACGCCCCCACGGCATACTTCCGCACGCGGACCATTGCCTCGGGGACGTTTTCGCGGACCCATGCGTCCGTATCCGCCAGGAGTTGATTCACCCCGTCGAGCGACTTGGTGTTGACGATGAGCTGGGCATAGGACGTATACGGGTCTTCCGCGCTCACCGGAAGGTAGAAACGCGGCGGCCCCTTGCCGATGAACGTGCTGACGGTGGCCGTGGCCGGATGCTCCTCGACATATTTCTCGATCTTCTCCAGGTTGGCGCTGGTCTCTTGGATCCGCGTACCCTCCGGCGCCCAGTAGTCGATCATGACCTGCAGGCGGCTGGAGTCGGGAAAGTAGAGTTGCGGCACGAAGCGAAAACCGAGCACGGAGATGATCAACAGTCCGACCATGCTCGCCAGGAAGCCCACGCGGTGACGAATCGCCAGATACAACAACCCCCGGAAACGCTGATAAAACGGCGTCTGGTAGGGAGATGTGATGGCTTCCCCCGGTTTTGGGCCGGGCAACATGGCGATGCACAACAGCGGCGCTACCATCTGGCAGAAAACCCAACTCAACAAGAGCGAGATGGCCACGACGGTAAACAAGCTCCCGGCGTACTCCCCCGTGTCGTAGCTCGACGCGAAAATCGGATAAAAGGCCATGCAGGCCACCACCGTCGCGCCCAACAGAGGCCAGGCGGGCCCGCTGGCCGCCTCGATGGCCGCCTGCTTCCGATCCATCCCTTGCGCGATGCGGACCATGATGCCGTCGGTCACGACGATCGCATTGTCGACCATCATGCCCATGGCGATGATCATCGCTCCCAGGGAGATCCGGTGGAGGTCGATGCCCATAATCGCCATGACAATAAATGTGCCGAGGATAGGGAACACCAGCCCGCTGATGCCGATGATCACTCCGGCCCGCATGCCCATGGTCAGCGCCAAAAGCGCCAGCACGATAACCACCGCCTCCAGAAGGCTGATCATGAAGGCCCGGACCGACTCGCTCACCTGGTCCGACTGCCACGAGATCCGTTCGACGTTGATTCCCACGGGGAGATCGGTTACCAGTTCGGCGATACGGCGATCGATGGCCTGCCCGACGTGGACCACGTTCTCGCCGGAGCCGGGCGCCATCGCCATGGCGATCGCCTGCCGACCGTTGTGCCGCAGAAGCTGCCCGGGCGGGTCCACGTAGCCGAAGGAAACGCTCGCAAAATCGCGGATCCGCAGGATCTCGTCGCGATCGGTTCCGGCGCCGACGATCGCCAGATCGCCGATATCTTCGGGAGAGCGGAATTCGCCGGTCGGCGCCACGCGAATCCGCTGCGAAAGGTAATCCACGCGGCCGGCGTCGACCACTAGATTCTGCGACTGCAGACTCTCGATCATCTGCTCGGGCGTCAGCCCCAGGGCGGTGAGCTGCGCGGTGGAGACGTCGATGTAGATCCGTTTCTCTTGGACTCCCCATAGGTCGACCCGGGCCACGCCCGGCACAACGCTCAACTCCTTCCGCATGTCCTTCACATAGCGTTCCAACTCGGCATAGCTGTAGCCGTCGCTGCTGACCGCCAGGAGAAATCCGAAGACGTAGCCGAAATCGTCGCCGACCTTCGGCTTTCCGGCACCGGGTGGCAAAGTCGGTTCGACGTCGGCGACTTTCTTTCGCAGCACGTCCCAGACCTGCGGCAGCCGGTCGGACCAGTAATTGCTCTTGATGTCGACCTTGATGATCGACAGCCCCGGGCGGGAGTTGGAATAGACGTTCTTGAGCTCCACCATCTCCTGGAGCTTGGTCTCGAGCCGGTCGGTGATCTCCAGTTCCACCTGCTCGGCGCTGGCCCCGGGATACGTGGTGGTGATCACGGCGGTCTTTACCGAGAACTCCGGGTCTTCCAACTGCCCGAGTTGAAAGTAGGAGAAGACCCCGCCGGCCACAACGAGCAGGATGCCGAAGTACGTGATGGCCCGCTTCTCGATGGAAATGGCAGCCAGATTCATGGCGCTAACGACTCCCTTCCTCAAGAATCTTCACTTCCTGGCCGTCGCGGAGCGAATGCACCCCCGCCGAGACCACCAGCTCTCCAGCCTTGAGTCCCTCGGTGATTGCGATGCCGACGGGCGTCAGCTTGCCGGTTGTGACCGCCCGCGGCGCGACCTTCTCAGCCTGGATGGTCCAGACGTAGGCTTGTTGGCCGGCTTCGTCGGTGAAGACCACGCCGGGTGGCACGACAAGGTCCTCGCCGGCCGCTTTGCCATCCGCCTCGGGCACGCCGCGGACAACGGCTGCCATGCCCGGCAGGATTTGCACGTCACTCGGCTGATCGAGCACAACGGTGACGGGATACGTACGGGTGGTCTGAGAGGCTTCGCTGCCGATCTTCGTGACCTGGCCCATGAACTCCCGGCCGGGGAAGGCGTCGAACCGGCAAACAGCCTTCTTGACGCGCGGCACCAGCGAGATGACGCTCTCCGGCACCTGGATGGTCACTTCGATCTTCGAGACATCCAAAAGACGAACGACCGCTTGTTTGGCTTGCACAGTTTGAAAGTTCTCGACGTACCTGGCCGCCACGGTGCCAGCGAACGGCGCCTTGAGCACCGCGTAGTCCAACTGGTTCTTGGCATTTTCCACGGCTGCTTCCAGGGCCTGGATCTCGGATCGCTTGGCTTCCAGGTCCTCCGGCCTGGCTCCTTTCAGGCCGATATTCAGATCTTCTTTCGCCTTGCTGACCTGCGCTGCGGTGCGGTCGCGGCGCGCAAGGCTTATGTCGAATTCCGACTGGGTGACTACCTTTGTCGGCAGCAGTTTCTCGTTCCGCTCATGTTCCGCTTTCGCCTGTTGATAGGCTGCCTCCGCCTCGGCCACGGCGGCCTTGAGTTGTTCGATCTCCTCCGGCCGGGCGCCTCGCTCCATGGCCGAGAGATTCGCCTTGGCAACGCTCAGATTCCCTTGGGCGCTGTCCAGCGCGGCCTGGAAATCCTTGGTATCCAAGGCCGCGATCACGTCCCCCGCCTTCACCTGGCTACCAACGTCGACGGGAAGTGCGATGAGCGGACCCGATACTCGGAAGGAAAGGTCCACCTCCTCTTTAGCGCTCGCCCGTCCGGGAAACTCCCGGCCCTGGAGAGCTTTCACGTCTCCCACCTTGATCGCTCGCACGGGCCTTATGGGCTCCGGTTCGGTGGCAGCCTTTCGGCAACCCGCCGTGAACAGGACTAGCAGGAAGACACATGCCACGGACGATTTTCCTGTCATCGGTTCCACTCCTTTTCATCGTCTTTGCTCGAGTTCTCTCCACTCCGGCCGGCTGTCAGTACTTCCGGCTGACCCTGCTGACCGGTCCAGCCACAAAACCAGGATTGCGCCGGACCGCCTCGGCGGCAGCGCTTCGACTGTCGCGCGCGGGAACGACCACCGAAAGCGGAGGACTGTTGACGCCTCGTCCAGGAACAAGGCGGACCTCCCAGAGGTCGAACAAGCCTGCCTGGTATCCCTGCATCTGGAGTTGCATGAGCGCGATCTGCTGATTGATCCTTCGGTCCTGCTGGTAAGCCTGCGCCTGCGCTTGCAGGAGGAAGCTTTCCTGCTCTTGCCTGGCCCGGTCCTTATCCGCGGCCAGCCACCGCTCCCAACCCGGCTGGAGGACCTTCAGGTCGTCCGCCGAGAAAAAGAAAAAGGGGACGCCGTACTCGTCGCCGTTCTCCAATTCGAGGACCACTCCCTCGCAGGTGAACGTCCTCGGCTCTCCTCGCAGTCTCAAAACCCAGGCATCCAGCGATTGGCGGTCCCCGACCTCGATCTTCTCGAAGTGCGAAACGATCCCAGGGAGCATCCGCTGGTAGACCTCCGGGAGATTGTCGAAGAGCCGATCATTCACGTAGAGCTTGCCGCGCCGTCGTTGGACGGTGACATCCCGCCGCCCGTAACCGACCACCCGCCCGATGACTTTGAGGCCTGACTGCAAGGTCCACGTCTGCATCGCGCCGGCAGATCGGCGGGAATCCTCGTCGCGGTCTTTCGACTGTAGGAAAACCTGGTCCTCTTGGGAGAGTTTGTCGATCGGTACTGCCACGAGCTGACAATCTTCCTTCTTCAGTACGGCCAATACATCGTTGAAGCCGATCAGATCCGCTTCCACGTGGTAGTTGCGCGTAGCGTCCGTCCAAATCCGACCGTCGGCGGATGGGGAAACGGACGCACAGATGCCGAGCAATAACAAAGCGGCACGCGTCGCCATCTTGGGAGGTTCCTGGTCAATGCGATTCCGAGTTGTGTAATGAGGAACTGAGGACTGCAACGAGGAATTCGATTCCACGGATCCGGTCGATCGTGCTGAAGTCGATCGTCGGGGCCTCCACCGACATTTCGATGTAGGGGAGCAGCCTCCGAAAACGCTCAGACCGGAGGTGCTCTTCAATCTCCTCCTCCGTGTCCCACTGCACGAGGTACGTGAGCACGTGGTCGTCGTCCGCGTCCTGAAGAATCTGGCAGGTGCGGCATCCACCGGCCACCTCCGTCGGGCCTTTCAGGCACTCCAGCACATCCAGGATTTCCTCGCGCTTCCCCTGCGGGGCCACAATCCGAAATGAGGCCTGTATCATCGGACGCGCTTGGTGGAGCTTGTTTGACCGTAGTGCCCCGCGGGCCGCGTGCCCTGCAGACGACACATCCACAAGGCCGTCAAATGGCCCTCGTCCACACCCTGCCACGCGCGGCCCGCTGGGCACTGCGGTTAAACGACGGGCCGGCGAAACCGAACGACGCGGCGATGAAAGCAACGAGTGTGCCGCTGCCGGAACCCCTTGACGGGAATCGCGTTAAGCCGCTGGCAATGTGCGACTTGTGAAGATTGACGGCCGGACGCTCGCCGCCGGGGCCAGCAACGAAATCTCCAAAATCCTGGAGATTTCTACGAGAGATTGGAGTTTCGCTTGCGGCGTTTGATATCGAGCTTTGCCATTCTTGCTTCCAGCGTGGTGGGCTTCAGCCCCAGGATCTCGGCGGCGCCGCCCGCGCCTCGGATCCGCCAACCCGTCTCCTCCAATGCCCGCAGAATCTGGATCCGCTCGCTCTCTTTGAGAGTGGTGCGGGAAGTCGAGTTGCCTTGCCCAATCAGGGGCACTTCCACGCGCAGGATGTCGTCCGAGGCCAGAATCATCGCCCGTTCGATGACGTTGCTCAGTTCGCGGACGTTGCCGGGCCAGGCATACCGTTGCAACTGATCCATGGCCCTGCGAGGAATGTTCTTGATCGTCTTGCCCATGCGGCGGCCGATGGTCTCGACGAAGGCCCATGCCAACAGAGGGATGTCGTCGCGGCGCTCGCGCAAGGGGGGTATTTGAATGGGGAAGACGTTCAAGCGGTGGTACAGGTCGGCGCGGAACTTGCCCTCGCGAACCGCCTGCTCCAGATCGCGATTCGTGGCGGCGACGATCCGCACATTGACGGTAACGGTTTCCGGGCTGCCCAACCGTTCGAACCGCCCGTCCTGGAGCACGCGTAGCAGTTTCGCCTGCAGCTCGATGGGGAATTCGCCGATCTCGTCGAGAAACATTGTGGAGCCATCCGCGACGACAAAGCGGCCCACTTGCGCCGAGGCGGCGCCCGTGTAGGCTCCGGCCTCTCGCCCGAAGAGCTCACTCTCGATCAACGTGGCGGGCAGCGACGCGCAGTTGACGACGACCATCGGCCGCTTCTTGCGTTTACTCAGCTCGTGGATCGTCTGCGCCAACAGTTCCTTGCCGGTTCCCGTTTCTCCGAGCAGGAGGACCGGAGCGTCCGTGACGGCCACGCGCTCCGCGCTGGCGAGCACCTTTTTCAAGGCGTCGCTCTGCCCGATGATCCGCCCGTGCCGGTGCTTCAGTACGAATTGCTCGCGAAGATACTGGTTTTCCTGTTCGAGGCGTCCCCGGAGCGCTTCGTTCTCGGCCAACGCCGCCTGGAGTGCCGCGTCGGCCCGCTTGTGCAGCAGCGCATTGGCAAAGACCTCGCCGATCAGTCGCAGGCGGGAGATGACCGCATCGGGCCACTGGCAGCGCCCCTTCAGAAAGCCAAAAGTCAGGGCGCCCAAAACTGTGCCTCGGGCCATCAGCGGCACGGTGACGTTGGATTTGATGCCATGCGCGAGACAGTATCGCTTCTCTTTTTCAGCCTCCGGCGGTAAGTCGTCGGGCAAACGCCTCACGAAAACCGTGTTTCCATGGCGAAATTGGCCGACATACCATGGAAGCCAGCCATCGGCCAGTGGTCCGAGGGCGAATGGCTCGACTCCCGGAACGGCGTAGGAGTGGGTCACCGTCCCGTGCGTCCCCTGATCGAACTCCACCAGCGCGCTCCGATCGTTCCTCAAGAAGTCCACGAGCATCTTCAGGCTGCCGTCGATTTTCTCGTCGAGTTGATCAAACGGCACGTTGACGAAGGTCGCCGAGAGATCGGCGAGCAGTCCTTCGAACTGCAGTCGCTCTTCCAGTTCCTTCTCGGCTCGTTTGCGATCGGTGATGTCTACGGAAACCCCCATCACCCGTTCGGGTTGACCTGATGGGCTGCAACGCACTCGGCCGCGCGATGCAAACCAGTTGATGCTCCCATCGGGACGAACGACGCGGTATTCGACCGAAGCTTTGTTCTTCGACTCCACGGCGGTCTCCATGATCCGGCGGATCAAGTCGCGATCCTCGGGATGGACCAGGCTCACGAACCGGTCGAAGGTCAGTTCTTCATCCGCGTCCAGGCCAAACAGCTCGCGGGTCTTGTTGGTCAGCCAGTAGGTTCCCGTGGCAAGATTCAGGCTCCAAAGGCCCGCGCCGGCTGAATCGGCCGCCAGATCCAGACATTCCTGGTTCTCACGCAGCAGTTCGTCGGAACGCTTCCGCGCCAAAGCATTGGCGAATATGTGTGCAATCAATTGAATCCGTTTGATGATCGCTTCCGGCCAGGCGCGCTCCGTCTGAACGGTATTAAAGGACAGGGCACCAGTGACTGGGCCATCGCCGATGGATAGCGGCACGGTCAGGTTGCTCTTGGTGCCGTATTGGAACCACATCTCCCGATCGCGGGCCGCCTCCGCCGGAAGCTCCTCCAGCGAAGACACGGCGACGACCTCCCCGGCCAATAATCGCCGTTCACACCAGGGAAAATAGACATTTCCGTCCATCGGCTCGGGCGTTGGGGGGCCCCCGAGGCTGCGATAGAGGTGAGTCAGGGTGAGAGTATGAGGATCGTCAGACGACTGCTGCCAAAGCGCCGACAGATCGAGTCCCAGGCACTCGCAGACGCGACGCTGAGTCTCTGCGATCTCGCGGTCGACATCCACCGAAGGAACGTGGACGAACTTCGACGAGAGATCAGCGATCAGCGTCTCAAACCGCAGACGCTCTTCGAAGTCCAACGGCTGGGCGGGGGGGGCTTCAATCATCGGATCACGCTCGGCGGCGCCGGGGCAAGAATGGGACAGGCAAGAATGGGGCAGGCACTGTGACGGCAAGACCTTTCATGGACTGGCGGCTGCTTGGCTGGGGTCCACTCCCGCTGTTGAGTCTACCTGCTTTGTCGAGAACCCAGGCACATCCTCCTCATCGTTCGCTTTCTGACATTTCCAAGTCGCCTCGACTTCCGGCCGTCCAGCATTATACCCTTCGTCGCGTCCGAAGACCTGCCAGTTCTCCAAAATATTGGAGGGATTGGCGATGGGGTCTCGTTGCGAGACAAGTACCTTTCGCTTCGCAAAGCCTTTCAAAGGCGAGAGTTACCGGTGCGCGGCCCACCGCGAATTCTATTTGGTACATCGCTTGCTAAGCGTGGGCACCGACTGGTCCCGCAAACGGAACCGCTCCGGCGTCTATCCGCCTGTGAACCCCGCAGAACCCGCGGTTCTCTTTAAA
>JAXGMN010000012.1:0-341872 GCA_040768665.1 Thermoguttaceae bacterium
GGGGCCGCGCGGCGGTGGCCGATAGCCGCGCGGCTCGCCGCCCCACGCGCGGCCGTTTGGGCACTGCGGTTAAACGATGATTTGGAAAACGTCAACCTTTACGGAGTTGATCACACTCGTTGGAGAAATGCGTCATGAATCGCAAAGCAATTCTCTTTTGTATCCTCCTGCTGGCAGCCCAATTCTCCGGCGCTGGGTTGGCGCAGGAGGTGCCACGCGGACGGGACAAGCCCGCGGCGCAGAACCCGGAACTGGAAGCAATTCATGGCGCGTCGGTTGCCTTTGTCGACGCGTTCAACCGGGGCGACGCCAAGGCCGTTGCGGCCCTGTGGACTGAGGGCGGGGAGTACATTGATGAAGCGGGATCCATCTTCAAGGGCCGGGCTGCCATCGAAGAGGAGTATGCCCGGTTCTTTGCTGAGCATCCCGGAGTGAAAATCCGGATTGCCGTCGAGGCATTGCGTCTGTTGGACCCCAATGCGGCCATCGAAGACGGGCGAGCCGTCGTCGAGTCGGACTCTGGGGGCACTACCGGCATGAGCCAGTACACTGCCGTCCACGTCAAATCGAACGGAAAGTGGTTGATGGCCATGGTCCGCGACACCGGGGCTGCGACGTCGCCCGCGGTTCGCAGCGCCGCGGACCTCGATTGGCTGATCGGCACCTGGGTTGCCGAAGAGTACGGCGTGAAGACCGAGTCGGTGTGTCGCTGGGTAGCCGACGATCACTTTATCGAGCGCAAGCACACGACAACCCAAGTCGACGGAACGAAGACCTCGGGCGTGCAATTGATCGGCTGGAATCCCGAGGGCGGGTATGTCCAGTCGTGGGATTTCAGCCCCGATGGAGGACATGCCGTGGGCGTGTGGGGCGCGACCGACAATGGATGGCAGGCGAGGGTTGAGGGAACAACCGGCGAGGGCATTCCCACCGCTGCCGTCAATCGGCTTGTGCGTCTGGACGACAACGCGTACGTGTGGCAGTCCATCCAGCGCCGCCTGGGAGATGCGGTGCTGCCGGACACCGGCGAGATCGTTATCAAACGCCAGCCGGCGCAATGAGCTTCGGATCACATTGCTGCAACGCATCAGACCAAGACACCTTGCTCGGAGATTTGACCATGATTCGGCAATTCCTGTTCCGTACGTTTTGCATCACGGTTTTCTTGCTCCCCGTGGCCGATTGTTGGGCGCGGGGTTTTGGCGGCGGAGGTCGCGGCGGTGGTGGTTTCGGGGGCGGTGGCTTCGGAGGCGGAATGCGTGCCGGAGGGTTCCACGGAGGCGGAGGATTTGGAGGGGGTGGATTCCACGCTGGCGGAATTGGCGGCGGTGAATTTGGCGGCGGCTCACGGTCGAGTCCTGGTGGATTCGGGGGTGCTGGCGAATTCGGCGGTGCTTCGCGACCAGGTGCAGGCGGATTCGGCGGCGGCGGCTTCAGCCGCCCCGGTAGCCAACTCGGTGGCGCCGGTGCCGGATTCGGAAGTTCCCGCGACGGAGCAGGGGCAGATCGGTTTGGCGCAGGCGGCCGCGGCGGGGCCGGATTTGGCGATCGAGGCTTCGGTGCTCAGGGCGCCGCCGGCGACCGCTTCGGAACCCCCAGCCGCAACCAACTCAATAGCTTTCTTGGCTTGCCGTCCGATCAAGGGCTGCACGGTCTGAGTACGAGCACCCGATCCACGCCGAGTCAACTTCCAGCCCGCGGCAACTTCGATGTGAATTACGGCACGGCGGAAGGCCCTCGTGGAGGCCAGGCTGCCGGCATCGCGGTCACGGGCCCTGAGGGCAACACGGCGGGCCGTGCCGTGGGCGTTGGTCGGCAAGGTGGCGCGGCGGCAGTCGGTGGGGTGCAAGGCGCGGGCGGCGCTTCGGCGGCACGGGGCGTTGCTGTCGGTCCGGGCGGCGGGATCGCCGCGGGCCGTGCCGTTGAGGGGCCGGCTGGCGCGTCCGCACGTGCCGGCGTCGTGGCCGGTCCCGGAGGTCGTGTCGCCGCCGGTCGTGCCGTGGAAGGCCCCGCTGGGGGCTCGGCGCGAGCTGGAATGGTAGCCGGTCCCCACGGCGAGGCTGCCGGGTTCACACGGGTGACGCCCTCGGGACGCTACACCACGGCCGTTGCCGTGCGGACCAACTACAACCACTGGGACGTTTATGGCCGAGGTTGGTACGCCCGATATCCGGGCGCGTGGTTTGCCGCGGGCTGGGCGGCCGGCGCTGTCTGGAACGCCTGCACTTGGGGCACGGCGGCCGCCTACTGCGGCTATGCCGATCTACCGCCGGTCTATTACGACTACGGCAACAACGTCACCTATGACGACGGCAGCGTGTACGTCGCCGGTGCGGACGTCGGCACGTCGGAGCAGTATTACGACCAGGCCGAGAATCTCGCCACCACGGGCGCCGAGGCCCAGGCATCGCCCGACGGGGATTGGCTTCCGTTGGGTGTGTTTGCTCTGACCAAGCCCGACCAGAGCAAGTCCGACGTAACCCTCCAGCTTGCCGTGAACAAGCAAGGCGTGATTCGCGGCAACTACACCGACACCGCGATCAACAAGAACCAAGTGATCCAGGGCTCGGTGGACAAGAAGACGCAACGCGTGGCCTTCACGGTAGGCGACAACAAGACGGATGTTGTCGAGACCGGCTTGTACAACCTGACCAAAGACGAGGCGCCCTGCCTGATCCACTTTGGAAAGGACCGCACCGAGCAATGGCTGCTGGTCCGGGTGCAGAAACCGGACAACGCGACGGGCCAATGAGCGCGTAGGGACAGCGGCTGCGATTGCGGTCTGGCCGAAGGCAGTTTTTCACGTTTGGGAATGTCAACCTTAAAAGGAGCAGACCATGGCAACTCTTTCCGTGCTGAAGTTCGAGTCCGAGAACGGGGCGGAGCAGGGCTTGACGCTCATTCAGGACCTGCAGAAACAGGCCCTGATCCAACTGCACGACGCAGCCGTCGTGACTTGGCCGGCGGGCGCGCGAAAACCCAAGACCCGCCAACTGGTCGACCTGACATGCGCCGGCGCATGGGACGGCGCTTTCTGGGGCATGTTGTTCGGCCTGATCTTCTTCGTGCCCTTTTTCGGGGCCGCCGTCGGAGGGCTGATGGGCGCGCTGGCGGGCCATTTTGCCGACCACGGAATCGACGACCGTTTCATCAAGGAAGTCCGTGAGAAAGTGACGCCGGGGACGTCCGCGCTGTTCCTTCTCACGAGCGACGCGGTGACCGACCGCGTTGTTGAAGCGGGCAAGAAGCTGCCGAAGTTCGAGATCGTGGCGACAAACCTGCCGAAGGAGCAGGAGCAGAAGCTGCGAGAGGCGTTTGCGTGACACGTTTTGCGTAATCTTGGTTGGGAGTTGAGGACAAGAAGCGGCTTCCTCAGGGACCGAGGGGCTGGACTGGCGGCAAGGAAGCCAGGACCCTATCCTTGAAGGAGACGAACGTGACACGTTTTCGGAGAATCCTATTTGGTGTAACGCGACCAGCGGTCGTTGCCATAGTCCTGACTCTGCTTCTGCAGTTAGCCCGGCCCGGCGTAGCCCAGCAGGTCACCGGAGATCTTGGCTCCCCCAGTGCGACGACAACCATCAGCGGCTAACAACTCCCGCCGCCCGATCCGACATTCGGCGGCGCGATCAAGCACGACGCCCTGCAATCGAAGGCCTGGTGGGCGCCGCGGGTGGTGCCGCCCAAGCAGGCTCCCAACATCCTGCTCATCATCACGGACGACGCAGGGTTCGGCGTGCCCAGCACGTTTGGCGGTGTGATTCCCACGCCGGCCATGGATCGGGTGGCCGAGAACGGTCTGCGCTACCATAACATTCACTCCACGGCACTCTGCTCGCCGACCCGCGCGGCGCTCATCACCGGGCGCAACCACCATTCGGCCGGCTTCGGTGTGATCTCCGAACAGTCGACCGGCTTCCCCGGCTACAACAGCATCATTGCGAAGGACAAGGCTACGATCGGCCGGATCCTGTTGAACAATGGCTACGCCACCGCCTGGTTCGGGAAAGACCACAACACGCCCGCCTTCGAGGCCAGCCAGGTCGGGCCGTTCGACCAGTGGCCCATCGGCATGGGCTTTGAATACTTCTATGGCTTCGTCGGCGGCGACGCCAACCAGTGGCAGCCGAACCTGTTCCGCAACACGACGCAGATCTACCCCTTCGAGGGCAAACCCGGCTGGAACCTGACCACGGGCATGGCCGACGACGCCATTGATTATTTGCATCGAACCAACCAGATCCTTCCCAGCAAGCCGTTCTTCATCATCGAGATGTTCGGCCAGTGGGCCCTCTATCACGAGGGCTGGCTCTTGAGCACCAAGGTGAACCGCGCGCCGTGGGAGGCATTTGGCCCGGCGAATCCCGACCCGCTGAACAATCAAGTCCTGGAGCTCTACGACCTGACCAAGGACTTCAGCCAGTCGCAGAACCTCGCCGACAAGCATCCGGACAAGGTCGAGGCGATGAAGAAGGTATTCATTGAGGAGGCCGAGAAGTATCAGGTCTTCCCGATGGATGCGTCGGTAGCGGCCCGCATCGTGGCGCCCCGGCCGAATATCACCGCCGGCCGAACCGAGTTCGTGTACACTCGGCCGATGACGGGGCTGCCGCAGGGCGATTCACCGATGCTGCTGAACAGCTCCTACACGATTACCGCGGACATCGAAGTCCCGCAGGGCGGCGCCGAGGGCATGATCCTGACCTCCGGCGGCCGGTTCGCCGACTATGGGTTCTACCTGCTCAAGGGCAAGCCGGTCTTCCTATGGAACCTCGTCGACCTGAAACGGATCAAGTGGGAAGGTCCGGACGCCCTGGCGCCAGGCAAGCACACGGTCGAATTCGACTTCCAGTACGACGGTCTGGGCGTGGGCACGCTCGCTTTCAACAACATGAGCGGCCTCGCCCGCGGCGGCACCGGCACGCTCGAAGTGGACGGCAAGACGGTGGCCACCAACGAGATGAAGCGGACGCTGCCCATGATCCTGCAATGGGACGAGAGCTTCGACATCGGCTCCGACACGCTGACCGGCGTGAACGACGCCGACTACAAGCCGCCGTTCACGTTCACCGGCAAGCTCGACAAGTTGACGATCCAGGTCGACCGGCCGGAACTGTCGCCCGAGGACATCAAGAAACTCCGGGCGGCGCAGCGAAACAACAAGGTCAGCGAGTAGAACGCGCAGGATTTGGCTGGGTCTACCACCAAAAACAACAATTCGTTCGACGGCGCCACGCCTCCCAGAGAGATCAGTATCGCTCAAAGGGAAGCCGTGGACTGTACGATGCGCCACGGGCGGGTCACGCCAAAATGAGTCACGCACTCGTCAAAACGCCGGACTACCCGGCTGGACCGCTTTTGGCACGTTGATGGTTCGGTTCATCCGGCAACGGCATCCTTCGCGGCGATTCCCTCGTTCGCGATCGCTTCTTCCCGTTAGGTCACTGTTAGAAGCCCGATCCAGACGGCGACGGGCACCCTGGCACTACCCTTGTTTCCGACGTTTTTTCGTCAATGGCCGGGAGCTAGTCCCCGTCTTATCGGGGTCCGTTAGGGTTCTAGCACGGTTCTAGCACCTGAAGGGATGGGCTGTATTCATGGACTTTGCAGCAGGTGACGCCCTATAGTTCTTCGATGAACGGGCGCTTCTCGTCGTGCCGGCCGCGGAATTTCGGCTGTAGGCACCGTCCCCACCAACCAACCTCGACCAGAAATCTTCGGCCTGAAGGCGCACATGAAACAACGGATTGCGAAGTTGGGCGACGTCCGTTGTACTGAAGCGTTTTGCGACTATGGTCATTTACGGAGCGAAGATCATGAGAATCAATCCATACAAACTCGGCGTAGGCTTTCTTGCTGCGGTCGTCTTCCTTCCGACAGCAGCATCCGTACTGGCCCAAGAGTCTGCTACGGCAGCGGCCAGCGCCCCGTCGTCCACCGACACTGAGGCGATTCGGCAGGTTTCGCGGAACCTCGTCGACGCCTTCAATCGCAAGGATGCCGACGCATTGACCGCCCTGTTCCTGCCGGAGGCGGAGTTGATCGACGACGCCGGCAACACCCACCGCGGACGCGAGGCGATCAAGGAGATTTTCACGAGTTTCGTCGAGACATTCCCCGACGCCAAGATGGACCTGAACATCGAATCGGTACGTCTGGCGGCGGGCGAATTGGGCATCGAGAACGGCACCCGCACCGTCACCACCGGCGGCAACGGGCAAACAGCGACGAATCGCTACACGATGGTGGACGTCAAGCGCGACGGCAAGTGGCAGATTGCCGTGGTTCGCGAAGTGGCCGCGGATCCGGAGCCGACGCCGCACGACCGGTTGGAGCCGCTGGCCTGGCTCGTCGGCGATTGGGTCGACGAAGACGCCGAAGCTGCCATCTCGATTTCCTGCCAGTGGGACGACAGCGAGAATTTCCTGCTCGCGGATTTCACGGCCAAGGTCGGCGGCGAAACGAAGATGCAAAGCAAGCAGCGGCTCGGATGGGATCCGCTGGCCGAGAGTGTGCGGTCGTGGGTCTTCGACTCCGACGGCGGCTACGGCGAGGGGCGATGGACCGAAGTCGACGGCAAATGGATCGTCAAGTCGACCGCGGTGCTTCCCGACGGCACGACCGGATCGGCCACCATCTACTTCGAGCCGATCGATAGCGATCGGTTCCTGATGAAAGGGTTCGATCGGATTTTGGGCGACTCCGTGCATCCGGACTTCGAGGCAACGATCGTGCGCCGGCCGCCGGAGCCGGCGAATTGAGACCGTGCCAAATCCCTCAAGCGAAAGACAGGGGATCGATCATGAAACGGAGTGTCCACCTCGCCATCGGCTTCGTTGCAGTGGCTGCCTCGCTTTGCGTCTTCACGGCCGAACGGGCCGATGCGAGGGGAGGGCGTGGCGGCGGAGGGCGATCGCATTCGTCGGGTGGTGCCAAAATGTCGCGGCCATCGATGGGCCGGACGGGCGGTTCCCGGCCGAGTGCATCGCGAGGCAGTGTGTCGCGGCCGAGCATGTCCCGACCGAGCAGTTCGAGGCCCACTTCCCGGCCCTCATTTGCCAGTGTGTCGAGACCGTCGACAAGCCGACCCTCGACAAACCGGCCGTCTCTCGGGGGAATTTCGAGACCAAGCGCCGGTTCTCGCCCCAACACGAGCCATTCGACGCGACCTGCCACGCGACCCTCTACGCCGTCCATCGCGTCGCGCCCATCGCTTCCAGGGGGCGGCTCAAGCAGTCGTCCGGGGTTGGAAAGCGGGGTCAGCAGCCGTCCGTCCCGGCCGAGCCTGGGCGGAATCAGCTCCGCGGGGCTCACTCGCCCCAGCGGGCGTCCAGGATTGGGCGATATTGCGGGTGGTGGAAGCCGTCCGGGAATCGGCGTTGGCACGCCCGGGCTGGGTAATTTGCCCGGTCGCCCGGGCAGCGGCGGAGACCGGCCGGGGATTGGTGGTGGGGATCGGCCACAGACTTTGCCGGGGCGACCCGGCGGGGGCGACCGGCCGGGCATGGGCGGCGGCGACCGGCCAAGTTTACGTCCGGACCGTCCCGGTGATGGTGATCGGCCCGGCTTCCGTCCAGACCGGCCTAGCGGCGGCGATCGTCCAGGCGGCGGCGACCGGCCAGGGTTCCGCCCGGACCGTCCTGATAACGGCGACCGACCAGGGTTCCGTCCGGATCGCCCTGGTGGCGGCGATCGGCCGTGGATCGGAGGTCGGCCGGGCCGCCCCGACCGTCCGATTATCGGAGGCGGCAATACGGTCATTGGCGGCGGCAACACGACCATCGTCAACCGTCCTGGCTGGGGCGGCGGTTGGGGTTATGGGGGCGGTGGTCGCTGGGGGAACTACTGGAACAACAACTGCATCCACCATCATCACCACAACTGGTACCACGGTTGCTGGAGCGGGAACTGGGGGAGCAGTTGGTATGTTCCGCTCGTTTACGGCGCCACGGCGTGGGGAGTGAGCGCGGCGCTTCCGTCGTGGGGCTACGATTACGGCTACAGCTACTCGAATCCTTACTACGTGGCTTCGGCGACGCCGGCTTACGACTATTCGGAGCCGATCGTCATCAATACTTACAACACGCCTACGGCCGACGCGTCGGCCGAGGCCTCACCCGAGCAGGCGGCCCCCAAGGAGTCGCCGCAGACGACGGGAGGCTATGCGCTTTTCGATCGAGCCCGCGAAGCCTTCAAGCAAGGCAAGTACGATCAGGCCCTCTCGCTGGACGAACAGGCGATCCGGAGCGTTCCGGATGATCCGGTGCTCCACGAGTTCGGCGCCTTATGCCTGTTTGCCCAAGGCAACTATTCACGAGCGACGGCCGTGCTCAACGCCTTGCTCGCCGTGGCCCCGGGCATGGACTGGGCGACAATCAGCAGCCTGTATGCGTCGGTGGATACCTACGCCGGTCAGCTCCGCGCGCTGGAGAGCCACGTGAAGCAGAATCCGGACGACGCGTCGGCCCGGTTCGTGCTCGCCTACCACTATCTCGTTGCGGGGCACACGGACAGCGCGGTCGCCGAACTGAAGGCGGTCGTCGCCCGACAGCCTCAGGATCAAGTGGCGGCGCGAATGCTGGAAGCTCTCGAACCGAAGCAACCGCCCGCCGAGGCGTCCTCCACCTTGGCCGCTTCGGACCAGGCGGCTCCCGCGGCCTCGTCGACGCCGACGACCGATCTGGTGGGCAAGTGGCGGGCCGACCGCGATGGCGCCGTGTTTGGCCTGTGGATCAAGGAAGATGGCCAGTTTTCCTGGAAGGCCACGCCCGCGGGCAAGGAAGCGGTCACGATCGACGGCCAGGTTGCGACCACCAGCGATACGCTCATTCTCGAGAGCGCCGACGAGGGCTCAATGGTCGCGAGGGTGAAGTCGGCTGGCCCGGATCAGTTCCAGTTCCTGGTTGCCGGCGGTCCGCCGAACGACCCGGGGCTTACGTTCAAGCGAATTCAATAAAGGCTCTAAGCTAAAGCTAGGTAGGAGAGAATCGCATGTCAATACTGTCAAGCACACTCGCCGCAGCCTTCTTGGTGCTGCTGTCCTTCGCCGCTGAAGCCCAGGACAAACCCAACATCCTGGTGATCTGGGGCGACGACATCGGCACCTAGAACATCAGCCACAACAACCGCGGCATGATGGGCTACCGGACGCCCAACATCGATCGCCTGGCGGACGAGGGGATCTCGTTCACCGACTACTACGGCCAACAAAGCTGCACGGCCGGCCGGGCGGCCTTCATGGGAGGAACGGTTCCTCTACGCACCGGCATGACCAAGGTCGGGCTGCCGGGCGCCAAGGAGGGCTGGCAGGAAGCCGACATCACCATCGCCGCCGTGCTCAAGCAGCAAGGCTACGCGACGGGGCAGTTCGGCAAGAACCATTTCGGCGATCGCGACGAGCACCTGCCGACGAACCACGGATTCGATGAGTTCTTCGGAAATCTCTATCACCTCAACGCCGAGGAGGAACCCGAGAATCGCGATTACCCCGGCGACACGAAGCTGCCCAGCGGCAAGACATTCCGCGAGCAGTATGGGCCCCGCGGCGTGCTGAAGTCCAAGGCCAACCCCGACGGCACGCAGACGATCGAGAACACCGGCCCGCTCACGAAGAAGCGGATGGAGACCATCGACGACGAAACGATCGCCGCCGCCCAGGACTTCATCAAGCGTCAGCACAAGGCACCAAAGCCGTTCTTCTGCTGGTGGAACGGTACCCGCATGCACTTCCGCACGCACGTGAAGAAAGAGCACATTGGCATCAGCGGCTCCAGCGGCGACGAGTATCACGACGGCATGGTCGAGCACGACATGCACGTCGGCCAGTTGCTCAAGCTGTTGGATGAGCTGGCCATCGCCGAGGACACCTTCGTCCATTACTCCACCGACAACGGCCCGCACTTCAATACCTGGCCGGATGCCGGCTACACACCGTTCCGCAAGGAGAAGAACTCCAACTGGGAAGGCGCGTATCGCGTTCTGGCGTTCGTGCGTTGGCCGGCGAAGTTCCCCGCGGGCAAGACCGTCAACGGCATCGTCGCCCACGAGGACTGGATGCCCACCTTCGCCGCCGCTGCCGGCAAGACCGACCTGAAGCAGGACCTGCTCGACGGCTACAAGGCCATCGGCCGGAATTATCGCCAGCACCTCGACGGGTACAACATGATTGGCTACCTGTCCAAGGCTGGGGAATTCAAAACCATCGACGAAGACCTCGCAGCCTGCCCGCGCAAGGAGTTCTTCTACGTCAACGATGACGGCCAGATGGTTGCCATTCGTCTCGGCCCGTGGAAGGGCGTTTTCCTCGAGAACCGCGCCGATGCGTTCCAGATCTGGCGCGAGCCGTTCACCGAGTTGCGCATCCCGCTGCTGTTTAACCTGCGTCGCGACCCGTTCGAAAAGGCGCAGATCGACGCCAACGTGTACCACGACTGGTTCCTCGAGCGCGCATTTGTGCTGGTGCCGATGCAGCAGATCGCCGGCAAGTTCTTCCAGACGCTCAAGCAGTATCCGCCCAGCCAGACGCCGGGCTCCTTCAACCTCGAGAAGGTCCAGAAGCAGGTCGAAGACGCGGCGCGCGGGCGCTAGACATCAGCCTTCCTCTCCCCCCGGGGAATTAGCCGTTTATCGTGGCACTGAAACACGCGGGCCGCCGGTTGGAGGGCGGCCCGCGCCTTGAAACGAACTATCTTGGACTCCTACGCACAACGGCCAACACCATGAAAAGCATCCGGTCACAGAAGTTCGTTGTCGCTGCGCTGGTCGGCATGGCGGCATTCTCCGCCACTCACTTGCGCGCCGCTGACCCGCTCCCTTCGTGGAACGAGACGGCCGCGAAGAAAGCGATCCTCACCTTCGTGGAGAAGGTGACCGCGGAAGGCTCGCCCGATTTCGTGCCGCCCGCCGAGCGTATTGCCGCGTTCGACAACGACGGCACGCTATGGCCGTCGCACCCGATGTACACCCAGCTTGCTTTTGCGCTGGACCGCATCCGATCGCTGGCTCCGCAGCACCCGGAGTGGAGAACCCGGCAGCCTTTCAAGGCCGTGCTCGACAAGGACGGCAAAGCGCTGGCGGCGGCGGGCGAGAAGGGGATGGTCGAGTTGGTCATGGCCTCGCATGCCGGCATGAGCACGGCCGAGTTCGAGGCGATCGTATGCGACTGGTTCGAGAAGGCGCGCCATCCGCGCTTCAAGCGGCGCTATACGGAGCTGACCTATCAACCGATGCTTGAACTGCTGGCGCTTTTGCGGGCCAACGGCTTCAAGACCTTTATCGTCTCCGGCGGCGGCGTCGAGTTCATGCGTCCGATGACCGAGGCGGTCTACGGAATCCCGCCCGAGCAGGTTGTGGGCTCGACAATCAAGACTCGGTACGAAGTGAAGGACGACGAGCCGGTGCTGATGCGTCTGGCGGAGATGGATTTCATCGACGATAAGGCGGGCAAGCCTGTCGGCATCCACAAGTTCATCGGCAGGCGGCCCATCGCCGCGTTCGGCAATTCGGCCGGCGACCGCGAGATGCTCGCGTGGACAGGGGCGGGGCCGGGTGCGCGGCTGATGATGCTGGTGCTGCACGACGACGCCAAACGCGAATATGCCTACGGTCCGGCAGCCGAGTTGCCGGATACCAAGTTCGGCACATTCCCCGAGTCACTAATGGAGGAGGCAGAAGAAAGAGACTGGGTGGTTATCAGCATGCAGAACGATTGGGCGCGTGTCTTTGCGTTTGACGAATGAGTGCGTCGATGTTCATCGTGCCGCACGACACCTCGACGCGAGCGGGTGGTGAGCCTGCAACCTGGTCGTGCCGGCCCAGTCGTTTGTGGGTAACTTCCTTGAAACGGAGTCTCGGGGCCCTGTTGCAGTCGGAAGTCAATTCATCACAATCGATGCCTCACCGCACCGGATCTCCACGAATCGTAAGGCGAGCCTGCAAGACGAACCCGTGATCGAACAGATCGGGGGTGTTTCACCGTTGCCGTCGGGGTCGACCTCACCGACCGGCTCTCCGGTGGAGCGGCGCTGTCGCTGGGCAGCTCGTTTCTCGACGGACCGTTCACCGATACCGGAGGCATGGTACCGGGGTACGCGCTGCGGGGTTCGGTCGGTCTGAACTACGACTTGGAGCAATTCACCTCCCTGGGGATGTACTGGCAGAGTGTGAAGAGCTTCACCTTCGACGACGCCGTGGTACTCAGCGACGGGATCGCACGCGATCTCGATTTCGATCACCCCGAGAACCTCGGCATCGGTATCGCCAACAATCGCCTCATGAACGGCAAACTCCTGCTGGCCGTCGACATCCTTTACAAGCAGCACACCAAGTGCGCATTTCTCGGCGAAATCTACAAGGACCAATGGGTATATTAGTTTGGGGCTCAGTACACGCTCAATCCGCGAATGCGAGTTCGACTGGGCTACGCCTATAGCGACTCGGATCCGCAGTTGCCACAAGGACAACCGGACCGTCCGGCTCAATCCGCTCGATCATGCTTCGGCCGGCCCGAGCGCTGTGTCAGCGTTTACGGCACTTCGTCGCCCGCGCGGTCGGAATCGCGATCCAGGATCGCATTGCGGTGGCGCTGGTAACGTCGGAGAGCCCCTTCGTACTGTCGGGCCTTGGAAAACCCTTGATATGCGGCTGCCAGAATGAAGACGATGAACAGCACGCCGAACAAAGGAAAGAAGAACGGCGCGCCCATCGAGCCGGCCATGACCGTCCAGAGGACAGCAAACGCGATCGCGACAGCCACGCCGACCACGCCGGTCGGTCCGGCCGTGGGCAAGTGCCGGTGGCCATGCTTGTCGGTGATCATGTAGCTTTCTCGCTCGGCCTCCCACTGCCGGTCGAGTCGTGCCAGTTCGCTCTCCTGGGCCAGATGCGACACCTGTTCCGCGATTTGGTCCGTGCGACGGTCGAGCTTATCGAGTTGCTCGCTCCACGCGACGCTCTCATTCCGCCGCACCGCCAGTTGCGACCCGCAATGATTGCACGTCACGTAGTTGGCCGTGACCGGAATCGTGAGCGGGGCGCCGCAGTTGTTGCAGTTGATGGATTCGGTTTGCATGGTTCGTGCCCCTTCGTACCCGCCCGGCGGCGAATCCTCGCCGAGCAACCGGTCCTATTTCACCTCCTCGTCCGGGGGCCGAAGTGTTATTATAGGCGATCCATGCACAGAGGGGCAAGCTTCTCCGCCCGGTGAATTGCCGATACGATTCCCTCGAGGCCTCTGCCCGGCGGTCTCTTCCGCTTGCCGGCAAGATCCTCAAGGGCCGTCGCTGACTTGCGAGGAGCGTCGAAATCCATTTCAAGCCCGAATCAACCATGCAGCGACAATGTGACTTGCTGATCGTTGGAGCCGGACCGTTCGGGTTGGCGATGTCGGCCTACGCCCGGCATATCGGCGTCGACCACGTGATCGTCGGAGAACCAATGCACTTCTGGCGCCACCACATGCCGGAAGGAATGTACTTGCGGTCTGCAAGTGACTGGCACTTGGATCCGCTCGAAGTTCACACGATGGAGCATTTTTTTCTCGCGCAAGGCGGGGTGCCCTCCGACGAGAAGCCCTTGTCGCTGAAAACCTACCTCCAGTACGCCAAATGGTTCCAACGGCAGAAAGGTATTCAAACATTGCCCTGGCTGGTCGAACGGCTCGACTATCTCGAGGGCGCAGGGTATCCGTTTCGTGCGACTACCGTCGAGGGCAACTCGATGGCCGCGCGGCGGGTGGTGCTTGCCTTGGGCTTCAAGCACTTCAAGCATCTTCCCCCGGAACTGATCGAGAAGCTGCCGGCCGGCCGCTACTCGCACACCTGTGACCTGGTCGATCTCGGGCAGCTCAGGCACAAACGTTGCCTCATGATCGGCGGCCGCCAGAGCGCGTTCGAATGGGCGGCTCTCCTGTGCGAGGCGGGAGCACGATCTGTCCACCTGTCTTTTCGGCACGACGCCCCGGTGTTTGTCGCGTCTGACTGGTCCTGGGTTACTCCGCTGGTCGAAGCCATGGCTGACAATCCGGCCTGGTATCGCAATCTGCCGCCACCGGAGAAGGAAGCGCTCGGCCACCGCTTCTGGGCCGAGGGCCGCCTCAAACTCGAGCCCTGGCTGGAATCGCGAGTCGCCGGCGAAGAGGTCGAACTGTGGCCGACTACCGAAGTCGTAGCCTGTCGCGAACGGCCGGACGGCCAGATCGAAGCCAGTCTGGACTGTGGCGCGAAGCTCACGGTCGATCACGTGATCCTTGCCACGGGATACAAGGTGAGAATCGACCAAGTGCCGCTCCTGGCGCGGGGAAACGTTCTCGGCGGCCTCGCTACGAGAAACGGCTTCCCGATCCTGGATGACCGCTTCCAGACCAACATCCCGGGCCTGTTCGTGACGAGCATGCCCGCAACCCAGGATTTCGGTCCCTTTTTCGCATTCACCGTTTCGGTCCGCGTTTCCGCGAAGATCATTGGAAAGGCCCTCCAGCACCTTTGACGATTGGTCGGCAAATTGCTATCATGAGGGGCTTGCTGCCTTGAACGGTCCAGGGTAGCGGAGATCAATCGAGACCGAATCACTTCTGTAACGCCGGACGCCCTTCTTCAGCAGGGGGGACATCGCCGGTGTGCCTTTTGGAGGAATTTCCGAGTGCCTACCGTCCTGGTAAAGGAATTGATCGAAGCCGGGGTCCATTTCGGCCATCGCGCCAGCCGCTGGAACCCCAAAATGCGGCCCTACATCTACGGCCGTCGGAACCTGATCCACATCATCGACGTGCGGGAGACAATCCGCGGATTGCTGCGTGCCCGCAAATACCTCGAACAGGTGGCTTCCGCCGGAAGCCTGGTTCTCTTCGTAGGCACGAAGCGACAGGCCTCCGAATCGATCGAGCAGCAGGCGCTAAGGTGTGCAATGCCTTTCGTCAGTGAACGCTGGCTGGGCGGCACCCTCACGAACTTCCGCACCATTCGAAGCCGACTCGCTCGCCTGGAGGAGCTAGAGGCCCTTCGCAGTAGTGACGAATTGGCCACGTACTCCAAGAAAATGCAATCGGCGCTGAACCGTGAGTACCGCAAGATGTACCGGAACCTGAACGGCATGCGGACGATGAACCGCCTGCCCGAGTGCCTGATCATCTTCGACCCACGCAAAGAGAAAAATGCGATCCGCGAAGCGAAGAAGCTTGGCATTACCACGATCGCCCTGATCGATACCGACTGCGACCCGGACGAAGTCGACCTGCCGATCCCGGGCAACGACGACAGCATCCGTTCGATCGAACTGGTGGCGAAGCTGCTTGCCGACGCGGTCCTGACGGGCAAGGCCGACGCGGGCCGCCTCAAGCAGGAGCAGGCGGAAGGCGCGGAAAGCGACAAGGCCGAACCGGCCGAGGTCTAATTCATCGAAGACAAACTTGAGGAGGTTTTTTGATGGCGGAGATTACCGCAGCGGCCGTGAAATCGCTTCGCGAGCGCACCGGCCTGCCCATGATGGACTGCAAGAAAGCACTGCAAGAGGCCGGCGGAGACGCCGACGCCGCGATCGAGATCCTGCGCAAAGCCGGTAAGAAGACCATGGAAAAACGGTCCGGACGCGAGATGTCGGCCGGCCGGATCGCCATCGACGCCCGCGCGGAAAACAACGCCGGTTCGATTATCGAGCTGCTTTGCGAAAGCGCACCCGTGGCGGCCAATCAGGAGTTCATCCAGTTGGCTCACGACATGGCACACCAGTTGGCGACCGGTCCCGGGGCCGCCACTCCGGACGAATTGCTCGACCAGCCTTCCCCCAGTAAGCCCGGAACGACGATTCGCCAGGTCTACGAAGATCTGAACAATCGGATTCGTGAGGTCTTCAGGCTGAATCGCATTGCGCGGATCGACGGCAACTGCGGCGGCTATGTCCACCACAACGGCAGTCTCGGCGTTCTGTTGCAGTACGAAGGAGGAACACCCGACCTGGCCAAGGACATCTGCATGCACGTGGCGGCAATGCGCCCGACGGTGGTTTCCGTCGCCGATCTCGACGCCGCGACGCTCCAGAAGGAGCGCGAGATCCAGATGGAAATCGCTCGCGGCGAAGGCAAGCCGGAGAACATCCTTGAAAAAATGGTCGAGGGCCGGATGCGCAACTTCTATGCGGAACGGTGCCTGACCGAGCAGCCGTTTGTCAAGGACGACCAGAAGACCGTCGGTCAGGTCGCTAAGGCTGCCGGGATGAAACTGGTTCGGTTTATCCACTGGGAGGTGGGAAAGGACTAGGTGAATGTCTGCTGACGTCCCGGCGCCCGCCGGCTCGCGCTATCGTCGCGTGATCCTCAAGATTTCCGGAGAAGGCTTCGTTCACGCCGGAGAGCGAGGGATCGCCATGGACGCGGTCGCCCATATCGCTCAGCAGACTGGCCGTGCGGCCCAGCTTGGCGTGCAGATTGCCATCGTTCTCGGCGGCGGCAATATCCTCCGCGGTGCCCAGTTCACTGCGGGAAACACGGCCATCCATGAGGCCACCGCCCACTACATGGGCATGCTGGCGACCTTGATGAACGGGCTGGCCCTGCAGGATGCCTTGGAGCTGCAGGGATTCGAGACCCGCCTGCTTACCGCCATCCGCATGGATGGCGTCGCCGAGCCTTACATCAGCCGCCGCGCGAAGCGCCACCTGGAGAAAGGGCGGATCATCCTGCTGGCCGCGGGCACCGGCAGCCCGTTTGTCACCACCGATACCGCCGCCGCACAGCGAGCATTGGAACTGGACGCCGATGTCCTGCTCAAGGCCACCCGCGTCGACGGGGTCTTCAGCGACGACCCGGAGAAGAATCCCCATGCGGTCCTCTACAGCGAGCTGACCTACGACGACGTCCGGCGGCAAAACCTTCGTGTGATGGACCACGAGGCGATCACCAAGTGCATGCAGTACGACATGCCGATCCTGGTGTTTAATTTCAAGAAGGAAGGCAACATCGAACGAGCCGTTCGGGGCGAGAAAGTGGGCACGCTTATCGGCCGCAGCGCAAACATCGGCTGAGTGCTGCCGGCCACACCCGGAGAAAGGACACGAACCATGTCCGCAGACGAAATCCTGATGGACGCCGAAGAGCGTATGGAGAAGGCGATCGGGGTGCTCAAAGGTTCCCTGTCCGGCATCCGCACGGGACGGGCGAACCCCGGGCTTGTCGACTCTCTGCGGGTCGAGGCGTACGGATCGCCGGTTCCGATGAAGCAACTCGCCTCGGTCGGTGCTCCGGAGCCGACCCAGATCGTGATCCGCCCCTATGACCCTGGAACCATCAAAGACATCGAGAAGGCCATCCTGGCCAGCGACCTGGGGTTCAATCCCCAAAGCGATGGCCGGGTGATTCGCCTGAACGTCCCGGCCCTGTCTACCGAGGTCCGTCGGAAGCTGGTCGCACGGATCAAGGACCTGAGCGAAGAAGCGAAGATCGCCATCCGCAACATCCGCCGCGACGGCAACAAGGCCGCCGATCAGGCGGAAAAGGACAAGGAACTGTCCGAGGACGAACGCGACGACGTCAAGAACGAGATCCAGGACCTCACCAGGAAGTACGAGGCCAAGGCAAGCGAACTGGCCGAGGTGAAAGAGAAAGAGGTCATGGAGGACTGAGGTCCGAAAGGGCTCACGGCACCGAACGCAAAAACAAGACACCTCGAGGTATCGCCCTCGAGGTTTCTCGTTACATGCTTCGGGTTCCGGCTTCTCCTATTCGCCGGTCTTCTTCGGTTCGTACTTGTGATCCCGCTTCCGAAGCACCTTTGCCTCCAGAATCTTGTCGGGATCCGGGCTGTTCGGATCTTCAGGATCGCGACGTTCGATCTTGGCGAGTACTTCCATGCCTTCAATCACGCGGCCGAACGCAGTGTGCTTGCCGTCGAGGTGCGTGGTGGGAACGAACGTGAGGAAGAACTGGGAGCCGCCAGTGTCCCGTCCCGCGTGAGCCATGCTCAGAGTGCCGCGGAAATGCAGGCGGCGGTCCGGCTTATAGCACTCACACGGGATCTCATAACCCGGTCCGCCGGTACCGGTACCCAGCGGGCAGCCGCCCTGGGCCATGAAGGCCGCCAGAACACGGTGGAAGGTAAGGCCGTTGTAGAAACCCTTTTCCACCAGGGAAATGAAGTTGGCCACGCTGTTCGGCGCCTCGTTCTCGAAAAGCTCGACCACGATGTCACCCTCGTTGGTTTTCAGGAGCACCCGAGGCAGATCGTTCGCCGCGGCTTCCGCCTTACGGATCTCAAGCTCTTTCGGCCAGGCTTCCCGATAGTAGGGCAGGGTATCGAGGTGCTGCGCGCCGTGTTCGCCCAGCGAGTCCAGTTCCTTGGCCTTCGTGAGGTATTCCTCCGCCAAGTCCAACTCGCCCACGCAGAACGCCGAAGAACCCGCCCAGCCGTACAGTTCCTTTCGGTCGACTCCCTTCTCCAGCAGCGTCTTGCTCAGCCGCAGGGCCTGCTCATAGTTGTCGCGCTGGAATTCCCAGCCGGCGAGTCCGAAAAGAAAGTTCGTCACTTCCTCGTTCGCCTGAGGAGCTTCGTCGAACGCCGCCACCGCCGCGTCGACCACCTTCGGTTCCATGGTTTCGCCCTTGGCAACCAACTCGGTGTACCGCTTGGAGATTTCGCCCTTCCGCGAACGATCCGCAGCACGATATTCCTCGCGGAGGTTCCGCAGTTCCTCGAGCAGCGCTTTCCATTCGGTGAAAATCTTGTCGAACTCGGCGCTCTTCGCTCCTTGTACGGCTGCCGGAGCGCTGTCTTGGCTCCAGGCGGGGGCAGCCACGACCGTGGCGAAAACGACGCTCAACAAAGTTGCCAGTCTCAAGGCTCTACGCATCGAGGGATTCACTCCTTTCCACGGTAATGACGGAACGGTTCACGGGACCGCCGGGAAACCACGATCTTCACGGTCGATCCGCAACAAGGTACTATAGTGAGCGGTAATCTGCCGTGCTATCCGAGCGTATATCCCCTCTACGCCTCTCGCCCCCCGGAAGTTCATGCCCCGCCGCCGATCAACGAAGCAATCGACTGGCGAGAGTCGCCAGACCGGTGGAGTGGACCCCACCGGGTTGCGGATCATCGGCGGTCAGTTTCGTGGTCGGAAGCTCCGCTACGGCGGGGATATCCGGGTTCGGCCAATGAAGGATCGGGTGCGGGAGGCCGTGTTCAACCTGATTGGCCCGTCGGTGCGAGGCGCCCATGCAGTCGACCTGTTCGCGGGCACCGGAGCCCTCGGCCTGGAGGCGCTGAGCCGCGGGGCAGCCCGGGCGACGTTCATCGAGCAGCACTTCCCCACAGCGGCGATCATCCGGCAGAACATCGCCACCCTCGGCGTGGAACCGTCGTGCGAAGTGATTACCGGAAACGTCTTCCTCTGGGCCGAGCGGCACCGCCTTCCCACCGACACGCCCTGGGTCGTGTTTTCGTCGCCGCCCTACGACTTCTTCGTGGATCGCAGCCGGGACATGCTGGCGCTGATTGGCCGACTCTTCGGCGAGGCACCATCGGACAGCGTTCTCGTGGTGGAATCAGACGAGCGGTTCGATTTTCGGCATTTGCCGGCTGTTGAGGCTTGGAATGTCCGCTTCTATCCGCCGGCATGCGTCGGCATCTTGCTGAAAGCCGATGCCTTATCTACCTGACTCACATTATGAGATTTCCATGGATATTCGAAACATCGACGAGGCTGTCGCGTTCACAACCAAGGACGGATCCGAGATCCGCGAGCTTCTCGCGCACCGCAATTCCTGTATTCGGAACCAAACGCTCGCGGAGGCGCGGCTACCGGCCGGGGGCAGCACGACGCCCCACCACCACGTCAAGACCGAGGAGATCTACTACATCTTGGAGGGCGAAGGTCGTATGCGGGTCGGGGTGGAGTCGCATGGCGTACGCGCCGGAGACGCTATTGCCATACCTCCGGGTGAGGTGCACGAAATTAGTAATGTGGGTAGTGGGCTACTCAAGTTCCTTTGCTGCTGCGCTCCAGGGTACGAGCATGAGGATACCGTCCTGGCGGAGGATTGAACCTCATCGCTACCCCGCTCGGACGCGGCCCGTAAGGCGTGTGGCAGATGATCGCATCCCCTCACGATTGGCCATCAGCCCGGCTGCTTCCAAGCAGCCGGGCTGATATGCAGGTGAATTCTCATCTGCCGCTTGCCTTAATAGCATTCGCCCAAGAGGTCGCCGCAGTATACCTGCGGCGGAAAAGTCTAAGGGTTCCGCACGATCCCACCTTCCTTTCCCATCTTCCAACGCGCAAATCAACTTCTGATAATTCGCATTTTACTCAGTCATCCTAAATAACCGATTCCTCCCAATAACCGGTGATGCTCGGGATCACGATTTGGAGACGATTGGGAGCCACAGCTTATGACCGACCAGCGGGACACCTCCATCTGGCCGTTCTTCTGCCTTCTGACCTGCCTGTTTGTGCTCAGCGCTACTACCCCTCGTGCGTGGGAGAAAGAGCTGGACGCGCGGAGGTCTATGGATTTGCCCGCACGTGGCGGTCGGGGCTCATCCCGCACGGACGCTTCGCAACTTCATTTAGAGCAGCCGCGGATCGTGTCGCGTCTCGCGCCGATTCCGTGCGTCATCGAGGATGGCGGCCTCGATTTGAGCGAGGTGTGCGAACTGCTGACGCGAAATGAAGGGCACATCGGCGGAAGTGCAGCGATCGAGCCGGCCGCGGCGTTCGTTCCGGCCGTTCCGACTGCGAAGCTGGCGACGCAGCACGCCGACACAATCGGTGCTGATCCGGCCGATCCCAACGGCGCTCTCCTCGCGGGTCCGATGGAAGGACTCCCATGGCTGAGCGACGACTTCCAGTCGGACGAGGCCGACGAAGCGGGCGAGATCGCGTCCAACGAGTCCCCGTTCACGGAAGACGTGGAGACGGCCACGGGCGCCATGCCGATGCTGGAAGCGGCGTCCATCCCGGACTCCTCGCTGCAGGACCAGGTCGACTTGGCAGCCCCGATCGAGTTGGAGGAAACCGATTCGCAATCCGTCAACATCGCAAGCGAACGCCTCGTCGAGCAATTCTGGAGTGAGCCCAAGGCGATGTTCGAGCGGCTGGAAGGGCTGGCTTGGGAGTGTGAGACCGGACTCTGGGCTCGTGACGTCACGCGCCTGGTGCGAAAGCTTGCGCGTGCCATGGCTCTCCATTCAGACGAATCCTGGCAGATCCTCGGTCAACTCGACGAGTTGTGTCATGAGGGCGATCGTTTGGCTGCACAACTCGCCGATCCGGAACTCGGCGGGGCAGTCCGACGAGCGCGGCATTCGCTGCAGCGCCGCGTCGACATCTGGGCGCAAGTTGCGGCGATCGGCGGTCCGGTGGACGGCGCCTCGCGGTCTGAACCGGCTCCCGAGCAATTGCGAGTATGCCTGGCCGAGGTGGTGTCGCTCGTAGCGGGATCTCCTGAGGGACGGCAGTGGCAGCGGTATCTTGAGTTGGATGCATTGCGGGATCTCGTCGAACAGCGCGGCCGTGCCGAAACCGAGCGGTCCGTGGTGCTTGCCACCGAAGTGCTTCGACGGCTGGCGGACCATTCGATGACCGCCGAGCAACGGAAATTCGTTGCGCGAGAACCGCTGGCAAGACTCCGCGATCAGCTTCGCCAGTGGGCCGTCGCGTCGCCTGCGGGGCCCGCGCTCCTCAGAACCCTCGAGCAGTTCGAGCAGACAGGTGCGCCGGCCGACGCTTGTGCCTTGGCGACGGATCGCCTGCGACTGGCCGCTTCGTCTCTACCCGAAGAGCGAGAACTTGCCGACCGCGTCGAGGCCCACTATCGTAATGCCAATGTGCGGTTCACGGTGGCCGGCGAGTTGCTTGATCGCTTCATGCCGGAACGGAAGTCGAAGAGCGATTCGGTACAGGACTACGTGTTGGGCAATCCGGTGCGGGGAACGAGTATGACCACCACGGATATGACGGTGCAACTTGTTCCCGACCGCTCGCGCCTGCGGTTTGCGCTGGTCATTCGAGGGCTGGTGGCCTCGGAAACCTCGGCCTTTGCCGGTCCCGCTACGTTTTTCAACTCGAGTACCTCGGCATTCGCGGCGAGGAAAGACGTGGAACTCGGCGTAAAAGGGTTCCTGGTATGGCCGGCAAGTGTTGCCGTGGAAAACGATACCTACCTCCGCGGGCTACAGACCGATTTCGACGACATTCCAGTCCTCGGCTCTGTCGTCCAAGAGATCGCACTCTCGCAGAAACGGCAAAAAGAGGGGCAGGCGGATAGGGAAGTCAAGCACAAGCTCGCTGCCCGCGTGAACCGGCAAGTCGATACGGAGGTAGGAGAACGGCTGGGTCAAGCCTCGACGCGGCTCCAGAACCGCCTGTTTGGTCCCCTGTCGGACCTGTCGCTCGGACCGAAGGTGATCAGCGCCGAGACCGACGAAGAGCGGATGACCATGCGTCTGCGGATCGCCGCCCCGCAGCAGCTTGGTGCGAACACGCCTCGCCCGCAGGCCCTGGTCGACAGTCTGGCCAGCGTGCAGATCCATGAATCGGCGTTGAACAACTTCGTTGAACGGCTGGAGCTGGGCGGAGGGACCTTTACGATCGAGGAACTCCGCAAGCGAATCGCAACCAGATTGAAGCGGCCCGAAATGCTTGAGAACGAGACGGACTACGACGAGGACGTCGTCATTGCGTTTGCTCCTGAAAACGCCGTCCAGGTTCGGTGCCAGGATGGCCAGATTGCCATCACCCTCGCGGTCGCCACGCTCTGGCAGGCCGAAAACCGCTGGGATGATTTTCAGGTGCAGGCGTTCTACCGGCCCGAGGTGGCGGGCGGTCGAGTGGAACTGGTCCGCCACGGCGTCGTTTATTTGATTGGCGAGGGACTGAACATGCGGTCGCAGATCGCACTCCGCGGAATCTTCAGCAAGACCTTTTCGAAGCAGCGTCCGGTGGTGCTTACCCCCGAAAGCATGTTCGAGGACGAACGGCTCGCCGGTCTCGGTGTGACCCAGTTCGTGATTGAAGACGGGTGGATCGGCGCAGCGCTCGGGGCTGAATCGCCGCTGAGCGGAGGCGTTGCACGCCGTCTCTCCGGCCCGAAGTACTGAAATTCGCGCGTGATCCAAGTATGGCACCCGAGTCCCATTCTCTTTCCGTCCTGATGCCGGTCTACAATGAAGAGAGCACGGTGGAAACCGTAATCCTCAACGTTCTGGCACTTGGCGAACTGGTCAAGGAAGTCATCGTTGTCGACGATGGATCTACCGACGGAACCTCGGCGATCGTCGAGCGGATTGCCGGCGAACACCCGCGCGTCCAATACCAGAGAATGCCGACGAACCGGGGCAAGACCGCTGCCATCCAGCGAGCCATCGAGACGGCAACCGGCCGTATCCTGATCGTGCAGGATGCCGACCTGGAATACGATCCTGCGGAGATCCCGGCCGTGGTCGCACCCATTGCCGAGGGAAAGGCCGACGTGGTTTACGGCAGCCGCTTCATGGTCCGCCGAACCGCCCGCGTGCTCTACTTCTACCACTACCTGGCGAACTCGGCGCTGACCTTTCTATCGAATCTGCTCACCAATCGCAACATGAGCGACATCGAGACGTGCTACAAGGCGTTTCGTGCGGAAGTGATTAAACCTCTCCGGCTGACCAGCAGCGGGTTCGGAATGGAGGTGGAGATCACCGCAATGGTCTGCAAGACACGGGTGCGGACCTACGAAGTGCCCATCTCCTATTACGGGCGCACGTACGAGGAAGGTAAGAAGATCGGGATGATCGATGGTCTGGCTGCGCTGGGCTACATCCTGTACTACAACCTCGTCAAGCCCTGGACTCCGAGCGGCAGGCGGTACATCCGCGAAGTGAACGAGCACCTGAAATTCCCGTGACGGCCACGGCACAAGCGAGCCTGGCTTTCCGGTGTGCCCGCTGCAGAAAAGCAGCACCCGTCGAGTCGCCGATCCTTAGGCGTGTGGCAGGTGATCGCATTCCCTGACGATTGCCAGCAGCCCGGCTGCGTCCGAGCAGCCGGGGGTGATTTGCGGGCAAAATCTCATCTGCCGCCCGCCTTACAGTCCCATTCCCAGGAAGCCGCCATGCTCGTCGCTGGCTTCATTGACGTGTTCGAGCCGGCGGATGGTCTGCTCGAGGTCCCCCGCGGCAATGTAGCGGTCGAATTCGACGATCACCGCCCGGTTCACCGTCTCACGGAACCAGGCAACAACCGGCTCCGTGAGCCAATCGCACGTGTCCCGGCGAAGTTGCACGTCGAGATCGGCACGCAGGGTCTTCTGGTCCTCGCTGTCGGTCAGCACGGTTCCTTCCACCGCAAACTCCAACATGCCGATCTGCGGATCGTTCGTCAGGTGATAGGTACATCGGGCGTTATGGAGATAATAGCTATTGTACAGCCCGTGTTTTTCCGCGGCCTTCTGGATCCGCTGACAGAGCTGCTGAAACTTGGGTGACGCGTCGACGGACGACTGCAGCCGCGAGATGCTCCGCAGCGGGAAGCAGTCGAAAACGATTTCCACCTGGGACATGGGCCGCAGCCTCCACTTGTGTGTCGGGAACCGTCCGAATTGTAGCGGAAACCGCGACCGATGACCAATCCCGCCCGAGTGCTGAAGCCGCGTGGCAGCCGTCCGCGAAGGATACGGACCGGCCACGGGAGTGTCTCGTCTCGATTGCCCGCTTCTCATTCGGCCGCAGGTTCGGCAGGGACACGGTCCCAGCCCAGAACCATCCAGCCCGCGGTTGTTTGCCAATCCTGCAGAACGAGTTTTCCCAAGTTGGACAACCGCTTCCCTTTCGGAACGATCGGTTCGGGAACGATTTCCTGCGGAAAAACTTCGTTGAAACGCCGTTCGAGCATATTGCGGAGCACCTGTTCTCGAGTCGACAGACGTTTTCCTTCGTCGGGAGAGAAACCCGGCGGGAAGATCTCAAGGTCACCCCGGCGAACGGCACGCACCTGCCCGTCGCCATGGCGGATTTCGTAACCGGCCGTGACGTTCATGCCCGGGTACTCGCTCTCGCCCTTCCGGTACGAAACGCCGCGGATCGACACGCTGAAGCCACCCGAAGTGAAAGCGACGGAAACCGGCTGACGTTCAGGAAAGGTGATGCTCCATCGCTCCTCTCCTTCGGGACTCTTGAGCCGATCAGGCAGGTAGCCCAGCAGATCCGTGATCTCTTGCTGCAACTGCTCCTCCGTAACGATCATGCCGCCGAATAGCTCCTCGGCAAAATTGTTGATCGCTGATTCGTGCACCCGCACGTCCAGATCCGATTCACCGCCGAGCGCCGGCGGAGCCGTCGGTGCCGCCAGATGGTGGTCAGCGCTGGCCTGGACCGCTGCCGCCTGGAGGGCCTCGTCGGTGGTGCTGAATCTCAGATCCGAGGGGAAGAGTCCCCGACGAACCAGCGGCCGGCGAAGATCCTCGCGGTAATTGCGATTAACATCATCAACCAGCTCGGCGGTCTGCTCGTTGAAACGGTTACTGATCCTGGCTTCGGCATGCCGGGCCGCAATCTGTTGCGACAACCCCTTTTGTTTGGCCGATTTCCGCCAGGCAACCTTCTCGATCAACCGCCGCCCTCCGGCGTCGATGCCTCGGGTCTTGCTGTCGGTAATCGCATTCGTGGCGGCAGGCAGCGACGCAAGGCCGTCGGCAGTCACCAGCAGACGCTTTCGACTCGCCGACTGGGTGACACCATCGCTATGTACTCGCACGGGGCCGTTGTAACCGATCGTCTCGCTTCTCGTGGTGGAACGAAGAATCAGATCAATTGCGGCACGGGTGTCCGACGGGATCAGTTCGACGGACAATTGGCCGATGGCATGCCCGGTACCGTAGATCGCGGTCCCCAGAATGCAATCCTCGACAGGAGTCACTTCATCTGCCGACCTGCTGAGAGCCCCGCCCATGAGTTCGTTGGATGCCCGAACGTAGAAATTGACAAACCCGAACTGGCGACGGACTGCTTCGGCGATCCAGCCGGCTTGCTGGGCTTCGCGGAGCCAGCGGATTGCGTCGCTAATCACCTGGGCGTCGGCCGGATTCGGATTGTCGGAATAGGCGGCGACGTGCTCTGCCAGCAGGTCGAGAATCTGCCGGTACTGGTCTTCCAGCCCCTCGGCGCCCATGGCCCGGGCAATGACCAGATACTGCCGGAGCCGTTTCTGGACCCGCTCGAATACGGTGAAATTCAAGGCTTTTTGCCCGCTGGCGTAACGCAGATAGACGGCATCCAGGATCGACAAATCCGGCTCATCCTTGGCAAGTTCTTGCTGCATCTTCTCCCACACTAGAAAGTCGCGCCATCCTTCGCCGACGTCGCCCGCAGCTTCCAACTCGGCGTTAAGCTGCTCGATAGCCGATTCGAGCTGTGCCCGGGCGTCATCCAGATCCGCGCGGGTCAATGGGACAAAGGCGGATTTCGCGGCCTCAATGGCAACCCGGATGTCGGCCGTGTTACCCGCAGGCAACTGTTCCAGCCATCCCCGAATGGCTCGCCGGGCTCGTTGGAAACGGGGGTCGTCCATGCCGGCAACGTCCTTCGAGTACTGGGCAATCACTTCGGCGACGGCCGCCGGATCGGCCTCACCCCCTCTCGCGAGCTGTTCTTGGAGTTGGTCGGTCTTCAGGAAGCTCCGCCACTCAGTTCCCTGCCCGGTGGACGCAAGCCAAAGGTCAAGTTCCCGAACGGCCGATTGAGCCACCGATCCTGGAGAAATGTCCTGTCCGTAAGCTATTGATAAATATGCACTTAATGCAGTAACCAGTGTGAACGCCACCCGAAAGCTCGCCCTAAACATGTTCCTGCTCCTCTTGCCTGCGGGATCATAGGCCCGGAACGCAACGGTCACCCCAGATGCTATTAGCTTACCTATATTACTAAACTCGTCAATATTCCCTAACTATGTATTCCAGAGATATTTCCGAATCGTCAATTCTTTCTAAAAAGCCGCAGACACTTGATCTTACGCAATTCATCGTGTAAACAGGTGCGTTTAGCGTGTCCCAACAGCGCCCCTCAAAGGCAACGCATCATGGGAAAGGAGGATACAATGGCTCGAAGTTTCGTGGCGATTGCGCCGCTGATCTGCACAATTTGCGCAGCCTTGGCAACTGCAGCCGAGAAAACGGCAGATGGCATGAGTGGCTCCCCAAGCGAACCGATCGGCTGGGAGACGAGCTACGCTACGGCCATGGCAGTCGCAGAGCGCGGGCAGAAACCGCTTGTGTTGGTATTTCATAGGCCCGCAGACGCGAGTTTGATCCAGGCAATCGAGTCGGCCGCCAAGACGGATCCGGCACTGCGCCGGCGACTCGACCAGGTCGTGCTCGCTCGACTCCCACTGGACGCGCGGATTTCACTGCAGGGGACGCCCACCGAACTTGTCAATCATCCGGCCTACGCCGGGGTGAACCGGTCGCCGGGATTCGCGGTGGTCGACCTCCGAAGTCCGGAGTCGCCGGAATTCGGACGTGTGATCGAAGCGGTCCCGCTGTCTCAAGACGACGCCCGCATGCCCGAACAGATCGCCGCGGTCTTGCGAGGCGTAACTACTGCCCAGTCCACTCCGCTCGTCTGGCACGCCAACTACAGCGAAGCAACCGAAGAAGCCCGTTCCGAAAGCAAGATGCTTCTGCTGTACCTATACGATCCATCCCGGCAGGAGTGGTGTCGACGCTTTGAGGAGCTGACTCTCGTGGACCCGAACGTCGTTGCCCGCCTGGAACGCTTCGTCCTGGCGAAACTCCCGACGGACGCGTGCATCGACGCGGGCGAGCAGCAGCTTCAACTGATCCGTCACCCGGCGTTCCGCGAGATGCAGTGCCAGCCCGGAATCGCGGTCGTCGACTACGTTCACCGCGATGCAGAGTTCTACGGTACCGTCGTCAGCACGTTTCCTTTCCTCGGGGGCAGGACGTATTCACCCTATGAGATGTCGGTCATTCTCGATTTACCGCCGGGAACGCTCACCCAGCGGACGATGATCTATGCTGTCCGCGTGCATCCCGAGCGTCCGGCCAGCACCGACGGGCAACTCGATCCGCATTTGGCCGACGAGGCCGAGAGCCATTCGCAGCACCAGGCCAACATCCGGGTGCAGGGCCATCACAACTGGAACAGCCGTTTCCACCACATCAATACCATGTTGCCATCGGGACTGTTGGCGTCGGAGGTGTGCGCGGAGAGTTGGCCCGGCGAGGGGTTGCTCCAGGCCGCCATCGAGTGCGTTCGCTGCTGGCGGTCGTCCTCCGGCCACTGGTCGCGTGTCCGCGCGCCCCAGCAGATGTTTGGCTACGATATCAAGCGAGGAAGCAACGGAATCTGGTACGCGACGGGTATCTTCGGAGGATATCGCTAGTGCTCCGTCAACAGCGGGAGCCAATGCCTCGCCGGAGTGCACGGACCGACGTCCGGTTATAATGGTTTTTCCGGCGTGCCTATTCGCTGCTGCACTTTTGCATCATGGCAAGGACGCAAAAAGCCCCCATGTTGCCAAATGCATGCTACCTTTCCAATGGTGGCGTTGTGCACACGGAGAAGCTTGTGAACAAATGGGACTGGGCTTTGAGCCGCGCCCCCGAAAATGTGGCAGATTCGGCTGCCTGAGGGGTACCTGCCCCAATTTTTTCACAAGCTCGGAGACTCGCCGAGAGGCCGGAGGAAAGGGCCATGGGTCGGCAGGCAAAACCGGGGCGGCTGACCGCAATTCTGTTGCCGGTCTGCGCGCTATGGATTTGCGGCTGCGCCCAGTGGCAGGTGCCCCGGCTCGACTCGATGGGGTCCCCGGCAGCACCGCCCTATCATCAGGTGCCGAACCCGCTATTTGCTCCGGCGAACACACGGGTGCTGCTCTGCCCGGGTGTCACCGTCGCCCCGGTTCGCAGCGAAGTCGTATTGCTGGCCGGAGTGCAAGGACCCGACGAATATCTCCGCACCAACGCGAAAATCGAGTGGATCCTGGCGCCGGGTGGCGTCGGCCACTTCGTCGACATCGACAAGAGCTCCTGGTTCAACTACCTGGTGCTCGATTTCACATGGCCGCGAAAAGTCGACGAAGATTACGCGATCGGCACGACCTCGCGGAAATACCTGCGGTTGACCCGGGGCACACCGACGCCGGAGGACGACCTCTGCGTGCTCCGAGGTCAGACCTGGATTTCGGTGACTTCGCCCGTGGAGGGTACGAGCTACATTACGGCTATTTCGCCCGACGTGCTGGGCTGGGATGGCAGGCAGCAATCGGCCACCATTCATTGGATTGACGCCCAATGGTGTTTTCCCCCGCCGTCGGTCAATCCTGCCGGCACGCGACACGTCTTCACGACGACCGTCACGCGGCAATCGGATCATGCTCCGATCGCCGGTTGGATCGTTCGTTATGAAATCCAGGATGGGCCGTCCGCCGCTTTCGGCCCGCAAGGCGCCACGGTCGCCGAGGTAACGACCGATTCCAGCGGGCATGCGAGCGTGGAAATCCTGCAGCCTCAACCGGCTCCGGGAACCAGCCAGATCGGCATTCAAATCATTCGACCCGAGACGGCGGGCGGACAGCGGATCGTCGTCGGAAACGGCTGCACGCTCAAGACATGGTCGGCGCCGGAGATTTCGGTCCGCAAGACCGGACCTGCCGTGGCCGGCGCGGGGGCAACGCTCACCTACGCGATCGAACTGACCAATCCAGGCAGCCTTCCGGTGGAAGGTGTCGTCCTCTCCGACGAGATTCCCGAGGGGCTGGCCTATGTCCGCAGTGACCCGCCCGGCCAGGTATCGGGGCGGACGCTGCAGTGGTCGGTCGGAACGCTGCCCGCGGCAGCTACTCAGCGATTTCAGGTCAGTTATCGCGCCGAACGCTCGGGGAGCATGACCACCTGTGCAGAAGCAACCGGCGCCGGCGGGTTGCGCGGCCGCGATTGCGTGACTACGGTGGTGGCGAATCCCCAGATCGACGTCCAGGTGACAGGTCCCCAGCGGGCGACGGTTGGGGAGACCGTCGTCTACGAAATCCTCGTGAAGAATACCGGCGACATTACTGCGACAGGGCTGATCCTCCGCGATGAATTTGATCCCGGTTTTCAGCATCCGGCAGCGGTCAGTCCGATCGAGAAGAGCCTCGGAGAAGATCTCCTGCCGGGGCAATCGAAGGCGGTGGGAGTCGAGTTACGGGTAGTACGGCCGGGTCGGCTCTGTCACACGGTAACGGTAACCGGAGACGGCGGGCTCAGGGACAGCGAGCAGGCCTGCCTGGTTGCCGCCGAGGCTCCACGGCCGCAGCCCAGTCCAACGCCCCAGCCGGTTCCGGCGCAGCCGCAGCCAAAGCCTCAGCCGGAAGTCAAACCGCAACCGAAGCCGCAGCCTCAACCCAAACCTCAGCCGAAAACTGAACCGCAAGCGAAGGTCGAGCCCAAAACCCCGCCCGAGCAACCAGCGGCCGCCGGGAAGCTTGCAGTCCGCGTAGCCGGCCCGCCGGGCCCCCTCAACGTCGGTGAAGTGGCTGAGTTCATCGTTGAAGTGACGAACTCCGGACAGCAGCCGCTGCGAAACGTCCGACTGGAGGCGACTCCCGACGCTCCGCTGGCACCCGTGGCTGCCTCCGAGGGAGCCCAGCAGGAAGGTGCGTCGGTGTTCTGGACGATCCCTGTTTTGCCGGCCGGTGGTAAGGAAGCCTATCAGTTGAATTGTGCCGGCCAGCAGGTATCGCAGCGAGCCTGCCTCACGGCTCGCGTTTCCTCGCCGGATGCTGCCGAGGCGAGAGATCAGCAGTGCCTGACCATCCGGCAGGCGCCGGTGGTCGCTCCCGGCATGCTCGGCATGACGGTCGCCGATCTGAGCGACCCGGTGGTGCAGGGACGGCAACTGACGTATGTCATCAGCGTCACCAATACCGGTGATCGTGCGGACCAAAACGTCGCTCTTACCGTGACTCTTCCTCCGGAGATGACGCCCGTGCGGCTGCAGACGACGGGGCCGGAAGGGACTCAGTCGATTGAAGGCCAGGTGGTTCGGTTCAAGCCTGTGCAGTATCTGCTTCCGGGCAAGACAATCACGTATCGGGTCCGAGCTCAGGCGAAGGGCGTGGGCGAAGTGCGAATCAAAGCGCAGGTGACGAGTCAGAACGTCCGAGATCCGCTCTCCGTCGAAGCGACGACCAAGATCATTCCCGAGTGAGCCCATGCCGCGATTCGTCGTTCTCGAGCATGACGGTCCGCGTGGGCTTCACTGGGACTTCATGCTTGAAACCGGCGAGGTGCTGGCCACGTGGGCGTTGCCCCAACCGCCGGATGCCGGCTCGGATCTCTCCGCAGAGTCGCTGCCCGACCACCGGCCGGCCTACCTGGACTACGAAGGGCCGGTTTCAGGCGATCGAGGCTCGGTAGTCCAATGGGATAGCGGTACCTACGAACTGCGCCGCCGGAGCGGGTCCGGGTGGACGGTCTCGCTCCAAGGCAAGCGGCTTCGCGGCACCGCGATCGTCATGCAAAGTCATGGGCCGACGTCCTGGCGGTTCGCCTTCCAGCCGGAAGCGACGGACGACGCCGGACAGTGAGGCTACCGTGCTGTCGGCCTTCCGCCGCGCCGCCGCTCTGTCGTTCCGCTCACGTAGATCTCTCCCTCTGCCAATCGAATCGCGTCAAGCCGCATGCCTCGTTTGTCCTTATCGCCCGCAGGAGGCACGGATACCAGCGCAACCGGGTCGCCGTCGGCCTGCTGCCATTCGAGCTGGATATCCATTTGCCGCGCGGCGTCGCGGGCGCTGTCCAAAACCTGCTTCAAGGGCAGTGGCACCGCTCCAAGGCGGACTTCGCGAACGCGGATGGCAATCACATTGGGCTCGGCGATATACGGCTCGACCTTAAGGGACAACACGCCGCGGATATCCTTGTTGTCAACGCGGCACGCAAGCGTCACGCTCACGGGATCGACATCGACTCGCGGGTCCGAAACGCCGTCGGGAATCGCGCCCGGGTGGTTTTTGACCAGGTCCACGGCGAGCCAGCCGTTGATCTCTTCGGCCGTGAACAGGGCCTGCCACTCGCCTTCGCGCTTTAGATCGCTGACCAGGTTGCTCGTCTTCTGGAGCATCTTGTCGCTCGCTTCGGCCTGGACGACAGGATCCATTGCGAGCGCCCGGGTGTAGAAATCCGGGACCTGCTGCGAAGCCCGGTAAACCGCCACCCCGCCACCGCCGATCACCAGGCATAAGACCGCCAGAACGGTGACAACAATCCAGATCCGCTTGCGCACAGATCACCTTGGCTACTCGAACCGCAGCAGGGCGTATTTCTTCTTTCCGGACCGCAGCACGATGACCGTTTCGCTGGCCATGTCGGCGGGACCGAGGCTAGCTTCTACGGCGGCGACCCGGCGATTGTTCACGTAGGCGCCGCCCTGGCCGATCGTCCGGCGAGCCTCGCCCTTGGACTTCGCCAGTCCCGCCTCGACCAGGGCGTCGATCACGGACAGGCCGTTGTTCTCAAGGCTCCGACGAGGGAGGACCTTGCTCGGCACGTCGGCAAAGATCGACTGTAGTTGCTTATCGTCGAGTTGGCCGATCTCCGCCCCGAAGAAGATCTCCGTGGCTCGCTGGGCTGTCGCGAGGCCCTCCGCTCCGTGCACGAGCCGCGTGAGCTCCTCGGCAAGCCGCCGTTGAGCCAGGCGCCGGCCCGGGTCGGCCTCGTGGTCGGTGACAAGCGACTGGATTTCTCCCCTTTCCAGGTCCGTGAAGAACCGCAGACACTTGTCGACGTCGGCATCCTCCAGGTTGATCCAGTACTGGTAGAAGTGATAGGGGCTGGTCTTTTCCGCGGAAAGCCAGACAGCGCCCGACTCCGTCTTGCCCATCTTCGTGCCGTCGCTCTTGGTCAGAAGCGGGATGGTGATGCCGTAGAGTTGCACCGACCGGAGGCGCCGCGCCAGGTCGATTCCCGCGGTGATGTTGCCCCACTGATCGCTCCCGCCGGCCTGCAGTTCGCAACCGAATGCATCGTAGAGGTGGACGAAATCGTAGGCCTGCAGCAGCATGTAGCTGAACTCGGTGTAGCTCAAGCCGGCGTCCGTCCGCTCCAGCCGACTGCGGACCGAATCCTTCGTCAACATGACGTTGACGGGGAAATGCTTTCCGATGTCGCGCAAGAAGCCGAGATAGCTGAACTTGCCCATCCAGTCGTAGTTGTTGACCAGCACCGCCGACGTGCCGCCGGAGTCGAAGTCAAGGAATCGCTTCATTTGTTCGGCCATGCCGGCGACGTTGGCCCGCAGCGTCTCCTCGGAAAGAAGCTTCCGCTCCTCGCTCTTGCCGCTGGGATCGCCGATCATGCCGGTCGCGCCGCCCACCAGGGCAATCGGCCGGTGGCCCGCCTGCTGAAAGCGGCGGAGGGTCATCAGCGCAAGCAGGTGTCCGACGTGGAGGCTGTCGGCGGTAGGATCGAAGCCGACGTACAGGGTACGCGGCTTCTCCATGAGCCACCGCTGCATGTTCGCGTCGTCGGTGGTCTGACCGACCAGGCCTCGCCAGGAGAGTTCCACGAGAATATCGTGCATCGTAAGCAATCCTTGACCGCTACTTCCACATGTCGTCGTCGGCGAAGGGATGGATGGGACCGAGGTTCTTCGGCTTTGGAAGAGCCTTGAGTGCCTGCTCCGCCAGACGCAAGTCTTCTTTGGTGGTGATTTTCAGGTTCAATGAAGAACCGGTAACGACCGTCACGCGCTTGCCGGCCCGCTCCACAAGTTGGGCCTCATCGGTCGCCTGAAAATCGCCCCGCTTCGCATAGGCCTCCAGCAACAGCTCGCGGCGGAACACCTGCGGAGTCTGGGCCTCCCAAAGCCCGGCACGCGAGACGGTTTCCTGGATGGTGTGATCGGAGCCAACCCGCTTGAGCGTTCCTGCCACGGGAATGGCAAAAATGGCGGCCCCGCTGTGCTGCGCTGCTTCGAAGATCTTGTCGACCCAGGCATCCGTCATGCAGGGCCGCGCGGCATCGTGAACGCAAATGTAATCGACGTCCGGCTTGACCCTCGCCAGCGCATTCTGGACGGAGTCCACCCGTTCCGTTCCGCCGAGCACGACTTCGATTCCCAGGATTGCCACGTTCGAGGCGAACTTGAAATTGAACTCCTCCCGATCCTCGGGCGAGATCACCAGGATCGTCTGTGCGACGTCGTTGCGATTAATGAACCGCTCGGCGGAATGGATCCAGACCGCTCGATTTGCCAGCGGGGCAAAAGGCTTTTTGTAGTGCTTGTCCTGGAAGCGGCGGCTGCGGCCGGCGGCCGGCAGAATCACGGCGAATTTGGCCACGGCTTGTCTCCTCGTCTGCGTCTGGGATGCGGAAACCCCTTAGAGGCTCTAACAAAACCCCTGCCGATCAGGTGCCAGCAGCCCGGCTGCTACCATCAACGCCCCCGAGTTACCGCGCCCCGAATGAGAGCAGCCGGGGGTGCTTACGAACCGCAGTTTTGTTAGGGCCTCTTATTGTCCCATTTACTGGGGGGTAGTCAAGGGCGCTGCCGGCCCGTGCCCGATGATGCTCTCATGGAGCACTTGGCCGGCGCGTGCTTTCGGTACAGTCTGGTGATTATTCTGAGGCATCGAGGCAGACGACTTTGCCGTCGGTTTGGCATCTGTCAGCAGCAGGCAGCCCTTCTCGCCGGGAGTGAACAGCGGGCTTTGCAGGTTTCGCGATGGAGAAGCCTGCACGGCATACGTTCTCGCCGGTCCGATGACCAACAGTTGCCACGTTTTTGTCCCCCGGTGGGCAATGTAGAAGCCGGGCCAAACGGTCGAGTACATCCAGTACGTCCGGTTGAACCACGAGTCGTCGAGCATTCCACCCGTGGCGAACACGCGGAGGCCCATCTGCCGGGCGCCGTAATTGAAACCGCGAAACCTCTGCCGCAGCCCGCTGTGTGCCCTTGCTTGCGATTGAATCGGTTTCCCATATGAGAAGGACGTAACCGTTCACGGGCGGAAAAAGGCATTGGCCGGTCACGGCGTCGTTGACCGCCAGGATCCGGGCGGTCAGCTTGCGGCCGCTGCCGGCCCAGTCCGTTCCGACACTGAACCAGACGCGGCCGTCCCAGCCGTTGGGCGCATAGCGAGCCAGGTCGAGCGAGAGCGTCTTCTCCGGGCCGGCGTCCACCACGGGGCCGAGGTCGTACACCTCGTCGAACTTCGCGTTCTTGCCGTAAGGTGGCAGCACGGTGCTGCACTCGGGATGCAGGAGGCCCACGGCGAGGTTCACCCGCTTTGTGTACCCCTTGGCCGTGTGATAATCCACGACGAACCCGGCGAACGACCGGGAACTGGGCCAGTAGCCCGGTCCGTGGTCGCCGCGACCGCGGAGATGCCACGCGTCGTGAAACGTGTTGCGGAGCTGAACGCGGACCTTGCGCAGGTTCTCGATCTCGAAACCGGCGAACGCGCCGCCAAGGAAGTTCATGATCTTCCGCGTTGTGCCGGCCTCGAGGATGAGTGTCTCGGCGTCGGCCGAGGCAGTCAGTCCCTCGAGATTCGGCTGCCAACCGCCGAGCGGCGTGGGCGTCGTGAAGGCGGCCGTCCGAAACACATGCACATCGCCAAAGGTCCTATCGACGGGCCGAATCTCATCCTTGCCAGGTATCCGGGGGCACTGGGCCGGCGTTATGTTGAGATCGACCGAGGCAGCGGGGATCTCGACGGCGCATGCCAGCGGCTCTCCATGCCACCACGCGCCGTCAGCCGTCGAGCCCGCTGTTACGGCAACCCTGTAGGAGCCGCCGGGCCGGTCGGGGGAGAGGGGCACGGTGAAGGTCCTGTCTCGGCCGCCGGCCATGCGGCTGAAGAAGATCTGGTCGTCCTTCGACACGGAAACGACCGCCTTCTGCAGCCCCGGAAAGTGCACTTCGAGCGCCTCGCCGGCGACGTTCGCTTCGACCGGTCCGGGCGCCGCCGCGCCCGCGCGCGCGGCGACGGTTTTGATCTCCAAGACCGATCGTCCTTTGGCGACCGTGAAGACCGGGCACAACAACCCGCCTTCTTCGACCCACATTGCAGACGCGTCTTTTCCGTCCACGGTTGCGCCGCCGAGTGTGAGACCACGATCGATGTAGGCGATGACTTGCGCGGAATCGCGCTGCGAACTGACGTTGAACCGCAGATTCCGGGCACGGTTTCCGCCAGCGGGCTCGACGAAGACGCCGGTGGTCCGGCTGAACAGATAGTTGCACGGCATGTGATCGACCGCGTACACGCCCGCGCGGACGCCGGTAACGTACAATTGATGGAGGATCAGGGGCTCCATCGGCACGCGCAATTCCAGCCGGCCACGGTACGGCCCCATGTACAGCAGCTTGCGGCGCGTGACGCCGTCTAGCCGCCAGCCGGTCTTCTCATAGACCTCCTTGACGAGTCGCTCGGTGACTCGGCCCTGGTACCTGGTCGCGTCGGCGACCACGTGGTCCCAAACGACGATTGTGCCGCCACGGTCGAGGTCGAGCGCATCGAGGTCGATCGTCACCGGGATGCTTTTCGCGGTGTCTTCGTGGCTGATCAGCGAGAGCAGGTAGCCCGGATCGCCGGGGCGGCGGGTGAGGTACGACTCGATGAGCGTCTCCTGGTCGACCTTCCAGTCGGGCGTGTACGCCCCGGCGGCGGGCGAACTGTTGCCCATTTCGTAGCTCGCCTGGCTGTAGGGGCGGCGCTCGATGACGTCGCCGTAGGTCAGCGACGGGATCCAGCCGAGCGCCAGCGTGCGGTTGACGTACTCGCGCGCAAGCGAGGGGATCCAGTAGAGCGGCACGATCCGCGCGGTCGGACGGCAGGTGAGGAACGCCTCGATGCACGAGCCGATCCCGGCGAAATCGCGCCAGTAGCCGTCGCGCAACTGGCTGCGAGCCTCGATGTAGTTCATGTCGGCGTAGGGGTTCCCGCGGCAGTTGAAGAACAACATCTTGTCCGGCCCATGCTTCGCCACGAGCCGGCGAAGGTCCAGAAAGAACCGGTACGACATATCATCGCGGGTGTACTCGTTGCTGTGCCAGTCGACCATGTTGACGGCCTTGGGGTCGTCGAGGTAGATCATGTCGACGTCGAGGTAGCTCAGCACGCGGTCGAAGTGCGCGAGCATCTCGTCGTAGCACTCGGGGATGCTCAACAGCGCGGCGAAGTTCGCCGCGGCGCCGGGGAACGTGGAGAGCTCCAGCCCGTCCTTGTCGCGAAGCCGGAACCACTCGGGGTGCTTGGCGAGGATCCGCGACTCGTAGGAGGCCGAGAGGACCCATTGATAGATGCCGACCTTGACGCGAGGCGAGATTGCTTTGACGCGATGGATCAGGTCCTTGAGCTCCGGCCCGGTGATGAATCCGCCATGCGCGCCGACGAGCCCCTCCTCGACATAGTAGTCGCCCCAGCTCCCCCACGAGCCGACCAGCACAACGATACTGCCTTCGTCAGTCGCCTCGACGAGCCGCCGCACGTGCAAGATCCCGGAGCGGCCGAGCGAGCAGACGGCCCTGACGTCCGCCATCCACTCCGGGACCGGCGGGATCTCCGCCAGCGCCTCGCGAACCTCCGGCTTCGAGGGGTAGTGGTCCGACAGGAACTCGTACCAGCCGCCCGGGACGATGCTGAAATACTCCTCGTAGCTCGTGCTCTTGCCGGGATCGAGCCTTGACGTGCAAAGCGACATATCCCATCCGTCGGGCGTGTAGTGGAGGACGTTCATCTGCTCGGTATAGGAGGCGATCGCGCCGCCGAACCACGGCCAGACGAACTTGTCGTCCACCCGGGTGCGAATCTGGGCGAAGCTGAAACCTCGGCGCGGCTGATGGAGCAGCATGCCCTTCGATGTGTTCTGATACTCCAGCACGCGGCGCCACTCGCTGAGACTCGGCGCGGGCACGAGCGGCCCGACAAAGCCGGCGCCCATGTAGTAGCCGCCCTCGCGGTAGTCCGGCGTGAAGGCGGTCTCCGAGTTGTACGTCACGAACTTCGTCTTCTCGCCGCGGTACGTGAAGACGACTTCCTTGAACAGTCGGCGTCCGTCGAGCCGATACGTTTTCCGGATCGCCAACTCCGGAACGGACGGGTTCTCGCAGGCCAGCACGATTCGCTGGCCGGCGGCGTCGAATTCTGCGCCTGTGGCGCGGTCCTCTTTCTCACGGCCGGTGACGATTCCGAGAATCGTTTCGAGGTGATAGCGCCCCTCATTGTAGTTGACATAACGCGCGCGGGCGGATGCGTTCCAGGCGCCGACAATCTGGCCGGTGGTGGTTGAGATCGCCCAGGCCGTATCGCCGTCGCCGAGATACCAGGCCGCGTCGGTGCGGTAGGGGAACTGCCAGCGCGGGACGGCATGCGCCGGATTCTGACCCACGTCGAGCTCTTTGCCGCCGAGCATGACGATCAAACCGTCGAGGATGAGAAACTGCCCCGGGCGGTCGAACGACCGGGAGTAGAACGACATATCACTGACCTGCCCCCACGCCTTGAGCTCGGTGGTCCATTTGGAGAGGTCCAGGTCCATCTCGACGCGGTTCCACTGGCCGTCGACGATCGTCGCATAGCGGTAGATGTGTTTGCCGGCCATCCGCATGTTGAGACAGAGTCCGCCGCCGATGTTGCCTTTGACGTAGAAGACGATGCTGTCGCCCGGTTCCGCCCCGCTGAGGTCCAGCGGCCGGTGGAGCCGGAGGCCCATGTACGGCTTGGGTTCGGGGCCCGCGACGGCGCGGACCGCGTGGTGGCCGACCTTTGCCTCGTCGGCGAGCTGAAGCTCAGCGCCGGCGGTCGCAGTCCAGCCGAAGGTCTTGGCGTCGGCCACCGTTGGCGATTCGGCAAAATCGCCGGCATTCGCCGCCGTGGCGAACACCACCGCGAACAGACAGAGGCATGCGATTGGTCGCCAGGGAGTTGAAGCACCGGCTCGATGTGCCGCCGGAAAGTCAAACGCCTCGTATCGCATCAGGGTTCCTCCTCTCCGGCACCGTCAACGCACAGCGACTTCGTTCACCGAGACAGGATACCGATCACGCGTCCCGCGAGAGTTGATCGATCAACTCCGTTTGCACGTCGGGCGCAGCGCTGTCGACGGCGGCAGGCCGAGGCCAAAGGGCCGCTGGTGGACCCACGATGACCTCCTCGCCCAGGCGAACCGAATCCAAGTCATCGTGGCGTCCTCCTTCTTTGAATCTCGCCGGCCACGATCGCCGTGCCCGGCTGGACGACGTTTGCTGGAGCATCCGTCCAGTATTTCGCGGCTGCACAGTCCACGCAAGCCTGCACCACCGCGCGGCAATGCAGAGAGCCAGCAGACTGCTGTTACCGGCTTTGGGATGTGGTGCCCAAGTTGTCGATTTCTCAGAACGGAGGCACCTTGGGCACCACGCGCTTCTGGGTGGCAAAGGGACCGCGGATGGAAGGCGCGAGACTTCGCCGGTGAGTTGCATGTGTGGCCACCAAGGCTTTAATTTCCCAAATTCGAGGGTGTTCGGTGGCCACGCGCTTTTGGGTGGCAAGGCCGCGGCAAAGGCGGTGAGTGGTCGCGTTGCGCCACGGTTTGAGGCTGGGCACCTCGGGGGGGGTGCGGCGGCGAGCGATCTGAGAGCCAAAGAGCCTATTCCCAAAATGGGAACAGGCACCTCGCAGCCGATCGCCATGACGGGAGAAAACGTACATTGCTCGGAGCCAGTCCCCGTTTTGGGATAGACTCCTGGCTGCTCACGGGAGGAAGAGGGCCTGCGAAAGCACTGCCATGGGTAAAGAGACCGAGCAGTCGCGCGTCCGCTGGTCAGGGAGGGGAGTCCGCGGGCAGAGCGGAGCCGGTTACCAGATTGTCAAAGAGCTCCGGAGCGGCATGCCGTCAAGTCGGCTGGCGCCGGTCCCGGGGGGCATGTGTTCACATGTCCATTCACCTGCGTCATTGTGGTCGATGCGGCGCGCTTCGTCAAGCGATTTCTTGAAACAGGAGCGGTAAGTCGAGGCGGGGATTGGAGTTATTACGCCGCAGCATGGCGCCGGAAGTGCGTCGCGCAGTACGGCTACGTGGAGCGGAACGCCTTGCGTGCGAATCTCGTGGCGTGTGCCGAATGGTAGCGCTGGTCGAGCCTTGGCTCCTCCCACGACGATTCCCGACAAAGTCGAGCGGTTGCTTCAATCGATCGTTAGGTCGACACCGACGGAATCGACAGACCGTTGGTCCGAGCAGTGGGACCGCATCGAGTTGCAGCTTCTCCGGTGGGAGCAGCATCCTGAAGAAGTTGAGGACGAAGGGCTTGAACCGCCGGATCGGCAAACGATCCCGCTCATTTGCGAAGTCTGCCACGCTCTGCGGGCGATGAGTCTGGAGCCCCCGCTCCGCCTCCTTCCGAATTGCGAGGCGGGGGCGGCTTTTGAATGGCGAACCGCGCCCTATCTCTGGTCGGTTGAAGTCGAACGAGATGGGACCCTGGAGCTGTCCGTCTTTCGGACGGGTCGATTGGTCACTCGCTACCGGATCGCATAATCGCCCGGTGAAGGACGGAGACATGTCCGACGGCTCCGAACTGATCGCCGATCATGAGATTTTCTACCGGCGAATTCCTGCCGCGAGCGGTTTCTATGATCCGTTGGTCGACCCACGCCCGTCGCCGTTGGCATTCCGCCCGACAAAGAACGACACGACCGGGCTCTCGTTATCCCGTGCGAAATACACGGCCCTGGAGACGGCGGGCAGCGGCAGGGACGGCAAGCAGTATTACGTCGCAGTCCTCCGCGCCGGCGAGTTGAGGCGGCTGGGGATGGACGTCGTTCCAGGCCGGTTGAGGGTGATCCCGGGCACTGTGAAATCGCCGAGTTGACGTTCGCCAATCGCAAAGCCATGCCGTTCGCCGAGTGGCAGGCACTGCTGGGGAGAACAGTTGTGCTTGCGCATCCCGAAAGTGGCAAGGAACGGGCGTGAGCTTACGAGCGCCCCTCCACAGCAGCAGTGTGATTGCCTCGCTGTTTCGAGATTTTGCGGCAAGGACTTGCGAACGATCCCCTCCGCAGCAGTGGCGTGACTGGACGGCACGCATTGCCTGTCCTCACGGCTCCAGAGACGCTTCCGCTGCGCGGTTGACGTCCTCTTACAGGATACCTTTCGACGTGCGCCGGCTGTCCCACCAGACTGGCTCACGGTCGGATTGCCTGTCCTGTTCCAGCCCTGTTCCAGCCACGCATGGGGCACCTCGGAGTTGGAGTAGGTGGAAAAGTAATTGTGGCGGCAACAAAGAAAGCCCGCCGCCTCGGCCGTGTGCTGCACTTGGCAGTTCACGGCTGAGCCGACGGGCTCCTGTAGATACCTGGTGTCTTGGTTCAGGCTCTTCCGATTGCCGCTTCTGGTTGCCTGATGGGCGGCTGAAGTGGTATAATGGAGAAGTTGCGGCGTCCTCACTTTCCTTGGAGTCATAGCGATGGCATCTCAACAACTCGCAGATCGCGTAGCGCGTCTGGAAGCGGAGTTGATCGAATTGCGAGCGGAGGTTCATGCCTCCCGAAGAGGCATCGCCATGAATTGGCGCCGCGCGGTCCAGGAGTATGCTGGAGACGAGGATTTATTGAACGTGTTCCGGGAAGCCATGCAACTGCGGGAAGCCGACCGGAAGCGGACCCGCCAGAACGGATCGAGGCGGAACGGGCCACAGGAATGATTGCCCTGGACACAGACCATTTGTCGGTACTGTTGGACCCAAGAAGTCCTCTCCAGTCGCATCTTATGGGGCGGCTGGAAGCCGTGGACGACGTTCTGGCGATTCCTGTGGTCAGCGTTGAGGAGCAGTTACGCGCTTGGCTCGCCCAGGTCCGCCGCGTCCGTGAAGTTCATGGGCAAATCGTGCCCTACGGCCGGCTGGTGAAAATCATTCGGTTTTTGGCCGATTGGCTCATCGCCGAGTGGAACGAACCGGCAGCCGATGCGTTTGAACGGCTTCGAGCTGCGAGAATTCGCATCGGAACACAGGACCTGAAGATCGCCGCGATCACCTTGGCGAACGATGGCTTGCTGCTGTCGTCGAATCTCCGAGACTTCCAACAGGTTCCCGACCTCAGGGTGGAAGACTGGATTTACACCTGAACGGGAACTCGCCGGCCTTGCCGTCGATCAGTTCGTGACGGAGTTCCTGGCCCATGTTCAGCAGCACCCCAGAAACGCGGACCGAAACTCAGCGTAACAGTTTAGTTTCGGAACCCCTATTGCCCCCTCCCCATCGAGAGGGTATGATCTGCGGCACCTGTTCCGCGAGCCGAAGGAGTGGCCGCCGGTGCTGTTCGTTTTCTATCCCCACCACCAGTACGGATGCCCGAACGTGGACCACTGCCCGCATCTGGGCGGTGCGGCTTTGGGATCGCTCGTCTTCGAGGCGAACGGGCAGAGCGAGTGGACCGACTCCCTGCTGCGGCAGATCGACGGGCTGCGAGAAGCGGATGCCGCCAAGTCACAGAAGATCCAGGATCTCGAGCGGAAGGTCGACGAACTCCAACTGGAATTGAAAGCGGAGCGTCAGAAGCAGTTCAAGGCCAAGAAGGAAACGGCCGCGGAGGAAGCAGAACCTGCGGCCAACCCCAAGGCCAAGAAGCCGGGAGCGCCCGTGGGACATCCGGGCTGGTTTCGGCCCCGGCCCGACCACTTCGACCGCCTCATCCTCGTGCCCGCGCCGTGCGACTGCCCTTTCTGTAAAGCGCGGGTGAAGGCGCGGCCCGACCTGGCCCCCTACGATCACATCCAAGAGGATTGGATCGACGGCCAATACAGGGTCACCTGCTACCGGCACGAAGAAGGTCGCTGCACGCGATGTCGTCGCTGGGTGCGGCAGCCGGGGCCCGGGGAACTGTTGCGGGCGATGATCGGCCCGGAAGCTCGAGCCGCAAGCCTCTACCTGCGGTTCGACATCGGGATGACTTGCCGAAAAGTGACGCGGGCGTTTGCCGGGCTGACGAATATGGCCTTCACGCCCGCATCGCTGTTGGGATTCGAGAAACAAGCAGCGGAGTTGGCCAAGCCGTTGGCCGCCGATGTGGCCAAGAAACTGCGGGCCTGCGAGAACACGCATGCCGACGAGACCTATTGGCGTATCGGCGGTGAGTCGGGGTATGGTTGGTTCCACGGCAACGAGCACTTGGCTCACTTCCGCATTGTGCCGACGCGGAGCGGCAAGGTATCGCGTGCAATCTTGGGCGAGGATTACCAGGGGAATTTGACGACCGATTGCTACGCCGGCTATGACGCCCACAAGACGAAATCGAAACAAAAATGCCTGGCGCACGTGAAGCGGACGGCCGAACAGTGGTACGGCCGTGTGCCGGAGGAGGCACGCGCGTCGCGAATCTTTTTCAAGTCGGTGGAACGTTGGGCGAAGAGTGGTTGCCGTTGGCATCGTAAATGGAAGACCCGTTCGGGGCCGGAGAAAGACAAGCAGGCGTCCTGGCTGCGCAAGGAGTTGGATCGACTGGAACAGATGCCGGTCGACTCGCAACGAGCTGAGAGATTGCAGAAGCGTTTGCGGCGATACCACAACGAGTGGCTGACGTTCTTGACTGACCCGAATGTTTCGCCGACCAACAACCTGGCGGAGCAAGCCTTGCGTTCCCTGGTGATCTTGCGGAAAGTCAGCTTTGGCAGCCGCACGCGTGCCGGCGCCAAGCGGATGGGGACGCTGATGACGGTGATTGAGACCGCAAAGCGTCAGGGAAAGAGCGTGCTGAAATTCTTGGGGGCATTGTTGAGCTTGCCGGCGAACCGGGCAATGCGAGCCCTTTATGCGCGGCCATAAACGCTTGCGTGTTGCTTGCCCGCACGCGTGGCGAGCGAACGAGCCACGCCGCCGCCGTGGGTGCGTCAGCGGACACTTCACCGGCCCACGGGATCGATGCTGACGCGCGCCGGCGAAGACGCATCGGCGATCGCATGAATGAGCGAGGTCAAGTTGTGGCAACTTGATCGTCGCTTGCGGCTGCGCGCTCGTTGGCCGCACAGGCAATCGTGTATCGGGCAGCGCGCTGTGGCCCCCGCTTCGCACGACTCATTGTCATCGCGACGGTCCTGCACGAGTGCGCCGCGATCTTTCTTGCTGGCAATTTCAGTGTTGACCGGCACGCGCCCGCCCGTCAATGGCGGGGTTCCGAAACTAAACTGTTACAACTCAGCCGCATGAATTGAGTATTGTGTCCCCGAATTCACGACGCCGAATTCACGCGGCTTTGCAGGACAGCTTCCGACGTGCGATCCCGCTGCCCCACCAGACCGGCTCACGGCCGCATTGCCTGTCCTATCCAAGTCTAGGGACGCTCATGCTGGGCGATTCTGCATCACCGATCGCAGCGCCTCGTTGACCGCTTCGTCGGTGGGGAAGGCGGCGCGGACTTCCGGCGCCAAGAGAGCGAGGTTTGTACCTGCCCGATAGCGCTCGAAGTGCTTTCCGCGAACGGCACCCTTGAGCGTCGAGAGATCGTACTCGGGGCGGAGATCCTCGTCGTCGTGTGCAAGCTCATCCTTCTTCATATTGTTTTCTCTCCCTGCGAGTTGCAGTTCGCGCACTGATGATTCTTGTGCGGTCGTCGCGGTCCGTATGTGAAACCACCAGCAACCGACCTGCGCTGGAGTGGCCGAAGGTCAAAAAACGATCTTCATCTTCCGAGTGGTCGGGGTCGTTATAGGTAATGGCCAAAGGATAGCCGAACACGGTCGCCGCCTCCTGGAAAGAGACGCCGTGTTTGCTCACGTTCCTTGCAGCCTTCTCGGGATCCCACTCGAATTCCATTACCTCATTTTACATTGCCCTAAAGGACAGAACAACTGTCCTGCCAGCCGCCTGCAGGGGCACGGATAACTCACTCGCCGGCTTCCTTTGCCGAGGAGATCGCGAAAGGGCGAAAAGGCGAAAAAGGACCGCGAGACCGGCGGGCGCTCTTCGGTTTGTTTCGAGCTTTCGCTTTTTTCGTGATCCTCACGTCCTCAGCAGACTCCGAAAACCGCTTGTCTTTGCCCGCCTCGCAGACGTGTGGAAGCTGAGCTTCATGTGTCCTCCTCGGCAAGTTCCCGAAAGATCGGATGCATCCAGGCCGGGGCGAGCTTGATGTCCTTGATGAAGGACGGCGATCATTCATCATTTGCCGTGGATTCCATCGACTCATCGATCTCCTTCCGTGTGAGGAAGCGGCGTTGAGCCCGCCGAACTCTCAAGATGCGGACGTTCTGGCCATCGATCGTGAAAACGACCCGAAAGACGTATGGCTTTCTCCCGAACAGGAATTCGCGAAGTTCCACGTCCACCTTCGAGTTCTCCCTGGCAAAGGGGCAACGCTCGGGACGATTGCGCAACGTGCTCAATGCCTGGTGGAAGCGGTCGAGCCAACGTGCCGCAGTTTCCGGCGCATTCTCCGCAGCCCGAGCATAGGCATCTTCCAAGTCCTCACTTGGCGAGGCGCTGGAGAACGACGCGGCACTGCATGGCTTATGGCAGGCGGTGCTTCTTGCGGAGAGAGGTAAACGCGTCGTCCAGCGGCACGCCTCCATCACCCGCTCGCTACTCGGCGACCGCTTCGTTGACGGCGGCGAGATCCTCATCTTGTTCTTCCAGGGCGCGCAATGCTTCGCGGAGCAGGTCGTCTTCGGATGGGTACTGGCCGGAGGCCATCCGTGCACCGACGGCTTGCTGAATGTCTGGGGGAAAGGGATATCGCAATCGTGAAATCTCGCGAGTGCTGACTGTAGATACGGAAAAGGCCACTTGGAAGTATAGCAGAGGCACTCCCGGGAGCCAAACGGCCGATCGACATCCTTGTCTTCCGCTACCACTCCTCGAGGTAGCGCGGTCCATCCTTTCTCGCCGTTTGAGCTCTTCGCGGCGGAAGGTGAATTGCCGGTCCCGTAGTCGGCGGCAGTGCCTCTGCGGCGTGACGGTCGGTCGGATCGCGCAGCAGTGGCGGCGGACGACCGCATTGTCCGTCGCTTTCCGTTCAGCCCTCACTCGCGCCACCCGTGCGACGAGCATTCCTGTCATGAGCGCGGCGTGGGGCGATCCTGGTGTTTTGCGTGTCGTAACCTCTGGAAAAGCATCGCGGTTTACGTCGTCTTGCAGGACAGCTTCCGACGTGCGATCCCGCTGTCCCACCAGACCGGTTCACGGCCGCATTGCCTGTCCTTTTCCAGCTCTGTTCGAAGTTCTGGTCGCCTCGCCCTATGCCACGGCTGCGGATCAAGTCCGGTGGGAAGATGGCCCCGGCCGTGCGCGACCGCCGACGAGCGATCCTTCTCCAGAGGTGGTGCAATGAAGCCTTTGGGAACTGAGCGGTTGGTTTGCGATCGAGGCACCGAGAGGGCCGAGTGCTGGCGGTGCGCTCGCTGTCCGAGAGGGACCCGTGTCGCTCGGTACCACCATCGCGACCGGTTCTGGGCCGGCGAAGTTCTCTCTCCTTGTAGAACGGAAGCAGCCGCGTTAGAATGCTCGACGGAGTTTGGGGAAGTCAAGCGAACACCCCAGGCAGACCGAGCGTCGGCTGGCGGTTTCGTTCAACTGGGTTTCTATCCCGCCCGCTCCGGCGTCTTCCAAGCCGCCGCACTCTTCCGGAGCGGGCGGGATAGAAACCAATTCGTTATACCGCGAATACGCGTCGTCCCTGGATTCACGCCGATGAAGAAGAGCCGAGTTTCTGTACCGGAAGACACGCGACTGGACCTTATCGGGAGATGCAACAACCGGTGCTGCCTCTGCCAAACGCCTTTCGTGGTAATTCATCACATCGACGAAGATCCGTCCAACAACGATATCGGCAACCTAGCACCGCTCTGTCCCAACTGCCACAGTCAAGCCCATTCGACCAGTCAGCTAACGGTCAACCTTACCCCATCACGCATAATCGCTCTCCGAGACAAATGGTACGACTACTGTGAACAACGACGCCAGACCTTACACGTCGGTCCAACGCGCAGCCCAAACGCCATTTTGAAAGTCAAGAACTTCGTTCGGTCTGTCGGCTTCGCTCAAAACGGCTGGGCAAAGACATTCTCGGCAATTGACGCTTCCTACAACGACCTAACGGTCAACGAGATAATCCATCGCGTCTTTGCCACCTCAAACCGAGATGATTTGGTCACGTACTTGGAAACCGTAAAATACATGTATCGTGCAGCACTGGACGATCGTGCGGCGCTGGAGCGGTTCGTTGGCGTGTGCAACGCGTTCGGAATTGGCTATGATGAGCTTGACTGATGAAAGGGGTGCACAGGATGAGTCCGCCGATACGAGTGAGAGCTTCGCCATCCCAGGCATTGACTGAACGGCAACTGTCAAGGTGGTTGCACAGCAGGCGGTATAACACGGCGCTGCACCCGACGGGTCACCGCTACGCGGTTCGCGTCGGGTGAGCTTAATCGTTCGGCCTCAACAGCAGGTGTCTCGAGGCATCCATGAAGTTCGAACTGCGAAAGACGGCGCGCGGCCTGAGCGACGAGGAGTTGCTGGAAGATCTCCAGCGCGTCGCCCGCAAGCTGGGTCGGGATACGGTAACGATCTCGGAGTACACCGAGCATGGACTTGGTCACGCAACAACCATTCAGCGGCGTTTTCGTTCGTGGTTCAAGGCACTTGAGGATGCCGGCCTTAAGCCGAGCCGATCTCGCATTGGAGTATCCGACGAGGAACTTTTCGAAAACCTTCGGGCTGTTTGGATGTCACTCGGACGACAGCCGAGCTATGGCGAAATCAAGACCCCACTGTCGCAGTACTCTGCTGACACGTACGAGAACCGGTTCGGCAGTTGGTCGCAGGCCCTCCAGCAATTCGTTGAATGGGTCAACGCTGACGAAGCTGCGGAGCCTGATAAGCCTCAAATCGAAACAGAGACCCCGCGGAACGCAAGTGCCCAAGCTCGTAGGACAAAACGGGAGATCAGCGAGCGGTTGAGATTTCGAATCTTGGTCAGAGACGGCTTCAGGTGCGGTGCGTGTGGGGCAAGTCCGCTGGAGAACCGTGGCACGGAACTGCACGTTGACCACATTGTTCCTTGGTCAAAGGGTGGTGAGACTGTGCCAGACAACTTGGCCACCAAGTGCTCCAGATGCAATCTGGGGAAGGGTGACGCGTTTGAGGCCTAACAACAGCATGCAGCGCGCGGGGAAGGAAAGGACATACAATGCGACCATGCAGCGACCCAATACGCTCCGCGGGAGTGTCCGACGTAAACTCCGCCATTTCCAGAGGTTGCGACGCAGAAACAGCAGACTGCCCATGTCGCGCCGCGGCAATGCCACTCTCTCTAACGAGTTGCCCATCCGTCGGGTCAGATCCCGCTTTTCGTTGTCGCCTGAGCGTGAGGACGTTTCCTGGCTCAGAAGGCGGGCCGGAAACCAAGTCACCGTCAGGGCCGCACGCGCACGACAGCACTGGCATTTCCAACCGTTGAACAAGTCGCCGCAGCCGATTCCGGTTCACCCTGCGATTGCGATGGCCCGGTTGCTGACGCCGACGGCCTGGACGGACCGGCTGCTCTGGTGCGCGGCGCGGCGCCGACGGTCTTGGGCTGCTTGCTACGCGGCGAAACGGTGTGCATGGCAGACGTGGTCAGGGTTGATGGTTGATGGTTGATGGTTCCGAGCACTCGGCTGGCGTGGCGGCGTTCGCCCGGGCCCTGCGCGGCGACGGAAACGACGTGGAACTCGAGCGGGTTGCATCAGGACCAGTTCGTCGATTGGCGCGGTGGTGTAACGGAGAGACCATCGCCGCCGAATCGGGCTTCGTCCTCTGCGTGGCGACCGCCGAGTACCGGCGGCGGATCGAAGGCGGCGTGCCGCCGAAGAAAGGAAAAGGCATCTACATCGGAAGGCAGCCCTGCTGGACGACGACCGTACGACGCCAAGGGCAAGCGGGCGGATCGCTTCCGGTCCTGTTCGACACCGAGCGGCAAAAATCGATCCCGCGGTTCAAGGCCAATCCGCAAAGGATTGCTTCTTCTTCCGGGGAGCGGTTTGAGGGGGGCCTTTCTAGCCGCCAATCATCGCCCCACCGGGCAGTCACGGACAACCTCGTTCATCAGGTCGCGGGTTCGGGCCGGCCGATGCGGTGAAAGCTGCCGATTGTCTCTTCATCGAGCAACTTGACCAAACTCACATCTCGCCGCGTGCTTGCAGTTCTGTCCGCATAGCTACCCTCGCTTCCGCATTCAAATTCAGCAGGGCTGCCGTGGCGCGCCCAGTGGGCGTGCGTCCGGCGATCAAGGCGCCCACGAATGCAAAATGCTCTTTCCACATATCCGTTCGCGGATTGAACAGAGCGACGAGCTTGTCGGTCTCCGGATCGATGGCAGACAAGTTGGGTCCCTTGAAGCGGTTGGAGGCGGGACAAGCCAACGCCAGATTCGCGGGGTCGTCATCTCCGCGGTGCTGTTTGGCACGGATGTGTTCGACATGGAAGACGAACAAAGGCGCGGAGGCCTGAGGAAGTCGGCAGTATTCGCAACGGTCGCTTGCCCGCTGCCAAACGGTGCGATAAGTGGCAGCATCCATCAGGGCGAGTTCTCTTGGTCGAGCACTCGTCGCGCCTTTGCCTGTAAAATCGTCACGAGGTGGAAGGCTTCGAGATAGTTGTCGTATTCTGATTCTTCTTCCGGGGACAACTTCCCCTCGTTGGCCTTGTCGGCAAGCTCATCCAAACGCGCCTGTGTTTGAGCGTCTGCCCGCAAGTCCACGATGCGGCGTGCCACCTCCGGCGTGAAGCTGTCCATGAGGGGCTCCAGGATTCGGTCCAGGACATTGGTAGAAGGCGATGCGTTCATACTGCCATTCTACGACTTCAGTTCGAGGCTGCCAACATGTACCCCCTTTTTCCTCCTGTGGCGTTGCCCACGGCCATCGACTACACGCGGCGGTAAGGGCCATCCGGTGTGGAAAGCCTGGGGATCCTGTTCGACGCGGAGCCGGAGGAGTCGATCCCTCGGTTTAAGGACAAAGGATTGCTTCTTCTTCCGGGGAGCGGTTTCTCGAGGCCCCCTGTTCGGCATGCGATCCAGGGCTTTCAACTCTGTGGCTTGACCTTGGTCGCGCGGGCTGTTTCATCCAGGGGTCGAGCCTGGCTCGCAAATCGTCGCGGACGGGCGCGAGACAAGGTCAGGCTTTGTATTTCAACTCTAGGGTTGAAATTCAAAACCCGACCCTGTGCCGCTGACTTTGCTACGGTCCGGCCGAAGCCGAGTTTCCGCCAGCGGCGTGTCGGAGGCCATTTTGCGCGAGATCGACGTCCGAGCCGACCGCCGGCTGGGGGCGCACTGCCATCCGCACACCTCCGGCGGCTGACGGCACTCGGGCAGTCCTCAGATGGCCGCGGCGGAGCGGGACGGCGAAATTGTCTCCAATTCGGCCAGGCACTCGCTGAGGAATTGTTCGACGTCCGCGCGCGTGGCATCGTTCAGCGGACCGGCCAGCGCGCCTTGAAACAGGTTCGCGGCCTGGGAAAACTGGCCGGCATTTCGATGGCACGTGGCCGCGCTGATCCGGTGCCAACGCCGCCTCGCGGCTGCGGCCAATCGCGTCCAAGTGCGGGGCGATACGCTCCTCCAACGACGCGGCCGACCGCCACAGCGGCCGGGCCGTCTCGGGCATTCCCATCTGAGCAATTGCGCTGCTTGCTATGGGGAGAAACGGTGTGCATGGCTGAAGTGGTCAGGGTTGCTGGTTGCTGGTTGCTGGTTGATGGTGCGGTCTCCACTGCGCGCGACCGGGAAGCCGCGCCGGCACCGGATGCCGCTACCGATCGGCAACGGCCGACGCCACCACGCCAAGCGCAGGACCGTACGCACTCAACGGGTGTCCTGTCGCTGATCGGTGGCCACGCCCGCGTCCGGTCATCCGCTACGCCGGCATCGTCGTGCGCTGCCGCGTCTGGGCGCGAGCCATCGTGTGGCCGGGCGACGGAGCGGCTTGGCTAGCGGCTTCATGGGTAGGGCAACGGGCACGTTCGTTGTGTTTATGCGTGTCCTCTGTGCTCAGTCTGCGGTGAAAGGCAGCGGTCGCGGCCCGCTGGGCCTTTCGCCGTCGCTTTGTGGGGGACATTTGCCCGCAGGGCTGCGCGGACGTGCCCTGGGCTGCCGAGTTTCTCCTTCGGGGCGGATCGTCACAAAGGGGAAATCGCGAGGGGAGGACGGTGGGTGGCGCTGCTAAGCACGGAGTAGCGAGGAACGTAAAGATCCACGGGGCGGGCCCGTGGCATTTTTGGAGGTGGGGCAGTTGGGATTGGGGTAGCGGGGAGCGTAAGGATCCACGGGGCAGGCCCGTGGCATTTTTGGAGGCGGGGCGGTTAGCCGCAGATCAAAGCGTTCTGCTTCTCGCTGGAAAAAAGAAGATCGCGAAGAATCTGGGGCAGAGAGTCGAAAGGAAGAGGAGGAACACGGATCTTCGCTGATCGACACGAATCAAGGCCGGCGGCGGAGGAGCACGAGGTGAAAGGGGGCATTGCACTACCGTTTCTCGACGGAAGATCAGCGTCGCAGCCTCGTTGGTCCGGCGACGATTACGATGCTCCTCGTGCGACTGCGTGGATGTCGAGCTTTACGCGCTCGCCTTACGGGAGATCAAATCGCGTACCTCGGGCACCAGGTCGGTTGGGATCACCATGACCGTGTGCCCTTCCATTTCCCGCGCAGCCTCGTCTTCGGCGATCATTGCCTCGTCGTCCATTGCGTCGTAATGCTCGATCAGACGCTGCACGCGTGCTTGATCCCAGCCGGGTGGAAATACTTGTTTGCTCATTTGCCTTTCCTTCGCCTCCTGCGGTGATAAGCGGCCAGTTGTTTGCCCCGCAACTCCTAGGCGGTCACCACGAAAGCGCTATCGCCAGCCGGGTCAGGAACATAAATCACTCGCAAGTAACGGCCGGCGTGGGTCTGCCCAAGTGCCATCCGAGAGTCATCCGAACTCGGCCGATCCTCCGCCGGCCGAGCGAGCACCTGGCGAACCTCGTCTTCGCTGAGTCCATGCTGATCGATGTGCGGCTCGCCAGTGTCCGGATCCTCATAGAAACGGAGTTCCATAGCGGCCCCTCGCCTTGCCTGCTACCATTGTAGCGTGCACTGAATCGCACGTACCCGCCAATTTCCGACCGCGCAGCTTCGCTGCCGCGAACTGCCAGTCTAACGCCTGATGGTAACCGCTCGTCCGGGCAGACGGCAATCCCCCGTATTGATCCTCGCTTGCACGGTCCGCCGGAGTCAGATCTCGTTTTTCGCCTGCGAAGGGCCTTTTCACGCCCCAGAAGCGGGTCGGAAAACAAGTTATCGTCAGAGCCCGACCGCACGACACCCCCGGTATTTCCAACGCTGGGACAAGTCGCCGCGGCCGATTCCGGTTCACCTTGCGGTCACGATGGCCGCGCTGCTGATGCCGACGACCTGGATGGGCCGCTCATCTGGTCCGCGCCGCGGTGGTGACGGTCGTGGGCTGCGTGCTACGGGGCGGGACGTTGTGCACGGCTGGCGTGGGCAGGGTTGATGGTTGATGGTTGATGGTTGATGGTTGATGGTTGATGGCTGATGGCTGATGGCTGATGGCTGATGGCTGATGGCTGATGGCTGATGGCTGATGGCTGATGGCTGATGGCTGATGGCTGATGGCTGGGATGGCTGATGGTGCGATCTCCACCAGGCGCGACTGGGCCGCCGGCACCGATGCCGCTGCCGATCGCCGCCGGATGCCCGCGTCCGGTCGTCCACCAAGCGCCGGTATCGTCGCAGCGCACCGCGTCTGGCGCGAGCCACCAGGGGGCCGGGCGACGGAGCGGCTTGGCTAGTGGCCGGCGGGTAGGGCAACGGGCGCGTTCGTTGTGTTTGCGCGTGTCCTCTGTGCCCTCTGTGGTGAAGGGAAAGGCAGCGGTCGCGGCCCGTTGGGCCTTTCGCTGTGTCTTCGTAGTTTGACTGTAGCTTGACATTGACTGACTGTAACTCTTTTGGTATTCAGCCTTTCCTCACATTTCGAGTGCAGGAAAGGAGGAGCCGATGGAACGGCGATTTGATGTGCGATTGGAGGAACTGTTGGAAGATGCGGTTTTGGATCCCCGGATACCGAAAGGGATGCTGGACCGTTTGGAGCAATTCGTCGAACCCTACGCAGCACGTTTGACGAGCAGCGAGCAACAAGGACACGTGCGGGAGATGTGTCGGTCTGTGTTCGGATGTCAAACGGAAGAATTCCGAGATGATCGCTTACCTCCACGACCAGGGCGGCATGCGCTGCAGAAGTTCATCGGCCAGTCGCCGTGGACGATCGTCCGCTGATCGGAGGAACGGGTGCGACAAGTCGGTGCGGAGTTGGGCGAGCCCGATGGCGTGCTCGTTTTCGACCCGTCGGGGTTCAAGAAACAAGGAAAAAGCTCGGTCGGGGTGGCGCGACAATGGTGCGGGCGTCTGGGAAAATCGACAACTGCCAGGCGGGTATATACTGGGGGTATAAGCTGAAAGGAGCATGCCCTGGTGGACACGCGGCTGTACTTGAACAAAGAGGGCGAAAGACAAGAAGCGGCGGAAGAAGTGCGGTGTTCCTGCCGCGATTCGCTTCGCACGCGGCACGCGCTGGCCTTGGAGATGCTTGCGGAGCACGGAAAGCCTTGCCCTCACGGCTGGATTGCCGGAGACGACGAAATGGGGCGTAGCTCGGCATTTCGGCGAGATTTGCGGTCGTTGGGAGAACGGTATCTGCTCGCCGTGCCATCGAACACGTTGAGCGCGATCTGGATGCCGTCGCCGGAATACTGTGGTCGCGGACGGCGGCCGCAGATTCCCTATGTCCGCGTGGATCGGTGGTGTGCGGCGTTGCCGGAGAACGCCTGGATGACGATCGAGTGTGCGTGACGCGCTCGCGGCCAGCTGGCGGTGCAGGCCGTGAAGACACGCGTCCAGGCGAAGAGCGATCGACGTCGCAACGGTCCCGAAGAGCTGTTGGTGGTGGCGCGAGGAGCAGAGCGATGGTACGATGAAGCACGATTACCACCTCGCGAACGCGCGCCCGAAACGCCGCTGGCCGAATTCACCCGTGTCGTCAAGGCCGAGCATCGGATCGAGGAGTGCTCGAGCGTGCGAAAGGCGAAGCGGGGCTTGCTCAATATCAGGTCCGCAATTGGCGGGGGTGGCACCACCATCAAACACTTCGTTGTTGGCCGCATGGTTCCTGACGCAAGAAGACATGCGGGGGAAAAAATACACCCCAGCACTCACTGTTCCACGTGTTCGCACCATCCTGGCCTCATTGCTCACTCGCGCCCTCGACTGCGGTTCGCCGGACTATATCAAGCGGCACAATACCCGGGTGATGCAGCGGAACGAATGTGCCTACGCATACCACTGGAAATCACGTAATCGCTTGGCTCCTCGAAGGTTCAGTCAACGGAAATAGCGGCTACAGTCAAAGTAGACATTTTCCCCAGGGCTGCGGGGACTTCGCCCCGGGCTGCCGAGTCTCTCCCCTTCGGGGCGGAGCGTTACAAGAGGGAAGTCGCGACGTGGGGGCTTGCGCGGCGCTGTTTGCGCTCTGGAGTAGCGAGGAGCGTAAAGATCCACGGGGCAGGCCCGTGGCATTTTCGGAGGTGGGGCGGTTGGGGTCTGGGGTAGCGAGGAACGGGCGATCCACGGGGCAGGCCCGTGGCATTTTCGGAGGCGGGGCGGTTGGGGTCTGGGGTAGCGAGGAACGTAAGATCCACGGGGCAGGCCCGTGGCATTTTCGGAGGTGGGGCGGTTGGGATCTGGGGTAGCGAGGAACGTAAAGATCCACGGGGCAGGCCCGTGGCATTTTCGGAGGTGGGGCGGTTGGGGTCTGGGGTAGCGAGGAACGTAAGGATCCACGGGGCAGGCCCGTGGCATTTTCGGAGGCGGGGCGGTTGGGGTCTGGGGTAGCGAGGAACGTAAGGATCCACGGGGCAGGCCCGTAGACATTTTCCCCAGGGCTGCGGGGACTTCGCCCCGGGCTGCCGAGTCTCTCCCCTTCGGGGCGGAGCGTTACAAGAGGGAAGTCGCGACGTGGGGGCTTGCGCGGCGCTGTTTGCGCTCTGGAGTAGCGAGGAGCGTAAAGATCCACGGGGCAGGCCCGTGGCATTTTCGGAGGTGGGGCGGTTGGGGTCTGGGGTAGCGAGGAACGTAAGGATCCACGGGGCAGGCCCGTGGCATTTTCGGAGGCGGGGCGGTTAGCGCAGATCCGTGTTCTGCTTCCCCCGGGAAAAGAAGAAGATCGCGAAGAATCTGAGGCAGAGAGTCGAAAGGAAGACGTGGAACTGCGCTTGCGGGCAGATCGGGAGGGGGGTAGAGTCGGACGAGTTGGGGCCGATGGCGAGCGTCCGCCAGGCCGCGGCCGGAGCGAGTGAGCCACGCGCAGCCGCGAGTCCCTCCTTGAGAGGCGTTGGAGCTGGGGGTGAAATATATCAGATAGCAAGGAAATCGCCAGCAGGAAGACATTATGGCCTCCTCAGCCCAATCTCGTCTTATCGGCCGCTACGTTGTGGCCGATCCCAAGGTCTGCCATGGAAAGCCCACGTTTCGTGGGACGCGCGTGCTCGTCGCCGACGTTCTGGATCAGGTCGCGTCGGGGATGGCGTGGGAGACGATCGTCGAAGAGTGGAATGGTCGTGTTTCTCGAGAGGCTATCCGCGAGGCGGTTCAGCTTGCCAGCGAGGCGTTGCTGCGACATGCCGATGAGTTCGTCCTGGAGCCTGTGAAAGTGTGAACATCCTGGATGAGAATATCCCGACAAACCAGCGGCGGCTCCTGGAGATAAACGGCGCCCACATCCGCCAGATTGGTTTGAACGTGGGACGGTCGGGGATGCAAGACGAGGAGATTGTTCCCTTGCTTCTCCGGCAGCGCCGGCCGACATTCTTCACGCGCGATGACGATTTCTACGACCGCCGGCTTTGTCGCTCGAAGTACTGCCTCGTTTATCTCGATGTGGACAAGAACGAGGTGGCCCTGTTCGTCCGTTCGCTTCCTGCGCCATCCGGCAGCTCGCACGCAGGCCAAACGGATGGGTACCGTGGTTCGCGTCTCACACGCGGGGTTGTCGATGAGGAAAGGTGCATGGTGCTGCGCGAAGACAGGAGAAAACCGAGGGCACAGAGGGAGGTCAGGTACGACGATCGAGAGTCGTCATAGGGGTGTCGTCACGTTGCGCAGGGACACCGCCGCGGCCCTGCTGCAGAAGCTGCTTTGTCTGCACCATCCTCAGGCGACGGCGGGGCACCGCGTCGGAACGACATGCGGCCGGCAGCGGCAAATAGCCCTGTCCCGAACGGAGCTTTGGAAGCCGTTAGGCGACCCTCCCTCGCTTGCGGGGGAGGCCGAGAAGATTGATATTGGACGTGCTCGCGGCGATTTTTTCCTCCAATCAGGTTGCGCAGAACCGGCAGTTTTCAAGACGCAGCCAAAGGTCGAATCCAGGCAGCCGGCGCATGGGTTATGATAATAAGGGAGTTCCCCCCGTACTGTCCCTCTACCTCGCCCTGCAACTGCCCGAGTTCGCCCCCTATGCTTCAAACCACTCTTGGTCGAATCTTGATGTCCGTCGGCATCTGCTGGTGGATCGCATCCACCGCCGCTGCGAGCCAACCGGCCGTGGAAGGCTATGCCGACTTCCAACAGTTCGAAGCCGAGGTCCGCTCCATCGGGCGGTCCGAATACGCGGAGTTGACCTCGTTGGGCACCACGCTCGGCGATCGGGCGGTCTATCTCCTCTCGATCGGCACGGGAGAAAAGGACAAGAAGCCCGCGATCCTCGTCGTCGGGGGCGTCCATCCTCCGCATCTGCTCGGAAGCGAATTGGCCGTGCGGATGGCCAGACAGCTTGCCGAGCAGGCGGGCTCGGATGAGAAGATTCGCCGCATGCTCGACCGCCTGACGGTTTACATCCTTCCGCGCCCGGCCCCGGATGCCATGGAGGCGTGTTTCGAGCAGCCCTACCACGCGAGGATTCGCAACGCACGCCCTGTCGACGACGACCGCGATGCCCGCACCGACGAAGACGGCCCCGACGATATCGACGGCGACGGTTGGATCACGACGATCCGCGTTACAGATGCCGACGGCCCGTACCTCATCCACCCCGACGACGACCGCGTCATGATCAAGGCCGACCCGAAGCAGAACGAGCGCGGGCGTTATTCGGTGTATGTCGAGGGGATCGACAACGACGGCGACGGGGAACTCAATGAGGATCCTTCCGGCGGCGTGGCCTTCAACCGCAACTTCCCGTTCGACTATCCCTACTTTGGCGATGCCGCCGGTCCGCACCAGGTTTCCGAAATCGAAACCCGCGCAGTCGCCGACTTCGCCTTCGCGCATTCGAACGTCGCGATCGTGCTTACCTTCGCCCCCCAGGACAACCTGATGCACCTTTGGAAGGTCGATTCCGCGGCCGAGTCGCAGGCGATCAAGACGACGCTCCTGACCGACGATGCTCCCTCGTACAAGCAGATCGCAGATGAGTACCGGGGCATCCTCGGACGCAGCGACGCTCCGGAGGCTGAGGACGGCGGTGGTTCGTTCAGCCGATGGGCCTACTTCCATTACGGCCGCTGGTCGTTTTCAACCCGTGCCTGGTGGATCCCCAAGGTGCAGGCGGAGCCCGAAGGCGAGGACGGCGGGAAGAAGCCGGTTTCGTCCGGCACAGACCGCCGCGGATCGGAGGATCTCAATGCCCTGCGGTGGTTCGAGAAGGAAAAGATCGACGGATTCGCTGCCTGGAAGCCGATCGATCACCCATCCTTTCCCGGACGCAAGGCGGAACTGGGCGGCTTCAAGCCGTTTCTTCAGCTCAACCCGCCGGCCGGTGAATTGGACGGACTCGTGGACCAACACGGCAGGCTGCTCCGCACGCTCGCCGACTGGATGCCGCGACTGAAGATCTCGCGGGCGGAAGCCGAGCCGCAGGGGGCCGGCGTCTGGCGGATCACCGCCGTCCTGACCAACGAGGGCAAACTGCCTACGATGCCCAAGATGGGACACATCAACAAGCAACCGCAGGTCCTGCAAATGGCACTCGAACTACCCAAGGGCGCTACCCTGATCACCGGCCATGCGCGAATGCGGCTGGATCCGCTGCCGGCCGGCGGCCACACGGAGAAGACCTGGCTGGTCCGCGTTCCGGACGGCGGTGCGAAATCCCTCCGGGTCCGCGCATGGAGCCCGTCGGTCGGCGAGACGGAGCGACCCATCAAGCTCGCCAAGGCGGGCAAGCAACCCACATGAGATAGGCCCAACAGCCCTCGCTGCTTTCAATCCCCCAATCCTCACCCATCATTCCTTCCATGTTTTCATTTTTTAACAACCATTTTTCAACGATTCTCCTCCGTCCGTCAGCGCAGTGGTTCGTAGCGCACCTCCTTTTCGGATTTCTCCTGTTCATACCATCGGGAGTAATCGCCGCAGACGGAGAAAAGCAGGTCTATCAGCCCATGGGCGCCCCAGCCGATCCCAAGGTTTCGGCGCAGTGGAACCGCTACTACGACTACCAGCAGGCGACCGATCTGCTCAAGGCGATGGCCGAAGCCCATCCCAAGCTGGCCCGCCTCCAAAGCCTCGGCGATTCCTACGCCGGGCGCGAGATGTGGCTCCTGACCGTCACCAATTCCAAAACCGGGGGCGACCGCGAGAAACCGGCGTTCTGGATCGACGGAGGGATCCACGGCAACGAGATCCAGGCGGTCGAAGTGTCGCTCTACACCGGCTGGTACCTGCTGGAGATGTACGGTCGCAATCCGTTCGTCACCCGATTGCTCGACCAGCGGGCGTTCTACATCGTGCCGATGATGAATCCCGACTCCCGCGTCGCCCACATGGTCGAACCGAATACCACGCACAGTCCTCGCACCGGACAGGAGCCGGTGGACGACGATCGCGACGGACTGATCGACGAGGACGGCTACGACGATCTCAACGGCGACGGCCAGATCACCGAAATGCGAATCCGCGACCCGAACGGCCGCTGGAAACCGCACCCGGAATTTCCGCACCTTCTGGTCGAAGCGAAGCCGGATGAGCGCGGCGAGTATCGGAAGCTGGGGCTGGAGGGGATCGACAACGACGGCGACGGCCTGGTCAACGAAGACGGCGACGGCTACTACGATCTCAACCGCAACTGGCCCTGGCAGTGGCAGCCCGACTACGTCAGCCGCGGCGCCCACCGATATCCCTTCGCGGCGGCCGAAACCCGCGCGGCGGCCGGCTTCATCATCGACCGCCCCAACATCGCCGGGGCCCAGTCGTATCACAACGCCGGCGGAATGATCCTTCGCGGCCCGGGCCGAAAGGATCAGCAGTATGAAAAGGCCGACACGGAGGTCTACTCGGCGATCGCCAAGAAGGGCGAGATGATGCTGCCGAAATACCGGTACCTGGACGTGGGCACCGGACTGTACGAGATCTACGGCGCAGAGCTCGACTGGTTCTACGCGATGCGAGGCGTCTTCACGTTCACCAACGAGCTGTTCACTCCGTTCAACTACTTTCGTGACGGCGCCGAGGGCTTTTTCGGCAGGCCGGAGCAGCAGGAGCGGTTCAACCAATACCTACTCTTCGGCCAGGGTGCCGTGCCGTGGCAGGAGGTCGACCATCCGCAGTACGGCAGGATCGAAGTGGGCGGGCTCAAGAAGAATTGGATCCGCCAGCCGCCCTCTTTCCTGTTGGAAGAGGAATGCCACCGCAACATGGCCTTCACCCTCTACCATGCCGACCAGATGCCGCTGGTCGAGATCCAGTCGGTCGATCTCAAGAAGCTCGCCGGTAATCTGACGCAAGTCACGGCCGTGGTGGCCAATCCAAAATTGATCCCCACCCGCGCCGCCGTCGACCTGAAACACAAGATCACGCCGCCCGACACGGTTTCGATCCGTGGAAAGAACTTGAACGTGGTCGCGGGACTATGGGCCGACGAGCCCTTTTTCGACGACGCAACCATCGAGAAGAACCATCCCGGTCGACTGAAGGTCGAGAGGATTCCAGGCATGGGCGCGGTTTACGCCCGCTGGCTCGTCGAAGGAGGAGGGCCGTACACGGTCGAAGTGGAATCGGCGAAGGGAGGAAGAGCACGGAAGACGCACAAAACTCCGTAGGAGATGCCCCTGAGGTGCTATAATGTCTCAAAATAACTTCCGCAATTCCATATCCGCGACAACATACACTCCTGCGAAAGGGACGCGAGATTGCCGAAGTTACTCTTGAGTCGTTCCTCAACGCATTGTCAGAGAGCCAAGAGCCCAGGCAACATCCAGCGGCACTTCCGCACTGCTTGCGATTGTGGTAAGCCTGTCTCGTCTGGGAAATCGATTCAATCGCAAGCAGTGGCACACAAAAACGCCCGTCGTTCGTTGCTGATGTACCTTGGTGGAGCGGCACTGCTTCCGCCAGCGCGCGACTGATGTCGTCGCAGCGTGACCCCGCCGACCAACCCGCTCTCACGTCTCCGAAGTGTCGCGTAGGCAACGCGACGCTCTTTTCCAGCGAGGGACGCGCCGTTCACTTCCGGAGACAGCACTTCTTGTATTTTTTTCCGCTGCCGCAGGGACACGGGTCGTTGCGGCCGACGTTGCGGCGGGCGTCGCCAGCCGCCTGGCGCACTTGTCGGTTGGATCGGTTTTCGAGCGAGGGGGGCGTGGCGACGTTGCGGCGGGCGTCGCGAGCCGTGTGGCGCACGGCCGCTTCGATGGCCTGTGCCGCCCCTTTCTCTTCGATCTCTTTGATCACGTCGGCGGTTTTCTTGCCGGTCAACTGCTCGAACGCCCACAGCACGCCGCGCATTGGGTCGTCCTTCGACTCCTCCAATACGCGTAGTCGCTCGCGCTCCTCGGCTTCGTGGTCCCGCATCCACTGCTCGTATTCGGGAAACGTCCGTCCGAGTACTTCGCACATCTCGAGCAACTCGTTTCGCATGCCGCGGTCTTCCCAGTCGGCGAAACCGCACTTGAGCAGCCATTGCCGCGCCGGTTCGACGACCGCGGGACTGAATTGGCTGAACAAGATGCTCCGTAAACGGCGTCCAACGTCGTCATCCCAGTCTTGCCGGATGAGGTGAAGGATCGAATTCACCGCCGGATCGGTGTGAATGTTCTCAAGCACGCCGGTCGCGACGAGTTGGAAGTGCCGATCACCTCCGGCAAACGCATCCACCACGGCGCGGATCACCGCGTCGCCGCCGATGCGGGTCAACCCGCGCTCGCATTCGTGCGAGAGCACGTCGTCGTCGAGTCGCATCTTGCCGACCAGCAGCGGGATCGCGGTCTCGAGTCGCAACTCTCCCGCCAGCCGCACGATCATCGGCTCCATCCATTTCATTTGCGTGTCCGCGTGCGGGTCGACCTCCTGGCGGAGCAACTCCAATACCCGGCTTTCGGAGACGTCGTGCCGGGCCAGGGCTTCCACAATGCGGCGAGCCCGATCGAGCCGGGCTTCGCTGCCGTATTTGACCTCCCGGTACGCGTCGCAATGCTCTTCCAGCTCGCGCCAGCAACGGTCCGCGTCCCACGACAACATCGCGATCCGTTCGGCGATGACGTCGTATGCCCCGGGGGTCCGATGGGCGGTGGCGGCAATATCGTCGGCGCGGGGCGCGAGCAGATGCGGGTCCGCGGCGCAGAGGATCCGCTCCAGGTTGTACGTGTAGCTTTCGTAGGAGGCGCTGCGATCGTCGTTCAGCTCGCGAATCACCCAATCGATGGTGTCCGCCGTCTGCGGCAAAGGGACGGATGCGCCGACGAGCATGTACGCGTCGTCCTTACCATACTCGTCGAGCGCCTCGATCACGAGCGGCATGATCGACGTATCGAGGGTAAACGAGTCGGCGAAGTAATGGACGGCATGCTCCCGCACGCAAGCCACGGGATGCAGGATTGCCCGCTTGACCGCCTCGACGGAAAGGCGTGGCGCGTCGGGGCCTTCCGGCGCGTCGTCAACGCTTGGCACAAGAGTCCTTGTTCCGTCCGCCGCGCCAACGACCGCCTGCGGTGAATCGCCGAACAAGCATGGCGTCAGGGGTTCGTCGATCGATTCGAGGCCCAGCCGCTGTTGCATCCAGCGAACGAAATGCGGGCGTTCGTCGTCGGGAAGCTTGACCATTGCCAGCAGCGAGCGCAACGTCAGACCGAAGTACTCGACGGCTTGGCGCGACGCCTGCAAGTCTTCGACAAATCGATCCATGAGGTTGTCCGGATCGTCGGGCGAGAGGTGGCCGAACCCGGAGGAGGGAAGCCCGCAAAAGCAGTACTGGAGCCGCAGGCGGTGGCGCAGTTTCGCGGGAATCACTTCCGGCGGCGAGGCCGCCCCCTGCGGCAGCGACAAACCCGCGGCGTGTTTCGCCAGACACTCTTCGATCTCGTTCCAGGAGTGACAGTGGACGTCCGACCGAGAGGCGGCAACGTCGAACGGATCGAGCAGCAGCCGCGCGGTGATCTTTCGCAGCGTCTCGTACCAAGGTTCGGCCGGCCGGGCGATTTCATTGATGTAGAGCACTCGCGGTTCGAGCGAAGGGTCCTCGTTGTCCGCCGGACCGAACGAAACCAGCGCGTCGCGTGCCTGCGCTTGCTCGGGCGTGGCCGGCAGTCCCTGCTCTTCGCAGATGACGCCTTCCCAGGCATGGAACTGATGATGCTCCATCTCATAGAGGAAATTCTCGACCGCCTCCTGAAGCCCCCATTCGGTGGCCAGATCGATTCCATCGAAGAAGTCGGACGTCGGGACATCCGGGTCGAATTGCCAGCGGATCCGCGGTCGTCGGGGTAGCGAAGCGAAAGCTGGGTTTCCTGTCCGAGACATAACTCCGGCCCTCCATGGAGTTGCGTTGCATCTACAGGTATTGTTTCGATAAACGGCGCGGCCAGAAGCACCCGCAGTTTGGGCAGCAGCCGCTCGAACGTCCCGGAGCCATCGGATGGGGAACGGCGGCGGTCATGAGGCAGTGCGATTCTGTGATTTTACCCGCCGAATCCTCAACCAGCAAGCTGCCCCACACCTCACCGGATGTGCGGCAAGATTCTACGGAAGCAGGTAGCCGAACTCGTGAGAGTTCGGCTTTCAGGAGCAGGTGGCCCCAAGTCTCGCGACTCCGGCAACGTTTTTCGCCGTGGTCTTGCCCGCTGATAAAGACGTGACTGCACACACATCACCGGCCCAAGTGATCCTCAACGTCCGTGCCAGCGCACTCTGCCACAGGATGCGACTTTGTCTATTCGTTTCCCGAGCCCCGTTGCGACTGGCGAGCTACCAACCGGTAGATCCTCGTCACTCCCTTCGCCAGGCTCTCTTCGATTGCGTCCAGGCTGCGGCCCACGGGTTTTCCGCTGAGCGCATCGTAGACGTCGAACGTTCCGGGCAAGAGGATGCGTTTGTCGCCGGCGGTGGCGGTGTGGAGCATGGCATAGGCGGAGTTCGCAGAGAACGGATCGAAACTGTCGGAATAGAGGTGCACACCCGCCTCGCGGCACAAGCCGTGCAGAAGTTCGCGCGTGGGCGGCAGCATGCAATAGACCGAATGCCAGCCGTCGCACGATTTTACCGCCAGCGATCCGTAGGGACCGGTATGGCCGAGGACCGTCGCGTGGGCATCATCGACGGAGAAGACGGGGCCGACGGTCCAACTCCATTGCTGCTTCTGCGGCATTTTTGCGGTGATCGGATGAGGCGACGCGGCCAGGCGCAGTTCTCCTCTTGTGCTCTCGGCATGGGCACGCAAGGTGATCCCGGTGAGCGATTGCATCCCCGCTTCGGTGAACTCCTCGTCGCCGATGTACCCTGGGGCGTAGACCCAAACGGCCGTCTTGCCGTCGCGTTTCACCTTGGCGTCGATGGCGCGGCGCAGAGATTCGTCGACTTTGAAGGCGTTGAGAAAGATGTACAGCTTGTAGTCCGGCAAGTTCGGGTGGGCGATGTCGCTGAGGAGATAGTAATCGTACGGGGCTCCCATCGTCGCCAGCTCGTCGCGAGTGCCCCGCAAAAGGGCTCGCCGAAACGGGGCGTTGGTGGTGCTGTAGAGCATGCTCGGCTCGTCGGCGAATACGGCCACTTCGTGGATCGGTCGGCGGTCGGCCGCCAGGGCTGTTTCGGCGGCTTGCCGGGTGCGGGCGACGGCGTCCATGGTCGGCACGTCGTGAAACGTGGCGTTGCCCGCCAGCAGGAACCACCAGAGCCCGGTCCCACTGGTGAGCGCGTGCCCGCAGGCCCGCTCGACGACCGAGACGGTTTCCTCGGGCGTTGCCGTGCGGTAGTGGACGAACGAGGTGCAAAGGTGGGTGCGGGTGTCGACTTCGTCCCAGTAGAGCTTGCCGTGCAGCCGGTAGCTGCCCGTGTAGGCGGAGACGAACACGCCCGGCTCGCCGCCCCGGCGGCGGTCGTAGGCGGTCGGCGAGCAGAGAAAATCGACGTGCGGCGAATCCACCACGCGAGCCAGGCCATAGAACCCGTCGGTATCCATGCAGTAGCTGGAATAGCCGTAGAAGACCCCCGCAAGTTTCCGACCGCCGGTCTCTTCCTTCACGATCCGGCAGCTCCGGTCGATGTTGCGGCTGACCATGTCGCTGAGGAACTGTGCGTAGTCGACCACCGGGCGTGCAACCCGCGGATGACGGAACAGCATGTGCTCGGTCGCCCGGCGGAATTCGGCACCGGGCGGCTGGGCGGTATCGAACGAGAGCTTCTCGTCGCCCCACGCCCGCCGGAAGGCTGGTTCGTCGTTCTGATAGCGGTCTCTCAGCCACTGCCGCAGTCGACGGACGGCCGCCGGCGAGAAGTCGATCGTATGCGAGCGGCCCCACCAGAACCACTCGCTCGACTCGCCGCCCGCCGGATGGTAACCGACGATGTGGCCGGCGTAGTCGCTGGACTCCATATGCCGGACGACGTCGCGGAGCATTTCGGCGTAGGCCGCCTCCCATTTTGCCGAGGCCAGCGACGCCTGCTCGCCTGGAGCACCGTCGGCCCCACGTACGATCTCGTCGGGATTCGCCTTCAGCCACCAGTCGGGCGGGTTAAGCTTAAGTCGCGGGAAGATCATCGCCCGCGGGTTCGCCTTGAGGATCGCTCGAATTCGCCGGTCGATTCGGTCGAAGTCATACTTGCCCGGCCCCACCCACCAACCGGCGCAGCCGTTGCCCGGCCGCATCCAGCTCCAGAAGATTTCGCTATACAGGTCCACGCCGGCGGCGGCGAAGTCGCGACAGGAGAGGGTAATCTCGGCGTCCGACGCATAGGGCTCCGGCATCATGGCCATGGGAAAAACCGGCTTGCCGTCGATGACGAGCGCCGGTAGGCCGTCGCCGAGCTTGACCGAGGCGGTAATCTGTTTTTGTCCCGGCGATTTGGGCAAATTCCGCTTGTAGGCTTCGACCATTGGCAATTCTGTCTTGAACTCCGGATCGTAGCCCGCAGGCAAGGGCGGCTTGATGGCAATTTCCCCCTCGGGTTTGGCGGCGCGGTCGCGGCGGACCATTTCGGCAATTTCGTCGGCCGAAACGGCGCGATTGAAGATGCGGATCTCGTCGATCAGCCCCGACAGGAAATACGCCGCGTGGCCGTCGAGGCTCTGGCCCTTGCCGATGCTGAGCGGAAATCGATTCGGCACAAGCCGCTCGGTGGCGGCCTGTCCCGCGAGAAGGACTTTGCCGTTCAGAAAAAGGACGACGTGCCCGCGGTTGAATGTTGCAGCCACGTGCGACCATCGCCGCGGCGGCACTGCCGGCACCTCGGCCAACGGCACGCTTTTCTGTCCCGGCACGAGGAACTGGTCTGCGTTGCGCAAGATGCCATGCCAGCGGCCGTCCGAATCTTTGAACTTAAACTCCGGGCGACCTTCGCAGAGCGACAGGAAGAAATGGATCTGCTGGCTCGCTTCTCCCTCGCGGTTGCCTTTGTAGAGAATCGTGCGATAACCGGCCGGGGGCTCGGCCGATGCGACCCAGGCGGAGACGGTTAACTCCTGCTCGCCCCCCAGAGTCGGCAGTTCCGGCAGATCGAGGCTGCTGAAGGGGGTGGCGAACAGGGCGCCGTGTTGCACGATGGGAGTGCCGACGGTTGGGCAGACTGCATCGGTGGCCGAGCAGCGGAATTGGCCGTTGACGGCGTGGTCGAAGCCGAGTGCGAGGATCTCGTCGGCAGCAGGGCATGTTTTGGTAGAGCAAAGACCGAGGAGGGCAGCAAGAAAGAATCGCATGGGTGAAGCTTCTATGGTTGTGGGTCGCAAGTGAAATCCACGGGAGATGTTCCTGCGCGCGGACAGGCAACCATCAGGTGGCCAGCGACCACAGACCGGCCGCCAGGACTGCTCGTCGGGTGAACCGCGCCATGACCTTCCTTGTCACTTTTCCTTGTAGACAAGATCGATCGCCAACCCCGCGGCCAACAGGAGAACGGCCTTGCTCTCGCTGACGTCGCCCGTGAGATTGATGACGTAGTTGTCGGCACTGGTGAACATCTCTTTGCCCAAACCGCCCCACTTTCTGCTCACGGTGCCAATTTCATCGTCGCCGACCAGGAACCTGAAATTCCATCCTTTCCAGTCTCCCTTGACCAGCGCCACTTCCTGTCCGCCGGAGTCGAACACGCGAAACGCCCCTCCGACTGAGAAGACCTTGCTCTGGAGGGTGCCGACGACATCACCTCCCCCACTGAGCACCTGCACACGAGATCGCACGAACGCAATTCCCTTCTTGATCGAGAACAAAACGCTGCCGCTCTGTGGATCGTTCCCTTCGTAAACGACGACTTTCGTCGGAAGCTGGTGCTTGTCGACGGCCAATCGAAGAAGGTGGACCAGCATGCCCGGCTCTTCCTTGGCGATCGCGATCTGCTCACCCGTTGCCGGGTCGAGGATATCGTAGGTATCCGCGAGCTTAAACATCCCGACGTGTTCACGGACAATGAAAGTTGAACGTCCGCCAAGCATGAGTATGTCCTCCGCAGCGATGCCGGTATCAGAACAACGGTATGCCCTCGTCGCAGTCGTGTGTGACACCAGTATACCAGTCCGGCGGGCGGCGAGAAGTCAGCCGACGGACTCGCCGGAGAAAATGAGCAGGCAAGCAAATTCAGGCAAAGCTTGTGGGCTGCGGACAGTTGGGCGATTACCCGCAATGGGGCAAGCCAAGGGGTGAAATTCCAGCGAAAGAGACTCTCTGGCCGATAAAACCTCTGGCTCCGAGTTCGTGTTTCGAATTTTGGTTAGCCGCGCCGGTCTGATGGAAAAGGGACAGGCACCGCATGCAGTAGTGGGTGAATGGGACTGAAGGTATCAGGTGTTGCGGAGCCAGCCTCTTTTCCATCACGACCGTAGAGTTCCCTTACCCAACCCCGAGGCCCTGAATATGCCTCTCGAGATGATTCAGCCGATCCTTGCGCTTATGTTTCTCGGCATTTGGGTCATGGCAGGTGCGATTCTGGTTCGCGAGCCGTAGGGCTAGATGCGACTGGTTCGGGCTCGAGCTATGGCATCGGCAAAGCCCTTCTCCCCAAATGGGGACAAGCACCTCGCAGCCGACTGCCATAACGGGGACACATTCATTGCTCAGAGCGAGCCCCCGTTTGGGGCAGGCTCACAGTAGCTCGCCCAGGATTCGCCAAAACGGCGACCAGTCAGCAGAAGAGCGATAAAAAAGGCGCGTCTGCCACTTCAAACGAGGCCACGTGATTTGACACGTTCTCTTAGCGATACACCACCGAGAGAGGATGCACCGCACCGTTATGGCAACTCGTTCAGAAGCGACAAACGCGCCGTAAAATCGATCAAGCAGTCGCTGTTAACGTCTCTCTCCTATGATTGAAGCATCGAGTTTCAGCCAAGCCGGCACATGACCCCAAGACCTCCGGACCATCTGCCGGCCACCGGCCGCGCCGGATTTCCGATCAACTGGCTCACTGCGCGCGCATGCTCTGGCAGCAAGCCAGGTTGCGGTAGGGTGTCTGGCAGCGGAGCCGACACCCTGCTAGAACGGAGCGGAACGGGCAAGCCTCATGATGCATCACCCTCCTGTTATTCTCCAGGACGCGAGGAGATGACCAATGGTTCGCTCTCTGCCGGATAACCAGATCGCGTCACCACGATCCGGACGATCCCCGGGAGCTGTCATCTCCCCACTTGCATCCGACAAACTTATTTTACTATCGGCCTGGCCGAAGGCAATACATTTTCCTGTCAAAAACGCATGCCAATTGCCAAAAAACGGCGCGAGGTCGGCACGGTCCGCATGACCCGCCGGGTCGGCGGCAAATACCGCTGCGGCGGGCACTTAGAGCCTATCCCAAAACCGCGCGCGGAGAAAGGGATAAGCACATTCTGGTCCGGGGCTCCGCAAAACAAGCCAGTCCCCGATGGCTTGAGTATAGGCTCTCAGGTCCCCTGCAGGCCGCCCTATTTCTGCCCGGGCGTCTTGAGGGATTGAACGAAGTCCTGGAACTCATCGGCGTGCTTTTCCATGGTCTTCCGGGGACCGTACGCTTTGATGAAGTACGACTGATCGCCATCAGGGATGATGGCAGCCAACATGCGGTAGCCGGTTTGCTTTTCGGCTGGAAACATTGGACCGCGGCTATCCATATAGTCCCCGGAGAAGTCCACTACGGTAATCTGCTTGCCGTTGGCGTCTAACTCCCGCACGTCCTCCTTTTCCGGCTCTGGCTGGAACTGTCCGCGCCAACGATCGATGTTTGCTTCGATGCTTCCGCCGGCCTGGCTAATGGTCAGGCGTCCGTCGGCTGGATCTCCTTCTGCCTTGGGCAAACTGAACTCGGCCATGATCATCGACGACCGCGACGACTTGCGCTGCCAATTCTCCGGAGGCGACAGAGCGTAAGGGCCAACCGTTACCTGGCCGCTCTCGGAGGACAGGTCGCTTTCGGGGGCGGCAGCCGCCGGCGGGTGCATGCTCGGAAGTGCCCCGGCAGGCTCAGCGGGTTCCAGCGGCGGAACGGTCGTCGCAGGATTGGGGCTGCCAAAGTCGCCACTCGACGGTTCACAACCAGTCGTCATGGCAAGAAGCAAAGCAACAAAACAGCAGTAGGTTGTTTTCATCGTCTGAGCGCGAATCGCGTTGTGGAAAGGGCTGCCACGACGGCCCCCGCGAGACGGGGTCGTCGATACATGGGCCATTATACCCCTGCGGCAGCGGCAGGCCAGGGCTTGAGGCTTGAGGCTTGAGGGATGAGGGGTGGGAAATGAGGGGTGCGGGAGCTTTGGCTGGTGCCGCCAGCCACTTCGTCTCTTATCTCTTATCTCTTATCCCTCATCCCTCAAGCCTCATCCGTTCCGAGCCGGCCGAGGCGCTTGAGATGTGATTTCCAGAGGTCTATGCTCACCCAGAGTTGCGCGAGGACCTGCGGGCGGACCTCGTAATAGCCGGTCATGAGATGCGTTGCGTCGAGCTTCGCGGTCAATTCCGTATCGTGCTGGGGGGATGCAATCACGAGTGGGGCCGCGGCATCGGCAGGCAGAGATGTCCATAGTTCGGTGTTCGGGAATCGGCGAAGATACCACGGCAGGGGCCAGTAATAGGCATCGCTCCAAACCACCTTGATGGGCACTCGCCGGCCTTCAGGACTCGCCTGAGCCAACGCCTCCACCTGGTCGAGAAGATTCGTGATTCTGGGCGAGGTGTGGGCGTAGACGTAGGGGTTGCTCGGGGCGGCGGGGTAGACGTAGCTTGCGCGATAAGCCTGCCAGGCGAGTTGGACTGTTGCGCCGAGCAGGACGAGCACGATCAGGGTCTTCAAGGCGGCGGTCGGGACGGCGCGGACCAGCGCAGCAGCTCCGAGGCCCGCCAGCAGGATCATGCCGTGCAGAAATCCGAGGGCGCACCACGGCGTCTTGTAAAGGATCGCGCTGTAGACGGCGGTCAGAATCAGGGTGTAGAAGGCCAGCCAGCGGACAAACGGGGCACTGGCCCCGATTGTTGCAGGCGTTCTCGGAAGCAGAGCGAACCCGGCACCGACACCGGCAAGCCCCATGATCAGTCCCTCCGACCACCGCGGGCCGTCATCCAGACGCCAATATCCGAGTCGATGCAGGTATTCGTACCAGGGATGGATATGCGAAGATGCGCCGCCAGCGCGGCTCAGCCAGGGAAGGTACGTGAGCACTGCGTCGAGCGGCCCGCGGGGATTGGTGAAAAAGGATGAGTAGAAGACGACAGCCACGACCAGTGCCGTTGCCAGCCCCAAGGCAATATGCCAAAGCGGGAGGCGAGGCCGATCTTCGGAAGGGCCGCCGTCGAACAGGCGTCCCCAGGCTGCGGCGAGGAGTATCGCGGCCGCCATGGCGAAGTAGACGACCACGCTCGTTTCCTTGGTGGCCTGCATCAGGCCCAGGCAAGCGCCGGCCGTGATGCACCAGGCAAGCCGCCGGCTGCGGTAGGAATGCCAGCCCGCGGCGATCGCGGCGAGCGTGAAGAAGACCAGAAGCGTTTCGTGGATATAGTAGCGGCTGTAGTAGACCAAGGCGGGTGAGACAGCGGTCAGCACGGCTGCGATTGCCGCCGCGGGCCTTCCCAACGCATCGCCGAGCAGGAACAAGAGGAGGACAATCCCGGTGCCGAACACCACGGGCACCAGGCGGTAGGTCGCCTCGGTGGTTTCCGCAAACGTGGCGGCGCTGTCGAGCCAGGCGGACGGAAGGGTGGCGTAGACGAGCGTCGGGCCGTGAAACTCGTTCGGGTCGTAGGCATAACGGTCCCGCTGCCAAAGATCTCGGAAGCGAATGGCATGGACCGACTCGTCGGCGTGCATGGGTCGCTCGTCGAGCCGGGAGAGCCGAAAGGCCAACGCCCCGGCGCTGACAAGCAGCAGCAAGGCGGCGAATTGGAGTGTTTTCACGGACCAGCCTCTTTCGGGGTTCGGCCGATTTCTGTTTGACATCCTACCATGGGCGGGTTCTACTGAGAACGTGTGAATGCTGCCGGTGACGTGGGCAGCTCGACTGCTGCCATCAGCGAACCGATGGAGACTCGCTTCCCGGCGGCCGGCTGCCCGAACTTAGCAGAGGAGTTTGAGAATGATCCGCTTGACGGCGACCTGTGTCGCACTGGTTCTTTTGGCATCGTGGTGCCGGGCCGAGGAGGCCAAGGTTCCGTTGAAGACCGAAATCCCTGAAGAAGTGTTAGCCGGCACCCCACCCGACGTGCTCGCAATGCTGTTCCCGGAGCTCGAAAAACCACCGACCGAGCCGCCGACGATGCTGGTGCCCAAGGGGACCGTGAACCTGTCGCGGGGCAAGAAGGTAACGTCGAGCGATTCACGTCCCGTGATCGGCGAGCTGGCCTTCATCACCGATGGCAACCGCGAGGGGACCGAGGAAAGCTACGTCGAGCTTGGACCGATGGCGCAGTGGGTCCAGATCGACCTGGGCGCGCCCTCGGAGATTTACGCCCTCTGGCTCTGGCACTTTTTCCGCGAAGCCCGCGGGTACCACGACGTGATCGTCGAGGTAGCGGACGACGCCGATTTTACCAAGAACGTGCGGACGATCTACAGCAATGATCAGGACAACTCGCTCGGCAAGGGGATCGGCAAAGACCGGCCGTACATCGAGATCAACCTGGGGAAACTGATCGACGCCAAGGGAGTCACCGCCCGATATGTGCGCCTTCACAGCAACGGCAACACGGCGAATGACCTGAACCATTACATCGAAGTCGAAGTCTTCGGCAAACCGGCCTCTTAGAAGGAACTCTTCCATGTCGAACCATCAGCAGGCGGCGAATCGAGTTGGATCAGGCAGCAGTTTCTCGCGACGAGGATTCATTGCAGGCGCCGGAGCGGCGGCCGCGGCGTTTTCCATCGTCGATCCGAAGCTGGTTCGCGGTGCGGACGCGAACTAGAAAGTGGATATCGGCATCATCGGCTGCGGTGGTCGCGGCACGTGGATTACGGATTTGTTCAAGCAGCACGGCGGCTACAATATCGTCGCGGCGGCCGACTACTTCCAGGACCAGGTCGACAACCTGGGCGAGAAGTTCCAGGTCGATCCCGCGCGTCGATTCACCGGCCTGTCCAGCTACCATCGTATGCTGGAGGAGAAACTCGACGCGGTGGTGATCGAGTCGCCGCCCTATTTTCATCCCGAGCAGGCGGCAGCCGCGGTGGACGCGGGGAAGCACGTCTACGTGGCCAAGCCGATCGCCGTCGATGTTCCGGGCTGCAAGTCGATCGACGAGAGCGGAAAGAGGGCGACCTCGAAGAAGCTGTGTTTCCTGGTCGATTTCCAGACCAGGGCCGACGAATTCTACATCGAGGCGCTCAAGCGAGTGCACGATGGGGCTATCGGCTCATTTGCCTTTGGCGAATCGACCTACCACGCGGGCATCCCCTGGGCGCGCCAGATCAAGTACCTCGAGGATGATCCGAACAATCCCGAGAACCGGCTACGCGCGTGGGGTCTGGATCAGGTCCTCTCCGGCGATATCATCACCGAGCAGAATATCCACACGCTCGACGTGGCAAGCTGGATCATGAACCAGCCGCCCCTGTGCGCCTTCGGCACGGGCGGCCGGAAGGTCCGAAATATCGGCACGTGCTGGGACACCTTCAGCGTGACCTTCCAGTATCCGGAGAACGTCGGGATCGCCTTCAGTTCCCGGCAGTTCGACGGCCACGGAAGCCAGCCGGACGGGATCCGCAACCGCATGTTCGGCTCCGAGGGCGTCCTGGAAACGGCGTATGGCGGCGACGTGCTCATCCGCGGAAAGCACTTCTGGCGAGGCGGCCGGACGCCGACCATCTACAAGCAAGGGGCCGTGAACAACATCGCGGCGTTCCACTCTGCAATTCAGAAGGGCGAGTGCAGCAACACGACGGTTCCGGAGAGTGTGCGGAGCAACCTCATGACGATCCTGGGCCGCACGGCGGCCTACAAGGGCGAGGTCGTGCGATGGGATCAGCTTCTTGAGAGCAACGAGAAGCTGAAAGCGGATTTGAAGGGATTGAAGAGCTGACAAGCGGTTCTAGGGCGAGGTGAGCTTCAGGCCGATGATGCCGATGACGATCAGCGCGATGAAGGCGAGCCGCGGGGCGTGGGCGGGTTCGTGAAAGAGTAGGATGCCGAAGACGGCGGTGCCGGCGGCGCCGATCCCGGTCCAGATCGCATAGGCAGTGCCGATCTGGAGCGTTTGCACGGCCAGCGAGAGGAAGACGTAGCTGGCGACCATCAGGACTGCGGTGATGGCGCTGGGGACAGGTCGCGTCCAGCCTTGGGTGTATTTCAGGCCAACGGCCCAGCCGATTTCGAAAACGGCGGCGGTCAGGAGATAGAGCCAAGCCATCGCTGTGGTCACTCTTCGAAGGTTATCGCGGCCAGGACCGGGGCAGACACGGTGCCGAGATCGCGGAAGACGATTTTCTCGACCGGCACCGGCCGCAGGTCGACGCCCAGGACGTTCAAGTGCCAGGGATCGCCGCGGAGCCCGATCAGGACGTCGGTCGCTTTAGGCGGGGCGGCCCATTCATCCATGGTGCGGCCGAGCAGCAGCGGGACTGCCTGTTGCCGGCCATCGGCATAATGGATCACGTACTCGGCGACCGCGCCGGACTCGGCCGTGCCGCCGTCGCCGCTGGACCAGCCACAGACGTTTCCCAGGAAATAGACCCGCATCGCCTGCCGGCCGACGGGGATTGCCACCTCGGTCGGCCAGTGGCGGTTCTTCGGCGCCTTGTCGGAGTGGAGGACGATCAGGCCACGTCCCTCGTTCTCGGCGGGGTCGATCACTGAGAAAGGCACACCACCGACGACCTGCTCCCCCACCTTCAGTCCGGTGAAAAGGAACTTCCCGGGATTCGGCACGCCAAACGGGGCCGTGAATGGGTCGGTATTGGCCACCTCCCGCAGATCGATCGAGCGACACGGTTCATTTTTGAGCGCCGGAATGACCGGCAATGCGCTCAATCCTTCAATGGGCTGGAAGACCGGCGGAGCGTCCTTTTGATAAAGGTCGACGACGGTCGGGAGGTCCCAGCGGTGCGTTTGGTTGCTTCGGGAGAGCGTTTCGACTCCCGCGAGCGTGCCGACCAGCGGCCGCGACCGGGGCAGGTGGAGCACGATTCGTTTGGGCGGCTGCCGTTTGGGCGGGTCGAATTGCACTTGCACTCCTCCAGCGGTGCCGCGGACAAGGAGGTTCATCTCGCCGAAATGGGTTGGTGCCCGATCCACTCGGATTTCCTGCCCATCGTCGAGCCACCAGTCGGGCACGGCCATGAGCAGGTGGAGTTCGTCGCCGCGTTCGTGGATCAGCATGTGGCGAAGCAGGACAGCGAAATTCGAGGCGCCGGTCACGTGCGGAATCGTATCGCTCCAGGCGAAGCGGCGTTGGTAATAGATGCCTTCGGGGAATGCATGGGCCGCGGTGGAGTGGAGCAGGTACCAATAATAGTCTTCGACGACCTGTTCGTGATCGCCGCGAGCAAACGAGGCCATCGTGGTGTAGGCCGACATATAGGGATGGATCGCGTCCGGTCTTCCCAGCCACTGGATCGTGCCTTCGATAAAGCCGCCTCCGTGTGTGTTGCGGGCGTGGTGGATCGTCGCGGCGACGCGGGGGTCGTCGATAGGGAACAGTTCGGTGGGCCAAAGGGTCTCCGTGTTGCCCCAGTGCGTGCCGACCTTTTCCCAACTTGGCGGAAAGTAGGCGAGACCGGTCCGCTCGAGCGCCGCGTCGATAGCGGCACGATAGAGGCCGGCTTCCTCCCTGAGCGATTTTGCCTCTTCCTCGTTTCCGAGAACGGCCGCGGCATCCGCCGTGCAGACGAGCCCGCGGAGATTCCACAGATCGTAGCCGATGATATGGTGCTTTCCGTCCCAGAGGTATTCCCCATCGGCGACGGCATTGGGCAGCACCCCGGCAAAGGGCGAGTCGGCCGCCGCCTCTCGGCGAGCCTTCATCGTCCAGTCCACCGCACGCCGCATCTTGGGATACACGGCGGAGAGCCAGTCCCGGTCGCCCGTGATTTTGTAGAACTGCCAGAGCACCCAAAGAGCTTGCCCGTTGGCGTCGAACTGCATCTTTTGAGTCTCGAAGCGGCCGTCGGTTCGCTGGCTTTCCAGGTACGGCTCGATGGCTTTGCGTGCCGCATCCCAGAGCCCGGCCTCCTCGAGTTCCATGATCTGATAGCCGCCGTCGCGAATGTAGAAATGGTCGTAAAAGCCCTCGCCGCCCTGGAGCACGCCATGGTCGTTGGCGATCAACTGGCAGACGTGGGCCGCGAGCAGGGCCTCGTTGGATTTCCGGCACGGCACGTCGATCTTCGCCCCGGCATGGAACTGTTCTTTCCAAAACGTCACGGTTCGTTCGAGCCAGATCCGTGGATTTTCCTTGGCAAGGACCGCCGCATCGGCGACCGGTTCAAAAGGAATCCGGAGGACGGTCTCAGCCGATCGTCCCGGTGCGAGCGACCATGACATTTCGCTAGCGGTCGCGCTCGAGGGGTTGAACTGCTCGACCTTGAGCCTCGCTTCCGCCGAGGCAGCACCGGTGTTTGTGGCGATTACCTTGATCCAGGTGAGGAAGTTTTCGCCCTCGGTGGGCCACGCGAACGCCCGCTGCCAGTCTTCCGCGGTTGGCAGCGGCGTCGCCCAGAAGGTGAAATCGTAGCGGACAGATTCCTCCGTCGCAGATAGGAGGATCACCGGCAGCCAGCCTTCCAACGCCGTCTTGGTCTGTTCGCGACTGAGTGCCTTGAGACTCGGACCGATACGAAAACGGACCTGGGTATCGGCAGCCAGCAGAAGCCGGTTGTCGGGCGTGATTCGAACGCCGTGCTCGTAGTCTTTCAGGCCGACGACGTTCCACGAGTTGCGGAAGTAGTCGAAGGGTTCTTCCGCCGGAGCAATCGGTGCCAGCAATAGAACAGGCAGCAGGGCAGTGGGCAAAGCGACGGCGCGGATTGCGTGCATGGTGTCCCTCCGATTGAGTTCACAAGGTTGTTGATTCGGGGCAGCATACCGATGCCGAAAAGAGGAGTCGTTAAAAGATGGCTGTTAAAAGATGAAGACCGGGGATAGTCTCCGAGCACTCTCGCAGCGGACATCCGTGATGGTATCATGGAAGGGATGAGAAGCAAACAAGTGCCGGGATTATTTATCGCGGGGACGGATACCGAGGTCGGCAAGACTTACGTTGGGGCGATGATTGCACGGGCGCTGCGGGAGGCGGGCCACCGGGTCGGGGTATACAAGCCGGCGGCGAGCGGTTGCCGTCGCGAAGAAGGCACGATCGTTTCCGACGACGCCCTGGCCCTGTGGGAGGCCGCCGGGCGGCCGGGCAGCCTCGAACAGGTCTGTCCGCAGCGGTTCGAAGCGCCGCTGACCCCGCATCTTGCGGCGAAGGCGGAGGACAAATGGCTCGACCCCGAATTGCTGAGGGCCGGCCTGGACGCCTGGGTGGAGACGAGCGAAGTCGTTCTGGTGGAAGGCGCCGGAGGCCTGATGTCGCCGCTGGGGGACAAGGAGTACGTTGCTGATCTCGCTTACGACTTCGGGTTCCCCCTGGTCATCGTTGCTCGAAACGCGTTGGGGACCATCAACCATACGCTCCAAACGCTCATCACTGCAGCCACGTTTCGCGACGGGCTGAAGGTGGCGGGGGTTGTACTGAATCACCCGATGCCACTTGCCGGCGACGTGAGCGTGTCTACCAACCGGCAACAACTTGCCGCCCGTTGCACAGTGCCGGTCCTGGCGGAGGTGGCCTGGGAGGGAGGTTTTGACGTCGAGGTGGATTGGTTCGAGCTGATGAATCGGTGAATCGGGACCCGCGTTCAGTTGTAACCGTCCACGGGGCTGGGCTGATAAAAAGTTATGTTCAGCTCAACTGCAGCACGATCCGCCACAGTACCCGCAGCGCCATCAGGAGCACCACCACGAAGCCGATGCCGCCGAGGATATTGACCGCCAGGTTGTTTCGGCGCTCGCCCATCACGTCTTTGCGGTTGGCCAGCCAGAGCATCGTTGCCGCCATCAAGGGGTTGCCCAGCACCGTGAGCGCCTGGCCGAATATGATCAAATTCACCGGTTTCTCTCCCGTGCGCAGGGCCAGCATTGCGATGACCATTCCGATCAGCATCACGGCCACCGTGAAGTTTCGCGGCCAGCGCTCGTTCAGTCGCGCCGGTTTGCCGATGCCGTCGGCCAAAATGCTGCCGCCGATCATCGCATTGATGAGGAAGGGATTCATGGCGACGGCGAGCAGCCCGATCGAGAACATCGCGTAAGCGGCAGGGCCAAGCAGTGGCCGCAACGAGAGGGCCAGGGTGCCGATGTCGTCGGCCGGTTTTCCGTAGATCACGGTGCCGGCGGTGATCATGATGATCATGCTGACGCACGTCAACACGCTCACGCCGGCGATGGCATCCCCGACACCGTTGCGGTAATCCTCAATGGTCCAGCCCCGCTCTCGCACGAGATTTCCCTGGAAAAATGCTCCGGCTACTGAAAAGGTCGTCCCCAGGAGCGAGGCGATCAGGATCATGGGATCCTCGATCGAGCCACCGACCTTCTGCGGAATCCCCAAGGAAAGCGTTTCCGGGAGACTGGGGATCAACCCTAGGAGGACTTGCACGATGCTGGGATGCGCCAGGATCAGATTGAGGAGGAAGCACAGGAGGATCAATCCTACCATGACCTTCATCAAGCGTTCGACGGTCCGATAGATCTCCTTGGCAAAGAAGAGGAACGCGATGATCAGCCCGTTGACGGCAACAAGCACCCAGGGGATCGCCGACTTGGAGAGGAACGCGCCGGCCGCAGCCCCGAGGGCCAGGTTGTTTGAGAACTGAAACGCCGTGCATGTCAGGGAGAGCGTAATGCCAATCAGCGCCGCGGCAGGTCGGCCCAGCCTGGCTGCGACGAGCGTGCAGGGCGTGGCGCCGCCGACCACGCCAATCCGGGCTCCCATGGTCGTGAACGTTCCCATGAGCAATCCGGTCAACAGCAAGAGCCAGATCAGCTCATAGCGGTAATTCGCCCCGACATTGGAGCTGATCAGCAGACTTCCGGGGCCGAACACGACGCAGGCCGTGATCAATGCGGGGCCGATCGAACGGTACCACGGGGGCCGCGGAGGGCATACGGGGGTTGCCATTTCATTCGCCATAAGACTGCTCCTCGGGGGGGATTCGAGCGAATTCTTTATAGTCGGCCGCGACACGGCACGCAAGAGAGGAGGGCAACGCACACCATTGCGCGGCAGCAATGGGAGGGTCGCAGCGGATGCGAGAAAAAAGTGTCAGGAACCATTTGTGCGAAGCACCCGAAGGGCCGGTTTCCGGCAAATGGTTCCTGACACTTATTTCTCGATCAATCCTTAGTTTGACTGTAGCTTGACATTGACTGACTGTAACTCTTTTGGTATTCAGCCTTTCCTCACATTTCGAGTGCAGGAAAGGAGGAGCCGATGGAACGGCGATTTGATGTGCGATTGGAGGAACTGTTGGAAGATGCGGTTTTGGATCCCCGGATACCGAAAGGGATGCTGGACCGTTTGGAGCAATTCGTCGAACCCTACGCAGCACGTTTGACGAGCAGCGAGCAACAAGGACACGTGCGGGAGTATGTGTCTGGTCTGTGTTCGGATGTCAAACGGAAGAATTCCGAGATGATCGCTTACCTCCACGACCAGGAGCGGCATGCGCTGCAGAAGTTCATCGGCCAGTCGCCGTGGGACGATCGTCCGCTGATCGGAGAACTGGCGCGACAAGTCGGTGCGGAGTTGGGCGAGCCCGATGGCGTGCTCGTTTTCGACCCGTCGGGGTTCAAGAGAACAAGGAAAAAGCTCGGTCGGGGTGGCGCGACAATGGTGCGGGCGTCTGGGAAAAATCGACAACTGCCAGGTGGGTATATACTTGGGGTATGTTTCTCGAAGAGCATGCCCTGGTGGACACGCGGCTGTACTTGAACAAGAGTGGGCGAAAGACAAGAAGCGGCGGAAGAAGTGCGGTGTTCCCGCCGCGATTCGCTTTCGCACGCGGCACGCGCTGGCCCTGGAGATGCTTGCGGAGCACGGGAAAGCCTTGCCTCACGGCTGGATTGCCGGAGACGACGAAATGGGGCGTAGCTCGGCATTTCGGCGAGATTTGCGGTCGTTGGGAGAACGGTATCTGCTCGCCGTGCCATCGAACACGTTGGTGCGCGATCTGGATGCGCCGTCGCCGGAATACTGTGGTCGCGGACGGCGGCCGCAGATTCCCTATGTCCGCGTGGATCGGTGGTGTGCGGCGTTGCCGGAGAACGCCTGGATGACGATCGAGGTGCGTGACGGCGGCTCGCGGCCCGCTGGCGGTGCAGGCCGTGAAGACACGCGTCCAGGCGAAGAGCGATCGACGTCGCAACGGTCCCGAAGAGCTGTTGGTGGTGGTGCGCGAGGAGCAGAGCGATGGTACGATGAAGCACGATTACCACCTCGCGAACGCGGCGCGAAACGCCGCTGGCCGAATTCACCCGTGTCGTCAAGGCCGAGCATCGGATCGAGGAGTGCCTCGAGCGTGCGAAAGGCGAAGCGGGGCTTGCCCAATATCAGGTCCGCAATTGGCGTGGGTGGCACCACCATCAAACACTCTCGTTGTTGGCCGCATGGTTCCTGACGCAAGAAGACATGCGGGGGAAAAAATACACCCCAGCACTCACTGTTCCACGTGTTCGCACCATCCTGGCCTCATTGCTCACTCGCGCCCTCGACTGCGGTTCGCCGGACTATATCAAGCGGCACAATACCCGGGTGATGCAGCGGAACGAATGTGCCTACGCATACCACTGGAAATCACGTAATCGCTTGGCTCCTCGAAGGTTCAGTCAACGGAAATAGCGGCTACAGTCAAAGTAGATCGACGGCATCAGCCCGGCTGCTCGGAAGCAGCCGGGGGTGATTGTCGCACTCGCGTCGGGGCTGAGCGGCCATCATCCGCGAAGGTCGACGAAGCGGACGCAGGGGAGCGATTCGGCGGCCACGGGAAAGAACCGGTCGACGTAGCCGGCATCCGCCGCCGCTCGAAGCGTGGTCCATGGCTCCGTCGGCGCCCACGACTTCAAGAGTACCAGTTCGCGCGCGCCCAGGACCGTAGCCAAAGCCGCGGCAATCGAATCACTGGTCACGTCCCAGGTGTGAGGCAGAGATGGTCCCGGCGACTCCGGCAGGCTGCGAAGCCACGGTTCCGCCTCAAACACCAGGAGCCGGTCTGCGGGTTGAGACGCCCGGAGCTGATCGAATTGTTGGACGAGAAGGGATTCGGGGAGTAGTCCGGCTACCAGTTCGGCTGTGATCCCCAGGATTCGTATGCAAAGCCAATGGGCGGCATCCTCGCTCAACTCGTGTTGCAGGAAGGCGGCGCGAATGCCGTCGGCGAATCGGCCGCCGCCAACGATCAAGACGTTCTGCATGGGCGGCTCGCTCGCCAGCCAGCGCCGGAATTTTCCGGCCAGGTCGTCCAGCTCCAGCAGACTACCGCCCAGCTTGATGACCCGGCGGACGACGGAACTCACGGCCCTGTCTCCCGGGCCATGACCGCCAGAGCGTGGGCGGTGGCGGCTCGCGAGATTTCGGGGCCGAGTTCTTCGCGGAGCGAGACCACTTCCGACGGAAAACCCATCCGGCGGACGACACGGAGGGCCAGGAACTCACCTTGTCCGGAAATCACCACGATGCGAGGCAGATCGGGCATCCGGCCGACGACTCGTTTGGCAGACTGGGCAACCAAGCGGAGCTGCGTTTCGGCAACGAAGCGCGCAATCGCCAGCGTCTCCGTGCGATCGATCAGCGTGCGATCGCCGCAGATCGAGCGGGCCAGGCGATCGTGCGCGGCTTCGATGGTTGCCGGGCGTCCGTCGGCGGTGTGTGTGCTCGAGGGCTCCTCGGGGAGATCTTCCAGCGCCAGGTAAACGTCCCAACTTGTGGCGAACACTTCGTGTGCCGTGGGCATCTGGCGTCTCCGCCACTGCACATGGCTGGCCAGTGCGCAGAGAGGGCTCCGCTGGACGCCGGTGTAAACCAGTTCTCCACTCGCCAACCGCTCCAGATCGGTACGGCCCCAGGGAGCGGGATTTCCGTGGTCCAGCGGAATGATATCGCATGTCGTCGAACCGATATCGATCACCAGCCCGACGCCTTCGGGGGCGTAGCGGCCCGCGAACTGCGCCAGCGCGAGCCAGTTGGACGCGGCAGCGGCGAGCGGTTGGCGTGCGGCCGCCTTTGGCGAAGTAAATGAGCCGTCGGTGCGGAAGACGTGAATCCTCGCCCCCTTCGCGGCCGCGGCCACCGACTTGAGGATCGCCCGCACCCCTTCGGCCTTCGTGGCAAAACAATCGGCGAGCTCGCCTGTCATTGTCAGCGCAAGGGCCTCAGCAGGCGGGGAAACGGCCAAGAGCTGAGCGATAGCCTCGGGCAAGGCGTGCGGCGTTTTCCAAAGGGGAAATGGACGGCTCACGGCGAAACCGAGGCCATCGGCCGCCTTCAGATTTGCCCCACCGATGTCGAGTGCGAGCCAGCCCATGCGGCTATACAAAACCACTCTGGAGATAGACTTTGCCGTCGGGGTGAAATTGTACAGGTTCTGGGGAGAACGACAACTCCACGGCACGGCCCGTGCGAATCGCGAGCAACGCCGCGGCCAGATTCACCCTTGCCGACTTCCGTAACCCCACATAGGAAGTAGTAAGGCGGGGATTGATTTCAATTACGGTATCTTCGTGGCCCTTGTGATCCTGGCCAAGCACCAGATCGACACCGAGGTAGCCGGTCGGGGCCGGTAGGGTTGCCACGGCGCAACATGCCAGCCGGGTCGCTCGCGCCGCCAAATCGGGGCCGATTGGCAGTGACCCGCCGAGATACGTAAAACGTCCGTCCTCGCTGATGTGCTGCCGGCAGGGAGGCAGCGGGATCTGCCGGCCGGGCGCGCAAAGAAACGCCACACTTGCGGCCATGCCGGGACAAAGCGTTTCGAGCCGCCACTGCGACTCGCCGGGGGGGACGCAGATCGGCTGTTGATGCGACTTCACAAGAGCGACCCCATGCGAACCTGCACCGAAACGCGGCTTCAGGACGGCCGGATAAGTGAAGTCGGCCGGCAGCGGGTCGCCTTCCGAGAGAACTCGCCCGCAGGCAACGGGCACGCCCTCGGCGGCGAGATGTTCGGATGTTCGCTGCTTATCGGACGCCAGTTCTACCAGCGGAGGTTCCGGCCCCAGCAGGCGTCCGCCGACTTCCAGCACGCGTCGGCAACGTGTGAGCAAATGGCAGCAAAATTCGGGAGCGATCAGGGCCGTCCAGTCTGCCGAGGCAGCCAGCCGATCGAATTCGCGTCGAGCCTGCCGGGCAGAGCGAATCCGAACTTCCTTCACGCCCGACTGTCGCAGCGGAGCCAGACGAGCGTCTCGAAGAACGGCGACATCGACACCGTCCGTCGCGGCGAGGTCTTCCACGAAAGCGGAAACCATCGCGTTTCCCTCCCGGAGCAGAGATTCCGGGGCGCGGCGATGCAAGTATCCCGCGCCGGTGACAAACTCGTCGACGAAGATCCGCACGTCTAATCCGAAGCTCTTGAGAAAGCACCATCCTTGCCGTCTGGCCCGGGCGTCTGGAGGGTATCGGTCGCTACGTGCCAAGCTCCTGTTCCAGGAGGCGGAAGGCTTCACTTTGCAGCCCAGTGGGCTCGGTGATTTTGTGGATCTCGATGGCCGAATCCCCGTCGCCGAATTGGCAACTCTGACGGCATTGCGTGCCCAAATCGGCCAGTAGCGTGCGGAGACTATGGATCGCGCAGCCCTCCGCCGTCCGACGCCCGCATTTCTTCTGGCGGACCTCGTCCGCCGGTTTCGCAGGCGCTACCGGATCCCGCGCGGCGCGGAGTTCCGAAAAGTGCTCATCGGCAAAGAGCAAGGGTGCCCATGCCTGCTTCATATGCCACAGCACGTAGTACGCCAGCAGACACACGAACAGATGCGCACGGACCGGGTCCTCCACACGGTGATGAATCGGCCGCACCAGCAACTCCAGCCCTTTTAACGTGCGAAACGCCCGCTCCACGTCGGCGAGCCTCTTGTAGTTGCGCACCGCGTCGTCGGCCGACAGTTCCTCCGCAGGTTCGCTGCCGCGGATCACATAGATCCCGTCCAGGGCCGCTTCTTTCTCGATCGCCTCCTGCTTGCGTTGCCAACTGAAGTGGTTGTCTTCAATCTTCAGCACGAAGTGTTTCCCGACCTTGTGCTTGTTCAGGACCTTGCCGGCCTTCACGCCGATCTCCGCTTTCGTCAACGGCGTCTTGGTGCGACGCTGGACTTCGGCGGCGATGCGGCCGAACTTCGCTTCCGTCGCCGCCAACAACTCTTCCCGTTTGCGGCGACGGCGTTCGGCCAGGACCGGATTGAAGCAGGCCACCAGCCGCTCCTTGGGATAATCCGCGGAAGAAATCTCCGCCAGGTTCCGCTCATCGAACAGCGAGCGTTCCAGCCGCCCTTTCTCGATCAACTTTCCGATCGCCTTGGATCGCAACGCCGACAACCAGCCGAGGCCCGGCCGCTTCCGCAACTGCTTGATCTGCGCCTGCGTGAGCATGCCGCGGTCTCCTACCAACACGACCCGCTCCAGGCCAAACCGCACGCGCAGCTTCTCCACTTGATCCGGTACGGTCGTCGGATCGCCCGTGTTGCCAGGATCGACGTCCAGGGCGACGGGGCGCCCGTGGGCGTCCGTCAGCACGCCGTAAACGATGGAGGGCAGGTCGCGGCCGTCGCGGTTGTGCCCCAAGCGGGCCAGCACGCAGGTCCGCCCGAAATAGGAACTGCCGATGTCGTAAAGCACGCGGACGCCCTCAGCCAGATGCCGTTTGGCCAGCTTGTTCTCGATGCGTATTTGCCGCAGCCGCAGCCAATCCAACGCTGCATAGAGTTCCTCGACCTCGGTACCCACCACTCCCAACTCCTCTGCCAAGGTGGTGGTTTCCCAGAGGCGGGTGGCGGCCAACTTGGAACTGGGTTGAAGGATACGCTGGGCCACCATGGCCACGACCAGGTCCCGTTCTCGGCAGGGACGACTGGCAATCAAGTGCTCCAGCCCCAGTCGCCGGATCATGCCCAGCACCGCCTGCACGTGCCCGTGGGGCAACGAGCGTGTGACGCGGAAGGCCTGGTCGGCAGGCAGGAGCGTTTCCCCCTTGAGGACACGGCTGAGCAGTTTGATCTGCCCCAGCGGCAGGTGGGTAAGGTTCGCCAGGGTGCGGTTCTTGACCTTGCCGTTCTCGCGGTAGCTTTCCCGGAGCAGGTAGCTTGGCGGCGAGTCGCGGTTGCGGACTTTGGCGATGTACATGCCGACATTATAATCAATAAGTCCTTTAAATCAAGAGGTTCTATCTCATAATGCATGACTACATACTGCATTTCACAAGAAGCGGAAATGCCTGCCTCGCAAGCATTCCCGTCATGCTAAGCCATCGAAATTCAGCTCAGCCGCTCACCCGCCATCATGAAAGGCGAAAAAACCTTCGCCGAACCCTTGACATCCGAGAATAATCCGCGACAATGACTGGTTTATCGTGTGAACGTCATCCTGCCTGCTCGATTTCTGCAGACTTCTGTGCGTCGAGCTTTGTGACGTGATGCTTACACTGGGCGGTCTCCCGGCTTGCCTTGTTGGAGAGCCATGATCGCCTGATTTTTTCTGCTGTTGGAGTGGTTACCGATGCGCAACGTGTTCGAGGCAATTCTGGAGTGTGGTCACGACGAGGACTTCGACCCGACTGTGACCGATGAGTTCTGTGCCACCGATGCCCCCGCGGGCTCGAAGGCAAAACTGGAGATTCTCGCCGAGCGTGTGAAGAAGGGCTTGCCGCTGTGGCATCCTGAAGACCGACGCGATTACAGCGGCCTGACCGGCGCGGTGCGTCCTCGCGAGTAGCTTGCCGGCGCTCTTGTCCTGCCATGCTTGGCGGGACTGTCCCGTCCGCTCCGCGAGGCGGCTTCCGGGACCTGCTTCGGTTGTCGAAGTTTAGCACACTCGACGCTCTGAGACTGAGGCATCCTCCAAGAACGCAACGACCCTCGCTTCCGCGGTCCGCCCGGCCCAGCCTCCGGCCCGGCGGGCCGCGTTTCTTTCTGCTCGAACGAGCCCGGCTGCTCCCGAGCAGCCGGGTGAGTTGAACACTTCCGTTCGGTGGACGACTTCTTCAAAGCGGACGGCTGTCGAATGCTCTTCAGCAGCCTCCGAGGTGCTCAAACTCGCCGCCGGCACGCCTACGGTCGGCTTCCTCCCGGGTCCAGCGCGCGGGGCTCCAGTTCTTCCCGAAGAACCAGAACATCGGAGGGTGCCTCGATTCCCAGTCGCACACTCTCTCCAGCGACCCGGATGACCGTCACGACGATCTCGTCGCCAAGTCGGATTCGTTCACTCTCTCTTCGGGAAAGCACCAGCATAGGGAACCTCCGTGTATGAACAGCCAATGTACGTATCCATATCCATATCCATTTCTTCCTGCCGGCTTGCGAACAGAAGGACTCACCAGGCGAAACCGTTCACAGGGCGGAAGAAAGGGGGCAGGTCCATGTTTTCGGCCAACGTTCTTGGCACCAAAATACGGCAATTGGCCGAAAATGGACCGGTCCCCGACCGTGGGCGTGAACGGTTACCACCAAACGCATATCCCGATCTCCGTCACAAGCCATCCATGTCCAGTTTGGCAACGCCGGTCGAATGCCGGCTAATCATGCCGCGGCGCACTCCAGGCGGGGAGCATCCAGCAACTGGGTCTTCTGGAATCGGTCGCCGGTCGAGCCGTAGAAAAGAATCTGATTGCGTTCCGTCTCCCAGATCGCAGTGAATTTCACGGCACGCGGCCCATGCAGGCAGAAGTAAATCCCGCAGGGCTTTCCACCCCGCCGCAAAAGCCGCTCCGTGAGCTGGAAGGCATCGATCTGAAGTTCGTACTCATTGCAAAGCGTTTCGTTGACGTAATCCCTGAGATCTTCGAGGTTGCGAATCTGCTGAAAACGAGTAACCATCTCGGTTATGCACTCCTCAATACGCGGATGATCAGCCATGGCCGTGCTGATCAAGCAAGACTGAGAAAATGGGGCAAGTGCCGACAAAAAATGCTATCGGCAATCCGGGAGGGAATTATTTGTTCCAGAATTCCTCAATATAGGGAACGCCGGCGAAGTTGAACGGGCGGTTTGCCGGAAGTTTCCTCCTCACCGCCAGTTAAATCGCAACGGCGCCCGGCAGCCCGGCTGCTGGCAAGCAGCCGGGCTGCCGGATCTGCCTCACCAGCGATACGCGCGGACCGCTTCCATGCACCGATTCGCCGTCGCGATGTCCGGCGTCTTCGTGACTTTGTAGAGGATGCCGCCACAAAGCTCGTGCTTCTTGAGCCCTTCGATAAACCTCGGATACTCCACCTCCACCACTAACGGCATATCCCCCGCACGCCCTCGAAGGGACCGCAAAATATCAAACGCCTGTGGAAAACCTTTATCGTCGCCGACACGGATCGCTTTTGCCCCCCGAATCGTGCAAACCGCCTCCAACAGGTGGCGGCCGTTGCCGTGCAAGTGGAGCACGCCGCCGTCGAATCGCCCGAGCATTCGCTCGACGGGTTCGCGACCCCAGGTTTCGAAGTACTCCACCGATGTCATATGAAACGGATCAACGCTTTCCGAAACGATCCGATCGGGCACCCACTCGCACATATTGCTGCACGTCCCGCCTTGCAGCAAGGGAATCCGCGCAAAGAACGTATCCTGGACTTTTGCGTTGATCTCGAAGGCAAGCTCAATCGCGCGTCGTATCATCTCGGGGCGTTCGGCGAGGCTGAGGTAGGTCTCGGTCGCCCCCACCAACTCGAAGGCGAAGTTCAGCCCGTCGATCAGAATGAAGTGGCTGATACCGAACTTGCCCCGCGCTTGCCGGACAAACGTGTCGAGTTGGTCCAGGTACCGGCGAAACCACGGATGCTCGGGATCAAATCGCAGCCGATCGAATTCGGACCAGTCGGCCAACACCGGCGCAACCATCGACGAGATCCAGCCGTTTTCCGGGTGCGCCATGAACTGCACCTTCCCGCCCAGCAGGCCGCCGTAGAGTCCCTGATCCAACTCGCTGAGGTAGGCGACTGGAAGACCGTCGTCTTCCAACCCCGCGAGTTCCGAAAAGAGATGATCCCAGAACTCCGCTCGCCGCGCCGGATCGGGATCATCGCAGTATCCGTGCGAGTACTGCTCCGCGAACTCCGCGATGGCCGCACTGGGAACTTCGAAGGCGGCGAAGACCCGATCGGTCGCTTGCCGCTCGTAAAGCGACTTCAGACGCGGAAGCACTTCATGCAAAGTCGGTTTGTAAGCAAAGGTTTCCATGGATCATGCTCTCTTCGGGGCTGCGCGAGATCTGCCTGTGTAGTCTACCTGCCGCACAATACAATTCCCAGCAGGTGCGAAAATGCCACGGGCCTGCCCCGTGGAACCTTGCGCTCCTCGCTACCAATCCCGGCCCAGATCAACCAGAAATGCCACGGGCCTGCCCCGTGGAACCTTGCGATCCTTGCTAGACCAATCCCTCCTCTTCCCACACCGTCCGATACGCTCCGATCCGTTCAAAGTACTCCAGCATCCGCCGGTAGAACGGATGCCCCGCTAGCGTCGCGCTGTCTCCGATTACCAGCAGTTTGCGACGGGCCCGCGTCAGGGCGACATTGGTTCGCCGGACATCAGCCAGAAAGCCGATTTCCCCAGCCGAGTTGGACCGTACCAGCGAGATGACCACCGCCTCCTTCTCGCGGCCTTGAAACCCGTCGACACTGTCGATTTCCAGGGCCGGGTAGTCGATCCGCTGTCGCAGCCAGCGGACCTGCGCCGCGTAGGGAGCAATCACGGCGATGTCGCGAGCCTCCAGCCCGGCCGCCAGCAGCGCTTCCACCTTCCGGCGAACGACTTCGGCCTCGCCCCGGTTGAGCCGACTTTCGCCGTCGGATTCGAGTTCTTCTTCAAACCCGGCTCCCGCCGTATCCATGAACTCCACGGGAGACTCCGTCAGCGGCGTGGACTGGACGTTTTCCAGGTCGATCAACCGATGGCCCCGGACGAAATCATCGGCGACCAGATCGCCATCGTAGAACTCCTCGGACGGGAAATCCATGATGGCCGCGTGCATCCGGTACTGCACCGCCAGCCGCCGCGAGATCCGCTCTCCATAGAGGAGCATCAAACGCTCGAACATGCTTACGCTGAACCCGCCCTCGGCCGCCTCGTTGCTGACGACCGTCGGCGGCAACTGGCAGTGGTCGCCTGCGAGCACCACGCGGCGGCACCGCAAGAGCGGAATCCAGCAGCCGGGCTCGGTGCTCTGGCTTGCTTCGTCGATCACCGCAAGATCGAACTGCCGGCCACCGAGGATATCGCCATCCAGGCCGGTCGTCGTCGCGCAGACAACGTCGGCGGTGTCGAGGATATGCTCCACCGCCTGGGCCTCGAGCCGACGGGCGTCGGCGAGCAGGTTCTTGGCTTCCTGGCGAGTCTCTCGCCGCTGGCCGGGTGCCGGCCGCGCCCGGCGATATTGGCCCGCCTGCCGAAACAGGGCCTGGGCCTCCTTGACCAGCCGACGCGCCAGCCGCACGTCCGCATGGGTTTGAACGAGCAGATCGAGCGAATGCTCGCGGAGCTCCGGCAGCACGCGAGCCGGATGCCCCAACCGCACGGCCCGCTCGCCCTTATTCAGCAACCGCTCGAGGAGGTTGTCGACCGCCAGATTACTCGGCGCGCAGGCCAGCACCTTTTCGCCCCGCCGGACCGCGCGGCGAATCAGTTCCACCACCGCGGTCGTCTTGCCGGTGCCCGGCGGCCCGTGGATCAAAGCCACGTCTTGTGCGGCCAGCGCCAAGGCAACCGCCTCGCGCTGCGGTGCGTTCAGTCCATCGCCGAGCGGCGGCTCATCGACCGCGGGTTCAAACGACGGCACCCGGCGGCCCAGGAGAATCTCGCGAAGCTCTGCCAGGCGGTCGCCTCGCGCGGCGCGGGCGCGGTGTATCGCGGTGCGCTGCCGCTCGACCGCCGTTTCGTCGTAAGACAAGTCGATCCGCCACGCTTCATGGTCGTCCAGATCAGCCGGAATGTCCTTCACCGCGACCGACACGGAGACATCCGACCGCTCGCACACGACGCCGCGAACTCCTCCGCTCTTGGCAGCCCCTTCGGGCGACAGCAGCACGGGGCTGCCGACGCCCAGCCGTGTCCACGGCAGTGGCGGGCGGCCTCGCTTGTAAAGCTCGACGAGAAATCGTCCGCCAAGCCCGGCTTCCACTTCGGCTACGATCAGGTGCGCTAGCGTATCGCCGCTCTTTTCCGCCTCCTCGGACGATCGGTTGCGGCTCCGCTCGAGCGCCCTTTCCGCCTCGGCCCGACTCTCCAGTTCCAAGAGTCGGATCAGCCGGTCGAAATGCTCGTCGCTCTCTTCGGCTGCCGCCCCCGTCGCCCACGCATGCACTCGTTGTCCGCGCAGATCCGCCCCGTCGATTGCCTTCGCGACCCGCGACTCCCAACCATCGGGGATTTCTACTCGCGCCTGCGATCCAAACAGCTCAATCCGGCCGACGCGGCTGCGTTCAACCCCGCCCTGTTCCGCCAGGAAGTCCAGAAGATCCGACTTTGTCAACCGGCGGGGCAACCGCTCCAGAACCAAGAGTGCCATGTCTCCGATCTTCCTTTCGATCATGGCGGCAGATCGGTATTTGCAGTGCCGTCCCTGCCCGGATGGAAAAGGTTGCCCGAAAAGTGCAAGCCGCGCGGCGCATTGGGGCCGCCGGCAAGGATCACCGCGTACCGGTAGCGAGGTTCGCCGATACAGTGGACTAGATTGCCTTGTACGACAACGTCGGTCAGCGGCGGGTCGTCGGGTTGCTGGCCGCTGTCGAACCGAAAAGGCGAACGGTCGTCGCCCCAAATCCAGTGCGCGTCGCCATGGCCGAAGTCGGAGACGATGTTGCCCGTGATGACCGATCCGCCGTCGAAGTTATCGGCGTGGGCGGCGGCCCCCGGCATGAGCCCGATCGCCCACAGGCTGTTCCTCAGGAACTGGTTGCCGCTGATGAGCACGTTGCGCGACCCGTGCATCGCCTTCATGCCGATGAAGGCGTTGGCCACGATATTTTGGGAGACGATCACGTGATCGCAGTGCAGATCGATGCCCTGGGCGGCGTTTTCGACGTGGTTGCCGAGGATGCGGGTGAGGTCGCTCGCCTCCGGGGACGTGACGATGATGGCGGATCCCTGTTGCCAGTTATCCGTGCAGCCCGCGTCCCAGGTCTCTTGGCTGACGATCGCGCCTTTCTCCGGGTTGCGCTTCACGAATTCGCCGAGCTTGTGCCTGGCCTTGGTCTCGGGCGTGGGGACGAGATTCTCCTCCAGGACGCGGTTGCACTCGATGAGGGTGCCGGTGCTTTCGCCGACGCTGATGCCGGTGCCGTCGGTGCAGCGGAACGCATAGCCCCAGTCGTCGCTGCCGGTGCGGTCGTCGATGCTCACGCGCATGTAATTGCGGACCAGGCAGCGGCTGACGCGGGCGCCCCGGCAGTTGCGCAGGGTGATCGCGGCGGAGCGTGTGCGGTTGTCGACGACGCGAACATTCTCGATCACCAGGTCGCGGCAGCCCAGTGCCAGGATGCCCTCGCAGGCGGTTTCCCATTTTCCGTCCGGCCGCGTGAGCGTCAGGTCGCGAATCTCGGCCCCCGTGGCATCTTCAACCTCGATAATCGGCTGGTCCGGATTCTCTTGGATAATTCGTCCGGGGCCGAACAAGCCGGCACGCTCGCCTCGGATGCGGATCTTCTCCGTCACCGGGTAATCCCCCGCTGGCACAAGGATCATCCGCCCTGGATTCGCATCCAAGGCATGCTGGATCGAGGGATAGTCCGTCACCGACAGCTCTGCCGCGCAGGCGATTGCACCGCCGTCAATGAAGATAACAGCGAAACAAGAAGCGAAGGTTGGGAATTTCATGGCGATCATGGCAAGGCGTTGGAAGAAAAGAGGGAGGTTCACTCGAAAGGAGACCCCAGCGAGCGCAGCGATTCCCAGGCCAGCTCGGGCGTTGTCGTGGCGGTCACGTTCACAGTCTCGATCCGCGATCCCCGCAGGCGATACCAGTCGATCAGCGGGGCGGTCCTCGCATGATACAGTTCCAGCTTCTTGCGAACTGCCGTCGGGTCGTCATCCAGGCGGTCGCCGCGGTCGCCACCGATGTTAGAACGAATCCGCGCCGGCACGTCCTCGGCGGAACACTCAAGTCGGACCACGGCGCGGACGTCGATCATACCATCGAGCGCCTCGGCCTGCCCGGCATGGCGAGGCAGCCCGTTGAGCACAACCAGTGTCTTCTCGTCCACGGCACGTTCGGCAAGGAAAGACTTAAGCACCCGCTCAGCAATCGCAAAGTGCTCGTTCTCCAAGAGGGCTCCCGTCCGGAGCACGTCGGACAAGAAGGCGATGTCGTCGCTGCCAAACAGGCCGCCCGGCCCCTTTCGGACAGCCTCGCGAAGATTGGCTCCAAAGTCGAAGTGGGCGCAACGCGTGCCGTTCAGCCCGCGCTCGTCCAAAAGCGCACCAAGCGGCGTCTTCCCCGATCCCGTCGGCCCGACGACCAGCAGAGCCGGCTGTCGGGGAGCCCTCAAGTCTGCGTGGGTGGTATCTTGCGCCATCGATCATCATTCCGTCGGTAAACAAGACTCTCAGGCTCGCTCGAAGCCAGTCCGTCATGAACCGAGCGGTTCGCCAATCCTGTGTTCCCGGCAGGTCCGCGCGTACGTGTCTTCCAGATGCACCGGCACGCACAAACCTCCCCGCAGCCAAAGGGGCATGACGGGCAACGAACGTCCGACCGCGTGCGGTTCAAACCAGATGTCGAGGCTGGTGCAGCCTTCGCGTTCGACCGGCCGATAAGCAGCGGTACATCCAAGGTTTAGTCTAGGGCCGGCCCTCTGTCGGGTCAACCGCTCCGACCGCTCCGACCGCACCGCCCGCAGCGGGCGACCACGGCTGTTCTCGCCACTGCCTGTCTATTATCATACGGGCGTGTGCCTACGCAGAAGACGATCCCTCATCCCGTGTGAACGAGGCCGATCATGAGCAAGAACAACCTGTCCCGTCGAACGTTTCTCAAAGAGGCCTCGGCCGGTACCGTGGCTGCCGTTGCCGGGGGAGCCTTGAGCGTCCACGCCGCTGGCGGCACCGCGACGCGCGCCTTGGCGGCTCTCGGCGGCAGTCCGGTGCGGACGAAGCCCTTCCCTGCCTGGCCGCCGGCGACTCCGGAGATGGAGCAATCCGTGGTCACCGCGCTTCGCTCCGGCAAATGGGGGCGTACCTTGAAAGGGGCGATGCAGGGCACTGGCCTCGTCGTCGAGTTTGAAAAACGGTTTGCCGAGCTCACGGGTGCCGCTTACTGCCTCGCGACCGGCTCATGCACGCAGTCCCTGCACACCGCGCTGCATGCGGTCGGCGTCGGAGCGGGCGACGAAGTGCTTGTCCCCCCTTGCACGTACATTGCCACGATTCAGGCAGTGTTGCTGTGTGGCGCGTTGCCCGTCTTCGTCGACGTGGATCTCGACACCTTCCAAATGGATCCCGACAAGATCGAGCCCCTCGTCAACGGCAACACGCGCGCGGCGATGCCGGTGCATATCGGAGGCCTGCCGTGCGACATGGAGAAGATCATGGCGGTTGCGGGCAATCGCGGTCTGAAGGTCGTCGAGGACGCTGCCCAGGCCCACCTGGCCGAATTCAAGGGCAGAAAGTGCGGCACCTTCGGCGATCTCGGATGTTTCAGCTTTCAGTCGAGCAAAACCATGGTCTGCGGGGAGGGAGGCGCGATCGTCGGAAACGACCAGGCGCTGATCGAGCGTTGCTACATGTTCCATAACCTGGGCTTTTCCTCCCAAGGCGGAGGCGCGGGCATCGGCACGAAGTACAGGATGCACGAACTCGAGGCAGCTCTCCTCCTCCCGCAGTTTGAAACGATTGCACCACAGACGCAAATCCGAAACGAAAACGCCACCTATTTGGCTGCCCGGCTGCGAGAGATACCGGGAATCGTACCCCAGAAGCTGCACGAAGGAGCGACCAAAGGGGCGTACTACATCTATGGCTTCCGCTATCAGAAAGAGCACTTCAACGACGCTCCGAAACAGAAGTTCCTCAGGGCATTGCGCGCCGAGAAGATCCCCTTCACCACAATGTACTTCGACGAGCTCAACAAACAGCCCTTTCTCGACGCGGTGTTGAGTTCACCGACGTTCGAAAAAGTCTATTCCAAGGAGCGGCTCGCGGAGTATCGCGAAAAGAACCAGTGCCCGGTAAACGATCGCCTCGCGGAGGAGGGCGTCTGGCTGCCTCAATACGTATTCCTCGGCAACAAGAGCGATATGGACGACATTGCCGGTGCGTTGGCGAAGATCCACGAGCACCGAGATCAGCTCGCCAGGCTGTGACGGTAAGAGCTCAACCGGCGCGCACACACGCACGCCACCCCGCGGATGTTTTCTCAACGCTTCGCCTGGCGCAGTGCCGGAGGCGACATCTTGTCGGCCGCGACACTCCTCGTGTCACCCACTTATGCGTAGGCACGGGGAAGCTGCGAACGTTATTGACGCTGCCGAACCTATCGATTAGTCTCATCTTTGTGGTTGCAGCTCGAACGCTTATACCTCTTGATCCAAAGGGTCGATCGGTCACTTGCATTGCCAGCAGAGCGATCTTTTTGGCCGGCAGTGACGTAGTGATCATAGCCACAGACTATTGGCCTTTCCCCATCCGTCACGCATCCGATATTGGACCGGGATTCTGCCGGTCTTGGGTGTAGATTCCCACTCCCTCGGCAAGGATAGCTTTCTGAATTTGGCCGGGAAGGTCTGACGGCTTTCCATCCGTCGCGTCGGCCTTTCCTGCGGTTCCCGGTCTTATTTCCTGCTTCGCCGCGTCTGCCAGTGTGCACAGCGCCCGAATGGCCGACCGCCTGCGAGTGGGAATACAGATAAGGAGAGACACGGCCCATGCGACGCCCTGCGTCCGCCATTTTCGCTTCGGCCACTTTGATTTTGCTGATGGCCGGCACGTACGCCGCCGTTTGCGAGGCATCTCCCCGTGTGGCACCGACCTCGATTCGCCTGGCCGACGCTCCCGAGCAAGGCGCATTCAACATCGGAGATGCTCGCGCGGCCCTCACCCGCGTGCCGGATTCGGCCGCGGGAGCCGATCTGCTCAGGCTGGATTTCACCGTTCCTTCGGGAACCGCAGCCGGGGTCTGGGCCAAAGTATCGCCGGACATGGTAAGCGCCGAGGTCGCCGAAATCGCGACGATGCGGTTCCAGGCCGATTCGCCAGGTGCAACCGAGCTGGCGGCGGCTTTGGAAATCAAGGGATCCCAAGGACTCCAGCGGATCCCCTTCGTGCTGAGCCCCGGGTGGAACTCGCTGCAGGTCCCTCTCAACTGGCCGACAATTGGCAGCTTGAACGAAGCCGTCGTCACAGTCAACCGCGTCGGTGAGGGCAAACCGGTCGTCGGCGCCCTCTCCTTCGACCTGGCATTCGGCCGCTTGCCCTTCCTCGAAAAGCTGCTTGCCGCACCGCCGGCCAGGTGGGCGCTCGTCTTCTTGCTGGGCCTGATCGCTGCCTGCGTGGCCGGATTGCCGGCGCGGTTGCCCCGGCAGTCTGTCGCGCCTCGACAGATTGTCCGCGCGGTCTCGGCCAGAGTAACGGGACTCGCGGAGTTCAAACGCGACGCAGTGCTCGGAAGCTCGGCGGTCTTCATTGTCGCACTCGGTCTGACCATTCATTACCTCGGCCGGCAAGGCGGGGCGGATCTGCCGGCGGTTCTCGCGCTTGCTGCGCGGGCGCCGTCCTCGGCCAATGGATGAAGTACGGGCTGACGGGCGAATACCTGACTCCTTCCGAGATCTTCTTCGACCTGGCTGCGACCGGATTGCTCGCCGCCTCGGCCAGTTCGCTTTCCATCCTGCATGCCCGGGGTTTGGACCGACGTCTTCCTGCTGAGCGCTCCGGTTGCCGCTGTCGCCGCAACGCTCTACCACGCGTCAAACGCCTGCCGCCTCGCTCTCGCCCGCAGACACCTCAGTCCGATTGCCGGCGTCATGATCGTCGCAACTCCCTATGTCGTGGGCAGCCTGGTGTTGCTGGAGTCGACCGATCTGTTAGAGCGGCTCGCCGGCGGGATGACCGCCGGACTCCTGGCCGGCTGGCCCGCGGTGGTCGAGACCTTCGGCGCGATGCTGGTCGTGTTCGGTTTCAACGAGGCGGTGGCCCACGGCATTGCGCTGGCGACCGGCCGTCGCGGGGTCCGCGCCGCGCAGACCCATCTGTGGTTGGCCGCCACGGCCGCCGCAGTGGTCGTCGCGCCTTGGATTGCCGATCTGGGCTCCGGCGCCCTGGCGGCTTCTCTGCCCTCGCCGGTCCGCTGGTTCGCCGTCGTACTGACCACGGTTCTTTCCCAGGCTGCACTGTGGGCGGAAGTCTATCTGATCACCGGGCTGGTGCTGGATGGCATTCGTGGGCAAGGGCCCTCAGCCAAATCGGTCGGTACCCATCCCGTGCAGGGCATCCGGAAGGGGTGGTCTTCAGCGGAGTCTTCATGGGGCTCCTCTATGGGATCGACCGGTTGGCCAATGCGCCGGGTGCCGCTGCGGCGATCGCCGGGCATCCGCTCGTGATCGGGATGGTCGCCGGGGCGCTGGCCTTCCCGCTCGCCAAGACGATCATCGAGACTTTCGACGGCAGCCAGCGGTTCGCCCGCCGCGTCGCCAAGAGCTACGGCAATCCGGTTCTCTACGCTCGCGGCGCCGTCGTCGGGCTGGGCCTGGCGTACGCGTTCACGCACGCGATCGCCGGGATGGAAACCTGGCAACGGGCGGAGTTCGGGTTCGGCGTCGGGGTGGCGGCGATGGCCGGCGTCAGCCTGCTGCGCGACGCCCTTGGATCCTTCCGCGGTCGTGGAAGACTGCAGTCCTGGCGTGTTTATTCCGTCCAGGCCGTTCTCGGAGGCCTGGTCGGCGCCGGCCTGGGATTCTACCTCGATGCCTCGCAGGTATCCGTTGTCGCCGCCAAGTTTCATCGTTATCTCGGCGCGGGAGAGTCGCCGCAGGTATTCGAGGTGTATCCGCTTCTGAGCAAATGGGGCTACATCAACCTGGGCCGGGTCACCGGCGGTGTGAATCTGCTGTTTGCCGAGGCGCTGGCGGGGGTCATCAGTTGGTCGATCCCGGCGTGGCTCTTCGCCCTCAACCGCACCTTCATGTCGGCCTACTTCCGCCGGGAAACCGCGCCGATCGCCGCGTTGTTCACCAAGGAGGGATTCCTCCTGTTGGTTCGCAATATGATCGAGGTGCTCCGCTGGGGGCTCTGGATGTCGCCGATCATCGCTTCCTTTCTCCGCCCGGTCGGAGATCCCACCTGGTACAACCAGGACGGCGCCGTCCGGACCGTGGTCGCCATTTTCCAGGAAGCCACGATGACGCCCGAGGTCTTCCGCGCCTGGAGTCTCGCGATGTTCGTCTACCTCCTGGCGTACGACTGGGTGCGGATCCTCATCTGGGTCGACCACATGGGCCTCCGCGTCGCCACGCTGGTGAACCTCAGTTTTCTCGGCATGGACAAGCTGGATCGCCGCCTGGCTCGCTTTCTCGGTCCGGCGGCCACCGCCGCCTGCATCCCTGAGAGCGTCAAGCGGTTTGCCACCTGGGCGCCTCTATTGATCCCGTTCTACATTCCCATGGGCCGCGACTGGGACTACGCCTGGGGGCGGGCGGAATCGATCAACGCGGCATCGGCCGGAGGAGGGCTTGTGGCAGGATTCATCGCTCTGCCGCTGGCTCAGAGCGTGCTCCTCGCAGGCATCGCCGTCGCCGTGAGCACGGGCGTGTTTGCTGGGTTCCGCCGTGTCCGGAGGCGCGCGGCGCCGCGGCTGGGCCAGTGGAAGCTCGGCAACGCCCGGTATGAGATCGTGCTCAAGGACAATGGCGAGATGTACAGCCGGATTCCGGCGAAAGACTACGATGTCACCCGGCGGTCGTACGATCGGATGGACCCGGCCGGCCGAGCGCTCTACCTCGTCGATCCGTTGCAGCCGGTCGGCCGTGCAACACGCGTCTGGCCGCTGATCGGCAACTTTCCTCGCCGCCGCCCCGACGCGCCTTGCATCGAACCCCACGAAGACCGATTGCAGATCGGCGCCGTGGCTCAGGACATCAAGGCGACGGTCGACGTCCGACCGGCAGCCGACGACGACCCGGCCGAGCTTTGGACGATCACGCTGGAGAATCTCGGTCCCCACGATCGGCCGCTCAAACTGGCGCCCTATCTCGAGTGGGTGCTGAATCGGCCCGATTCGGACCGGGGGCATACCCAGTACAACCGCCTGTTTCCGGAGATGCAGTACGACCATGAGCTGCACGCCATTCTCGCATGGCACAAACAGTCGAAGGCCCTGGGCGTGCTGGCCGCCGACGTCGTCCCGGAGGGCTTTCTGACCTCGCGGATCGACTTCATCGGCCGCGCACGCAGCCTCGCGACGCCGCGGGCCCTGGAAACCTTGGCCTTCTCCGCCGCTCGCGACACGGGCGCTCATCCCACGTTTGATCCGATCGGCAGTCTGCTGCTCGACGCGAACCTCAAACCGACGGCTACCGTGCAGATCCGGCTCCTGGTCGGATTGGTGAAGGACCGAGAAGAGGCGAGCCGGCTCATCGCCCGCCACCTCGAAATCCCCGGCCCAAGCGATGCCGCGGTTTCGCCCCGTCGAGAAGAACATCATCCCGTCGGACATGGTGAGATCCCGCCGGGAACTCCCCAGCCCTACTCGCACTTCAGTGACGATGGCCGGAGACTTCTTGTTCATACCCCCTTCACGCCGCGGCCTTACGACCACACGATGTCCAACGCCCACGGCCACGTAATGGTGGTGACCAACCGCGGGTTGCACACCACTTCCAGCGTCAACTCCCAACAGAATCGGCTCACGCCCGACTGCCCCGACATCGTCACCCGCGAGGTTCCCGGCGAGGCGTTCTACCTGTACGACCCGGACGCGGGCCAGTGGTACTCGCCCACCTATCACCCGCTGAACGACAACCGTGCCACGTATGAGGTCGAGTTCGGCGTCGACGGAACCGCGGTCTACCGCATGACTCGCGATACCCTGGCCACCGAGCTGACCGCTTTTGTGCCGCCCGACGAACCGGCGGGCGTGTATCTTTTGACGGTGCGGAATCGGTCCGGCACCGCCCGGCGGATTCGTCTGGCTTCGTATTTTCAGATGGTTCTGGCCGGCCAGCCGGAACACTCCGGACCGCTCAAAGTCCGCCAAGACCCTCGCCGGGGTGCGATCTACTTCGAAAACCCCCGCAACGACTTTCGCACCGGGCCGGCCTTCGCCGCCATGGGCCCGGCGGCCCAACTCATGGAAACCTCGCGAGGTTCCTTCTTCGGTGCCGACGGCGACGTAAGCCGTCCCTTCCTGGTCGAACACGGCGAGATGGATGCCGTGCCGACCGACGATCGCCGACCGGTCGCCGCCTTGTTGACCACGCTCGAGATTCCCCCGCACGGCGAACAAACCGTTGCGGTGGTCTTGGGCCAGGCCGACGACCGCCGCCGGGCCGAGTCGATCCTGCAGAAATACTGCGATCCTGACTCCGCACGCGCCGCCTTGGCTCGTACCCGGCAGTGGTGGCTGGACCTGATGGATACCGTCCGTGTCCAGACCGATCACGACGAACTGGCCGGATACCTGGACTGGCTGAAATACCAGACGCTTGCCGAGCGGATCTGGGCCAGGCGAGGATTCTACCAGGCCAGCGGCGCTTACGGCTTCCGGGATCAGCTTCAGGACTCGGTCAACCTGATCTGGGTCGATCCCGCGCTGGCACGCCGCCAGATTCTTCTCCACGCCGCCCAGCAGTTCGTCGAGGGCGATGTTGTCCACTGGTTCCACTGCCTGCAGGACGGCCGCACCGGCTTCGTCGGACGGACCTATGCCTCAGACAACCTCCTCTGGCTGGCCTGGGCGGCCGTCGAGTACATCGGGGCGACCGGAGATCAGTCTCTGCTCGACCAGCGGGTGTCGTACCTGGAGGCCGAACAGCCGCTGGCTCCGCTGCCCGCGGGAAAACACGGCATGGGCTTCAACCCGCTCCGCTCGGCGCGAACCGAGACCGTCTACCGCCATCTGACGCGCGCGATCGACCTGGTCCTCGATCGCCGCATGGGCGCTCACGGCCTGCCGCTCATCCTCACCGGCGACTGGAACGACGGACTGGACGAGATCGGCAGCCAAGGCAAGGGAGAGAGCGTCTGGCTCGGTTTCTTCCTCGTTTACATTCTCCGGCGGATGATTCCGATCGTCGAACAACGCGACGGGCATGCCCGCGGAGAGCATTACCGCGACAGGCTCGTGCGCCTTGAAGCCGCTTTGCAGGACACGTGGCGGGGCGACCGCTATCTGCGGGCGATCCACGACGACGGTACCGAGATCGGCATTGCCGGCAGCGGGGTGTGGGAGATCGATGCCTTGACCGCCGCCTGGGCAGTCATGTCGGGCATCGATCCCTCGCGCTGACGGTTCGTGTTCGACACGGCACTGGGCGCCCTGGAGACCGATCGCACCTTCCTGCTCGGCGCTCCGCCGCTCCGCGAGGATACCAAGCCCTATCTGGGACGCAGCAGTCATTACCCCGAGGGCGTTCGCGAAAACGGCATGTACTGCCACGGGGTGCAATGGCTGGTCGGTGCGGCGAGGCTCCTGGCCGAACAGTGCCGTCGCGACGGCGATCTGGATGCGGCCGAGCACTACGCTCAAACGGCTTACCGGCTCTGGCAGAAGATCGTGCCGCTGCGGCACACCGCTTCGGACCAGATCGAAACCTACGGCGGACAGCCCAACAAGCAGGCAGCCGATCTGGTCACCGCGCTCGATCCCGGCCGCATGGGCTGGCACGGCTACACGGGAGCGGCCGGCTGGCTCTTCCGCCAGGCCTTGGAAGGGGTCCTGGGACTCCGTTTGCAGCAAGGCCAGATCGTGGTCCCCGTCGATCCCGACCGGTCGGGCCCACAGACCACGACCCGCGTGTTCCGCGAGCCCGGCCGTAGTCCTCTCGGTCGGCAAACCCCGGAGACCCCCGGCGCCCCGGGAAAGGCCGCGCCGTCGGGTTCGGTGCCTGTCCCGTTGAATCGGGGTCGCAGTCGGATGCAATCACAGACATGAACGCAGCGTATAGGGGAGAGGGATATCGCCATGTTCATCAAGACTATCCTTCGAGGGAAGCAATGCGTCGGACGTGCGATCGGTGCGGAACCGGGCTCGCAGCCGGTTCGGCGCGGCGCCATTCTGGCTCTGGCACTCAGTGCGGCTTTGATCGCGGTCAAGGGTGAGATGATTTCAGCGGCCTACGCAGAATCCGTCGATCTCCCGCCCGACTTTTCGAGCAGATTTCCCACCGTAGCCGCCGACCATCCCTACGCGCTTGCGCTGTTGGACAACGCGATGCGCTACCTTGCCCCGGAGAGCGGCACCGTCGACGCCGCCTCCGGCTATCCGGTGGAGGGTTGGAACAACGATCCCGAGCAAGGGCTTGCCTTGCGTTCGTTCACGCAACTGACCGCAATCGGCGAGTGGATCGAGGCCCTTGCCAACGTTGTGGCCGGACATGCCGACACTCCCTACCTGTCGCGGCAGCAAGCGCTGGATAACCTCAGTCGCGCCGTGCGCAGCCTGCGCCACGATCAACAGGATCCCCAGGTCGGCGCAAAGGGCTTGCTGACCAATTTTCTCGATCTGGGCACCGCCAAACGGTTCGGGCCGCTGGCCTCCAAAGTCTCCCGGCAGAGCTTCATCGAGGCCTTCGGCGAGGCCCAGGGCGTTCAGGTGTGGAAGGCTCTCGCGGAAAAGGGGTGGATTGCTCCGGAGTCGAACGGCCGCCAGGCCGCAATCCTGCGGCAGACCAACTACGGGGCGGCGTGGTTCGACGGTCCCCTCGCTCGTTACGACGATGGTCCCACCAAGGACCGTATTATGGCGATCCTCGACCAGCGGGTGGTCACGGTCGTCTTTGGCGACAACGCCAATCTCTCCAGTTCTGTCGCCCGCGCCATCGGCGCCTTGCTCGCCGAGGCGATTCGCGACGATCCTGTCGTCGTCGATCTTCGCGCAGAGATGGACCGGTTTCTTGACGCACAGCAGGAGGGCTACGCCGATCTCTACAACTCCGCCACGGGTCTCTTCTATTTCGGATGGGATGCCACGCTCGATCGTCCGCTCGGCTGGCTCGACGGCGAGGGGAATTGGCGCGCCGGCCACATGGACTATCTGATCAACGAGTTTCGCGGTCCCGCCACCTTCGTGGTCTTGCGCTACGGGCTTCCCTCCGACGCGGTCGCCAATCTGGGGTTTACGATGAAACCCTATCGCGACCGGCAGAAGCGAACCCTGTATGTGCTCGCTCCCTGGGAAGGCTCGAGTTTTCAGGCACTCGGTCTGGCCCTGTGCCCGGTGGAGGTCGGCAGCCGAAGCTGGCAGACCTTGCTGGAAGGGTTCGTCGACGTCGAACTCGACTACGCCCGCCGCCATCGCCTTCCGGGTTTCCTTTCGGAATCCTACACCGGCCAGGGAGCTCATTACACCGGCGATGTCGGCATCCCCGACATCGCAGTCACGACGATGCCGCGGCTGACGAACATCGCCTCGCTTTACACATTGGGAGTCGCCTATTCGATAGCGCCCGGGAAGGTCGAGCGGTTCCTGGCCGAGAACTGGTCGACGATTTCGCAGTTGCTCACGGACCACGGACCTTGGGAGGGCTTTAACGTTGCCACACAGCAACCGATCCGCGTCCAGACCACGGCGCATACCTTGTCGCTGATCCTCGGCTTGCTCGGCACGGGACCGCAACAGATGAATCGTTACCTGGGCTGCCAAGGACTCCTCCCGCGCTTGCAGGAACTCCGCCCGGCCGGCGAACTCGTCGATTTTCTTTCGGAGGAGAACCGTTGCTTTGCCTGGGGCGATCGCCCGGCCGCCGTCACGTCGGTTCGACAAGCAGACGGATTTCGGATCGAGGCGAGGCAGGCAAACCGCGTGGCGGCCGCTCTGGTATCGCCGCGCGAAGACGGTGTTGCTCTGTCCGATGGGCTCCTGACCATCGGCTACCGATCCGCGCATCCCCTGGCCCCGGCCGTGATCACACTCAAACCGGCGAATCCCGTGCCGCCGGGTTCGCCGATCCTTCCCAAGCAGTTGCACGTGGATTGGGCGCAGACGTTCGGCCAACACGAGGAACTGCAGATCTCCCTGCCGGCGACACCGGGGCTGGCCGCGATCAAGGAAATCGTCATCGAAACGGGACCTGCCGAGACCGGCGGGGTGGTCGACCTCACGATTACCCGCTTCGCGTTCGCTCCTTACGGAGGTAGCCTGGATGACGCCATCCGGCAAACTGCACGCCGGTCCCCGGGCGCAAGTCTTGCCAGACCGTGATCGTCTGCCTTTCTGGGCACACTCTTCTTTCTCAGAGCCTGTCCCAAAACCGTCGGGGACTGGCTCATTTTGCGGAGTCTTCGGAGCAAAATGTGCCTGTCCTTCTTCTCGCGAGTGCACCAGCGGCGAGATTCAAGTACACTGGTGCTGTTCCGTTGGCCGCGCACGCAGAATCCGCAACCGGTCTCGAGGTACGCCATGGGTCGAAAGCTCATTTCTCTGTTTACAGTCCTGGTTTTAGCCGCGTCTTCCGCGGATGCGGACCTCATCGACGATTTCACCACCCGCGGCTGGCGGCAATCGTCGTCGACGCCGGGCGAGATGTCGGTCGAACGAGGCAAGCTGCGTCTGGAGGATGCTCCGGGCGAACCGGAGTGGATCACCGCCACCAAGACGTTCGCGATCGATTTCGAGAAAACCCCGTTCTTCCTGGTCAAAGTGGCGGACGTATCGGACGGCGGCACGATCAAGCTCATTCGCAAGGCGCCGTATGATAAACGCGTGGCAATCGGCATCGACCATGGCCTCTACGCCGTGGATATGCGGGCCCAATTCGGCTGGATGGGGAGCGGCGAGGTGGAAACGTGCCTCTACGCCAATGGCGACGAAGAAGAAATCACGTACGAGTATGTCAAGTTTTCCGCGACGCTCACGCCGGAAGAGCAATCGCTTCTCAAGGCCCAGGCAACCAGCGAGAACGCAAAACTCCGTGTTGAAACCTTCGAAGTGGTCGCCTCGTTCAACGCCTGCTCCTATTATTTGCCGAACACCGAGCCGCACGCGTGACCGTAAGCTACCGCAAGAGCGGAGGTGATTGGCAGCAAGCGGCGGCGGCTCCGTACATTCCTGAGGACCGGATGTTCCGCGGCAGCATCGTCGACTTGGACGAAGATACTTCGTACGAGATCGAGATCAGCAATGCCAAGGGGAAGTCCTCGCTCAGAAGGAATTCCGAACCTGGCGAAGCGATGTCCCCATCGCCCGGACGATTCTCCTGGACGAGACGACGTTCCCCGGACACCTGACCATTCGGGACGATGGTTCGCCCGACGGCTGGATCAAGGTCACGGCCAAGAAGGGATTCGTTCTGAGAAACGACCGGACCGGACCGCTCCTGGAGCTGTACAAGGCAAAGCATATCGTCCTGGAGGGCCTCACGCTCCGCGGTGGGCTGAAGGAAGCAATCCGCATCACGAAGTGCCGGCACGTTCGCGTCGTCAACTGCGACATTGCCGGCTGGGGCCGAGTCGGCACGCAGCGTTTCGATCTCGACGGAAAGTACTACTCGGAGGATGGCAGGGCGATCAACTGGGATTCCGCGATCCTCATCAGCAAGAGTGCCGGCACGGTGGTGGAACGCTGCTACATCCACGATCCGGTCAGCACCGCGAACCCGTGGTACTACTCGCATCCGGCGGGGCCGCAAGCCGTCGGCGTCGACAAGCCGACCTCGACGGTCATCCGGTACAACGACTTCATCGGCAGCGACCTGCATCGCTGGAACGACGCGATCGAGGGAGCCGGCAACTTCCACGTCGACGGGGGTTTCAACCGCGACGCCGACATTTACGGTAACCTGATGTGTTCTGCCAACGACGACGCAGTCGAAATCGACGGCGGACAGACGAACGTGAGGGTCTTTCTCAACAAGTTCGAGGGCTGCCTCTGCGGCGTGAGCATTCAGGGCTGCATGTCCGGTCCTTCCTACGTCTTCCGCAACCTGCTGGTCAATATGGGCGACGAGAACGGCGTCGGCGGCCAGACCATCAAGACCTCGTCGTACGCCAACGGGAAGAGCGCCGTCTCGTTTATCTTCAACAACACGTGCTACGGAACTTCGAGCGATCTGGCGTTGCCTGAAAACCTGCGGATCGTCGCAACGAACAACATTTTTGCCGGTCGATCGGCCATCAGCGGGCGAACGCGGAGTCCGCAGTCCCAGTGCGATTACAACCTGCTGTCCAGCGGAAATGAGCGCGACGAACAGCACGGGGTGGTGGCCGCGCCGGGATTCATCGAAGCGGACGCCGGCCTGTTTGGCCTCGCCGGCGTCTCCGCCGCCATCGGACGCGGCCTGGCAATCCCGAACTTTGCCGAAGCGGAGGACAAGCGCGTAGACATCGGTGCGATCCCGTTCGGCTCCGGCCTGGTTTTGCCGGAGCGCCCCATTCCCGTGTTCCTCGACCGCTACCAACTGGTATTCTCCGCGGCGGACAGCGTGGCGGGGGCGACCCGCACGGTCACCGCCACGGTCGACCGTGAGGACTTCTCGCGGGAATACGAAGTTGTCCAAAACGATGCCTTCGACTGGTTCCACGTATCGCCCCGCAGCGGTGTGTTCCGATCCGGCCGGACCGAGACGTTTACCGTGACGCTCATCCCTGACAAAATGCGGAGCCGATCTTCCTTTCGGGGCGCTTTCCTGATCAGGCTGGGCGACGGCTACTCTCGACCAGTGATGGTGTACGCAAAAAGCGACGCAGTGCCCGCGATCAAACCCTCGCGTGAGGGCGTATTCGTCACGTACCTCGAAGCGGAGCCCGCCGCCCCGACGTCATCCGAGGAGGGAAGAGTCGACGATGCCCTGGCTTCCGGCGGCGCATGCCTCCACCTCTCCCGGGATACCCCGAAAGTCATCGCCGAATACCGATTCTCCGTCCCCAAAACCGGGAAGTACTTCGTTGTCATGCGGATCCGCTCGGACGAACCGGTCGGCGCCCACGATTCCGTCCGATTCGCTCTCGATGACGGACCGCTTGACGAAGCATGTCTTCTGAGTGCGACATCATGGACCTGGTCGCTGGCGGGCCACAACCGCCAGCAACGCCTGACACGATTGCAGGCATTCGAACTCACCCCCGGCGAGCACGTGCTGAAACTTGCACCCAAGGAATCGATCTACGTCGACTTGATCGCCGTCACCGACAATCCCGGAATGTTTGACTGAGAGGCTAACAAAACGGGGACAGGCACCTCGCAAAGACGCCTATTCTCCGTGTTTTACGAGTGTTTCGCTCGGAGCCAGTCCCCGTTTTGTCAGGGCCTTTGAATGAACTCCGATGAGCCGGAACCGAGTTGGCCGCTCAAGGGTACCGCGACCGTCCTGCTGGCGTTGACGGGCTTCTCCGCGTTGCTGCTGGGTCTCGGCGCCCTTTCGGCCTCCGGCGACGATCGCCCGCCGCTGTTTGCATTCCTTCTTTTCACCGGAGGAGAGTGCATGGGCTTTGGCGTCCTCCTCAGCTTTGTGGCAGCGATCGCCGTAACGTGGCTGACCGACCGTCGTTTGAAGGCGAAGGGGCACAAGTCATCGGCTGTCCCGTACCAGTTTGGCATCCGAGCGGTTCTCGCCGCGGGACTCTTTCTCGCCATCGTTCTTGCGGTCCAACGAAGCATCTTTGTGTTTCGCGGCTCGGAAGCGTTGCAGTCCACGTATCGTACCGCCGCGGCCGCCGCGGTATTCCTGGCTTGCTTCTTCGCCTGGACTACCATCTGTGGCGCGAGCGTGCTCGCCATCGGTTTTGCGTGGCAAAAGGGGCGAAAGCTACTCGGTTTCCGCAACGAAGCGTCTCTCTACGGACGAACACCGAAGCCTGACGATCGGGTGACGCCTCGGGATGGCGATGGCCAGAGCGAAGCTGACGACGGGAGAAAATGATGCCGATTCCGCTTGCAATCGGCCTGCGACCGAAGTAAGTTCATCAAATCGCCGAGACCTGTCACCGCCAGAATTCCCGCCTCGCATTGCGCTAGGGAGTAACCGCCATGAGAACCGCGATCTCCGTTTTCCTCGCAAGATTTCTCGTCCTATTGAGCATCGCTACAGCATCCCACCTGCCCGCTGGCGAGCGATCCGCACCAGTCGCCAAGGCAGTCCTCGAAGTCGACCATTCCGGGCAAAACCTTCTCCAAGGCGATGCCTGGCGGCCGTGGCAGAAAGGTTTCCAGCGGCAAGGCGAGCAGTTCTTCTGCGACAACGGTTCCGACACCTCGGCACAGCGCGGCGCCAGCCAGACGGTCGTCCTCAACCAAACGCAACCGGAGCCGATCGTGGCTGTCGCCTTCAGCAAGGCCGAGGGAGTGACCGGCGGAGCCGACAACAACTACGCGCTCTATCTGGACCTCGTCTACCGCGACGGCACCCAACTCTGGGGTCAGACCGCACCGTTTGCCACTGGCACACACGATTGGCAGCGCCGGCAGGTCCTCGTGCTGCCCGAAAAGCCCGTCAAGTCGGTGTCGTACTACCTGCTGCTCCGCGGGCGCGGCGGCAAGGCATGGTTTCGCAACCCCGAGCTTCGCGTCATTTCGGCCCGGGAAGGCGCGTGCACGTTCGACGGCGTCCCCGTCACGATTGCCTCGCCCGCGACGGCCGGCTTCCAGGTCCGCGACGTGGCCGCCGGTTCCGACTTTGTCCGCATCGAGAAGGAGGCCCTCGGCCTGAAGCTCGATTGGACGGAAACCAAGCAGCCGGGCGTGACGTTCGTCGATGCCACGCTCACCGACACGAGCGGCAACGACCGCGCCGTCACGCTGATCTATGCCCTGCCCCTTGGCGCCAACGGGCTGCGCTGGCTGAGAGACCCGCGGCGATCGGAGGACGTCGAACCGAACCGGGAGTATGTCCATGCTTCGCAGTTCCGCGCGGGCAGAGGCCGATTGTCGTACTATCCGCTGGGCGCAGTGGCCGACGCCAGCCGAGGCACCGCGCTGGGCATCGACATGGCGCAGCCCGCGTTCTATCGGATCGGCTACCATGCAGGCACCGGCGAGCTTTTCCTGGCCTACGATCTTGGGCTGGCCCCCGAGAAGCCGTCGGCCCGCGTCCGGTTTTGCCGGTTCGAGTTCGACCCGGCCTGGGGCTTTCGTTCGGCGCTGGGGAGGTATTACGAGATCTTTCCCGACGCCTTCCGCTGCCGCACGCCCGAACAGGGCCTCTGGATGCCATTTGCCAAGATCAGCGCGGTGAAAGACTGGCAGGATTTCGGGTTCCAGTTCAAGGAAGGCGACGGCGAGACGAAATGGGACGACCAACACGAGATCATCACCTTCCGCTATACCGAACCGATGACCTGGTGGATGCGGATGCCGGAGGAGATGCCGCGGACCATGGATGCCGCAGTGGCCGAGTCGCGCCGGCTGGCCGAGAAAGGCGACGCACGCGCAAAGGCGCTCGCCGCCAGCGGATATCACGACGAGGACGGCCGGTTCGTCGCCCGCCTGCTCGACACTCCCTGGTGCAACGGCGCGGTCTGGAGCATGAACTCGATGCCCGGCATCACGGGCGACGCCACCGACTTCGCGAACAAGTGGAACCCGGAACTTCGCGAACGGCTGTACGGGCCCGACCGCAAAGCGGACCTCGACGGCGAGTACATTGATTCCAGCGAAGGCTATGTAACCGAAGAACTCGATTTTCGACGCGACCACTTTGCCGCCGCCGCGACGCCCCTGACGTTCTCTCCGGATACCCACCGGCCGGCCGTCTTCCGCGGCCTGATCGCGTTTGAATACGTCCGAGGAATCGCCGACGACGTGCACGCCATGGGCAAGCTGATGATGGCCAACAGCACCCCGATCCGCCTCTGCTGGCTGGCGCCTTTGCTGGAAGTGATGGGCACGGAGACCGACTGGCACCGCCAGGGCCTCTGGCGCCCCATGTCCGACGCCGACCTGCTCTACCGCCGCGCGATGTGCAAAGGCAAGCCGTACTGCTTCCTCATGAATACCGAATTCGAGAAGTTCTCGCACGAGCTCGTGGAAAAGTACATGAAGCGGGCCCTTTCCTACGGCATGTTCCCCGGATTCTTCAGCCACAATGCCTCGCAAGGCCACTACTTCACGCGTCCGGAACTTTACGACCGCGACCGTCCTTTGTTCAAGAAGTACGTTCCTCTATGCAAGCGGGTCGCGGAGGCCGGCTGGGAGCCGATCACCGACGCAACGACCGACGATGAGCGGGTCTACGTGGAGCGATTCGGCGACCGGTATCTGACGCTGTTCAACGACAGTGACGAAACCCGCACGGTGACGGTCACGCTGCGCAGGCAAGCACCGGCCGAAAGCCCGGATCTCGTCTCCGGCAACGTCGTCGCCTGGAAGAACGGCAAGGCAAAACTCGAACTCCGGGGCGAAAACGTCGCCGTACTGGAAATCAAGCTGTGAATCTACTTCGCTGCTCAGGTCCCGCTCGGCAAGCGAAAGCTACTGGCTGAAGACTATTGTCAAGCAACCAGCCGCGGCGCGCCGCAATCGCGGATGCCCGCGGCTTGCCCGCGGGAGGCTCACGCTCGTCGCTACAGCCGCGGCGCGCCGCAATCGCGGATGCCCGCGGCTTGCCCGCGGGAGGCTCACGCTCGTCGCTACAGCGCGGCGCGCCGCAATCGCGGATGCCCGCGGCTTGCCCGCGGGAGGCTCACGCTCGTCGCTACAGCCGCGGCGCGCCGCAATCGCGGATGCCCGCGGCTTGCCCGCGGGAGGCTCACGCTCGTCGCTACAGCCGCGGCGCGCCGCAATCGCGGATGCCCGCGGCTTGCCCGCGGGAGGCTCACGCTCGTCGCTACAGCCGCGGCGCGCCGCAATCGCGGATGCCCGCGGCTTGCCCGCGGGAGGCTCACGCTCGTCGCTACAGCCGCGGCGCGCCGCAATCGCGGATGCCCGCGGCTTGCCCGCGGGAGGCTCACGCTCGTCGCTACAGCCGCGGCGCGCCCGCAATCGCGGATGCCCGCCGGCTTGCCCGCGGGAGGCTCACGCTCGTCGCTACAGCCGCGCGCGCGCAATCGCGGATGCCCGCGGCTTGCCCGCGGGAGGCTCACGCTCGTCGCTACAGCCGCGGCGCGCAATCGCGGATGCCCGCGGCTTGCCCGCGGGAGGCTCACGCTCGTCGCTACAAGCCGCGGGCGCGCCGCAATCGCGGATGCCCGCGGCTTGCCCGCGGGAGGCTCACGCTCGTCGCTACAGCCGCGGCGCGCCGCAATCGCGGATGCCCGCGGCTTGTCCGCGGGAGGCTCACGCTCCTTGCTACAGCCGCGGCGCGCAATCGCGGATGCCCGCGGCCTGCCCGCGGGAGGCTCACGCTCCTTGCTACAGCCGCAGCGCGCCGGAATCGCGGATGCCCGCGGCTTGCCCGCGGGAGGCTCACGCTCGTCGCTACAGAAAGGTCCCGCAGGCACCCCTTCGTCTTGCCTCCGGCGGCGTTGCCGCGAGCGATGGGAAGGGAGGCTGGCGGGTGTAGCTCGGAGCGTAACGATCCCGCGGGCAAGCCGCGGGCATTCTCGATGGCGGTCCGGTGTGCCTGGTATCCTGGAGCGTAACGATCCCGCGGGCAAGCCGCGGGCATTCGCGATGGCGGTCCGGTGTGCCTGGTATCCTGGAGCGTAACGATCCCGCGGGCAAGCCGCGGGCATTCGCGATGGCGGTCCGGTGTGCCCGGTATCCTGGAGCGTAACGATCCCGCGGGCAAGCCGCGGGAAGGACGAAGAAACGGGGACGCGTCCAGTTATTGGAGCGGGGTGGAGCGGCAGACGTTGGTTTACAGCAACTGAGCGAACGGGCGCACGCTCATCCGATTCACATTGCGTGTTTTTGATTTCTTAGCCGTCACCCACGAGGTCGCGCTCCGGATCGAGCTTTACATCGGCACGCACGATCACGACCGCGTCGATTTTCGTCCCGCTCTCACGATTGCGGATCTCGAGCGTATGCACTCCCCGATCCAATCGACACGAAACAAGTGTCGCGGGCCTTTCGTCCTCCCGATTCCTCACCCGCCCCCAGTGCCAGCGACCCAGTTTCTCGAGGTCCGCCAGCCAGGCTGGCCCGCGATCGATGGAAGCATAAAAGCTGTTCGTTTCCCCCGACTCGCCGAACGTCCGCGCCCAGATCACGTAGTCGCCCGCGGTCGATACTTCGAACCGGCAAGCGGCCCCGCCGCTGTCGCGCATGCCCCGTACCGGGACAGAGACATACTGCCCCGACGATGCGTCGGAGTCCGCCTGCACAGCCATCGGTTCAAAGCACCGCATCGCCTCCGCCTCGATGACAACCAGCCCCGGCGACGTTTCCTGGACGAGAGGCAAGGCTGCGCTAATCAACTCTCCGGGCTTGAGCCGAGCCAGCGCCGTTGCGGCCGTCCGCGTATCGTTCCCCTCAAGTTGCACGCTGCGCACAGCCTCCTCGTCGCCTTCTGCCGCCACGAACACACCGGTGCCGGACGGCGCCACGCACTCACTCACGAGGGCGTTCCGCACGTTCTTGAGCCAAACCAGGGGGAAGCGCGGCAACGCCGACGCCGCATGGACCTTCTCGACGAGCAAATCCTTGACGTCATCACAGACCAGCATCGGCCGGGGATCCGGCGCCAGGCAGCTCACCCTCACGTCGCGGAGCCGGATTCCCGCCACGTGCCGGCAGTACAGACCATAGGCCGGCAGCCGACCGAACATCTGGGCCTCCGGATAGCGCCGGATGACTGCCTCGTCGGGCACCTCTCCCAGGGCCCAATCCTCACTTCCGCCGCCCTCATACTCAAGCCGGACGTTCTCCAGAGCGATGTCCTCGACATCGTGGCCGGGGATGCCGGTAATCGACGACTCGAACATCGACCGCTCGGCCGTCACGTTGCGGATCACTACCTTTTCGATCTTGCCGGGCACGCGAGGCTCCACCTGCCGTGTGCGCTCGCTGTTGCCGCCGCGGTGTCCGAGCCGGACGAAGATCGGCGCCCGCACGTTCCGCATCGTGATGTCCGTCACGTTGATCCCGCTGAGCCGTGCGCCGTCGACCGACTCAATCGCCACGCCCGAAAGGGCACGCTCCAGTGGATTGTCCGAATCGCTGTACAGATGGCAGTCGCGGAAGACGATGTTCTCGAAACAGTCGTGCGTTTCGGTACCGATCTTCAGCGCATTGCACGCCGACCAGATGCGGCACCCCTCGACCGTGATGTTGCGCGACGGGTGATCGTGTCCCGGTTCGGTGCTCTTGAGCACCACGCCGTCGTCGCCGGTCACAATGTCGCAATCCTTCACCAGCACGTCGACCGACGAGTTGATGTCGATTCCGTCGGTATTGGGCCCGTGCAGCGGGTTGCGGATGGTGACCTTCTCCACACGAACTCGCTGGCACCGCTGGAAGTGCACCGTCCATGAAGGCGAGTTCCTCAGCGTGATCTCCTTGAGGACCACGTCGCGGCAGCCGTGGAAATAGAGAAACGACGGCCGCGGCAACGCCCGGTACTCGAACGCCGCCGTGCCGCGATACGCGGGGCCCTCGTACGGGCCCCGTTTCTCCCAAAACGCTTCGCCCTGACCGTCGATCGCTCCGCCCCCGGTGATCGCGACATCCGTAGCCGCCTTGGCCTGGATCAGCCGCCGCGACGGGTAGTCGGCCAGCGACCGGCTGCCGACAATGACCGCTTCCGGCTTGACGACCAGGTGCACGCCGCTTTTCAACTCGAGCGACCCGGTGAGGTACCGCCCCTCGGGAAACACCACCTTCCCACCGCCTGCCGCCGCGCAGACGTCGATCGCTTTCTGTAGGGCCGCCGTATCCAGCGTGACGCCATCGCCCGCCGCACCATGCGCCCGCACGTCGAATTCTCGTGCGGTCGCCGCACCGGGATTGGCGGCTGCGAGTGCCGAAGCCGCCAGGATCAGCAAAGAGCTTGTCAGGACCATGGATGGATCTCCAGTTTCGCTATGCCGTGGAAACGCGGGCCAACGCGGCGGTTGTTGAATACACTGTCCGAACGTCTGCTGCGTTCGATCGGTAACCCAGCATTACTCCTTGCGAGTCAAACCGATCTTCTCGATCGGAATCGGCTCAAAGCCCTCCACCTTCTGCCAAATCGCGGGCAGCTTGGAGAGATTCAGCCCGCCCGCCGGTCTACCGTCGACCAGTTCGGGAAATTCGCTTAACGGCCACTCCATGTTGTTCTCGCGATCCAGCCACTCCGGATCGACCCCTTTCTTCAGATCGAACGGCTTCACGCAGCCGATCATGATGTTCGCGTGCATCGAATTCCCCTTGGGCTGAAGGGGATCCTCGTCCATAATCCTCGCCAGTCCGGGGTAACGCTCCTTCCAAAGCGCCGACTGGTAGCCGAGCTGCTCGCATTTGGCAAGGAGATTCCACGAGTCGGACCGGTCGAAGACAATCCCACGCGGACCGCGCGCGTCGACGTGAATCCCGATCGGCTGGTCGACAAAAATGTTGCCGCGGAACGTATTGTCGCGCCCGCCGCCCAGCAGCACGCCCCGGTTGCCGCAGCGGTACACAATATTGCCCACCACCGTCTCGCCGCTGTCGCAGTCATCCAGATAGATGGCCTGCGCGCCGCTGCCGCCCTTGATCGCAACATCGTGGATATAATTCCACCGCACGATATTTCCCCGGCTGGCCCAATCCCGCCCCGTGTAGAACACGCCGACGTCGGCGTAGTGGATGCACATCGAGTGGGCTTCGTTCAGCTCCAGTACGTGTTCGTTGCCTCCATAGGAAACGGCGCCCGTCGGCCCGTGATGGAACAAATTGTTGGCCATGCGGTTTCCGCAACCGCCCAGAGTCGCGCAGCGTCCTCCCTCCCAGTTCAGACGCCCGGCGTGGTGGACGTGGCAGTTCTCGATCGAGCACTCACCGGGCGTCAGCGTCTTGCGGTCGCCGCCGTGGATACCGATCCCCGCGGATCCGACTTCCGTCACTTCGCAACCGACGGCAGCCACGTGGGAACCGCTCAAAGAGATCCCTCGGCGGCCCATATTGCGGACCACGCAGTTCTCCACGCGGCAGTGCTTGCAGTCGCTCATCACGATCCCCGTATCGCAGCCGTTCTCGATCGTCAGGTCACGGATCGTCACCCAGGCCGACCCGCCGGCTCGAATGAGCGGCTGCCGGCAGAGGGTCAGCCGCACGGGCGTTTTCGCCACGTCGCCGGGCGGCCAAACATAGAGACGATTGTTCTGCCGATCCAGGTAGTACTCGCCGGGCCGATCCAGTTCCTCGAAGACGTGCAGGGCGTAAAACGGATGCTTCGAATCCTTGCGCCATGGCGAGCCGACCCCGTAGGCGTGTTTCGCCGCCAGTCGCAGTTCGCCGGTCGCCGGATCATAGGAAGCCGCCCTCAAGACCTCGTCGCTCCACTCGTAGCACCAGAAGCCGTGCAGCCACACGCCGCGACCGAAATCCCACGACTTCGCTCGGTCGCCGGGAAACTCGAACGATCCGGGCCGATAGACCTCCCGCGAGACCCAATGCGTCACGCCCGACGCCCCGGAGTCGATCACCTTGTCGAATTCGACGAATCCTTCGTTCGGCCAGCGGGCGGACTGTAGTATCTGATCGCCGAAGACGACTTCCTCCAGTCCGTGATCGCGATGCTTGTCCGGCATCGCTCTCAGCGGCGGGAAGCCCTGCGCTTTCAAATCGGCAACCAGAACGTTTTGTTTCGCCTCGGGCGAGATGAGCGGCCCGGCTTCCTCACTCGTAATGGGGCGAAAGTTGCCCACGGTTCTCGCGCCAGTCAGTCGAACTTCCCCCGCGTCGGTTCCGCAAAGAACCAGCGGCTGTTTCGCCGTGCCCGCATGCCGAGCGCCCAAGGCCAGGCCATCTTTGAGGTAGTATTCTCCCGGCCCGATCCAGATCGTGCCCGGCCCGGCCTCTTGCACCATCTCGACCGCCTTCTCCACCGTTGCGAGCGGCTTTTCCTTCGTTCCGGGATTCGCGTCATTTCCCTGTTTGGCAACGTACACGTCCCGCGCCGCTGCAAGAAACGGCACACCCAGGACAGCGAAAACGACCGTCAACCGGCAAATCATTCGGCACATCATGGAACTCCCTCCGGATAATCGGCTTTCATTCAACCACCCGCCAGAACATCAAGCAGCCCGGCTGCTTCCATCGGGCAACGGCCATACGTCACGGGAATCGGATGGCCAGCAGCCGGGCTGCTCTGCTTTTTGAACTCTTGGCGGGTCGTTGCTTTCATTCCCTTGCGGGGCACCCGTCAGCCGCCGCACAATCACAAACCCAGCACATGATCCATCCACTGAGCAACAGCCGCGAGCCATTCCCGGTCGCCGCCGCGGAGTTCGGCCGTCGCCCAGCCCGAAAAGCCCAGCCTGGCCAGCTCGCCGCGGACATTCGCCCAATGGACCTCTCCACAATCGGTGCCGACCGCGGTCGGCGACTTCAGCTTCGGATCGCCGAAGGTCGCGTGCCCGCGGTCCTTGATGTCGAGCTTCGCGATGCGCATCCCCAGCACCCGGATCCAGTGCTCGGGGAGTTGCTCCGTCCAGGTAATCGTGTTTCCCACGTCGAAGTACGAGCCGACCATCGGCGACTCGCATTCGTCGAGGAATCGGGCCATCCCTTCCGCCGTCTTCAGGAACGTGGCTCGCACGTTTTCCACAAGCAGCCGAATCCCGTGCTTCTCGGCGTGCGGGGCTGCCAGGCGGATCCAATCGCGCCAGTGCCGCCAGTTCTCCTCATACGTCCGCTTGGGATCCTCGGCGGCGACGAGCAGGACGGACGTAGCCCCGCAACACCTCGCCAGATCGACCGCCTGGCGGATGTCCGGATTCGATGAGTTGATGATCCCATGCACGGGCAGTCCGGTCACCTCGATCGCTCGAAGCACCTCTTGCCGGTCCACCTTGTCGGCCGTGCGAAGTTCAACTCCGTCGAAACCGATATTGCCGAGCAACTTGAATTTGTCGCGCACGCTCAAGTCTTCCGCGATCATGTGGAACTTGACCGCCTTCTTGACCTTTCCGGCCAGCAGACCGCCGCGTGCGAACGTCGCGGGAATCGAGGCAACACACGCAGCCGCGCCGGATTGCAAAAACCTTCGTCGATCCATACTGCCTCCGACTGTCAATGTTCTTCGTCCGATCGTCTGGAAGACCCGGACCCGCAACCGTGAGAGGATGCGATCATCTGCCGCTCGTCTTATGCCCGCCGTGACTGCTTCCCGCATCGGTCTGGATCTCGATGTCCTTGAACATCACCTCCATATCCTGCCCGCGGTGAAGCTGTAGCGCAAAATGGCCTTTGGAGCGGCCAGGATCGTCGGTGAGTTCGACGGTCTTCACGCCGTTGAGGTGCACGACGACGTGCCGGCCATGCGCGGCAACGGTCATTTGTCTTTGGCGCCAAAGTGTGTCGAACGGCGGAAAATGGTCCACTTTCTGGCCACGGGCGTGAACGGTTACCGGCGGAGACAACCTATTCCTCGTGGCCTATCCCGTCGGCTGATCCGTCTGCGAAGGCGTGGCAAGCCACTGGGCCAAGTCGTCCAATGACGAGCACTGCGGCAGATAGCGGAGCAGACGCTCGGCTTCGCCGGCTTCCAACGCGGTAATCTGCTGTTGAATCGCTTCGGAAACGGTTCCGTGCCGAGCGGCGAGGAAGACAAGGATTGCCTCCGCCAGCCCTTCCTTGCGCCCTATCTCCCGCCCTCGTTGCTCGCCCCGTTGTTCGCCCCGCTGTTCGCCCCGTTGTTCGCCCCGTTGTTCGCCGAGGCGGATCAGGTCTTTCCCGGATTGGGTTTCCTCCAGACTTGGCAACTCTCCCAGCAACATGATCTCGATCTCCTGTCTTCCCATATGCTTCAGCCGTTGTTCCAGCCAGCTCACGAAGACATCCAAGAGCGCCGTCTTGCATGTGGCCGGCAACTCGCTCCGTTTGATAGCCCGGTAATGGTTCGCCGCCTCATGGACCAACGTCTCCTCGTCCTCTGCCAACAGCGGCTTGAATACCGCGACTAGGGGGTGGCTTGGCTGCTCGCGCTCCAGTGTCTTGAGCACGTCGGGCAGCACGTAGGACCGGACCACTTGGTTCCACGGCGCGGTTTGCGGGTCTAAGCCATTATACCCGAAGTAGATTACGCCTTGCACAGCCCGCATCTGGTGGGCTTCTTGGAGGGCAATCATCTCCGCGACAGTTCGTGTATAGATCGTCGGGTCCTCTTGAAACTGGAACTCGACGACCGTGAGCGGCTGTTGGGGCGCCTCGGGCATGACGACCCCGTCGGCAGTCCGTTGCAGCGCCTTGATCGTGACTGATTGAAGGGTGGCCTTACCAGGCGACGGAATTCGGGCCAACTCGAAGACCCAATCCGGATTGGCCTCGAAAACCTTGAAGAGTTGCTTGTCGGTTCTCATGGTGCGGTCGTCAATGGTTCCATAGCAGATGGAGAACGTATCCAGTATAGCATCCCCGAATTACCTCGACCTCCTCTTGGCACAACCATGAGCGTTTTCTCGTGTGCGAAGCGGGGCGGTAAACGACGGAAGCAACTTCGCTGAGGGAAAAGGCGGCCATGGATGCAAAACTGCGACGCCTGCCGCAGAGCGATTCGCCTCACCCCAGCTTGCTCATCGCGAGGGTCAGGAGGGTCTTCCCCGCATCCTGTGTGCGCGATATCCTGTCACCATGGAAACGAGAGAAACGGGAGACCCACACCGTGCTTCAAACAACCCTCCGCATCCCCGGCAACTGGTCCAATCCGGGAGAACTCCTGGCGAAGTTGCCGCCCGGCGTTCGGCTGACGCCCGAAGCCCTGATCCTGGCCGACGGTGAGCAGATCCAGTTCACTCCGATGCCCCCGGACGATCAGTTCCCTCAGATCTTTCGATCCTCGTGCCGGCAGCCGGCGACAGATGATGAGGTGAAAATTGTCGACCGCTACACGGTGAACGTCGGATTGACGGGGCCCGGCGGTTCCATGCAAGCGGCGTTGACCATGCTGCAAGCCGGCGCGGCCATCGTCCGCGCCGGCGGGGCCGGCGTGTTCATCGACAACAGCGGCCTGGCCCACGGCGGCCGGCACTGGATCGAGGTGGCCGAAGACGGCAGCCCCGACGCCGTGAGCTTCGCCTTTGTCGCCATCGTGCGCAGCCGTCAGGAAGTCTGGACCATGGGCATGAACGTCATGGGGCTGCCGGACCTCGTGACAAAATGCTCGGACTCCGCCGAGGACGCAATCGTCGAAACGGTTCGTTACCTCGCGGGCAGCGAGAAACCGATGGCCGACGGCCACATCATCGCCGACGAGAACGGCCCTCGCTTCCACGTCGTGGCAAACGGCGGCGACCGGTTCGATGCCGAAAGCCCGATGCACAATCCCTTCGGGCGTCTGAAACTGGTAAGCTTTAAGGATATCGCCGAGGCCAATTAGATTAGAGACCCCAACAAAACGGGGACAGGCACCTCGCGAGGACGTCTATTCTCCGCGAGCGTGTAGCTCGGAGCCAGTCCCTCGTTTTGTTAGGGCCAATTCGTTTTCACGTCTACGATTCACCGGCGCCAAACCTGCCGCGAAGCGAACGGAAGCTCGAATCGATTACACCAGACCAAGGAGCGAAAGCAACCATGTTCCACCGAGTATTCCTGTTTGCATCACTTTGCCTGCCGCATTGCTTCCTGACGGCGGCGTTCGCCGCGGACGACGCCAATCTGGCACCCAACTCCGGTTTCGAAATGGCCGACGCCGCGGCGCCCGCCTGGTGGGCCCAGCGCACGCCCAGCGACGCCCAGCGGACCCTTTCCTGGGATGTCAACCAGGCCCATTCCGGCGAACGAAGCCTGCGGATCGACAATGCCGACGACGTCATCAGCCGCTGGCGGACCGGCCATCTCGGCGATCTCGCTCTGAAAGTCGGCAGCGACGCCCGTACGGGCGTCTGGATCAAAACCAAAGACGTCGCCCGCGGTGCTTATCTCCGTGTTTACTTCATGGGCGCCGATGGGAGCATCGTTGCCCAGCCGCAGACCGAATCGGTCCGCGGAACGACCGACTGGACCTGTGTGGAATTGCCGCTGACGGTGCCGGAAGGCACGGCTTACGTGATGCTTTACCTGGAACTGACTGGCACCGGCACGGCATGGTTCGACAACGCCGCGCTCACCGGCACGCCCGGCGAACCCCAGCCCGGGGTCGTGCCCTCGCTGAGCTATTCCGCCGGCGATTTCGACCCCGTCGATCAGCCCACCTCGCAAACGCCGGGTCGACAGCTCGAGGCGGTTTTCTGGGGCGAGACTGCCAGGTATCGCGTCGCGGTCACGTATTCGGCGCCACGGGCCGGCGACGCCCGGATCGCCCTGTCAGTCAATGGCCGACGGCTCGCCGAGTGGACCGCCGGCGAGAAAGGCGTCGCGCGCCGAAAAGGTCCTTCCCGGTACGAACGGACGCTCGAGGCGGTGGACCTCCAGCAGCGCAGCCGCCTGGCACTGGCCTTTTCCGACCGTTCGGGCGAGCCGGGCAACGTCGGCCTCGAGAGCGTTACGTTCACAATTGTCGACCGATTCCAGGGAGAACTTCTTTCGGAAGCGGACCTCCCCATTCCGCGCACGCTGCGGCTCTGCACCACGGCGGACGAGCGCACCCGCGCTCGATCCGTGCTCGCGCAGTACGTCGACCAGCGGTCGGCGGCACGCGAGGAAGCCCGGCAACAGAAGTTGGCGGGGCTGAAATCCCCGGCGGACTGGCGGGCTCGCCAGCAACAGGCGCGTGCCCGGTTGCCGGAAATCTTTGGCGACTTCGGCCCCCCCTGCCCGCTCAACGCCCGCATCGTCGGCAAGCTGGACCGGCCCGACTACACGATCGAGAAGCTCATTTTCGAGAGCCAGCCCCGCTATTACTGCACGGCCAACGTCTACGTCCCCAAGCGGCGAGCGTTTCCGCAGCCCGGGGTCCTCTTCACCTGTGGCCACGCCGCGGATGGCAAGGCCGCCCTGCTCTATCACGAAGCCTGTCTCGGCCTGGTGCTCAAGGGATACGTGGTGCTCGCTCTGGATCCGATGGGCCAGGGCGAGCGGTCCGAGTATTTTGATCCCCAAAGCGGCGAGCCGCTCGTTCCGCTGACGGTCAGCCAACACCATTACCTGGCCCGTCCCTCCTGGTTGGTCGGCCGTTCGCTCGCCGGCTACCGCACCTGGGACTGCGGCCGCGCGGTCGACTACCTGATCACCCGCCCCGAGGTCGATCCCGAGCGGATCGGCGTCGTAGGCAATTCCGGCGGCGGCATCATGGCGCTGTTGGCCACCGCCGCCGACCCGCGGATCAAGGTCTGCGCTGCCGCCCATCCCGGCGGACGCTGCGAAGAAACTTACCTTACCGGCCAGGAGATCCCCAAGGCCGACGTCCTCGGTCTCATCGCCCCGCGGCCGTGCCTGTTCATCGTCGGCAAGGACTCGGGCGAAGAGCCGGGACACCGCCGCAAAATGGACTCGATGCGCCCGTTCTACCGCGGCCTCGGCGCCGACGACGAGCGGCTCCAGATGGTCCTCGTCGATGGCGTCCACGACATGAAGCAGCCCAAGCGCGAACCGTCGTACGGCTGGCTCAACCGCTGGTTCGGCAAGGAGGAGGAAGGCGCCAAGGAACCGGCCCTTTCCCCCGAACCGCCCGAAGAACTCCGCTGCACCGCGACCGGGTTCACGCTCCGCGACCTCGACAGCGAATCGGGCCAGACGCTCAACGCCGCGGTAGCCGCGGCCTGGCGAAAGCCCCGCCCGTTGCCCGAATCACCCCAAGCCCTTGAACCGATCCGCAAAGAGATCCGGCTCGCGGTGGCCCGTTGCATCGGTCTGGACCTGCCTCAGGACCGCAACGTTCCGCCGACTTCTTCTCACGGCATGTACGAGGCGGAGGGTTTCACTGCCGAGAAGCTGACCCTCGAGTCGGAGCCCGGCGTCCGGCTTCCGCTGCTGCTGATGAAACCCGGCGGCGATGCGGCTCACGGCCCGGTTGTGCTCCACGTCTCCGACGAAGGCAAACCCACCCGCGCAACGCAGTCCTCGCTTGCGATCGAACTCGTCCGCGCCGGCCACACGGTCGTATCGCTCGACGTCCGCGGCAGCGGCGAAACGGATCCTCGCAGCCGGGGCGACCTCACCCCTTTGACCCGCTACGACGCCCAGCAGTTCCGCTTCGACTCGCTCGCCGTCCGCGCCGCACAGTTCGGCACGACCATGCTGGCGATGCAGACGTTCGACGTGATTCGCGGGCTCGACGGGCTTGCCGCTCGCAAAGATCTTGCCGGCCGGCCGGTCGTCCTGGTCGGCGAAGGGCTCGGCGGCCTTTGGGCGCTTACCGCCGCGGCCTTCGATCCTCGGCCCGCCGCCGTCGTCTGTGTCGCGACGGTGCCCTCCTATCGTCTCATTGTCGAAGCAAAATACTACGCCTGCCGCGACTACTTCTGGGTTCCCGGCGCTCTGAAATCCTTCGACATTCCCGACCTCGCCGCGCTGGTTGCCCCGCGACCGGTCGTGTGGCTTGATCCGGTCGACGCCATGCTCGAGCCGCTGGATCGCAAGCGTTGCCAGGCGTTGTACGACTGGCCGCGCGCGGTGTTCGTCCGCCTCGGAGCGCCGAAGGGGTTAGACATCCAGCAGTCCGATCAACAGACTGCAAAAGAAAGGGCCGGCCGAATCGCAAGACTCCTCTCGTCTTTCTGAGGAGAGCGAACATGCCAATTCCGGTCAAAGCTCCCCGAGCGCGCTCTCGAATTCCCGTAGCGCCACGCTGGATCCGGCCTCCCACGCCCGGCGGACATACTGGGGGATCAACTCCCGGACAGGAATCCCGGGGAACGTCGGGCTATCGGAGGTCTCACGGTAGTGTTGGCCGTCGAACACGAAAATCTCGAACGCGTCCTCGCGGTAAATCCACAACTCGGGGACGCGAAGCGGCTCGTAATCTTCGGGAGCACTCGGCGAAGTCGCATCGACCTCCACCGCCAGGTCCGGCGGAGGGTCGATCTCCAAATCGATTCGCTTCTTGCCCAGAATCGCCTCCCGGTTCTGGATATACACGCACCAGTCCGGTTCCAGACCGCCCTCACCGAAGCGTTTCAGCGTGATCGGATCGAATCCTTCCCAATCTCGCCCCAGGCGCCGGAGGAGGACCTTCACCAGATCGGAAAGCACATCGGAAGTCTTGCCGTGCTCCGGCAGGGGCGTCATCATGCGGATCTCCTGCGTTGCAGCGTTGTACCGAACCTTGATCGCCGCGTTGTTTCGGCGAAGCCGGAGGAGTTGCTCGTAATCGTCCCAGGTCTGGTGCCGCAGAATCACGTCGCTTCCCGGTGACAGATCGATTTCGGCACTGGTGATTGTCAGGTCAACCATAGTCTCCTCTCAACACACATCCACGGAACAGGCATTTCCTGCCAGTAATTCCCTTACCTATTCTACCGCCGGCAAGTGTCCTTGCCAACGGTCACTGCTCAGGCACAATGCGAATGGCCTGGCCCCCTTGTGCGGACATCGCCGCTTCCAGCACGCTCGTTCGATCCACAGGCCGGCGATCGATTCTCACGTGGGTCCGCGTCGCAACGGTCGGATCGTCGGTGTAAATGTGAGCTGTATAGCGGCATCCCGCCTCGAGGAAATCCAACGGGATCGACAGGGCCCGCGGTTCTCCCGCATTCATCGAGCCGATGTACCACTCCCGTCCGCTGCGCCGCGCGATCACCGCATATTGGCCGATATTGCCATGAACCACGCGGGTTTCGTCCCACACGGTCGGAACGTGCGCGAAGAACTCCAGCTCGGGCTCGTCGCCGATGAAACGCAGGCTTCCGCCGGCGCCGCCCGCCGTCGGCGAAATCGGTGGGCGGTCGTACCAGAAAACAAACTGCCAGGGGCTGAAGAGACACACGGCCTTGGCAAGCTGGTACGCATGGGTCGCGTTCTTCTCCACGCGGGGATCGTAATAGCAGATCGTGTTGTCGGCCGCACCGGCCAACATGCGGGTGAAGAGAATCGTGAGCGTCAGTTCGTTCGTCGGGCTGGTCTCATCCCCGGCGATGCCCTCCTGGGTCATCAAGTTGGGATACGTGCGGCTGTAGCCGGTGGGCCGGTATTCGTCGTGGATGTCGACCATGAGCCGGTTCTCCGCTGCCTTGCGGACCGCCTCGTGCAGCCATGTCGTCCACTCCTGGGAGCCGACGTTCACAAAACCATATTTCACACCCTTCACACCCCACTTCCGGTAAAGCGGCAGGATCTCATTCAACTGGCGCTCGAGCGCCCGGCGGTTCACGTAGAGGATGATGCCGATCCCTCGCGTGTCGGCGTAGCGGATCACCTCGTGCAAGTCGAGCGGCCCCGGCGACCGCTTGGGATCGACGGTCACGGTGGTCGCGTCCGATTCGTCGGAGTACTCGTGGCCGTACCAGCCGGCGTCGAACTCGACGAACTGAAGCCCGTGTTCCGCAGCAAAATCGACACAGGCCCTCCCGCCCGCCGTGGTCAAGGTGACGTCGCGAATCACCTTGCCGGGGGTGATCCAGGAAGTGTCGTCCAACGCACAGGGGTCGTTGAGGTTGAGCACCAGGTGGTTGTTCTCCAGCAGTTCACCCGGGCTATTTCCGATCAGAATAAAGCGCCAAGGCGTGCGGAGCGGCAGTGCGGATTTGACTTCGCTCGCCAGATCGCTCACCAGCGTTGTCGATCCCGGCGGCTGCGGGGCGAGCTTCATGCGCGCGTAATCGACAAGCCGGGCTTCGCCCACCGCAAGATACAGATCGTCGGCCGCCCGCAGCGTAAGCGGCCGTTCGCAGCCGGGGCGGATCTTGCTCAGACGTACCTGTTCGTACTTGCCCTGGGCGCTGTAGACGGCCCATGTCGCGTGGTCCGCAGGAAAGCGAAACTCCGTCTTTTCCCGCAGGATGTGCAACTGCTCAAGCGACTCCTGCCGCGGGAATTCATAACCCAGCGCCGCTCCCTCGTTGTAGGCCCGAAAGACCACGTGCATCGTGCGGTGCGGCGCGGCGGACTCGCGGAGCACGCAGACCATCTCGCGATAGTTGTCGCGCACCATGCTTCGTTCGCCGCAGACCGTTTGCCAGGTGCCGTCGTGGCGGCGCTGGTTCTTCTCCACCAGGCGGAAGCCGCTTCGCAGCGGCCCCTCGGCCAATTCAAGTCCCAGTCGCGAGGCCTCAAGGACCCTGCGGCCGCGCCAGGCGACCTGATAGGTGGGGCACCCCGATTGGCCGTCTAACTCGTCCAGCAAGAACGAGAGCTCCAGCTCGCCGTTCGGGGATCGAAGGACGTGGCCGGATTCGGCAGCGCCGCAAACGCTGACGAGTAATAGGACTGCACAGGCGGGCAGCGTTTTTGTCACAGGCGATCTCCCTTTCATCGGTCCTAGCTCAAAGCCTGTCCCAAAACCGTCGGGGACTGGCTTATTTTGCGGAGTCTTCGGAGCAAAATGTGCCTGTCCCCTTCTTCTCGCGAGGTTTTAGGACAGGCTCTCAAAACACCGGTGGAAGCACATACCCCAATTCCCGCAGGCCGCGCCGGACCGCCGTCTCGTCGGCCGCACGGAACACCAGCTTGCAATCGCCGGCCAATTCGCACAGCTTGCGGAGACGCCGGTCGCTTGCCAGGAGGTGAGCGAGATGCGCATCCGCGCAGGCGATCAGGCGGGCGGCCCCCAGGTCTTCCAGCTTGCCGGCCTTTTGTTCGAGGTCGGTCAGGAAAGTCTCAACCGTCTGCGGCAGGCCAGCCTGGTTCTTCGCGTTAAGAAAATCTCTCAACTCGGCGACCGTGAGACCCTCCTCAACCGCGGCCAGGGTCTTGGCGGTGCTGAGATGCCAAACGTCCTCCGATTGCCGTTCCGCGAACCGTTCCAACAAAAGGACATCGGCCGGACTCAGCGGCGGAGCAACGGCCGCCACGTCCAGGTTGGGCAGCACCTTCAGCACCTGCGCGACCTTGGCCGTTTCCGGTTCGTACCGCTCCGCCAGCCCCAGGCACCATGCGCCCAAAGTGTTGATCCTGACAAACATCAGCCCATCGTAGCGGCTCAGGCAGGAGAACTCGTCAGTTCCCCAGCGGTCGCGAAAATCGTTGCGGGCGTAGGCCGGTGAAATATAGGCCACGTCGACCACGCCCAGGGTGGCGGCATACTCGAACAGGAAGGCGAGCACGTAGCGGCCTTGAAGCGTCTCCCAGGTGTAATGGGCATCGTAGCCGAGACTGCCGTACTGCTGCTCGCCGATATACAGCCTCCAGCGGTCGCGGCTGACGGAAAAATCCTCAAGCGCCTTCGTCACGCGAAACACTTCTTCGCTGGAGATCCATTTCTGAGGCGGCAACTCCCGCAGTATGGCGACGACCGACTGCCGCCTCGGCACAAGGGCCGTCAACCCTCCTTTGCCTTTGACCTGCTGGCCTTTGATGACGTTGATCCGATTGAACTCGTCGAGCAGCGACGTCTTCAGCCACTTGTCCCAAATCAGGCGGATCACTTCGTGAGCCGGTTTCGTGGTCGCCTTCCGGCCCGACGGGCTCAGTTGCAGCTTGCTGCCGGAAAGTTGAGCGAGCCCTGCGGCTTGAAGCAGCATCGGCCAGGCAAACGCCTTCATAACAAGGTCCGACGCCGGGTCCCAGCTATACTTCGACTGGTCGCCGTCCTGGTAGAACTCGCCTTCCGCCAGCACCTTCCCGACGGCATTCAAAGTAACCTGCGAAGGGCGACGGGTTTTTTCGCCGACCCGCACCTCGCCCGCGTCAACCAGACGGAGCACGGCCTTGACGTCTTGCAGGGCAGGTCTCGCCGTCTGACGCACCCGCAGGTCCACCTCTTCTTCGTCGGGCGTGGAATAGTACTGGCCGAGGTCTTTGTGCGGGCGGCGGAAACGCTCGGGCAGATCGTCACTGCCGTTCACGGTCAAAGCCGGCGGCTCTGGGACGAAAGCCAGCAGCAGGTCCCGCAGATCGGTTGGCAGCGAAAGACAGCGAGGGAAGAAAAGGCTGAGCCGGGTGGGCTGCCGCTCGTTGCGGAAGCGGCCCGAGCCGCCGAAATCCGGGGACTGGCCGTACTTGGCGCCGAACCGGCGGAGGTTGAGCAACCCCATCGGATCGTGCACCGCCTCCTCGACCGCCCGCTTGTTCAGCTCGCTCAAGCCGTCGTAAAGTGCGCGGATTTCCTTGGGGTTCTTCATCGCGCGGGTCAGGACATCGACCAGGTCGCCCTTTCGGCTGGGCACGTCGTCATGGATCAGTCTAACCAACGGTTTGAGCTCGCTCACCGTCAGATTCTCGGCCGTTCCACGGATCGACAAGTCCTCAACCACTTGGCGGCGGGCCATCCGTTCGTCTCCCTGTGCGCAATGCCGATTCAGTCCCTCAGAGCGATTGTACCGGCGCGTGCGGAACTCGTTCCAGCCCCCATATGCGGCGGAATATCCTGGAATGACGGTGTAGGCTGGTCTCTTTGCTCTCTGTACTCGGTACTCAGTACTCTCCGCGCCATCCGGATCGGCCAATATCTCGGCATGATACTTTCTCGCAGTCCTTGACGACCACAAGAAGCCCGAGCAGTTGATTCTTGACGGGCAGCAGCGAATGACGTCGCTTTACCTGGCCTTGTTCAGCGGCCAGCCCGTGCCGACGAAGACGGAGAAGGGCCAGAAAATCGACCGCTTGTACTATCTCGACATTGCCAAGTGCCGCACTCCGGAGGAGCGCTGATCGGCTGCTCGGCGACATTCGCGCCTTCATCGACGACCCGCTCAAACGCAAATTCTACGCCGAGATGTGCCGTGCAGAGCGGTGGAGTACCCGCACAGTCTGCGAAGGAAGCGTTGGCTAGAAACTGGGCTCCAGCACCACGCGGCAGAAGGACCGAGCGAGTTTCTTCGCGCGTGCTTTCCGATGGGAGTCCGTCCCGTCGGAGTACACATTGGCGTGTGCCTTGTTCTCGGGGTAGACCGGATCCGGCTCCTGGCGAGGATTGAATCCCAGCTTACGCGCATCGCCGCAGTTGAATGCGACAATTCCACCCTTGGGGCTCTTCATTACTTCGTGCAGGTGCCGGAGTGCCTCGTCGAACGACATCAGGGACGCAATGTTCACGGAAAAGCAGGGCCAACTGAATGCTGCCGAACTGAGCGGGTACGCGCGGCCCGCGATCCACCAGCTTGGCGTGTGGATCGCACGGTACAAGTCCTCCTGGGAATCCACCTCGGGTCCGCGCTCACCGCTGTCAGGCATTCGTGTGGTCCCTCAGGAACCAGCGGAGCACGGCTACGGCTCGCGCCGTGTCTCGGATATCGAACGATTCCTCCTCTGCGGTTCCCGCAGCAGGGTCCCATTTCAAGTAACGGACCGTATCGGCCGTCTCGAATTCCAGTTCGAGCGAACGTTCGGCGTCGTCCCATTCGAATTGCAGATTCCCTTTGCGCATAGGGACGACCGCCGGCACGCCCATCCTCGACTTGAATTCGGCCGGGAGACGAGAGGCAAACTCGCCGGCGGCGTCGATGATCGCCGGTTCAAGCGGCGATGCGCCCTCCGCGTCCCAGTTTCGCTCCAGACCTGCAAGACGTCGCAACTCCGAGTGGATCATCCAATCAAAACCCGACAGCCGCATGGAAACTCGCCACCTTTCCCCGCTTTTTGCGGATACCCACACGTCGTGTGTCCCGGCTGCGCCTGTGGTCGAGGACGGTTCAAGCTCAAGTGTCGGAGACATGGTCAATGGCAGTCCCAAAGAAATGCTGTGCAAGCGCCTTGCACTCGGCGCGTTCTTCGAGGAAACGGTCTGCAGCGGCGATCGCCGCTGTGTTTGCGTCATCGCGATTGCTCAATTCATGATGAGCGTTGCAGGCCAGTGCAATCCCGTCGTCCTTGATGGCGATCTGGAGATTCACCGACTCGTCCTCTCCGCGTTTGACGCCCGTATGGAATGTCCGCTGGTTCAATGCCCAACCGCCTGGAGATTCCACTGCCGGAAGGTTGCGAATTGCCTCTGACAGGCCGGCAAGCTCCGGCAAGTCCGCCCGGTAATGGGAATTGTTTCCGAGGGCAAACAGCGGGGTCTCCGGGAGTTTCGCAAGAATTGCGGCGACGATTCTGCCGCAATCCAGGGTAGAGCATCTGGTTTCGATGCTGAGCCGGTCCGGTGCGACGGTCCAGATCGACTCATCCTTTGGAAAGCGAAAACGGAACCCTGGCCGGGCGAGATTGCTCTCCATTGTGACCTCGACGCCCGTCTCGACGATGCCGTGCTTTGCCAGCCAGCCGGGGTGAAGAATGTAGATGTTGAAGGTACCTACCACCACGCAGCTAGCTTTTTCAAACTGAAATGCCACCGCTTTTCCGTTTCGTTCAGTTCATTCTATCCTTCCCCTAACTAAGGGAGTATATCCTGTTTCCTTCGCACGTCAACGGCGGGGCCGTTGGAAAGCCCTTCCTGTCACCCCTCTGGGTTGCACGAAGGTAAGCTGGTATGATGCGGAGGCGTTTTCGGGGCACTCGCCACTCGCAATGTGCTGATCGTTAGAGCGGACCAACCATGAGTCTCCACCCCATCCAAGCCCTCGACCACGTCATCGACGAATATGCCGACTACCTCCGCGCCGAAATTGCGAAATCGGGGTCAGGCTTTAAATATTAACTGGAGTTTTGCAAATCAGGTTAATCGGAGGTGAGCGACGATATGGTCGGAGCTTCGCCCGTATTCGGTGGCTTGCTCGATGGCCCATTGCAGTGTAGAGCGCAGGGTCTCGCGCAGCACCGCCCGACAGGCTTCGCCGATGGTCGTCAGCTTGCAGAGCGCCCATTCCTTCGCACGGTTCTGCCCAAGTTGCGCTTCCAGCAGACTGTACGCCAGCATGACCAGGTACATGTGCCTTGTCTGGCCCTGGCCGTCACGCAGCTGACAGTCTCCCATGCCCAACTCTTGCTTTCCGTCCCGATGAAAGGTCTCCGTGCCTGTCCAACGATTCCGGTAGACCCCAAGAATCCGCACCACCTCCCAGGCCGTACGATTCGTTACCAGGATCTTTTTGGGTTCCTTGTCGTGTTTCTTGCCCCAGAGGATCACGATCCGCACTTTGTGGCGTATTTCAGGAATCTGGATTGTGGCCGTGAAGTACCACTGCTGCTTCCCGTCGCGACGCAGCGACTTTCGGGTGCCCGCCTCGATTTGAGCCGCCATCACATCGGCACGCATCTCTTCTCCCTTCCACACGATGTGGCGGTTGAACTTGAGGTCGCCTACGTACGCGCGCGGCGTTCCCGAAGAATCCTTCTTGCCGTGAATGTGGTTGAGGATTTTGGCATTGGTGAAGTAGCTATCGATGGTGAAGTCGCCGGGAATACGGTGCTTGATGACCCAGTCGACCAGTTCGCAGCAAAGCTTCGTATGGTCAACGAACTTCTCTTCCTTGGCCTCGCACTGATCACGCTTACGAAACCGTCGAAATTCCAGGGGATAGTGCTTTCCGCTGGGACAGACATAGTTCACGATCAGGTAATCGTGTGCGATCTTATGCCGCTGCTCGGCATGATCCCAGAACCACCCGGCGTCTTCGATGAGCTGTCCGTCGTGATCGATGAGTACGTTGTCGATAGGGATCACGCCGCGCGCACAATAGCGCGTGCTGGGGTCCTTTTGCAGCGATGCCAGTCGGCGCTCGTTCATCGCTACGACATCCCACTCGACCTCGGTGAGGAACTTGTTGAGACAGGACTGGTCTGTCGTGTTGGCGAATTCTCGGTTCATACCCAGGACGGTTTTCCGTTCGGCAATCATCAGGCCCGTAAGATACTCGGCAAAGTGCCGCCGTTGCGGCTCATTCGCGAACAGGTCCCCGAATCCCTCCACCGCCTCGCGAACCACCTGCGGATACTCGACGATCCCCGGCATGCCCATCCCCTCCTTGGTTGCCATGGGCCACCCTCAGAACCGCCGAATTAGACTCAAAACTGCCTATTTTCCCAATACCAAAATAAAGTTTGCAAAACTCCAGTATTAAGTTTACCGCGGGTAATTTTCCGAACCATTGGGTCCACAAGTTCGGCAATCGGGTACTTCCCCTCACGGATGTTGCGCCGAATCGTACTGACCGCTGCGGAGGTGATGCCGCCGTAGTGGTCTCCGATCTCGCGCTGGGTTGCTCCAGTCAGGCGACAGGCCAACTCCACTGCCAGAAACTTCGCCACGCCTGCCGAGTGCCCGTGACGCTTCAGTTCCTCCGGATCGACACCGAAATGCGCCGCCACCACCGCATCGACTTCCGCAATCGGGTAGACGGTGCGCGGATACGCCACGTCGGCGTCTTGACTCCGGCCCGTCCGCAACCCACCGAACCGTCGCTCCGTTTCTTCCACGAAGCGCTCACTGCCGATGGCATACCGGCTGGCCCTGAGGGCCTCCAAGATCGGGCCATCGTCGTCCAGAAGACATGCGTGGATGTAGGCGCGGTACTGCCGCCTCGCCGTCGCCGACGAGAGACTATACATCTTCAGTGTGTTGTAGCAGACGAACTCCATCGCTCGCTTCGCATAAGCTGCTCCAGCAGTAGTTTTCCAACAGCCGCACACGCTCAGAACGGGCCAGATGACGACAGGCCGCGATCTTGATCGGGTTGAGGTGGATGTACCGCGTGAGGGCCAGAAGATACGTGTCGTCCTCGACCAGTTTTGCCTTGAAGCGGCTCTCGAACTGATGGCCACCCCCGCCGATGTCTGTAGCGTGCATACAGGGCATAGCTGGTGTTGAGCCGCTGCATGAACTGCGAGAGGTTCGCTCGCGGGGTACGGACCAAGAGGTGAAAATGGTTTTCCAACAAGGCGAACGCGTACAGCCGGACTGCGGCCGTGGTGACGCTGTCCTGGAGTTGATCGAGGAAGCGAGTCCGGTCGGCATCGGTGAAGAAAATCCTCGCCCGCCCGTTGCCACGGGCGGTGACATGGTAGAGCGCGTCGGGATAGTCGATCCGTGGAGGTCGTACCATGCCATCAGTATACCACCCGCCGATACGGCTGTAAACTTAATATTTAAAGCCTGACCCCGCTTATCGCCGTAGTCGGCCACCTCGCCCTGATGCACCAATTCCTCCATTTGGATAACCATGGCCAGCAGCCGAGCCACGCGCGGCACCGTCGGCAGCAACTCCGGATTCCGGGCCTCCACCGCCGCTGATCGAGCCGCGCTTGCTCCTGAGCGTCAGCCAACGCATCCGGCCCGCAACAGAACTCCGTCTTCCGGTCTACGTCGCGGGCCAGACGCTGAACCTGCCGATCGCCTTCGGTTATTCGCTTTTTGAGCCCCTGCTCCCCAGCTTCCAAGGCCACGATCTCCTCGTCGAGCTTTTGGCGGATCCGGGCGATCGTCGCGGCCACAACCTGCGGGTTCTTGCCGATTTGGGTGGTTGCAGGTCGTTGTCCTTGCCAGCTCCATTCTTTTCGGCCGCACCGCATCCTCTCCGTGTCCGGCTTTGCCATCCGCGTTTTCCTTCCCACCGCATCCGCAACTCCAAGTTCTCGAAAATTCCGGCTCTCAACCCTCAACCCTCGACCCTCGACCCTCGACCCTCAACTTTTTAGCCACCCAACTTTTGGACGGTGCGAACTTGCGCGCACGTCCTTTGCCACAAATCCAGTCTCGTCCGCTGCTTACACCCAAGACCCGCGCCCAAGCCAAATCCCGGAGAAGTCGACTCGGCCAAAAACTCCTCTCGCCGTCTCCCCCTGCCGGACTATTTCGTCCGCTTGGCTGAAAAACCCGCTTGACACATTGCGCCGCATCGGCCATACTCACACATGGACAAATGATCATATTTGCCCACGAGGCAGGACCAACGCCATTTCTGGCCGCCTGCTTCACAGATCTTTGACAATTTACTTCTCACCCTCCCGCAGCAACTGCTCCTGCCCCAAAGCAATTCGCGTCCACCCGCGGTTTCAAAGTGAGACTCCCTCCCGGGTCCCCGGCACAGCCTCGCGTCGTCCGCAAATCATCCGATCCAACCACCCAGAAGCGCGTGGTACCCAAACACCCTCGGTTCTGAGAAATCGCAGACCTGGTGGCCACATTCGCTACGCCCAAGTCCCTTCATCCCTCACCCCTCACCCCTCATCCCTCATCCCTCATCCCTCATCCCGACCGGGTGGTCCGGGGCACAAAGTTTTGGAAAATCGGCGTGCTTGTCCGCCACATTCAGCCCGTGCAAATTCCACGTAACTCGCTCCCTCGCTGCCATTTTGGGCCTTCGCGACGCGCGCACGGCCTGCGCAACAAGACAACGGCTTGCGCCGAACGCGCTTGCAGGGCAAGTTCCCGCTTGGCAAGCTCGGCAAGCGGTACCTGCTTGCCGCTGCCGTTTCTGAGATCGGTCCTGGTTCACGACCTCCATCAACCTGGCTGCGGTTCTCGCGCGTTGGCAATCAGCACACAGAGAGCTACTACCAGCAGCGCGAAGCCGAGGATGCCGGCCGGAAGGAGAAACAGCCAGACAACGCCCAGCGCCGCGGCGAGCCAGGGCCACCAGCGGTGGGCGATCGCCGCGGCATGGCGACGCCGGAGGAAATGGATCGCCGCGGCGGCCATCGCCAGGCAGACGACGGCCCAGACGATGGCGGTCAGTCCGCGTCGGAGATTCTCGTGGCGGGCACGAAGGACCAGGCGCGGCTCGCCGTGGAGTTTGCGGAAGTGGTATGGAGTGCCGACGAAAGCGAGGTCCAAGTCCAACGACAAGTGGCCGGTTGCGGCGTCGGCGGGAGCCGCTTGGCCGGGCGAGGGCGACGGTTCCATCGACCGTTGGTCGACAACCGAAGGCAAATCGATCGTGTCCGCCTGCGGTTCTCGTTGCGGCGTTGGGGACGGTTGTGGGACGGGTTTCTCCGGCGGGGCACGCTGCTCCTCTGGCGCTGTTTGCAGTCTTTCAAGCTGCTCGGCGGCCCGCTCGCGCAACCTTCCGCGTCGCTGTTCGGGACGGTCGGCCGACTGCACCTGCGATGGAGCCGGTTGGGCCTCGCTCGGCGCGATCTTCAACTCGGGAAGATCCTCAAGCGTCTGCCCCGGCGCGCCGCCGATGCGAACCCGCTGGGGCGGCGATTCGAAGTAAGAATCGGCGCCGGCGTCGGCCCGCCTGGCGTCGGTCTTCGACTCTTCCAATCGCTGGATCTCCGCTTCGAGCTGCCGGGCCTGCTGCTGGACCTCGGCGGCATTCTTGGCGTCGAGCTGCGAGCTCTGCTCGGCGTAGTCCTGCAAGGCCGAGCCGATTTGCTTGAGGTTGTATTGGGCCTTGCTCCGCGCGGCCGAGCGGCTCTTGCTGCCGGCCACCTGCACCATCTGCTGCAGCTCGTCCAACAGCGACAGCTTCCGCTCCTCCTGCTGGTAGGTCGCGGCGACCGCTTCGAGATTGCTCTTGTCTTTGAGGAAATCGACGCGGTACTCCGGCGGCATGAGAACCGTCCAAAGCGTTCGCGAGACGGGCACGTCGCTGAGGATCCGAGGCGCCGGCGGGCGAACCCGGGTCCAGAGCCCCAGCGGTTTTTCAAGCTCGCCGGAGTAGATGATGACGACCTTGGACGAGAAATCGCCCGCCGAGGTTTTCTCCAGCGGCAGCAACGTGACGGGGCGGCCCTGGCGAAGGACACTGGCCGGCCGCACGGGCTGACCGGAGACATGAACGGCCCAGATGCGGCTCTCGGGCGGCAGTTCCAGCTCGAGAAACTGCAGGGTGAAGTTGCGGATGTTGTAAGCGGCGCGGGCGCGATAGCGGCCGTCCGTCTGGACCACGGTGGTAAGGTCGGCAAGGTTGATGCTCGCTGCCAGTCCCGACTCCTGCTCGCGGACGCGGCGCTGCCACGCGAGGCGAGCGGGGCCGTCGCCGATGCGATACGCCGCGACCGCCTGCCGGCGGACCGGTTCCGCCAGGCATTTCGGCACCTCGTCGATCGAAACCGGCGCTAGGGCGCGGGTGGTCGTCGCCGCGATCTCATCGGCCGTGAGGTTCTCGAGAACCACGTGGCTGCGCGACCGTTCCACGTCCAAAGGCCGGACGATGGCCGCCTCGACGGCGCCGTCGTCCGAGAGCGGAAGCGTCTGGACCAGTTGCAGCCGATACGTTTCCCGCACCGGCCGCTGCAACTGGACCTCCCAGATGCGGCCCTCTTCGGCCGCGTGCGAGCGGACTTGCCGGACGTGCTCGCCGGTGAGTTCCAGGTCGTCGCCGAGCCATGGCGGGGTCGCGATCCGAAACTCCGACTGCCCGGCTCGCCGGATCTCGTAGTCGATGTTGCTGGCGTAGGCGACGGCGCCTTCGCGGACGCTGACGACGGAGGTGACTTCGGCATTCATGCGCGGCGGCGCAGCGGAGAGCCGGAGGCGGAGGTCATCCGGGGGAGAGTCGTATTGGAATGCGTAGCGGGCCGGCCCGCTGGGATCCGACTGCAAGGAGCCGTCCAGGGCGGCCGGATCGAGGGCGCGGGCGCCGCCGCCGGCGATCAGGACTGCCTCCAGGTCTTCGTCGAGATAGACCGCCAGTTGCCCGCGCTGGGCCTCGACCTCCTCCACCTCGACACCCGGCACGGCGAATTCCGGCTGACTCGAATCGCGAACGAGCGAACCGTGGATCGCCAGGTCGAACTTGCCGACGGCTGCCTGGTTCCAATTCACCTTCAACCGCTGGCCGCCGTCGTCGCGGTCGACAAACCAGTCGGCGCCGGGCGGGACATGAACCTGGGAGAGCCGCAGCGTGGCCGGCAGCCGAATGCTGAGCGAGGGGACCGGTGCGCCGGTGACGTTCGCGGTCAGAAACGCCTGGAGGGTGGCCTGGCGAGTCGAGACCGCGACCGCCGTGCGGTTGGATACGTCCACGTGCGGCCGGCGCCGTTCGATGAGCAGTGGCAGGCGCCAAGGCCGCGAGGTGTAGCGATAGGCCGACAATAGCGCACAACCGTCGCCGGATCGCTGCGCCGGATCGAGTTCCATCCGGTTGATCTGATCCAGCCGCTCCGACCGGCCAACGCGGACCTCAAAATGATTCGAACAGGCAATGGCGATGCGTCCGGTTTCTCGCGCAACTCCGATCGGTTCGAGACTGCCGACGTCGACTGCGCCGGTCGTCTGTCGATCGCGGCGGAAGGAGTGTACGTCGACCGTGGTACTGGTCGAAACTTCCGCCTTGAGTGAGACTACCAATCGCTGCGCCGGCGACTGCTCGCCGGGTAACCGTTCACGAGGCGGTTGGGGACTGGTCCATTTTTCGGCCGGTTGACTGGTTCTGGCCAACAAGACGTTGTCCGAAAACATGGACCTGTCCCCCTCCCTTCCGCCCCGTGGACGGTTACTGTCGCCGGAAGCAGCATCGGTTTCGATCGACCAGTCGGCCACTTCCGCGCCCTGAACGCTGTGGACCGCGACCCCGGACGGGATGCGAAATTCGAGGCGATTCAGTGAGCCCTGCTGGATCCGGTAGTGGAATCGGCTCTGAAACTGAACGGCCGAATCCTGAACCTCGACCGTGAGGACCTGGTCCACGCTGACGAGTTGCCCTGTCTGCATCGCGACGCGTTGCGGCTGCCATCGGATCGATATCTCGTCGGCGGCCCCCAGTGGGATCGCGACCAACTCACCGCCGGACTCGGCGGACGCCGAGTCGTCTTCGGAGTCGGTCTTCTGCCGGCGCCAGCCGCCGGGGCACCCCGCGACGTGGACGTCGAGATCACGGGCCGGCAACTCGAGCAGCAGGCGGCCGGAGGGCACGGCCCGCAATGGGACGGCCAACTGGCCGGTGGCTCCCAATCGACTGACCGGCACACGGAACCGGACATCCACGACGTGCAGGCCGGGGTCTTCCAGATAGATGACAGGTCGAGTGCCCGTCGCCCGTGTTTGCTTGCGGGGCTGCGAATCCGCTGAACCACCGTCATCCTCCGGGGGCTGCGTCGTCTGCCTGTCGGCCTTCGGATCGCGATCGGCCAACGTGGCCGGCCGGCCGTTGATCTCGACGCTTTCAAAAGCCACGTCGCCCAGCGGCAGCGTGACCGAGGCCCACGATTCGTCCAGATGATGGATGACGAGGCGGCCGTCGAAGCGGGCGACGTCGTTCTGAAGCCGACCCGAGTATTCGGCATGACTGACGACGGCCCGCACCCCCGGCGAAGCGTTCTTCGGCTTGCCGGGGTTCGCCTGCTTCCACAACCGCAGAAATTCGTCGTGCGGCAGGTAGACCTGCGTGTGTTCGAGCGGGCTGCCGTTCTCCGGGTCATAGGGAATGAACAGGGTCAGGTTCGCCGATCGCGAGCTTTGGGGCGGCGTTTCGGCGGCCAGGCTCGCATCGGCAGACAGAAGGCCGGCGGCCAGCGCCATCGCAGAGAGCATGGGCGCCGAGGCAGAGGTCTGGACCATGGCGATGATGTTCAAGAGCGTCCACAACGCGCCCGCCGCCAGCGCCCCCAGCAACAGTCCGTCCAGCAGCGGAGTCCAGGCCAGCGGCACGAGTCCCGACAGGCCGATCGGCAGCGCCGCTCCCGCAACGAAAGCAGCCCACCGCCGCGGTGCGGGTGCTCGTCGCGCGATCCAGGCGGCCAGCAGGCCGGCAGCGACAAGCCACGCTTGCACAGTGCGTGCGAAGGTCCTGTCCTGAAGGCCAAGCACGAGTTCTCCGGGCTGGCCTTCGCGGCGGAAACGAACGGCGGGCGCCCCTTCGGTCTCCAACGCGACTCGGAGCGAAAGCCTGGCCCGGCCGCCGGGCTGAATGATTGGCTGCGTGGGAAGCTGGGTCGACGGCTTATCCGAGGGCGGGGTCGGCGCGGCGGGGCGCTTGGCTTCTTCCAACGCCTCGACGGCCGGCGCCGGTGCAGCCTCTGCGGTCTCGTCGATGGGTGCTGCTGCCACAGCGGCTCTGCCGGCCGATTCGTCGCCCGCGTCGTCCAAGCCCCGGGCGGTGGCCAGGTGGCGGAGGGTGTGCGGTTCCGTGGCCGAACTGAGAAACCGCACCGATCCATCGGCGAAGACAAACGATCCTCCGCCGGGGTGCTGACTCCAGGTCCGCTTCTGAACCCAATCGTCGATCCGGCGGGCCGTGCCGCTGCCGCCGGCAAACCAGGGGCCGCCGTCGGTGACTTCGGCGACCATGATCGTGTTGTTGGCGCCATCGACGATCTCCTCCAGTCGGAGTCCGCCTTCGAATCCGATGACTCCTCGCGTGCTGCCGGCGCCGAGCGTCGAGTCGGCGCCCGTGACGGCCACGTAGGATGTCTTGGGGAAACCTTCCAGGGTCGCCGACGGCGCGGGATCGGAGGGACAGAACAACGCAGTGGGGGCGATCTGGAGCACCGCCACATTGTGCGGATGATCGCACGGCAGGTCCAAGCGAAGCTTGTCGTAAAGCGGCTGCTGCTCAAGGAACGGCAGAATGGCCACGATCCAACTGAACTGCCGGTCGCGAGATACGTTGTAGGGCCCGATCGCAGCGGGCGGGAACTGACCGTATGTGTCGTGGTAGTTGTGCAGCGCAAGTCCGATCTGCTTGAGGTTGTTGGAGCACTGCGACCGCCGTGCCGCTTCGCGGGCCGACTGGGTGGCCGGCAGGAGCAGCGCGATCAGCAGGCCGATCACGGTCATCACGACGAGGATCTCGACGAGCGAGCTTGCGCAGCCCTTGCCGGTACTGACCAGCGCGTAGAAGCCGGCGATGACGATCGCGACCACCAGTCCGCCGAACTTCCACGACAGCAAGGTCGTGCTCCGCTGGGCGATCGATTCGGCCAGGCGGGTCACCAGGGTCGGACGGGTAAGCCGCGCCACCGGCTCGAAATCGCCGCCGGCGGAGACCAGGTCGGCAGTGTCGGGCAAGTGGACGTACCAGGTGGTTCGCAGCGTGGTCAGGGCAACCGTGGGGGCGACATGGCGGATCGTCGTCGGCAGCAGGCCGAACCGGCGCCCGGCGACGGGCGCCCGGCTTTCGGTTTCGTAGACGAGCGTCAGCTCACGGGCGTCGTTGGCGGGGTCGGCCGAGTTGGGCGGCAAGGGAATGATGCAGTCGCCTTGCTTGCGGCGGACCTCGACGGGTTCGCCGTCGAGCATCACCGTCCACAGGTCGGTCTTCTCCGGCAGTGTGACCGGGACATGTTGCAGATTGGAGCTGCGGAGCCGGAAACGCGCCTGATGCCGGATTCGGCCCTGCCTGCCGGCGACGCTGGTAATCTCGGCCGATTCGCAGATCGCGCCGAGGACCGGCTCCGACTTGTGACGGGTTGCGGAAATCGTCAGTCGGTAGGGCAGGCGTTGATACTGGTAGGCGGCCACGATCCGCTGCGTGGGAACGTAGCCTTTCGGCTTCAGGACGTCGGCGGGGTCCAACTCGCGAAGGTTCTCCGGGCGGTAGTCGAGCTGTTGATCGCCCGCGGCTTCCAGCGCCACCATGCCGCTTTGCCGCGAAACGTTCTGCAGGGCGAGCACCGGCACCGTTGCGGGAACGGCCGCCTTGGCGGGCTGCTCCACGGAGAGGCTGTCCGGAAACGGGGACTGGCTCCCGGATGCTGTTCGTTGGACTTGCAGATCGTCTCCGAGGTAGGCTGCCTGTCCCCGTTTCTGGATAGCCTCTGAGAGCGTCTGCGTGCAATCGACCGCGAGCGTCAGGTCGCCCGTCATGGGCCGGTCGAAGATGACCGTCCACAAGGTCAAATCACTGCCGGGTCCCGGTCCGTCCGACACCGGCGTATGCCGCTGTTCGAGGATGCGAGCGGCCGAGTCGACCGGAACGACCACGATCTTCTCGCCGACGGCCGCGGGCAGGGTGAAGCCGATCTGCCGAATGCGGCCTTGCCGGATCTGCATGTCGACCTGATAGTGCACGTCGAGCCGATCGCGGTCGAGCCGAACAAAGGCGAGCGTTTCCGCCGAGACCTTGGCAGGCATGGTTCGGACGCGAAGCCGGCCGCTGACGCGGGCGTCGTCCTGGTAGCGGTATTGCAGCGCGGTCTCCGAACCCGCTTGGGGCGAGCTGCGCGACTGGTCGGCTGCCGCCGGCTCCAGATCGTCCGACAAATCGGTCACCACCAGTTCGATCTCCGCGGGCGTCCGCACCAGCAAGGTCCCTTCGACCTCATCGGCACCCACCACGCGGAGTTCAGGCAGCGGCAACTCGTGGAAGCGTTCGTCGCGTTGGAGAGGCCCCTGCGCAGCGGCCCGAGACGGCGGCGAGACGGGCTGCGTTTCGTCCGTGTCTTTCAGCCAGTCCTCGGGGTGACGTTGGGCGGCCAGGGTGATCTCCATCGACTGGCCCGGGCTTAAGGGCGTGGGCAGATCGAATTTCACGGTTTGCAGAGACCCATCGGCGACGGTGGTGCCCGACTGCGCGTCGGACTGCCAGTCTATGAGGTTGTCTGCACACAGGACCGAGGTCACTTGCCATCCGCGCGGCAACTGCAGTTCGACGCCGAAGAGCGGGGCGTGGCGCGGTTCGAGCGAGAGGCTGGCGCGGAGCGCCAAACCGGTCCGGTTCACTTCCACGAGAGTCGCCACCGAGGCCTGCACGATCCGGTGCCGCGGCACCACGCGCAAGGGCAACTCGAAATTCTCGTCCCAGAAGGCAAACCCCAGCGGCGCGCCGTTCGCCGCCGGAGCGCGTAACGGTTCACGGGGCGACCGGGGACTGGTCCATTTTTCGGCCAGTTGGAGTATTTTGGCGTCAAGGACGTTGGCCGAAAACATGGACCTGTCCACCTCCGTTCCGCCCCGTGAACCGTTACCCGGGTCGCCGTCCGAGATGGAGGAGAGCGGTTCGGAGCGGATGCCGGCCAAGGTGCCGACGTCGACCCGCAGCGATGGCGACGGGTACACCGCGACCTGCCCGACGTGTGCCGCTGCCTCAAGGACCTTCACCGTCGGAATACGCCACGGGTCGACCAACGAGATCGGGGCCAAACCGAGAAGGCGGACCGATCGCCGACCCAGCACGGGCTTGCGGAAGCGAAGGGTGAGCAGTGCCTGGTCGTTCGTGCGATCTTCAATGGTCCACTCATCCAGTTGCGGCGAATCCACCTCGGCAACGTCGACGGAATTGGGTAACTGAATCTGAAAGGTATCCGTCGCGCGGGCGTAGACATCCAGATCGAGGACGACTTCCCAGCGGAGCCCGGCCGGTTCCACCAGGGCCGTCGAGCGGCTGCTGACAAAGACCAGCGGCGACCGATTGCCGCCCGCCAGGCGATCGGATATCAGCAGCGGCACCAGCCCGGTGTGATCGACGGCAAGGCGGAACGTCTGCTGATCGTCGCCGGTGCCGTCGCGCTGCAGGATCGTCTCGCCGGACTGCAGTTGTTTGCCTTCATCGAGATGCATCACCAATTCCGATGCCGCCACGGGGGGCAGCCGAAGCGTGGCCGCCAGGTCGCCGCCCTTGCTTGCCAGCGGGGCGGACATCTCCAGCTTCAGTTCGGATCGGCCTTTACGGTCGAGCAGCAGAAAGAGAGTGCCGTCGTCTCGGAGTCCGAAGCGGGCCGGCTGGTCGTCCACCTCTGCCGATTCGATCGCCAGCCCGCCGAAAGGAAGGTCAACCGTCTGCCAGCCCTCCCGGAGCGTAGCGATGCGGATGCGTCCGGTAAGGCGAAGCTCATGGTCGTTCAGGCGAGCCTCGTAATGCGCCGCGGCCAACACGGCATCGGCGGGCGGGGCCGGGGCGCTTTGTTCCTGACGCCGGGCTTTCTGCCATAGGGCCAGGATGTCGTCGCGCGGCATCAACACGCCTTTCGACGCCGTGCCGAACACCACCTTCAGTTGATTCGCCGGGATGTACACATGACGGACCCGCGGCGGTCCTTCCACCTCGGCATAGGCCGGAGAAGGAACGAGGCAGAACAGACAGAGGGCAATCGCCCGTCGCGCGAGGGTGTTACGGCTCATCGCTGCCCCCTTCGGCTTTGCCGGTCGTTTCTTCAGGGCGATACGGGCCAAACGGACTGTCGACTGGATCCTCGCCGGCAGACGGCAGCGACGCTGCAGCATCGGTGCGTGCGGGCGCGACGTTATCCTTCGCCGGCGTCGGCGAAGAGAAGCGTCCAGCCCGAACCACGCCGAGGAACCAGACAACGAGCCAGACCGCCACCACGGCGGCGATGCCCAGCCGCGCCGCCAAGAGCCAACTGTAGATCAGCGACGGCTGGAAGAGGCCGACAAACAGCACAATGAAGGCCAAGGCCAGGACGACGAACACCCTCGTGTCCAGCGAAGACCGCACCAGGGCCAGACCGAGAACCAAGACGAGCAGGCTGGCGATGGTGGTCATCGCGGGGATATGCCAGTAGCTGGTCGTCAGCTCCGCGGGGCCGGTCAGACTGCTGAACAAGTAGGTCGTGCCTCCGACCTGGAAATCGAACGACGACGCGTCGTTGCCAAACCATCCGTCGGGATTGTCGGCCGCCCGGGTGATCGCGCGGGAATCCCAGGGACCGACGCCGATGTGGCTGGTGTAGCCCTCGGGGTCGCCGACCAGGCGATAGTCCTTCGGCACCCAGAGGCGGACGTATACCTTCTGGAACTTCACACCCTCGTCGAACCGTGGAAGCGGCAGGCTCAACAGGTCGGTCATTCGCAGCCCTTCTTCGGGCCGTGGTATCTCAAAGACCATGGCGATCTCGAACGGCTGATCCGAGTCGGCCGCGCGGGCGACATTGATGAAGTACGTCTTGTCCTCGGCACCGCTGCCCGGCGCCGAGGGAGCCTTCTCCGGCGCTACGGTCTGTCCTGCGACGGTGATGCCGAGGATGCGGGGATTGCGCAGCGTGATCGCCAGCCGTTGCCGCTCGCTCGATTTCAGGTCGTAGCGGGCACGCATGGTCACGGGGCCGTCCTCGGTCACAACCGCCTCGATGTACGCGCGGCGAACGACGGTTTTGACGACGTCTTGCAACTCGTGCTTCGTGACGTTCAGCGTCAATCGCGCCGGGTGCTGATAGTAGCGGTAGCTCAAGTAAGGCTGCGAAGGGCCGGTCGGCTGGGAGAGTTCGCGGGGGTCAATCTCCTCCAGACCGGCCGCGGCGGCCTCGACCGACAGCGCGCGGTCCTTGTGGACGGCGATCTCGCCGGTTTCCCGGTCGGCGTCGAGCACTTGGATCGGCTGGATTTCCACCACTGTGCCCTGATCGGGAATGGAGATCCTGCGGTCGTAGGTGGCGGTCAGTGCGACGGGGCCGATCGCCTCGCTGTGCAGCACGACGGTCCAGATGACCTTGCCGCCGACGTCTTCCTCAGACTTCCGCCGCTCCTTGATGCCGTCGCCCTCGATCTGCAAACGGTCGGAGACCGAGGCCGGGACGGCGATCCGAAACGTGTCGCTGCCGGCGAACTGGACCTGGTAGCGCAGCGACGTGGTGACCTGCATCACGTCTTCCTTGACCTGGGCAACTGTGGCGACGGCGGCCGACGTCCGCCGCGGGCGTTCGGTGACCGTCTGGACGACGCGGACGGGCCGGGTGACGAAAGCGAACGCCGCAGCCAGCGTGGACCCGGCGGGCGGTTGCGGCTGGAATCCCTTCGATGCCAGCTCATCGGGTGTGGCCGCCCGCGCGGATTGGAGCTGAGCGGCGTCGGTCTTCACCTCCAGCGATTCCGGCGCGATGACGGCGATGAGCCCTTGCTCGCGGGTCGCACCGAGCGGCTCGAGCAGCGGCAGGGCCAGTTCGCCGGCAGGCTTGTCGCGGGCCTGGCTGGCGGTCACTTGGATCGCCAGCTCACCGAGGAGTTTCTTGGTGAAATAAACCGTGAGGGTTTGAGCGTCGGGCGCCGCGGCGACCTCGAAGCGTTCCATCGCGTCGGTGCGAACCTCATCGACTTGAAATCCCTGGGGCAGGCGGAACGCGAGCGAAAAAATTCCGGATCGGGAAACGTCGAACCGGAATTCACCGCGGGCAGAGATGCGAGCCTTGTCGAGCAGCACGGAGAGATGGCTGTCGACGACGATCCGCGGTTGAAGCTGCGAGGCGACAACCGACAGAGTGTGGTCCGGCGTGAAGAACTTGTAGAAGGTGGCTCCCCGCTTCTGGATCGTGTCCGGTGCGTCGTCGGCGTCGATCCGCGTGATCGATTCGCGGGCCACGTACTCCAGGCCGACGTCGTCGGCGCTGCGGACGGCCAGCAGGCCGCTCTCACGGGCCGCGCCCACGGCCCGCACCTGCCCGACCTGGAACACCTGCTCCGGCAGCGGCGTTTCCGTATGCAGCTCGAGGCGGATCTTCTCGGTGGCGGGGGCGTGCAATCGGACCTTTACTCGCTGGCGGTCGTCGACCGTTTCGGTCTGCCAGTCGCGGAGCCCCGGCACCTGGACGTCGAGGAGCCGGTGGTCGGCCGGCACCTCGACCACCAATTCGCCCAGCGAGCCTCGCAGGATCTGGTAGTCGAGCATGGCATGGGTATGGACAACGCCGTCGCCGACGTCGACGGCGATCGTGTCGGTGACGTTGGCCAGCCCGGCCGCGTTGTCGGTACCGCCCGCCTTCGGCTGCCAACTGACGGTGAACTGATCGGTGGAACCGAGGACGGCGCGGATCCGCGTGGCACGGTTCAGGTCGGACTGCAGCTCGGAGGTCCGTTGGGGAGCCACTTGCACCGCCAGACCTTCCTCGGGTATCTCCAGTTCCAGGTTGCAGACCCCGACGGCGGGGCACTGGAGCGTGAAGCTCCGTCCCTCAGCCGCCGATTGGACCGCGGTCACCAGGCTCAGCTTGAGTTGGTGCTTGCCTCGTCCCTTGACGAGCATCTCGTACCGCCCCGGTCCAACGCCTCGCAATAGCACGGCCTCGTCGTCCGCCCGCGCCGAGCCAATGGCGGCATTGCCGAACTGCACCGGCAACTGGGCCCAATCGTCCGTGAGGACCTCAACGTCAAGCATCGCTTCCAGGTGGACCAGTTCGCCTTTGACAGAGCCGGTGTAGTCGGCACGCGTGATCACGCCGTTGACCGGCGGCTGGACGGGCGTCTTGTCGGGCTGGACCAGGCGATTCCACATTTCGAGGAACTGCGCGTAGGGGAGGACGATGGACGACTCCTGGTCCTTCAGCGCCTCCGGGAGATTTTCGAAGGGAACGTAGATGACGTGTTCCTGGCGCAGAGGCGTTTCGCCGCCGGGCTCGGCCTTGCCAGGCGTCTTCTCATCGCCCGGCTCGGCAGCAGGCGGTTTTGCGGCGTTGCCGGCCGCCGGGGTCGGGCGCGGCTTCTTGGACGGCGCGTCCTGTCCGGGGGTGGAGTTGCCGAGGAAGAAGAGAAGGGCGAGAGCCGACACGCACACCCGTGACATGATGGAGCCTCCCAAGGCGGACAGGTCGGGTGAAAGTCTTGCGACGCTCAGGATCGATTGATCGACGCGAAGAGAAAAGTGCCGGCAATCCCACTCCGGCGGTCCTTTGCTGATTCTACATCGAAGCGGCCGAGCAATGCAACATGCGAGAGAAAAAGTCTGCGGCAAGATCCTCTGGCAGTAGGTCCCGCCTGCCGGGCGGGACCTGGAACGGCGATTCGCGCATGCCACACATCAAACCGCTCGGCGCTTTCGACCGCAGTCTCTGGCCGATACGGAAACTGCTGTTCGGTACGTGGAGCCAACGGCCTACTTCGTTTCGGCCCTCCTGGCGGTAGTCCCTGTCAACCTGATGTATATCCCGCTCCCGGCGAAGCCGCTGATGATGCATCTGATCATCGCGCCTGTTGGACTGTTCGTCCTCATTGCTCCTGCTTTCCGGTTTGAGAAGAAAAGAGGCAACTCCGTCCGACCCTTGGATTGCCTCGCGCTCTACGGCTATGCAGTTGCTGGTTCGTGCGTTCAAGCTCGGCTCGGGGGGGATGTTGCGAGCATTGTTGTGCTTGGTCTGGTATGGTTTCATTTTATTGTCTTGAAGAGAAGAACGTTCAGATCGAACGGCCAACGCCCGTGTGTTGAGGACGATGGGGGCCACTGAGCCGACGGAGCCATGCGGCGTTTGCGAGGAGGGGATACAAGCGTGTGCGATGTTGCCGACGCAGGGTCGGCGTTGTATAATATGACAACGGGAGGTGATCATGGCGTGGTGGGAGGTCATTTGGGAGTGGGACGAGGAGGATGGAAATGTTGCTCACATCGCACAGCATGATCTGACGCCGGAAGATGTTGAATTCGCACTGGAGAACTCGATTAAACAGGAGGCTAGCACCAAACGGTTTTTCCGGCTGTTGGCATTTACTTTCGCTCTGTCGCGAATGCCCGCGGCTTGTCCGCGGGATGGTTACGTTCTCTGCTACATACGCCACGATCGCCGCTATCCCCTTGGTTTCGCCCGCGGCGGCAAAGCCGCCGCGGGCGAAACCAGGGGTGGCTACGCGGAGGTTCCTGTAGCGGCAAGCGTGAGCCTCCCGCGGACAGGCCGCTGGGCATCCTTTCTAAAACCGTGCCGTGTCAAAACGGACACTTCCAGTCGAAAATACCGTTTGGTGCTAGTCGGTCCTCGCAGCGGCCGATCGCTTTCGGGTATGCGTCGGACGGACGCAGGATTGCCGTGGTTTACGAGGTGATCGATGATACCAAGATTTACCCCATCACGGCCTGCGAGGTGGAGTGATTGAGATGGCGAAAAAACAAACTCGACGCAGCCAGCGGAGCCTGACATTCGAGGAGAAGGCCCATCTGCGCCGCTTGCGGTCGCAGGTCGAGGCGGAGAAGGATGAGATCATTCGTCGTGGCCGCGAGGTGTTTGCGGCGCACGAGCGGTCGTTGTCGGAAACGATCGAAGCGTTGAAGCAGGCCCGCGAGTCTCTGCCTCCATTGGCCATGCCGTGCGACACGTCAACGACACCACCCCCTATTCGTCACGGTCGGGCTGGAAGTCGGCCGAAGCGAGACCCGCCAAGTCCCGGGTTGGCGGCTTTGTCCAGGATGATGGGATGATCCTGCCTGCTCTGGCGTCTTTCGGTATCGCTCTGCTTGCCGGAGTGCTTACCGGTACGGCTCATTCTCTCCCCGCTGATCTTTCCCGAATTTCCAGAATTGCTTCTGCAGTGGGGATTGGATTGCGGAGAATTTGCGGTATCCTGACGGGAAATCGATCTCACGGAAGGAACAGGCGATGCACACTCCCTCCGGTCGTCCTTCCCCGCGCTTGCCACAGGACAAGCAGTCTGCCCGCCATCCGCTGGACGGGCTGCTCAGTCCGCAGAGCGTCGCAGTCGTCGGCGTGACCAACACACCGGGCACGGTGCCGTACGACATCTTTTACAACATCCTCTCCGCCGGGTTCCGGGGGACCGTTTTTCCGGTCGCTCCCGGCAAACGGAGCATCGCGGCGGTCAAAGCCTACCGCTACGTCGTCGATATCGAGGATGAAGTGGACCTGGCGGTGATCGTGTTTCCGGCCGACGTCGTCGACCGGGCGCTGGAGCAGTGTGGCCGGAAAGGGATCAAGTCGGCGATTGTGATCTCGGCCGGGTTCCGGGAGGTCGGCCCCGAGGGGTGGAAACGCGAAGAACGGTTGAGGAGTCTCTGCGCGGATCATGGGATTTCACTGGTGGGGCCGAATTGCCTCGGCCTGATCAACACGGATCCGACGGTCCGGCTCAATGCCTCGTTCGCGCGCAAAATGCCCCTGGCGGGGCGGATCGCCTTTTTGAGCCAGTCCGGGGCACTGTGCACGGCGGTGCTCGACTACGCCCGCGAGAAACAGATTGGTTTTTCGAAATTCATCAGTTTCGGCAACAAGGCGGGCGTGACCGAGGTCGACCTGATCGAATACCTGCACGCGGACGCAGGCACCGACGTCATCCTCCTTTACCTGGAGGAGATTCGCGAGGGCCGCAGACTGATCGAAACGGCTCGGCGGGTCACCCACGGACCGCAGGGAAAGCCGATTCTGGCTATCAAGTCGGGCCGGACAGCCCAGGGAGCCGACGCAGCCGCCAGCCACACCGGATCGCTCGCCGGGCAAGACGCCGTTTGCGAGGAGATCTTCCGCGAGGCGGGAATCCTCCGCCTGACCAGCATCGAGGAGCTCTTCAACGCCGCGATCCTCTACGCCTACCAGCCAATGCCGACGGGCGACAGGGTGGCGATTGTGACCAATGCCGGCGGACCGGGGGTGATGGCCACCGATGCGGCCGTCCGCGCGGGGCTCTCGGTGCCGGGGTTGGAGGCCTCGACCCGCGCGAAGCTGAAAGCGGTACTTCCGGCCACGGCGAATACGAAGAACCCGGTCGACGTGATCGGCGACGCGCGTGCGGACCGCTACGTCGCGGCCATGCAGGCAGTGCTTGGAGATCCCGGCGTCGATCAGGTCCTCGTGATTCTCACCCCCCAATCGATGACCGATATCGAGGAGATCGCCAAAGGCGTTATCCAGACCGCACGGGGGGCGATGAAGCCGGTTGCCTGCTCGTTCATGGGGGCGACGGATGTTGCGTCTGGGATACACCTCTTGCAGTCGGCCAACATCCCACACTACATCCTGCCGGAGTGGGCGTGTGTGGCTATGGCCGCCGTCCAGAAGGTTCGCCGCTGGCGCAACGAGCCGCTCGACAGGCCCGAGCCGTTGCCGATCGACCGGGCCTTGGCGGCAGCGGTGATCGACAAGGCGGACGCCGGCTACCTGAGCGAGGACCGGGCGCTTGACGTGCTGGCGGCCTACGGTTTGCCCGTCCCGAAATACGGGCTGGCGGGGACGGTCGACAAGGCGGTCGCGTTTGCCGACGAGATCGGCTACCCCGTGGTGCTTCAGGCGGTCAGTCCGTCGATCGTGCACAAGACGGAATGGAAGGCCGTGGCGCTCGACCTGGGCGACCAGCGGGCCGTGCGGCGGGCGTACGACGAGATGCTCAGCCGGTTGGCCGTTGCCGCTCCGGAAGCGGAGATCCGCGGCGTTCTGGTGCGGCGGATGATCCCGGTGGGGCACGAGGTGATTCTTGGGGCGAAACGCGATCCGTCGTTCGGCCCGGTCTTGATGTTCGGCCTTGGGGGTGTCTTCGTGGAACTGTTCGAGGACGTAACGTTCGGCCTGGCGCCGATCGGGCCGACGTCGGCCGCACGGATGGTCGAGCAGGTCAGGGCAGGGCGGCTGCTGCGGGGACTCCGTGGCGGCGAATCGGCCGACATCGCCGGCGTGGCGGAGTGCCTGCGGCGTGTGGGGCAGCTTGTCAGCGACTTTGAGCGGATTGCGGAGTTGGACATCAATCCTTTGATCGCCGGGCCCGCGCGGATCGGCAACGCGGTGGCCGACGTACGGATCCGGCTGAATGGATAGGAGGTTCGCTATGCAACGGGATGAGATCAGGCGGCGCGTGACGAAAGTGGTCTGCCAGGTGCTCGACGTCGACGAGAGCATGGTCGAGCCGAACAGCCATTTTGTCTTCGACCTGGGCGCGGAAAGCACCCAGTCGGTCGAACTCGTGGCCGGGTTCGAGAGCGAATTCGACATCGAGATGGACGAAGAGGAAGCTCTCTCCGTGCAAACCGTCGGTGGAGCGGTGGACTACATCTCGAAGTATGTCGAGGGATCCCGGAGCGGCTCGGCGGCTACGGGGTAGGCCGGCTGCGGTATGGCGTCGGGTCAGTGCGGGGCCATGCAGAGAAGGCGACCGTCGGCAAGGGTGAGGAAGAGCATGCCGTTGGCGGCGGCAAGGCCGTCCCAGGCGGGCGGTGCGTCGAGGGTGTATTCCGCAAGTTTTTCGCCGGTGGATGCAGATGCCGCCCAAAGGATGCCGCCCATTCGGCCTTCGTAGGCTTTCGCCAGGTCGTCGTCAGGGAACGCCACCGGAGTGCCCGCCACAAAAAGGACGTCGCCGGCCAGAGCGATTGCCTTGCCGGTGAGCGGGATGGAACTGCTCCACAGCTTCTCCGAGGGTGCCGTGGCGGCCATTTGTCTCGCTCGGGCTCTCGTCTTTCTCGCGCGCGGTTGTTTCGCGGCCGTCTGCTTCTTCCGTACCTCGGGGTTTGCGGGAGCTTCCGCCGAGCCGCCGTACATGCCCGCATAGAGCGTGTAACCATTGGTGCGCGGATCGAACCAGAAGGTGCGTCCCGGGGTGTAGCCGCGAACCTCGTAGAAGCGATCGCCGTCGATCACGAGGATGTCGCCGTAAACGCCACCCATGCCCGTGGGAATATCGTAGTGCAGCATCGTATCGATCGTCCAGAACGAGCGGTGCTGGGGGATCGCCTCCAAGAAGCCGTGCGACGGGATTAGGTGCGGGGTCTTGACGTCCTGGAGACTGACCGGCGAAAGATCAGGGGTGAAAGCCTGGTGGCGGAGATAGAGGAGTTGGTCGTCGGCGAGGAAGACGTCCGACTTGAACCCCTCGATGCTCATCCCTTTGACGACCTCGCGATTTTCGATCGGGAAACTGTTCTCGCCATAGGGGCCGTACATTCGCTTCTGGTGTACGACTTTGCCGGTGCGAGGGTCGACGGCATAGAGGAAGATGCCTCCGTCGGCGAAGGAGTTTCTTCCGGCCGCAAAATAGGCGAGGCCGTCGCGGACGAGAACACTGCCGGAGATCGGCCATGCCGATTCGGGCTGCCCATAGGCGCAGATCACCCGCTGCTCCAGGGGGCGAAACCGCCAGGCAATCGCCCCGTCGGAGGCACGCAAGCAGTAGACTGATCCGTCGCGCGAGCCAAACAGGACGAGACCCTGGTAGTACGTGGGCGGCGAGTCGACGCGGGCATCGGCGGAGAATCGCCAGAGGAGCTTGCCGTCTGCCGCGCTGGTGGCGCAAACGGCGTGACCGTCGACGTCCGCGGCGAACACCATGCCGGCCGTAATGACCGGGGAGCTGGCACGTGCGCCGAGTTTCGCCTCCCAGCGCTTGGTGAGCGAGGCCGGGACTTTGCAGTTTGTCGTTCCCGTGCGAGCGTTGTCATGGCGGTAGGCGGGCCAGTCGTCGGTGGACTTGGCGGCTGGCGACTTGGCTCTGGCGATTTCCTCGAAAACGGGGCCTTTTTCGAGAACGGCTTCGGTTTTTACGCGAATCGGCTGATCCGATTTCTCGAGGCCGGGCTCGGCGGCCATCGCGTTCATGCCGTTGAGCATGACGCTGTTGCAGCACGCACAGGAAGGCGGACCGACATAGTACAGGCCGTTGCACGGCAGCGGGCCGATACCGCAGGTGCTGCGGATCCAGGGATTGGGCAGTTCGGTGGCGGAGCTCAGCTTGAGGAAATCGCTGCCGCCGGTCGCCGTGTTGATGTAGTACCGTGTGGTGATCCGGTTGCGGTAGCAGCGGTCGTGGCCCATGGGACCGGCCATCGCCTGGTCGATCTGCCGGACCGCTTTCAGCCGGAATCTTCCGCCTCGGCGATCCGCCGGCTGAGGTTGGCCAGTTGCAGTTCCAGCCGCTTGATCTCCCGCGTGAGCGAGTTTTTGTTCATCTCCAGCCAGAACCAGATCTTCAGCATGGCGATCCACACGACTCCCCAGAGGAAACCGACAGCATACGCAATCATCGCCTGCGTACTCTGGGCGTTGAAGAACAGGTACGCCAGGACAAACAGCAAGGCAAGGATGATGACTGTCCCCGCGAAGGCGAGAGCGTTGATCCATCGAAACCGTCCGCGGAAGGTCTCCATCAGCATCTCATGGACGGCCGGCTCCTTGCGGTAATGCTCCAACAGCTCCGAATCCTCCTTGCGGAGCGCCTCTCGGATCATCTGATCGATGTCTTTCATAACCTACTCCTTTCTAGCACCTCTTTCAGGTGGCAACGGGCGTGGTAGAGACGCGACTTGACCGTGCCTTCCGGCAGGGAGAGCATCTCGGCGATGAGCCGGATCGGCAGACAGTCCAGGTAAAACATGGCCAGGATCGCTTTCTGCTGAGTGGGAAGCAGCTTGAGCGCGTGTCGAAGCGCCGCGATGTCGCCGGACGGGTCTTCGGTGGGCGGCGGCACGGCGGCTGGCTCCGCAACCAGCGGGCCCCCGGCAGCCCGCTGACGCTGGCGTCGGCGAACCCAATCGGCACACTTGTGGGTGACGATGCGATACGCCCAATCTCGAAATGCGGCCGGATCGTCGAGGCGCCGGATGCCGCGGACGATCGCCAGCCAGGTTTCCTGGGCGACGTCGGCGGCGGCGTCTGCCGTGCCGGTCAGCCGCATGGCCTGGCGAAGGAGCTTTGGTTGCCAGCGTTCGACCAGTTCGGCCAGGGCCTCCCGGTCGCCATCCTGACAGCGGATCACCAGCAATTCGTCGTGGATATCGTCAGGCGTTCTCATCGGTCGACACACCAAGATTCGCTAAGATCATGGTCGTGCCAAAGGGGGCGGGGTTCAAAGAATCCGCCTGAAAACGACGGTTGGGGGGCCATCCGCCTCATGCCGCCCCAGCCCCGGGGCGAAGGACCGCACGAGTAATCGTTATTCTCCCATGGGGATTACCGGCAAAACGACGTGCGAGGGCCTCTCGCTGTCGTGGAAGATCGTCTGGCGGGCGACGACCGGATTGGTCGCCAGGGCGAGGTTATCTTCCCCGGTGTTGAGATTCCGCAGGTAGTAGGGATAGTAGCTGCTGGAGATCTCCACGCGGATGCGATGGCGTTTGTCGAAAAGATTGCCGGTCGGCCGCCAAAAGTCGATCTGGTACGGATAGACTTCGCCCGGAGCGATCTTGCTCAGTTTTTCGGGATTGAACGCGCCGCCGCGATCCGGATCGCGATGCCGCGCACGCATTACGCCCTCGGCCAGCAGCAGCCGCGGCCATCCGGATGGACGTCGACGAGCCGGACCATCCAGTCGGTGTCGCCGGCACTGGTGGAAGCATGGAGCGTTGCGGTGATGGGGCCGATGACCTCCACCTCTTCCGCGAGTTCCGGTGTCTGGTAAACCAGCACGTCCGGCCGCTCGGCCGACGCGCTGACATCGCGCGGTCCGTCGATATGCCCGTTGGCGAAAGCGGCCGAGGGCGTGGGATCTTCGGGGTCGTAGGTGTACGCATCCGGCCGTTCCGTGCCGGGCCGTTCGGTGCCCAGGACGCCGTCGCCATGGGAGGAGTTCGCGTGGCCGCCGCTATGCAGGTAGTAGGTGGTGAATTCCGTTTCCGGCAGCGGCCAGTCCTCGGCCGTGCGCCATCGGTTGCGCCCCATGACGAACAGGTGCACCGGAGGGTCGTTCAGCACGCCGTTCTCGCGGCCTTTCAGGTGGTAGTCGAACCAACGGCAAACGTAGCCATCCCAATCGATGATCGCTTCCGGGCCGAAGTCGACGTCAGCCGCAACTCGCCGGCTGTTGATGATGTGCTCCCAGGGGCCGATCACCATCCGGGGCCGGCGCACGGCCGGTGTTGCGCCGTGCTCCTTCATGGCGATATAATTCATCGGCGTTCCGGGAAAGTTGGCATCGAACCAGCCGGTGATGGCCAGCGAGGGGACCTGGATACGGGAATAACTCTCCGGGGTCTGGTAGGCGATGGCCCGCCAATACTCGCCCCGGGCGGTGTTCTGGATCATCCATTTCCGCCACCAGTCGGTGGGTTTGTAGCGGCGGGTCTTGTCGAAGTCGATGTACGGCAGGTTGCGATAAGCCGCTTCCCGGTCGACCGCAAAACCGCCGTAGGGGCCGGGGCCGGCGCTGTGGGGCAGGCGATCCGACATCGTGCCAGCCCAATCCACCATCCAGCAAACGAGGATACCGTTCTGGTAAGGGCAGTTGAAGAAGTGGTCCGGCGGCGCGACTTCCGGGACGATCGCCTTGAGCGACGGGGGCGCTTGCGAAGCCGTCCACCACTGCGTCCAGCCCATGTACGACAGGCCGTATGTGCCCACATTGCCGCTGGACCAGGGCTGCTTCGCGATCCACTCCACCAGGTCGTAGCCGTCGTGTTTATGCAGGGGAGAAAACGGGTCCCATTGGCCGCCGGAGTTGAACCGGCCCCGCGAATCGGCGTTGACCACCACGTAGCCCCGCGACGCGAAGCGTCTGGCTCGTGCCGCCTGGCCTCGCTTGTTGTACGGCGTCTGCAGGAGGATGGCGGGAAAACTGCCGTCCGCTTCAGGGCGAAAGATGTCGACGACCAGTTCTACGCCGTCGCGCATCGGCGCCTTCCGGTCCAGTTCCTCGAGGACTTCGAACTCCGCGGCCGAAATCTCACCTGGCTGCGGCGGCTGCGCGTGCAGGGGGCAAACGGCGAACGATTGGAGCAACAGGCAGGCCGCCCCATGGAGGAACCGTTTGCTGGCGACAGATAGCTTGCATCGATTCATGAACTATGCTCCGGGCTGGAACCGTGGAGAGTCACCGGTGCGATTGTAGCGGAGCGGGCAACGGCCGGGAAGTGAAACGAACCGGCTCCCTGACGGAATGCCTTACCGTCTGCGGCTTCGAAGGGCGGAATCCATGGTCTCAAACAACTGCTGCGGGCGGATCGGTTTGGAAACATAGTCGTCCATGCCGGCCTCGATGCACCGCTCGCGGTCTCCTTTCATCGCGTGGGCCGTCATCGCAATGATGGGAATCCGGGTGGCCGAATCCTTTTCTTTCGTGCGGATGACGGCGGTCGCCTCCAGGCCGTCCATCTCCGGCATCTCCACGTCCATGAGTACCACATCGAATTCACCGCGTTCGAACTCCGCAATCGCTTCCTTGCCGGTCTTCGCGACGACGACGGAATGGCCGTGTTTTTTCAGGAGTCCGACGGCCAGTGTCTGATTGACGAGGCTGTCTTCGGCAAGAAGGACCCGCAGCGGCCGGAGTGCCGTCGTGCCTTCGTCCGAAGCAGGCGTCCGAGGCTCGCGGTCCGGCCGGATGATCGCCAGCGCGATCCCGATCGCGTTGAGCAGTTCGGATGGCTTCACCGGCTTCATGAGGTGGGCGGCAATCGCCAGTTGCTCACAGCGCTGCAAGTCCGCGGATCGGATGCCGGAGGTGAGCACCACGACCGCCGTATCGTGTAATTCGGGGTCGTGGCGAATCCATTCCGTCAGGGTGAAGCCATCGACGTCCGGCATGTTCACGTCGGAGATTACCAGGGGGATCATCTCGCGGGCGGCGCGAGCCCGGTGCAGGGCGCTGATTGCCTCGTGAGCACTTGAGACCGTCCGAGGCTCCATGCCCCAGTTTTTCAGGACCTCTTCCAGAATCACGCGATTGGTCGCGTTGTCGTCCACAACCAAGGCTCGCATGCCTCGGACAGCGGCCGGTTCGATTCGCGGGGGCTCGGACGGTCTGCCGCTTGCGAGTTTGAAAGGAACGGTGAAGTGGAATACGCTTCCTTGGCCCAACTTGCTTTCGGCCCAAATACGTCCACCCATCAAGTGAACGAGGCGGTACGAGATGGCGAGTCCGAGTCCCGTTCCACCGTATTTGCGTGTCGTGGACGCGTCGGCCTGGGTAAACGCTTCGAAGATCGTCGCCAGCTTGTCGGGTGGGATTCCGATGCCCGTGTCGCGTACGGAGAAATGGAGCGATACTTCAGTCTTGGTTCGATTCTGGCAGTCGACTGCCAGCACGACTTCCCCCTTCTCCGTGAACTTGACGGCGTTGCCGACGAGATTGAAGATCACCTGGCCCAGGCGGGTCGGGTCTCCGAGCAGGGTATCCGGTGTGCCGGGATCCGTGCGGCAGGCCAGTTCGATGCCTTTATCGTCTGCCCGCAACGCCACCGATCTCAGGACGTCCCCAATGCGTTCTCGGAGGCTGAAGGCGGTCTCCTCCAGTTCAAGCTTCCCGGCTTCGATCTTGGAGAAATCGAGGATGTCGTTGATCACAGTCAGCAGCGACTCGGCCGACTGCTGGACCATTCTCAGATAGTCGCGTTGGGATTGAGCAAGTTCTGTGTCCAGCACCAGGTCGGTCATGCCGATAATCGCGTTCATCGGAGTCCGAATCTCATGGCTCATCGTGGCCAGGAAATCGCTCTTCGCGCGATTGGCAAGTTCTGCGGCTTCCTTCGCCTGCTGCAGGTCGCGGAAGAGGAGGGAGTACGGCTTCCTCAGGCCAACTTCCACGAACGCACGATACACGAGGTAGAACGAGACGATTTTAAGGTAGTGGCCCAGCAGGTTCTGCCAGGCGTAAAGCTGTTTATAGGTGGTAAATGCAAGCTCGGAGCCGATCGTCACGAGGATCGAAGCGGCCAACAGGCGGAACACGCTCCGATCGAACGAGGCACGACGGGCAGTCAGCAAGCCGAGGCTCACCAGCAAGATCAGGCAGATCACGGCCTCACTGGCGATTTTGAATGCGGTCAGACCGGAATCGGGGGCGAAGCACTCGGGAAACGCCCGCCAATAGAACAGCAAGAGATACAGCAAGGACACCAACGCGGCATACCCGGTAAAAAGGTAGCCCGCATGGATGCGATGCCCGACCAGGAGAATCGCGGCCAGGAGGGAGAGGCTCTGCAGATACCTGGCCACAATCCAAAGTTGGATCCCCAGATCCTGTCCGAACTCGGTGAATACGTTCATGTCGCCGTAGGCGAGCATGTGCGTCAAGTCGAGGAAGGCGACAAAGAGGTAGGCAACGCCGATCACCAGGTAGAAGGCATTGTTCAGAAAGCGTCGTGCGGTCCAGAAGACGGCGAATACCGTACATGCCACGACGATGCTGAATGCCTCGGCCAGGCTGTGGAAAAGCAGGTAACTGTACCGGCTGGCCAGATAGAGGCCAACGAGAATGATCAAAGCCAGCGCGGCCGTCCCCAAATTCTCTGCGATACGGGTTTGCTTGCTTCGAGCGGTCATCGCAGACACTCTGGCTGAGGATGTCCCACTGACGTTCTCTTGACGAGAGAGAGGATCAGACCGGTAGGTGAGGGCGTCCGCCGGTTGTCTTTCAGTGTGCCGAATCGGCCTGATGCCGTCAAGGAAAGGGAGCGAGAAACCTCGGTGCGGATGCAGCGGACAGAGTTACTGCGTGAATTCTCCAAACGGACGGCCGAATCCGGCAAGCCACTCTTTGAGCCGGGTTCTCAACTCGGCGACCGTCTGTGCGTGCTTGGGATCGTTGGCCAGGTTCACCCGTTCGCCAGAGTCTGCCTCGAGATCGTACAACTGATCGGCGTCCCAGTAGGCGGGGTGGTGCTTCAGGGCCGTCTCCTGCAAGTTCAGCGACGTGTCCATGTGATACGGCGGACGTCCCAGCGTCTTTTCGTTGATCTTCTCTTGCATTTCCGTGGAGTAGCGCAGTGCGATGTATTTCCACCGCTCGGTGCAGACCGCGCGGGTGTGACCAATCTCCAGGAAGATGGTGTCGCGCCATTTCGTCTTTGGATTGGCGACGAGAGGGAGAAGGCTTCGTCCGTCGAGCTTCATTTCGGCGGGCGGCTGGATTTCCGCGAAGTCGAGGATCGTTGGGACGAAGTCGATGTTCTCCACGAGATTGTCGCAGGTTACACCTGCCGGCACGCGGCCCTTGCCCCAGAGGAAACAGGGCGTATGGGCGCCGCCCTCGTAACATGTGCCCTTGCCGCCCATCGTCCCGTTATCGCTGAAGAACAGGATGATTGTGTCGTCCAGCTTGCCCAACTGCGACAATCTCTCAACCACTGCCGCGACACCGTCGTCCAGCCACGTGGCGTGGCCCATGTTTTCCGCAATGCCGGCGGCCTTCAACCGCCGGCGGATGGACGAGCGCGGCGCTTGCACGTCCAGCGGAGCGGGCAAGTGTCCGGCGGGCGTCATCGTCGGATCGCCGGCAATCGACTGGTTTGGCCGCGGACTGTGCTGCAGGGTGGTGCAGAGATGGAGAAAGAACGGCTTCTCGCCGGCCTGCTCGATGAAGTCCAGCGCGCCCTTGGTCACCCATTCCATGTTGTGATACATCAGGGCGTCGAGCTTGTGATCGGCGAGGTTGCCACGGTACACGCTCGCCGCGTAATCGAACCCGGTCCGCTTGATATAGTCGCACAATCGCCTTTGGTTTTCCGCCAGCTTCCGGGCCACTTCGGAGTCGTGCAGGTTGGCGTCCGATGGGATCCGCATCAATGCGGGCGCTCCGGTGTGCCATTTGCCGACGAAACCCGTCGTGTAGCCGCTCTCGCGCAATACTCGTGCCACGTTCCAACTTCCGGGTTCGACCTGCACGTTGAAGCCGACGTTGGACTGCCGGGTCGGCGGATTCTGCCTGAGAAACCGCTCGGTGGTGCAGCGGCCGGCAAACTGGCCGGTCAGGCAAATGTACCGGCTGGGCGTGCAGACGCTGGACGACGTGTAGGCGCGGGTGAACTTCACGCCCTCCCGGCAAAGCTTGTCGAGCGTGGGCGTCGACGCCTGTCCGCCGAAGCATCCGAGCGTATCGGGATTCTGATCGTCCGTCAGAATGAAGACGATGTTGGGCTTGGCGACGGGCTTCGGGACGTCCGCGGCGTGCAGCGCGGCCTGCGGGACCAGCAGCACGACCGCGGCACAGGCAATGATGGTATACCGTGTTGTCTTCTGCATTGAGGATTCTCCTTGGAATGATTCTCTCGAGCAAGCCGGTTCACTGCGCTGTGATCAGCACCACGCGATCGACGAAGATTGCGTCGAGCTTGGGATCGTGCCCGTGGGCGAACCAGAAGTACGCACCGGGGACGAAGTCGACCGTACCCAGGTCGATCCAGCGGAACTTCCGGTCGAACGAACCGTCGTCGGCCGTAAATTGCTTCGGGGTGAGCGTCATGGTCTTGAGGGATTTCTTCCCCTGCACGTCGTAAACGCCCCAAGAGCCGAGGCGGCCTTCTGGGATCTTCCCTTCGCAGCGGAGCGAGGCGAGCAGGCGGTACTTGCCGCGGACCGGCGGCGTGTAGCTGGTGTTCCAGTCGACCTTGGTGTCCATGCGGACGCTCTTGCCGTTCCAGCCCTCGGTATCGTTGATGATCGTTGACGCGTTGTTGAAGTTGTTGAACGACAGGGCGTCGAAAACGATCCAGGCGTCTTCCGGGATGTCTTTGCAGATGTCGGGCGGGTTTTTCTGCGCGAGGAATCCCGCTTTCAAACCTTCCAGATAGGTTTGGAAACTCTTTTCCTGGGAGATCACCGCCGCTTTCGTCTTGAACCGTTTCGCAAGTTGTGCAAACTCTTCCGCAGCCGCGAGCGGGTCTTTCGGGCCGAGAAACGGCATTTTCTTTTCGCGGGCTTCGCAGCGAAGCGGGTAGTACCGGGTCAACCAGACGTGGTCGACGCCCATCTTCGATTTGCGCAGTCGGGCGAGCTCGGCGGAATCGGGACCGTAGACCTTGGCGGCCGTCTCGACCGCGTTGCTCATGATTTCGGTGACCCGGTTGAGCGTCGGTAGGTCGATCCATTTTGCCGAGTTCATGCCAAAACAGCCCAGGTAAATGCCTTCCTTTTCCGCCCGCGCAATCAGGACGTCCCAATACTCATGGAGCAGCGGGGCAACCGCCTCGCCGTAGTAGCCGCGGAGGAACTCGTCGACCAGCTTGTCGCCGTCGAGGTGCGGCTCCCACATGACCCGCAGGAGCAACCAGTTCTTGAGTTCGCAGAAGTCGTCGCCCTCGCCTTCCTCGAACAGCCCGATCGCGCCGTGCTTGACGAAATAACGAACGTTGGCAGCGAGCACGCGCAAGTTTGGGTGGGGCCCGAGATAGTCGTTGTAGTTGGTTGTGTAGTCCCAGACGAACAGGTGTTTGGCCAGGTTGCTCCAACCTTCCATGTCCGCGGCGAATTTCCGGTTCTGCTCGCCGTCCAACGGTTGGATATAAGAACATTCGATCGTGCAGAGGCGGATCAGGACGTTGTCGCGCGGCTTGATCGTTTTGGGCGGTTTGCGGGTGTACTGATACGCCAGCGTTTCGACCAGAACGTCGGGAAACTCTTTTTCGACCGCTTCGGCGACCTGGTTGAGCATCCGGATGAGTGTTCCCGCGTGGCTCTCTTCGGCGTCGTCGATCGCCTTGCACTTCTCGCAGGTGCAGCAGCCGTGCCAGTCGTTCTGGGAAACGTCGATCATCTTTGCGTCGGGGTTCTTTCGCAGCGTCGCCAGGACGTTTTTCGTGAGCTCCTGGATCATCTCCTCGTTGGTCAGGCAAAGCTGAGCTCGCTCGTGTTTTCGCTTGCCGTCGATCTCCGAGTACCAGTCCGGGTGCGCGTCGAAGTACTTTTCGGGAGGCAGGTACTTGTAGAAGGAATGGACGAAATTGATGATCCGCACCGCGCCGCCATACTCCGGGGTCAGGAACCCGTTGCCCTTCATGCGGGCGGAGAAGACGGTCGGCTGGGCGTCGCGGTGGTACATCTCGCGCGAAATCAACTGCGGCGCGTAAGAGACGGCCAGGTCGTCCGGGACGGCAAGCGTGGGCTTCTTGGGGATGAAGGTCGCTTCGGGCGCCCACCAGCGAACGCCGACGACGTCCTGGAGGAACGAGTAAACCGCGTACAGGCAGCCCCGCTTCTCGTGGCCGGCGAGGACCAGGTTTCCGCCGTCGATCTTGATCAGGATCTCGTCGAAGTTGTACTGCTTCTTCGGAGCTCTTGACGTAGCGCCGATGAAGATCAACGATTTGCCGTTGGCGCCGGGCTCGTTCTCGGCAATCGTCGGGAAATCCGCGCCGGTGACCAACTTGAGATGCTCGGACAGTTCGCGGGCGGCGGTCTTCTCGACCGGGGTCGGTTTGGCGGGGAGAACGATCTTCCAGACGGTCGCGCCATCTTTGGCCAGTTCCGCGGAGTAGGAAAACGTCTGCGAAAAGAGCAGACCGAACAGTAGGGGCAAGGTTCTCTTCATGGCTTCTCTCCGCGTTGCGAGTTGGGAAACGTGGGTTGCCCGACACGATTTCAGGGGCCAGGGGTACGCTATTGCCTCGGGTTTGCCGGCGGCCCGCGCACGGTGGGCAGACAACAAGGTCGTCCTGGGACTTTCTCCATCGAGCCGTGGTTAGGGACACAGTCTACCCGAACGAAGCCGCCATTCTAGCACCACAACGTCCCTTTTGCACCAGTCCGTTGCCGCAACTTCCAAGGCAAAGGGCACTCGTGCTGGAACGCGATCTTGTCCCGGTGTCGTGGCGGAAGGTAAAATGAGAACATCGCCTTCGATCCGAGCGGCAACGGCTCTCCACCGCGATCTGCCCTGCGGATTGGCATCCATGGTTTTTGTGCTCACCGACCCATTGTTTTGTGAGGTCAACGATGAACCTTCGACGAACTAGCGTAACGAGGAAGCACTTCAGGGATTCGAAAAGCTACCTGATCCACAGCGTGTGCTGTGCCGTGACGATGCTTGCAGCCCTAGCCTGGGGATCGGCCGCCGGGGCGGAGGAAGCGGGATCGCTGCGGGCGGGCGCCGCCGCGGTGGACATCACACCGCAAGAGTTCCCGGTGAACATGCCCGGCGGATTCAGCGCCAACTACGCCGACGGTGCGCACGATCCGCTTCACGCCCGCGCCCTGGTGCTGGACGATGGGAAGACATCGCTGGCGATCGTCGTGGTCGACAACCTGGGGGTGGCCCGGGAAGTCGGTGATGAGGCGAAAACGCTGGCCTCCCAGCGGTGCGGTATCGCCGCCGATAAGATACTTCTTGCGGCGACCCATTCGCACTCCGCGCCCTCGTCGAATGCCGCGTCGTACCGGAAGATCCTGCTCGACGGGGTTGTGGAAGCGATCGTCCGCGCCCATGGGGCGCTTCGGCCGGCGGCCGTGGGGGCGGCGGCGCATCCGTTGCCTGAAGAGGTATTCAATCGCCGATGGTATCTCAAGCCGGGCAAGATGCCGCTGAATCCTTTCGGTGAGATGGACCAGGTGAAGATGAACCCGGGCACAAGCCCGGACGTTCTTGACCGGCCCGCCGGCCCCACGGACCCGGACGTCACGGTTCTCTCCGTTCGGGATGCGAAATCGGGCAAACCCCTCGCCCTATTAGCCAACTACTCGCTGCACTATGTCGGCGGTACGCCGAAAGGGAAGGTGTCGGCCGATTATTTCGGCGAGTTCGCACACCTGATGCCGTTACGCCTGGAAGCGGGCGAGGAATTTGTCGCCATGATGTCCAACGGCACGTCGGGCGACATCAACAATATTCCCTTCCTGGTGGACCGGCCGCGCCGCGAGCCTTTCGAACAGATCCGCATTGTTGCGCAGAAAGCGGTGGATGCTGCATACCAGGCCCACGCCGGCATTCCGTCGCACCGGTCGGACGCCCGCCTCGGCATGGTCCAGCGCGAGGTCACGCTTCGCATGCGCCGGCCGACTGCGGAGCAGATCGAGTGGGCCAAGGGCGTATTGGCGGTGAAGGACGAGACGGAGAAAGCGAAGCTGCCGAGACTGGCTGATTCGTACGCACGGCGGGCGCTTTCGCTGGCGGAGGGGCCCGAGACCGTGAGTGTGCCGCTGCAGGCCTTGCGGATCGGCGATCTGGCCGTCTGCGCGATCCCGTTTGAGGTGTTTGCCGAGATCGGCCTCGAACTGAAACGCCGAAGCCCGCTGCCCCGCACCATGGTCATCGGGCTGGCCAATACCAGCTACGGCTATTTGCCGACCCCGGAGCAGCACAAGCTCGGCGGTTATGAGACCTGGCTTGGGACGAATCGAGTGCAGCTCGACGCTTCGGTGATCCTTACCGATCATTTGCTGGAAATGCTCGCGGAACTCGCGAAATCGGGGTGATCGCGGGTTGCACGGCGGCCCCGTCTGTGGCGATCTCGTCGGTGCCGTCGCCCAACCGACCCGGAAGTTGCCCACAATCGCCACGCACAACCAAAGCCGGCTTCCGTAAGGCATAACAGGCACTGTTTCGTTGTCTCCCTGCCTGCTCTCAGCAGAATACTTCCACGCTCAACCCGAGCATTTCGCCCACGGTTTTGAGTTCTCGGCTGTAGTCGCCGTAGACCCACTGGAGGTGATTGCCGTAGATCATCCGCCTCCGCAGGAACTCGTCGGTTTGGGCCGGCGGAGGCTTGATCACCGCCTCGACCGAGCACCCGAGCAAGTCCTTGTCCCAACCGCTCGCCCCGACAAGCGTCCCTTTCAGCACCAGGAGCTTCGTGGCGGTGGGATCCACGCGGGCGACCGTAACCGTCTTCTCCTCGTTGTTCATGAAATCGATCACCGCCTTCGTTCCCCATCCCTGCTCCACGAACCGCCCCAACTGGTAAGGCAACCCAGGCTGGTCCAGCCCGTTCATCTTCATGCTCGGGGCGCTGTGGTTGATGCGAAACGTGCCGCCGGGCCTTGGATCGGAGTTCCCCTGGTGGCACGACTTGTTCGACACACTCATCAGCAGGCGCACCGCAAGGAGAATCCCGAAGTCCGCTTCGCACGAAGAGGCGATCCCCTCGTTGCCGAACAGGGCGTGCTGCAGACAGGGCACCACCATCCATTTCTGCGGCAGCAGGCTGGGGCAGAATTCGAAACAGTCGATGGTAAATGCGTTGCACCCGTGGCGTGCCATGAGGTTTCTCACACAGCGGTCGAAGACCATGCTGCGGACAACGAAGTTCTTGTCGAGGAACGATTGGTCGGCTTGGCGAATCAGCTCCGCGGCGGCGCGCTCGGCCTGGTCCGATTCGGCCCGATCGCCGAGCAGCCGTTCCATTTCCGTGGCAAGCTCGCGGTAGGTGATCTTCGTCACTTTCACACCGAGCCGCTTCTCGAGGCCCTCGAAGTCCCAGACGTTGCCCACCGAGAACGGCTCGGCGCCATTGGTGGGATAAAGAACCTTCGTTTGGCGAAAGACCTTTCTTGCCCGCAACAGCGAAAAGACTTTTGCAAGATCCATGTCTTCGCCCGCGAGGTAGACCTCGTTCCCTTTGGCGAGCGTCAAGGCGGCGATATCGATGTTCCGGCAACTTAGGCCGTTGAGCACGATCGGCTTGGCGAACATTTCGCCGATCTCGTACGACGAGCGGGAGTTGCCCGAGGGAATGATGAAGTAGACATCGGTCTGGCCGCTGTCCGGGGCGAGTTTCGCGACCTGATCCGGCTTGAGCACCCAGTCCTCGGAGAACGTGACGTGGACCGGCTCCAGGAGACGCACGTCCTCCGCCCACCCAAGGCCCTCCGCCTTGAGTCGCTTCGTCCAGTCGGCGAATCGCTGCTCGGCGTTGGCCTTCTCCACCTCCGGCGTGACGGAAGTCCACCGACAAGGTCCCTGCCAGTTGCCGGTATGGATGACGTTTGCCATCACGGGCTTCACGCACAATTTCGTATCGCTTGGGTGGAAAGGAATTTCGGGCGCCCCGCCGGCCTGCGTACCGTGTTCCGGCGAATCTGCCGCGATGATCGCCCCCCGCCCCGCCGCGCCGGCCACGACGGCTCCCAACCCCGTTGCCAAGAAATCTCGCCGCTTCATGAGACAGCTCCTACGCTACGGTTTGCTTTCCACATTTCCCCGTCGAGATCCGCGACGAAACTCGCCAGGCGCCGCGAATCGCCGGTCCTCAACCCTCTTCGAATCGTCAGTTTAGGCGGCCTTGCCGCGGTTGCAAAGAGCAAGGGGGTAACCGAATCCGGCAGTGGTACCCGCCTCGGCCGCTCCCCGCACCATTGACGGTCGCCCCGGCGGTACCGGATGCCGACGTCGGTGTGGCGCAGCCCTTCAGGCTCCCATTCCACGGACCGGACGGAGTCCGCGAACTGAACACGGTCTACTGGGTGCAGAATGGCCGCGTTTCGCGTGTGCTCCCCGACCTCCAAAGCCCGCCGTCGTGGCAATTCTGAGGTCTGAAATGTGCGGCGAGTGATTGTTCCTCAACCGCGGGAGCGAGCGACTTTTTAGAAGCCCCCCTTCCGGCGGGTGCAGACTTGCGCGCACACCCGGCGACCCAAACCCAAGCTCCTCCGTCGCTTGCGACGAGTGAGCGTCTCCAAGGCAGATCGGAGAAATGTCGAGTCGGCGAAAAACCCTCCCCATTTCCCCTTCTCCTTTCGGCCTTCCCCCTCCCCGTTCCTTCCCCCTTGGCAGAAAAACGGTACTTGACCGTTCGCGCCGCACTGGTCATTATGGTACTGTGAAATGAACGTATGAATACATTGAGTCTCTGGCAACCATCAACCGTGGAAAGCCGTTCGCCAAGTCTCGCGACTTCTCCCGGGAGCGTCACCATGAATCGTATACGGATACTCGCGTGGACTGTCCTGCTACTGGCTCCGCGTGCCGGCCTCGACGCCGCGCAGCAGTCCAGCGACGCGAGACCCAATATCCTCATCATGACCGCCGACAACGTGGGGTATGGCGATCTGCCGTGCTACAACCCCGTCTCGCCTATCAAGGCACCGAACCTCGATCGGCTGGCCGCGCAAGGTGTGAGGCTGACGAGTTTCTACACGGCCGCGCCGACGTGCACGGTATCCCGGGCTTGTCTGTTGACCGGACGAATCCCGCAGCGCCACGGGCTCGACTATCAGTTGCCGGGGCTCGAGGGCAATTACGGCGTGGGGCTGAGCCACGACGAAATTCTCATCCCCCAGATTCTGAAGACCGCGCCCACGCCGTACGTGACCGGGTGCTTTGGCAAGTGGAACATCGGCTTTGCCGAGGGATCGCGGCCTACCGAGCGCGGCTTCGACGAATTCATCGGGCATGCCTCGGGAAACATGGACTACTACCACCATACCTATGCCGGCAAACACGACCTGTACCAGGGCACGCAAGAACTCCACGCCGACGGCCGGTACTCCACCGACCTGTTTGCCGACGCGGCGATCCATTTCATCGAGCGGAATTCGAAAGCCCGCCGGCCGTGGTTCTGCTACCTGCCGTTCAATGCTCCCCATTTCCCGTCGGCGAAAAACAAGAGACCCGGCCAGCCGGTCCAATGGCAGGCCCCCGACCGCGCCTTCGCTGCCTATGGACTCTCGCCGGACGAAACCGATCCGAACAAGCGCTACAACGCCGTGATCACCGCGCTGGACGAGGCGATCGGCCGCGTGCTCGACGCACTCGATGCGGCCGGCGTGGCAAACGACACGTTCCTGTTTTTCTACTCCGATAACGGCGCATTCAAATTGGGCCGAGAGTACATCGATATCGGGTGCAACGACCCGCTCCGGCACGGCGGCGTCACCTGTTGGGAAGGCGGGCTGCGCGTTGCTGCACTGGCCCGCTGGCCGGGAAAGATCGACGCCGGATCGGTAATTTCGGAGCCGTTTTGGTCGCCTGATCTGCTGATCGCCTGTGCGCGGCTCGCCGATGCCCCGTTGCCGGACGACCGCCTCTATGACGGCAAGGATCCGCTTCCTTTGCTGACGCAAGACGCCACGTCGCCGCACGAGTCGTTCTTCTTCGTTTACGCCAGCCACGCTGCGCTGAGAAAAGGAGACTGGAAGATCGTCCGCGAAAAGCCGAACCATCCCTGGCAGTTGTTCAACCTGGCTGAAGACCTGGGCGAATCGCAGAATCTGGCCGGCGACCAGCCCCGCCGAGTCGCCGAACTGCAAGCCGCCTTCGCCGAGTGGCAGAGATCATTTTGAACACCGGATCACCCAAACAGGTGTGGCCACGATGCTGCCTTGTATTTGAGAAATCGCAATCTTGGTGGCCACAATCATCTTCATCTTTCACTCTGGGGCTTGACGCAGAGTGTGACGACAGCGTTAACTGGATAACAGACCCTGGCAAAACGGGGATCGGCTCCGAGCTGAACACCTGAAGAACGCTCAGCGTCCTGGCGAGGCGCCTGTCCCGTTTTGCCAGGGTCTGTTCGGCGAAGCAAATCCGTACCGGATCAGCGGCTCTTCCGCCGCTCTGCACAGCACGACAACACGATAGGACCCAAACCATGACCGAGCGGCAAGGCGCAACACGGCGTGACTTTTTGCGAGATTCGATGGCGGCTGCAGCGGCGGTATCCCTGCCGTCGCTGGTTTCTTCAACCGCCTTGGGGGCCGACGGTGCCGTGGCACCGAGCGAGAAGATCACGCTCGGCGTTATCGGCATCGGTCCGCGTTGCACCTACGACCTGACCGCCATGCTCGGTCTGCCCGACGTCCAGTGTGTCGCGATCGCCGACGTCCAGGTGAGCCGTCGCGACGCCGGCAAGAAGCTCGTCGACCAACACTACGGCAACCAGGACTGCGTCCTGTATCAGGACTTCCGCGAACTGCTCGCCCGGCCGGACATCGACGCTGTCATCGTCGCCACCGGCGACCGCTGGCACGCCCCCGCCTCGATCATGGCCGCCGAGGCGGGCAAGGACGTCTACAGCGAGAAGCCCTGTGGGCTGACGATTGCCAAGTGCCAACAACTCGACGACGCGATCAAAAAGACCGGCCGCATTTTCCAGGCCGGCACGCAGCGCCGCAGCGTGCCCAACTTTCAGCACGCCGTCGAGCTCGCCCATACCGGCAAGCTCGGCAAGATCCACACGCTCTACGCCACGATCTATACGCCCACGCTGGAAAACGGCTGGCTCCCCGGCGAGCCGACTCCCGATCCCGACGTGGTCGACTGGAATCTCTGGCTCGGACCGGCGCCCTGGCGGCCCTACAACAAGGAATACGTCAACGGCCGCTGGCGAGGCTACTGGGATTTCGACTCCGGCGCGAGACTCCTCGACTGGGGCGCCCACACGCTCGATCTCTGCCAGTGGGCCAACGGCACCGACGACACGATGCCGATCGAGTACGAGCCGGCCGAAGACAAGATCACTTGCCGTTATGCCAACGGCGTGACACTGGTGTTCGACTTCCTCAAGACTCCCTTTGGCGACCGCGGTCCCAACTGGATCACCGAACTGGGTACCTGCCCGGTGCGGTTCGTCGGCGACGAAGGCTCCGTCGAGACGGGCGACAGCGGCCAGATGGAAGTGAAGCCGGCGGCGCTCGCCCGCGAAGTCCCGGAGGCGGTGAAGAAGGTCCGGGGCCTGGACGTCTCGGCCCACGCCCGCAATTTCTTCGACTCCGTCAAATCTCGCAAGCCGACGGCGGCCAACTCCACCGTGATGCGCCACTCGCATATCGCCTGCCACGCAGCCGCGCTGTCGTGGGTGTTGCAGCGCAAGCTCACGCTCGATCCGGTCAAAGAGGAATTTGTCGGCGACCCCGAAGCGAACAGTCTCCGATCCCGGCCGGAGCGCGATCCCTGGCGGGCGTAGCGTGCCCCAGTGTATCGCATCTGGCCACTGGTCCTCAAGAGTGTTGGCTCAGGTCGGACAGGATTTCCGAAAGCGGCCGCCCTCCGCCCTGCTGCTCGCGCCGGGCCAGTTCTTCCTCGCTGTTGGGCTACTAATCCCGCCTTTGCTTCGACTGATCCTCACTGTCGTCAAACTTCTGCGGCACATATTCCACCATTCGCGAGAGATAATCGCCCACGTGCCCGGTTTTCGGCATCGCGGCCGCACGCATCGCCGAAGCCGCGGGCCGGGCCGCCTCGCCCAGCCGGTCCAGGACATTCATCGCTCGCAGTCGGATCATCGGCGTCTCGTGAGTCAGCCCCTCGGTCAGCGCCGGCATCGCCTCATCCACGCGGCCGATTTGGCAAAGTGCCTCGGCAGCCGCGATCCGCACGTTCGGCGAATCGTCCCGAATCGCTTGGCGCAGCGGCTCGACTGCCGGGGCGGCCTTCTCGCCCAACGCCACCAGCCCGACCGCTCCCCAGTAGCGGGTCGCTGCATCGTCGGCCGTCAACAATCCCGCCAGGTCCGAGATACACGCGGGATCCATGCGATTGGCCAAACTGGCCGCTTCGAGGAGCCGATCCAGAGGATTGGCCTGGCGATCGTGGGCGACATCGTACGGAGTGCGGCCTTCGGCTCGCCGGTGCATTTCGTATTCCGGCAGCAGGCCAAGATCTCGCGTTTGCTTCATCCACGCGATGCTCTCCTGCCGCATCCGCTGCAACGTCTCCTGGTGCTCGGACTCGCCGGCGAGATTGCGGATCTGGTGCGGGTCGGCGGCCGTGTCGTAAAGCTCCTCGATAGGCTTGGTCGGCAGAAAGTACCGCGTCTGGATCTCGTTGAGTTTCCCCGCCTCCGCCAGCCGGCGCCAGACCTTCATCGTCGGCATTTCCTCCGTGTAACTGACGAACTGCGACCAGGTCCGGTGTGGCATGTAGTTGCGGATGTACTGGTAGCGCCGGTCGCGGACCACGCGGACCGTATCGTAGCGTTCCGCCATGCGATCGCGGATCGCGTAGACGTACTGCCGCGGCTCCACAGCCTGCGGTCCAAGGAAGGCTTCTCCCTGCATGACCGCCGGAACCGGAACACCCGCCAGACTCAGCACCGTCGGGGCAAAGTCGACGAAGCTGACTAGCCGGTCGCAAACGGTCCCCGGCTCGCCCGGCGACCAGCGCCGGTACTTTTCGGGAAACCGTACGATCAGCGGCACGTGCAGTCCGGACTCCCACACCCACTTCTTGCATCCCGGCATACCGGCGCCGTGATCGGAGAAGAAGATGATGATCGTCTCGTCAGCCAGCCCGTCTTCCTCGAGTTGGCGGAGCACGTCGCCGGCCTGGTAGTCCATGGCCGTGATCAGGTCATGATAACGAGCCCAGTCCTGGCGGCTCTCGGGTGTGTCGGGATGAAACGACGGAACGGAGACCCTGGCCGGGTCGTGCCGCTGATCGGGTGTCAGCCGCGACGTGTTTTGGAAAAAGCTCTTGTCCGGCTGACGGATCTGGCTTTCGTGGCAGACCGTGAAGTTGAACACGCTGAAGAACGGTCGCCCCTCGGGGCGGTTCCGCCAATGGGCCTTTCGGCTCGACTCATCCCAGGCCGCCTTGGGCACCGCGAAGTTGTAGTCGGTCTTCACGTTGTTGGTGCAGTAGTAGCCGGCGTTGCGAAGGTATTCCGGGAAGCACCTCACCGCGTCGGGCAGACGGGTCGTCGAGCGCATGTCATGGCTGCCGATCGTCGAAGGATACATGCCCGTGATCAAACACGACCGGTTGGGAGCGCAAACGCCCGTGATTGCGTAAGCGTCCGAGTACCGCACGCCCTGCGAGGCGAGCCGGTCCAAAACCGGCGTGCGGGCGTAGCGGTCGCCGTAGCAGCCCAGATTGGGGCTGATATCCTCGCACGTGATCCAGAGGATGTTCGGGCGGTCGGCAGATACCTGCGTCTCTGTCGCCTGGGGCTGAGAGCCGGCCCCTCCGAACGCTGCCAGCGCAAGAATAACAGACAAGATCGCCATGATGCAGCTCCTGTGTTTGTGCCGAGGGGCTCGGCCGTTTCACTCGAACTTCCACTCCAGAATCCCGCCGGAAAACTCCGGCTGGAGCTGAACTTCCAGCCGGACGGCGCCGGTCGTCACCGGCGCAAACTCCATCCGGTTGTAGCGGTCCTTTTCCACGCCACAAGCCTCGCTCGACTCGACCGGCTTCCACTGGTCCCCGTCGCGGTACAGCACGCGCCACGATTGAGGTACGCGGCAGTGGCCTTGGCCCGTGTCGTCGAACCAATAGACTTCCGTCGCGGACACCTTTCGCGGCTTGGCGAACGTGTACTGGACCCACTCGGCGGTTCCCTTGTGATTCCACCAGGTGAATCGCGGGATGGAACCGTCGCCCGACGACTTGGGCTCGAGCTTATCGTCCAACGCCGTCACGCTGTCGCCATCCCAGCAATACGACGCGCTGGCCGGTTCGCCAGGCGGCTCTTCCCAGCGGACGGCATGCGGCCCGTCGCCAATCACCGGGAACGACGCGATCCGAAGCCTCGCCGCACCCATCGGAATCAGGGTGATCGGCTCGACCGGTTCGTCCGAGCGGACGGGGCTCGCCTGGAGCTCGCCGACCAGCCCGAGGCGATCGATTTTCCAGGCGGGGATCCGCTTGCCGCGGCCCCGCAGTTCGATCGGCGTCCCTTCGTGCGTGAACGGCATGTCATTGTCCGGCCACGGGCGGGTGACAACCTCGAACGACGCCGCTGCGTCCTCTTCATCCAGCACGAGGCCGTAGTTCCACGCCGTCGTCGGATGGATCTCCCAGGCGGGCCATTCGTCGGTGCCGCCCTCGCGAACGTATTTCTCGCCGATCTTCAGCGAATAGGTCAGCGGACCCCGGTCGACCGATACGCTGTTATGATTCTGCTCCCATCGCCGCAGGCGGATGTCCATCGGCAACGTCAGGCAAACCGTATCGCCGTCGTTCCACGTCCGCTCGATGCGAAGGTAGTCGAGCGGCTTCGATTTGACGCTTGCCGGCTCGCCGGCGACTTCGACCGCCGGCCGATCGCACCAGCCGGGCACGCGAAGGTACAGCGGGAACCGCACCGGCCGCTCAGTTCGCACGAGGAAATGGATCTGCTCGTCGAACGGATAATGGGTGTTCTCGTCGATGGTCACTTCGATCCCGTCGGCCACCTTGGCCTTGACCTGGCTGTCGCAGTAAAAGACTGCTGCCAGACCGTTGTCCGGCGTGGCGAACCAGAGGTGCTCGGCGAGGTAAGGCCAGCCGTGCCCCCAGTTATGCTGGCAGCAACGGTGGATGTGCGGGTTCATGTGGAGCATCGGCCCGCGGTTCTGCAGCCCCGGCGACTTGTTGTGCCGGTCCGACAGGACAAGGTTTGGAGCGGTCAGGTATCGCAGCGCCTTCATGTCGGCCGTGAGCGCCGCCGGCAGCGAGTTGAAGGCGACGTCCTCGCAGCGGTCGGCCCAGACGAGATCACCGGTGATCCAGGCGAGCGTCTCCGTCGAGAGCATCATCTCGACCATTCCGCAGGTCTCGACCGCCTGCCTCGGCCCCGTATAGCCCACCCGGCAGTTCTCGTCGCCGCCGAACATTCCGCCGGGCACCTGGCCGTACATCTCGCGGATTTTCGCGAAATTGCGGTACGAGGCCGCCAGATCGGCCGGATCCTTCGACTGCATATACCACGTGGTCGCCTCGCCGAAGGCCTGGGCCATGTTGACGTTGTGCCAATTGATTACGTCCTCGTCCCAGCGCGCGGCGCGGCGATGGACCTTCTGCGACAGCTCCAGCAGCCGGGTGTCGCCCGTCCGGTTATACAGCCAAAAGATGCTGAACAATAGATCGCCCGCGCGCATCGGCGGCCAGTATCCCACCAGGAATCTCTCGTCCGGCACACCGGCGAGATAGTGGAAGTAGGCGGTCATCAGGTCGATCACGCGCTGGTCGCCGCTGTACTCGTAGTAGTCCTGAAGGCAGAACAGCATGATCATGTTGGGCCAAAGGTCGTCGCGTCCTTTGATCCGCGAGGCGGTGCCGGCGCGTTCCTGTTCGGGGCCGAACCAGCCGTCCGGCTTCCGGCTCTTCAACGCCCCCTCGATCCATACGCGAGTTTCCTCGATCATCTTTTGGTCGCCAAGCAGGTAGGCCGCGTTGCTGTAGCCCTTCAACCAATAGGGAACTTCCTCCCAGCCGCATTCGCCTCGTCCGTCCGGACTCAGCCACGCGTTTCCATTCTTCTGCAGAAACGCGCTGATTTTACCCAGGTGGCCATGAAAGCCGGCCGCTTGCAGTTCCAACTGCCTGCGGAGCCAGCCCTCGGGCCGGATCGAGCCGATCGGGAGCTTGATCACGGGATTGGGCACGAGCGGCGCGCGGTTAGCCACATAGTTCGAATTGGTCGAATCGGTATCCGGCCGATCGACCGCCGAGACCGACGTTTCGCCGGCAAAACAGGCGCTGGCTGCGAAAACCAGCGCGCAGGAAAGAACCAATTGCATGAGGTGGACTCCGTGATTTTTTGCTTGACCGCAAGTTCATATTATGTCGCGGCAACGCACCAATTTCAAGTTTTGATGGTACTCGGTGTCGTTTGTTTAGCCGCAGGCCCGGCGGGCCGCTGCCGCGACAACAATGTGTGCCACAACACGTTTGAAAATGGCTGTCTTGCAGTACGCCGCTCGCGCGGCCCGCCGGGCCTGCGGCTAAACGACATGAGGTCTTGTGGCAGGGCTGGGGCGCAAGTAGGCTAAGCACGTATCCCCAAATCTCCCAGGAGCCTCAGCTATGCCACAATCCATCCGCAACATTTTGTTATCGCTCGTTCCGTTTGCCGCTCTGGCTTGCCCGGCCTCGGCCGGCGAGCCTTCCAATCCGCGGTACGTCCGCATCGGCCACTACCAGTGCGTCTGCAAACAGGGCGATTTTGCAGCGAACCTCGAGACCGTGGTCAAAGGGCTCCAGCTCGCCGCTGAGGCCCGACTCGATATCGTCTCTTTCCCGGAGTCGTTTCTCACCGGATACTATGCGGCTGAAGAAGACGCACGGGCGAATTGCTTCACGATCGACTCACCCGAAATCAAGCAAGTGCTCGACAAGACCTCCGGCTTCGACCTCCTCTTTATGGTGGGCTTCAATGAGTTGCGGGGCGACGACCTCTACAACACGGTGGCGGTGATCGACCGCGGACGGTTGCTCGGACACTACAGCAAAGCGATGCCGGTCATGCGCTATTTCATTCCAGGTCGCGAATTTCCCGTGTTTGAGAAGAAGGGCCTGAAATTCGGCGTGGTCATCTGTGCCGACGGCGGTTACATCGAGCCTTGCCGCATCCTCTCGCTGAAAGGGGCGCAGGTGATTTTTGCTCCGCACTACAACTTCGTCGGCGATCCCGTGCAGCATTACCAGATGGTTCGCAACGACCACGTCGCCCGCGCCGTGGAGAATGGAGTCTACTTCCTCCGCGGCAACAATGTGGTCCGGGGCACCGAACTTGAAGGAATGAAACACCAGGGACACGGCTACGGGGACAGCTATCTGCTCGACCCGACCGGCGAGATCGCCGCATCGGCCGGACTCTACGAAGAGTATTTGATGATCTACAACTTGGATCGGGAGAAGAAATTCCGCAACCGGCACAACTGGCGAAGCATGCGGTCGTCCAAGGAATTGGCGGACATACTGAAACAGGTAGTCGACCAGCAGCAGTGAACCCGGTCTTCGGCTACTGCGCAAGCGGCAACTCGTAGCAGGTTGCCTGCTCGGCGTTGCGCACCAGCAGGTAGGGGCCGGACAAGGCGATGTTGTTCCAAGTCAGGCCTTCCAGAGCCTGGAACCGACCGAAGACATGGTTAGGCTGGTGCGGCGTCGCTTGCACCAGGACGATCTCGCCCGACTCGGCGAGCACCAGGATCCGGTCACCGACCATGAGGATCTGCCCATGGCCATAGCGGCCGTCCTTCCATACCCGTTGGCCCGTCTTAAGGTCCACGCATTCGAGAATGCCGTCGGAGAGGGCGTAGGCGTGGTCGCCTCTCACGGCGGCACTGGTGAATTTCGTCCGCAGGACTCTCCGGTTTCGCCACACGACTTCCGGCGTGAACGGTGGATCCTCCTCTCGCGTGATCTGCAGCAGAACAGCGCCCGCGCCGTAGCCCTTGGAAAGCAAGAGCCGATCGGTATCGACCACAACAGGCTGTGAGACATTCGGATTCGCGTTGCTGCGAGCGGGCCAAGGATGCTCCCAGAGGACCTTGCCGGTTTCGATCTCATGACCGCTGACGGAATCCTCGTCGATACTGACAATCTGCCGGGTTCCGGCAAGGGTCGCCACAATGGGAGAACTGTAGCTGATCTGCTTGTCGCCCCCTTCCCAGGCAAGCTCGCCCGTCCGCTTGTCGTAAGCAACCAGCGAGACCTTCCGTCCCTTTTTGGGACCGCCGGCAGGCACGATCACGAGTTCGTCGACGATCAGGGGCGAGTTCGACCGGGCCCAAGGCAAGTCGGACGATTCGTCCTCCACCGAGATTCCGTAATCCTCCAGCAAGTTCCTCTGCCAGCGGCACTCGCCGTTCCGTCCGTCCAGGCAGAGCAAGTGGCCCGTGGCACCGAGGACGTAGACCAACCCGCCGTCGATCGTCGGCGTACTTCGCGGACCGACCCCCCCGCTGATCGACTCGTAGCGTGTGGCGATCGAGTGGGCCCACTGGGGTTCTCCGGTTTCCAGCCGGTAGCAGACAATCATTTCCAGATCGCCGCGCTGCTCCATCGTCACGGCGTAGCCGTTGACGACCGAAAAGGCCGACCAGCCTGCGCCGATTGCCCGTCGCCATCGCAGGACTGGCGGTCGCCGGGCCCAGTCGCTCCCCAATTCGATTCCGTCCAGCGACATGCTGCGATCCGGGCCGAGAAACTGGGGAAAGTCACCAGCAGTCGTGCTCAGCAGGTCGACGGGATCCGCCGATCCTGCGGCGAGCGACTCGAGTTTCGCCGTTTCAAGTCGTTCGTCGGGCTTGGGCGAGAATCGAAGGGCAAATTCGGGAACAAGTTCGCCGCTGATCCGCTCCACCCGCAACAAGGCGGCCAGTCCGCCGACCAACGCCACCAGTCCGACCAGCGAGACCATGCGGATCCGTCGGCTATAGCCACTCAAGAATAGAAACCAGCCCACCAAGGTCGCCATGGCCAGAAAGCTAAGAAGCCAACTAGCGACGTTGGTATTGCCGCGATCACCGAGAACATCGGTCCTGCGGAGGAAGATTACTGCGACAACCAGAACGGCAACGATCGCGAGGCAACATGTGAGAGGCAGAAGCCTCTTCGACGGAGGGGTGGCGGGAGGCTCCTGTGTTGGCCGGGTCTGATCGTGTGCGTCCATGACGGAATAGTCGCCTTCTAGGGGGATCACCAAACGCATGATACCGGGCATTAGGCGAGCGGCAGATGAGAATTGACTTGCATATCAGCCCGGCTGCTGGGAAGCAGCCGGGCTGATGGCAATCGTGAGGGGATGCGATCATCTGCCACACGCCTTAGACCATCATCGTCTTCTGGTACTCGGCCCCGATGCTTCCTTCCCTGCAGAAAGAGCTGATGGTAAACTCCGCGGAGTGACGGGCCTGGACGTCGAGGGCTTCGGACAGCGGGACCCCGCATGACTCCCTGATGGTTTCGAGGATGGCCTTTCTGGCCGCTTCCTTGGCCGGGTTGTCAGAGACCGACACGCCGACGTCCGCGGGGATGTCATCGAGAACGCCGTTGTCGATCCTTCTCAACGGCAAGCCGGCCGCACTGCCGGACGCAAGACGCCAAGCCGTCTGGAGCGATTCGTGCATTGGACCGGCGTAGTCGATCAACCAGCCCACCGCGTCTTTCGCATGCACCGGGGTTCCATCCAGCAGCAGGCGGACGAGCTTCGGCCACTGGTTCCGGTTGCTCTTCCGGAACGGCCAGTGGCAACCTTCCATGCCCGGCACCACAGGGAGTGTCACCTCGGGCATTCCGAGGACCGCGTCGTCGACGGCGACGAGGTAGTGGCAGTGAATCAATAGCTCGAGGAAACCGCCGAGGCAGCGTTTGCCGCCCACGTACCCCACGGAGACTTCAAACTCGTCGTGGAGCCGCCTGGCTGTGGCCGACCAGGCGGCGGCCACCCGGCGTCCCTCACGCACATCCCCCAGGGCGGGGAAGAACTCGCTCGTGTCAGCCCCGACCATCTGAGTGGCCAGGTGGAAATCGCCGGTCACGATCACACGAGCGATCCGTTCGGCCTTGAGCCAATCGATGGCCCGGTTCAATTCAGCATCCACGTCGCTGTTGTAGGTTTCTCGGCCAATGGTGACGACTCCAACATTCCCGTCGTGCTCGGCGTTGACGTACAACTGCTGCCATTGGGGGCTGTCGATCTGTTCGAAGACAGCCGGGTACCAGCAGCTCCTGGCGGCTTCGGGGTGGAGACGGTGATAGGCCTCAACGCGCCGGATCGCACCGTCGGCCCCTACGCTTCGGATCATGGCGAGGATGCCGCGGCGAAACTGCGCGCAGAGTTCGCCAATCGAATTGATTATCGACAAGTGGCCCCGGTGCTCGTGGAGCAGAAGGCTGACCATCTGAAACAGCGCGCCCTGGATCCAACTGTTGAAGTCATCCTCGGCCTCGCGATCAAGAGGCCAGTCTACCAGCGGGCGGAAATGGTCGGGCGGGTACCAATTCTGACCGGTCTCCTTCCGCCGGCAGAGCGCGGGCGTGGGAGTGAACAGCGCCCCGTATTTCTCGCCGAGGTGGTGCAGACAGGACCACGTAAGAAAAGTCGCTCCTTGAGCGCCGATTACGTCGTGGGCCCTGAAGGGATTCGGCCCGGCCGACTTCCTCACGTACTTGTCGATCTTCCAGAAGGGCATGTTGGTGGCGTGGTGATATCTGAGGCCCGCCAGCGTCACGCCGCAGAAGAGCACGTCGAGAACGAACGACCAGTCGTCGCTGACGGGAACCGGAATCAAGCCCAGCGCCCAGAGAAGTTGCGTGATCGAGGAAGTCTTGTCTTCAACGATCTCCCAGACCTTGTTGATCTCGTGAGGAAAGGCGGGATGGGCCACGCCCACGCCAAGCTCCGAACTCGGGAAGCCGGAGGTAACCGAACGGATTTCAATCCCTGGAAACGCTTCGCGGAAGAGTCGGTAGTGAGCTTTCTTGACCTCGAGGACCTCCGGAATCGCTTCCAGGAGAAAACGCGGGCGCCACCTGCCGAGATCGGCCGGGAGACTGGTCCCGTCGTAAGTCACGCGGACGATATTGCCCATGATCCTGTCGGCCCGTTGTTGGCCGACGGCCTCGACCAGCCTCGGGTAGTGCGGTCCGATACCATCGGCAGTTCTGGGGCGAGCGAGACTGATGGACTTGACGCCGAAAGGCTCCAGCCTTGCGGTGAGCTGGATCATCTTCCCGGAGCCGACGATCCCATTGGCCCCGGAGATCACCAGCGAGCCGCGCTCGCCGGGGCCGCCGAACACCCGGTCCACCAGATCGCCGGCATCAACGGGCAACTTTGCGTTGCGAAAAATATCCGTGACCGACCCAAGCCCCAGGGTTTGGATTGTTGACTGCCTGATCGACTTTGTCATTACGACTCATCTCCTTCCGTAACTCTGAGGAGGGCTGCGATGCCCACGTCGCCTGCAGCGCAACCCAGCACGAGCACGAGCCCGCCCCCCAAATCCACTGCTTCCTCCAAACCTTCAATCAGCATCCTGGTAAGGGTGGGGCCCTGGGGATGCCCCCAAACCAGCGAACAGCCGGTCTTATTGGCCTTGCGCCAGTCGTAACCCAAAACTTTGGAAAAAATAGCGTCGTTGATAGCGAACGGGTTGTGGCTCTTGACTACTGCGATGTCGGCCATCGTGAAACCGGTCTTGGCGAGCAGTTTCTGCACGGCAAGCGTCGGGGCCTCCGGCATCAGCGCCGGATGGGTTCTCGTCTCGGCTTTCGCGACAAACTGAATGACGATCTCCGGCCTCGGGCTGAGCTCCCTGGCCTTCTGGGCGGTCGTCACCAGCAGCGTCGCCATTCCATCCGAAGCATGCGTTTGGGTCCCGGTCGTCACGCAGGCGTCCAGCTCACGCATCTGGCGCAGGGCGTCCAAGGTCAGCCTGCGAACCCCCAGATCATCCGCGATGCGACCCAGAGAGCGGCCTTGAACATTCAACACTTCGAGCGGCACGAGCACCCGATCGAGAAAGCCGGATGCCTTGGTGTCGAAATACTGCTGGTACCGGCAGAAGGCGATGTCCTCCACCTCCCTTCGGTCAAGGCGGTACTTCCGGGCGGCATTGCCGGCCGTGACCATCATCGCCTGTCCCGCGGCCGGGTCGAATCCGAAGTTGTCCCACACGTCGCTGAGAGCCATCGTCCGTTGATGCGCCCGCCGTTCCGGGAACACGCCCACGGGCGAATCGCTCGTCCGGTCGAAGGTTAAAACCCCTACGACGTCGTTGGCCCCACTCTGGACTTCCGCCGCGGCCACGACGACGGCCTGGAGCCCGGTTGCGCAGGCCTGTTCCATGTGAAATCCCGGGATGCGTTGTCCCAGGCAGCTTGCCACCAGCGGCGCATTCCAGAACTTCCAGTGCCACGGCACGGTGGAGCCAATGATCAGGTAGTCCAGCTCGCTGTTCGGGACTTTTCTGATTCCAAGGATGCGGTTCATCGCCTCGCCGGCAAACTGGCCGATGTTGACCTCCGCCAGCGCCGAAGTCTGCCACGCAGGGAAGAAGCTGCTCCCCCAGGTCCCGTACGGGATCCTGGCATTGGGGAACAACACGACATTCTCTTTCATCAATCCCTCCTCCGAAAACAACGCGACGAACGACTTGACGACTCACGTGAGAGGCCACGGCATGTGACCAGGTGAACTGCGGAACAGGTGCTGCCGGCCGTGACCAGATGAGTCAGCGCCTACAGGATCGCTGGACTTCTTTGCCGGCCGTTTTGATGCCCCCGCGGGGCGGCAGGTTGGCGCAATTCGACAGGCAGTAGTGTAGCAGGATGCCCGCGGACAATGCAAGATGCGGATCCTCCGAGAGCCTATCCCAAAAGCTCGCGAGGAGAAGGGGATAGGCACATTTTGCTGCGAAGACTCCGCAAAATGCGCCAGCCTTCGACGGTTGTGGGATAGGCTCTGGACGCTTTGCGAGTACCCGTTGTGGTGTAACAGACGCACTGCCGGACCGGACAACATCGCCACTCCTCGGGCACATCGACACCGAGAGTCGGACCTTGTGTTCGTGCGTTCATTCAAGGATCGACAATGCCGGTCGGCGAGTCGCCGGACTGTGAACCATGAACGTGCAAACCAAACACGAGAACGGAAACCGGTCTGCTAAAAAGACGTTGCACGGGCACAGCGAGGTCCTTGCGCCCCTCCGAAAGACGGAATAGACCCATCTTGTGGGGGGGGCCAAGTCGATTTCCCGCCGGCGTTTGGCCTCCTCGCACGGGCTCGGCGAGCGGTGTCGGAACAGATGTCGCCTTTTTTTCGTGCCATGATGGCTCGTCGGTAGTATCATGAATCGGTACGGCCTTGTTTCGAGCATACCGCGGGGCCCCGCCGCGGCAGCGTTCTCCTTCTTTGGATTCCAAGGGCATTCCATGACGCGGCTATCAACCCTCGGTTTTTTCGCGTGGATCAGTGTATTCGGTCTCGGCAACCAGGTGATCGCCGCCTTTCCAGGGATCATCAATCAACAGGTTGCCGCCGCACACGGGCTGACCCGCGCCTGGTACTCCCAGATTGAAATGGACAGCGGCAGCGGGCGAGTCGCCCATATGGTCCTTGCGGGCGATACTCTCTTCGTTCAGACCGACAACGCCGTGCTCCATGCGCTCGGGGCCGAGACGGGCCGGACGCTTTGGGTCCAGCGGGTCGGTTCGGCGAGTCATCCCACCATGCCGGCCGCGGCGAAAGGCGATTACGTGGCCGTGATCAACGGCTCAACGCTCTATGTGCTCAACCGGTTCAACGGCGACCTGCTGTGGAAGAAGCAGGTCGAGCACGTTCCCGGAGCGGGAGCGGCGCTGAGCGATCGCTACGTCTACGTGCCAATGGTGAACGGGCTGGTTGTTGCCTATCGGCTTCGGCCCGCCGACGACCCGGTCGCGAAGCTCCGACAGGAACAGAACGTGGAACTCACTGCGGAAGAGCGGGAATCGGCTGAAGTGGAACGGATCTCCGGTGTTCGGATCTCGCAGGAGACAATCCCGCCGCTGGTCTGTACATCCTACGGCCAGGTCCTCGTTCCGCCTCTGGTCACCAGCGAGGGCGAACTGACCGAAAACGTGGCATGGACCACTAGTCGCGGGTATCTGTTCGTGGGACAACTCGATAGCGAGGGGGAACGGTTCGCTCCGCAGTACCGACTGGCGACCAACGGTCCTATCACTTCCCAGCCGGCTTATCTGCCTGTCGATGCCAACGTGGCTGGCGATTCCGCCGTGATCTACGGCGCGTCCGAAGATGGGTTCGTCTATGCGCTTCGCGAAAGCGACGGCCAGTTGCTTTGGAGGTTTTCGACGGGCGAGCCGATCATCGAGCAAACGGTGGTTATTGGCTTTCAAGTGTTCGTCCCGACGCAAACGGGCGCCATGTACTGTCTGGATGCCAAGACGGGAAAGGAACTCTGGTCGGCGTCAGGGATCCGCCGGTTTCTTTGTGCTAGCAAGGATCGCATCTATGTTGCCGACAAAATCGGACGAGTGATTGTGCTCAACGCGAAGGCCGGCACCCGCTTGGATACGCTGCAGCTCAGCAGCCTGCCGGTCCAAATGACCAACCAGCAGAATGACCGGTTGTACGTGGCCAGTCCTACCGGGCTGGTGCAATCGCTTCACGAGATCGGACTGCCCCAGCCCGTGCCTCATCGCCAGTTGGTTGTCGCCGAACAGAAGAAGGAGGCCGGTGCGAAAGAGGTCGAGGCCAAGCAGGCAGAGCAACCGGCAGCCGACAGTCCCTTCGGCGCTCCGCAGAACCAGGATGAGGATAATCCGTTCGGCGGCGGCGCCATGCAGCAGCCGGACGCGAATCCTTTCGGGGCGGCAGCTCCGGCGGAAAACAACCCGTTCGGCGCGGCCCCGGCGGGTGATAATCCGTTCAATTAGCGTGGGCGCAGGGGCTCATTTTCAGCAGGCTGTGATCGCGTGCGCGGACGGGTCTATTGCGGGAAACGACGGCGAACAATCTCCTGCACCTCGGAAAGCCACGTCTGCCGCTGCTCGGGAGTGCTCATCACCATCGACTCAAAATTCCGCCGCTCGAAATCGCTCAACCCGCAGAAGTCGAAGACGCAAATCTTCCACCAGTTTTCCAGGGGGTCCCCGAACCACTGCAGTTCCACGTCTCGGGGGGTATTCGAAGTGGTGAAAACCTGAGCCGTTTTCCCCTTAAGAAAGCCATTGATCGCCCCTCCGGCGGCGAACTCATAGGCCACGCCCTGCCGGAAGACGCGGTCGATCCAGCCTTTAAGCACGGCGGGCAATTGGCCCCACCAGTTCGGATGCACAATCACGTAACCATCCGCCGAGAGGACTTCGTCGCAGTGCTGCTTCACGGCGGGTGGCAATTCCGCCTGCTTCGGAATCTCGTGCTGCGGCAGAATCGGGTCGAACTGCTCGTCGTAGAGATCGTGGTACACGACCTCGTGGCCCGCGGATTTCAGCGTTTGGATTGCGGTTTCCGCAATGGCATGGCAGAAACTTCCCTTGGCCTGGTGGCCGATGACGACGAGCACTTTCATGGTTGTGGTCTCCTTGATCTCTTCGTCAACGATTTCGGGCGCCGTGGCAACCTCCTTCGGGGTCCGTTGCGGCTGCCGGGACGCGTAGCTAACAAGCGACCGTGTACGAAAATCCGACGACGGCGGGCATCAGTAGATGTTCATGTCGACGCTCAGACCGCCGGCTGCGGGCAGGTACGCATGCAGCACATAATCGGCAACCATGCGGTGGGAGCTGAACCGCCAGGCAAGCGAGCTGATCGAGTTCATCATTCGCTTGATCCAATGTCGCGGCAGACCGTCGATATCCCGGTCGTAGTAGAGCGGGATCACCTCGTTTTCCAGAGTCTCGTAGAGATATTGGCCGTCGCGCTGGTCGGTTACCGTATCTTGAACGTGGCTCCGTCCCCGCCCGATGGCGAAACCGTTGCTGCCGTCGTAGGCTTCCGCCCACCAGCCGTCGAGGATCGACAGATTCAAGGCACCGTTGAGCACCGCCTTTTGTCCGCTGGTTCCTGAGGCTTCCAGAGGACGGCGCGGATTGTTCAGCCACACGTCGACGCCTTGGACCAGGTGCCGACAAACGTTGATGTCGTAATCCTCAATGAAGGCAATCCGGTTGGCGAATCGAGAGTCGAATCGCAGATTCGCGATCTTCTGGATCAGTTCCTTGCCGCCCTGGTCCGCCGGATGCGCCTTGCCGGCGAAAATGATCTGGATCGGGCGATCGGGGTCGTTCACGAGCGCCGCCAACCGCTCCAGCTCGCCGAGAACCAGGTCGGCACGTTTGTAGGTGGCGAACCGCCGGGCGAAGCCGATCGTCAGCACGTTGGGATCGAGCATGCTGCGGGCGATTTCCACCGCCTCGTCGCTTTCGCCGCGGCGACGGCACTGGCGGCTCACGCGCCGGCGGACGAAGGATAAGAGCAGGTTTTTTAGAGCGTGGTGGGTTTCCCACAGTTCGCCCGGGTCCACGTTGTGAATCCCCTGCCAGATCTGGGGTTCGCCCAGGCGGTTGTGCCAGTCGGGCGGAAACTGCCGGTCGTAAAGCTGCTGCATCTGCCAGGCGAGCCAACTGGGAATGTGCACGCCGTTGGTGATATGCCCGATGGGAATCTCCTCCTCCACCCGCCACGGCCAAAGATGCGCCCACATGCGACGTGATACGTGGCCGTGGATCGCACTGACGGCATTGGCCCGCCGCGAAAGCTTCAGCCCCAGAACCGTCATGCAGAACGTTTCGTGCTCGTTCTTTGGTTCGACGCGGCCAAGGCTCATCAATTGCTCTTGAGAAATCCCCAACTCATCACGAAGCGGGCCGAGGTGCTCTTCGATCAAACCACTGTTGAACCGGTCGTGTCCGGCCGGGACCGGGGTGTGCGTCGTGAACACGGTGCACTGGGCGACCTCCCGAAGGGCTTCATCGAAGGGGCGGCCGTCTTCTTTCATGCGCTCGCGGATCGCCTCGAGGGTGGCAAACGCGCTGTGGCCTTCATTGAGGTGGTGGACGCCCGGAGAGATTCCCAAGGCACGCAACGCCCGGACGCCCCCGACGCCGGCAACCAGTTCCTGGCGGATTCGCGTGCGATTGTCGCCTCCGTACAGGCGGCTCGTAAGCTCGCGATCCTCGGGGCTGTTGCCGTTGACATCGCAGTCCAAAAGATACAGCCGGACCCTGCCGACTCGCATCAGCCACACCTTGGCAAACAAGCGGCCCGTACGGGTCTGGATCTCGACAGTGATCGGTTCTCCGTCCGGTCCGCAGGCCGGCTCCATCGGAAGGTTCTCGACCTTCGTATCGAGGTACTCTTCCTGCTGCCAGCCGCTCATGTCCAGGTGCTGCTTGAAATAGCCTTGGTCATAGAACAGACCGATGGCCACCAAGGGCACTCCCAGGCCGCTGGCGCTCTTGATGTGGTCTCCGGAAAGGACCCCCAACCCGCCGGAGTAGACCGGGATCGACTCGTGGACACCAAACTCCAGGGAGAAGTAGGCCACCGGCTTGGAACCGAGCACACCCGCGTTGGTTTTCCCCCACAGGGGTATCTCGCTCACGTATTCCTTCAGACGCCGATACGCATGATTGATCCGACTATAGAGAACCAACTCGGCCGCCCGCATCTCGAGCCGCTCCGGTGTAAACTCTTTAAGTAGGGCGATCGGGTTGTGGTCCAACTGCCGCCAGCGAATGGGGTCGAGGTCGCGGAACAAATTGATGACTTCAGGATGCCAGCTCCACCAGAGATTCCTGGCCAGCGCGGTGCATTTGTCGTACATGGTCTCGGCCGACAGCCCAATTATGCTGGCGGGGCTAACGGCGGGGGAGGGTGGGGCGTCGGTTTGACTCATGGTAGGAACCTAACTGCAGTTCATCACGAATGATCTAAGGAAGGCCATTATAGCGGGGGCCGGAAATCGCGGCGACCCCATTGTGGACCAGCCGCGACCCAAGGTAACATACATAGCTTACATTTTTGACAACCGAGAGTAATAATAACGCCGATTTGCCAGCGCCACCGCATATTGGCACGCAGGCCGGCTTGCTTGACTGCACCCTACGTACATCCAGGAGCAATACCCCCGATGACCCACGATCCCCACGTTCAGGTCCATTGGCACGAACACGCCGTCGTTCGCCAACAGCGCGAGCAACTAAACGGGCACAGGGGCTGCGTGGTTTGGTTCACGGGGCTAAGCGCGTGCGGCAAGAGTACTGTCGCGAATCTGGTCGACCACAAGCTCCATTCGATGGGGGGCCACAGTTTCGTGCTCGATGGTGACAATATCCGCCATGGTCTGAATGCCGGCCCTGGTATACTCCGAGAGCTGCATGGCGAAGAGTTTGCCAAGCGGTTCGGCCTTGGTTTTTCCGCTCAGGACCGTGAAGAGAACATCCGCCGAATCGGAGCAGTGGCAAAACTTTTCGCGGAAGCGGGGATTGTGGCCATCACCGCCTTCATTAGCCCTTACCGCGTAGATCGCAACCGCGTTCGTGCATCGCTCGCGAAGGGCGACTTTGTTGAGGTCTTCGTTCATGCCCCCCTGGAGGTGTGCGAAGCACGTGACCCTAAGGGACTATATAAGAAGGCTCGCGCGGGGGAGCTTAAAGGCTTTACCGGCGTCGATGACCCCTACGAAGAGCCACAGTCACCCGAATTGGTCCTTGATGCTGCATCGAAATCTGCGGAGCAGTTGGCCGACGAAGTCATCCACTATCTGCGGTCGTCCGGGAAGATCGGCACAGGTGAATCCTGAACCAGGATCGGTTGCCATCAAGGCCATTTGTCGCGGATATTACCGTGCATCACCCGACGAAGGGGGTTGACGGAATCTCGGCGCACGTGTTATTGTGAGGCGAAGCTTGCAGTGCTGGCGTTTCACGGCCTGTCCGCTGACGGATACGGCTTGCCTAAGAGTTGCTTGTTTGAGGACAGGCTGCCAGGGTCCGACTGCGGCTGAGAGAACCTGCCAAGGAAAGGCTGCCAGACTCATGATCGAGGTTGCGTCTGAAAGCATCGCCTCGCGGGGCCCGCGAACTCTTAAGGTTCGGGCACAAAAGGCTCTTGAGAGTAGCCCTATTCACGAACTGCACGATCTGCGCGTCGAGCAGTACAGTGATGTGCTGGCTATCTCCGGGACCGTGTCCAGCTTCTATCATAAGCAACTCGCGCAGGAAATCATCCGCGGTATCTGCAAAAACCTTGACGTCGAATTGGTGAATTCCATTCAGGTTCTTTAGGTCCGACGTGCGGCCGAAATCCGGTCCGTGGCGTTTCAGCGGGATCCGAAAGGAGACCAGGGAGGGCTCCTCTATTCGCCCTTTTGCCAGGCTGCCTTGGCAGGGATGCTTCCCAGGAACTGGCCAGGAGTGTGCCATCATGGATGTGACCCCGGGTGCCGAGTGGTTGCCTTCCGCATCGAACCGTGAGCATCCGTTGCCGGAAACGCTGGAGGAAGCCGAGAAACTTGCCGCGTCGATCGAGCAGGCAGTCTGGCGCGAAACGAGTGGGCGAGTCCGCGACCTTCGCGTCGAGGTGAACCGGCAAGGGATCTTTCTTACCGGCCGCTGCAGCACCTACTACGCCAAGCAGATTGCGCAACAGGCGGTGATGGCGTTTCCCGGGAGCAGGCGGCTGACGAATCGAATCGAGGTCGTCTGACCTGCTATGGATTCGTTGGCGGCCGTGGAGGGGCGGATTCCTCAGTTGTCGAGGTTGCGTCTGCCGGAACTCTCGTCGCAGGAGGAAGTTGGTCTCCCGGTGGTGTTGCCGACGGCGCAGGCTCCGTGGGCGCGGATGCCGGCGACTCTACCTTCGATGTGGGAGCGGGGGCGACCTGCGGAACGGCGGCATTCGGGCTGAACAGCCACAACGCGAGCGCGTTTGCTATCACCACGCCCAGCATCGCTCCGACGAAGACGAGGATCGGAATCCGATACTCATGGATTAAGCTCTTCAGCGAGCGGGATCCTGAACTCGAGTGGGGCGACGAGTGCGAAGGAAAGGATGGCTGCGCATAGGAAGATGCGAAGCTAGGATGGGCTCCCGACCCTTCCGGCATATGCTCCATCGCCTTCGCTCGGGCATGGAGTGCCGAAAGATTCGAGCCCATAGAGAAGTGCGACAGCGCGTCGACCACTTCTGCCGGAGTTGCATATCGTTTCTTCGGCGATTTCGCCATCATGCGGTCAATCACCGCCGCAAGTTCCGGATGCACGTCCTTGCGGATCAGGCCCACGGGCCGTGGAGTCTTATCCGAGTGCGCCATAAGTTTCTGGACCGCCGTGCGGTACTCCGGTCCGGTGAAAGGCGCAAACCCGGTGAGCAGCTTGTAGAACGTGCAACCAAGACTGTAGATGTCCGCGCGAATGTCCACACGCCGACTGTCGGTAACCTGCTCCGGAGCCATGTAGTCGGGCGTGCCCATCGCCTGCCCCGTACCCGTGACCTCTTCGTCTCCCATATCCATTGCGAACCGAGCCAGACCGAGATCGCAGAGCTTGACACATCCGTGGCGGGTGACCATCAAATTCGACGGCTTGATGTCGCGATGGACGAGACCGTGCTCGTGAGCCGCTTGTAGGCCGGCCGCCGCTTGGCGAATGATCTCGGCGGCATCCGCGACGGCCAGTGGACCGACATGCCGCACGACGTCGCTCAGTTCCATTCCGTCCACGTACTCCATGACGAGGAACCGCGTGCCGCCGATCTCCCTGGCATCCATCGCCCGCACGACATTCGGGTGATCGACCGCCCCGACCGCGCGCATCTCACGGTCAAACCGGGCGATCGCTTTCTGATCCCGTAGGTGGACCGGCGAGAGGGCCTTGAGCGCTACCTCGCGACCCAGGCGGAGATGTTTCGCACGGTACACCGCCCCCATACCCCCTTCGCCGAGTTTCTCAATCAATTCGTACTCGCCAAGCTGGGTATTCGCGGGCGGGTAAGCCGGTTGCGATAGAAAGCTGACGCCGCTTGGCACCGTTCCTCCCCCCGGGCTTGCCGAGGAGTTTGGAGTCGTCATCCCCAGCGGACCTGAACCGAACGAGCCCGAGCCTTGTGGTCCGGAACCGAAAGAGCCGGGTTCCTGGGGAGCTTGTGATCCGTAAGGAAAGACCGGACCAGCCCCTGCGGAGGCAGGGAATTGCTGAGGGCTAGACGCATAGGGACCTGAGCCGTACTGGGCCGGTGGCTGAGGATTAGAAGGGTACGGACCGGACCCGTACTGCCCGGAAGCGTGCGGATTGGGCCCGTAGGCGCCCGGATTCTGTGGATTAGGGGTGTAGGGACCGGGATTCTGAGGACTGAGCCCGTAAGGGCCGGGACTCTGTGGATTGGGCCCGTAAGGGCCGGGATTCTGCGGACCAGGGCCGTAGGGGCCCGGACTCTGGTTAGGGTTATAGGGACCGGGACTCTGCGATGAGGGCGGAAATGGGCCGGGAGGCTGCGGGCCCGATCCGTAACCGCCGGAGCCGTAACCTCCAGAACCGTACGCTCCGGATGGATAAGAGTTGGGTCGATAGGGAGCGGGGGCCTGAGGCGGGGCGTTTTGAAGACTATGGCTGCCTGAACCCAGCGGCGGCGCACCGTAGGCGCCGGATTGGTACGTGCCGGAAGGGAAAATCCCCGAAGGTGGCGGTGGGGGAGCGACGCCCGCGAGACGCGCCTGCATCACGAGGCGCAAATGATGGTCGTAGGCCGCTTTACGGTGCGCGCTAAGCAGACATACCCGAGCTCGCGACATCTCGTTCAGCAAGCGTTGCGAGGACTCTGCATTCGGACCAGTCTGAAAACTCCGCACGTGAGCCATCTGCCGATCCGCGGCATTCTGGATCACCTCGACATTGTCTTCGAACGGCCGAAGGCCCATCAGCCGATAGTGATCAGGCGGCTGCTCTTCCGGCGGTATTGCAAGCCAAGTGTAATACGGGTCGAAATCGCCGGGCATAAAGGTCCCCGCGTGTGTTTGGGAGTTGCCAGCGGCGTGTGTCGCTTATGCCTCTTCTCGATATGGAGGGGGCTCAGCCGGGCAACGCAAACAACGACACAAGAGTAATCGCGAAAAGAATCCTCGTGCTGACTCTCCGCTCCGCTCGCGTCGAGCTCTTAAGCTCAGCTCAGCACCACTCTGTCCCTTATTCCTTCTCAGTCTAGATAAGGACTCCATCCGCTGCAAGCCCCCAAACGGATCGGGTGCCCGGGAATTGGGCGTTGTGGGGGAGGACAAACGGGTTGTATCGGCCGTAGGAGGAGATGGCTCACTGGCGGGAACTCAGCTGTCCTGGTTAGATACCCGGCCGGGATTCGCACGCATTCCCCCTCTTTTTTCCGGAGCCTAACCGGAAACAGGGCAGGCACCCTACACCTTGTATGGTTTTCCATTTTGAACACACAACATCCGAGAGCCAGTCCCCGTTTCCGCACAGCCTCTCAGTCCGCGCGAGTGCTTTCGCTACTCTGCCGCTCGGGTGACAGTAAGTGGGTTGCCGTGGCTTCCGCCGGTTTCAGGTGGGTGTCCAGCCAGGCGTACATCAGTGCGCGAGATTCGTTTGCCACCGAATGGCCCCGTCCGTGCACGTAAAACGCGAGGTTCTGCGGGACCTTCTCCAGTTCATAGATGTCCATGATCTTCATTAGCATCAGCACCCGCTGACGCTGCGTGAGCGGCACGCCATCGTTCAACCCCGAGAGGTCCAGAAAGGCGCGTGGCGCGATCAGTGCGATGATCTCGTGGAAATCGATCGCCGGCAGCTTGCCCACGAGCAGTCCCGGTCGGATGGGCTTGAAGTAGACGTACCATTGATCGCGGGCCCATGCTTCGACATTGGGATTGTGGCGGAAAAAGGATCCGCCGCAATTGCATACGGCAGCCTTTATGCGATCGTCGTAGGCGGCCAGGAAAATCGTGCCGTGCCCGCCCAGCGAATGCCCCAGGGCTCCAATCCGGTCGGGATCGACCTCCGGCACCGACTCGATCACGTCGATCGCGATGGAGTGCTCGTAGGTGAACTTGCCGACTGCCGTCCACTCGGGATGCTTTTCGTAGAATCGCGAAGTGTCGTACGGCCCTTCCTTCGGAACACGGTGGCCAGCGACGAAGTGATCGGGCGCAATGACCACGTACCCGCGACGGCAAAGATGGTCGAGGTACGCCTTATCCGGGTTGTCGACAAGCCCCGCGGCCCTCTCTTTTCCTTGAGGGAACGTCCCGTGCAAGGCTACCACGGCGGGCGCTTTGCCTTTGATATTCAGCGGAATGCCGAGGTAGGCATGTGCCCGCTCGTCGGGTTCCACCTGGTAGCTGATCAGACGCCGAACGTAGACGTTGTCCACAACGACCGCTTCGTGCCGCTCAAGCTGCAAAGGCGGCCTGTTCGGCTTTCGATCGTCACGAATCAGCTCCAGGTAACGTTTCTTCAGCACCTCGCGCCGCTCGCGCCAGGCTTCCCTCGATCCGATCCCCTCGACAAGATCGTCCCACGACGACGTAATTTCCGGCGGATCGCCGCGCAACCGCTCCGGCGGATCGCCGCGGACGAGACAGGTTAGCGGGATTGAGGTGAGAATTGCCAGCAGGAAGGGTCGTGCCATAGTCTTTGCGACTCGCGCCTTGGGCCGATTGCTGCTGCGCGTCTGGGTTCACTTGCCGCGCGCACCGCTGATCGCTGCCTTGGCTTCCGCCACGATGTTGGCCGAAGTGAAGCCGAAGTGTTCGAGAACAACCTTCACGGGGCTTGACGTGCCGAAGCCGCTCATGCCGACGAAGCGGCCGTGGAAGCCGAGGTACTTGCCCCAGCCCATCTCGACCCCAGCTTCGACCGCCACGCGAGCGGTAACCGACGGAAGCAGAACACTGTCGCGGTATTCCGCCGGCTGGGCGTCGAACAGTTCCCAACTCGGCATGCTGACCACGCGGGCCTTGATCCCTTCCACTTTAAGCTTCTCGTACGCCTCTACGCAAATTGATACCTCGCTGCCGGTGCCAATGAGGATGACCTCCGGCTTGCCGCCTTCCGCGTCGGCGAGCACGTACGCACCCTTCCGTACCCCGGCGGCCGGAGCGTACTTCGAGCGGTCGAGCGTCGGCAGGTTCTGCCGCGTCAGAACCAGCGCGGCGGGGTTCCGCTTCAGCGGCATGATCGTCCGGTAGGCCTCGGCCACCTCGTTGGCGTCGGCGGGCCGGATGGCGATCAATCCGGGAATCGCACGAAGCGCGGCGAGTTGTTCGACCGGCTGATGGGTGGGGCCGTCTTCGCCAACGCCGATCGAGTCGTGCGTGAAGACATAAACCACCGGCAGTTCCATGATCGCGCTAAGACGCACCGAAGGCCGCAAGTAGTCGCTAAAGACGAAGAAGGTTGCCCCGTACGGCCGCAGGCCGCACAGCGCCATGCCGTTCAACACGGCCGCCATGGCATGCTCGCGGACGCCAAAACGGAAATTTCGGCCGGCGGGGTTCTCCGCGCTGAAATCACCCGCGGCTTCCTCGAACTTCAGAAGCGTGTTGGTCGACGGCGCCAAATCCGCCGAGCCGCCCAGGAGCCAGGGCAGATTCTTCGCCACCTGGTTGAGCACCTTGCCCGACGATGCCCGAGTCGCTGTGCCTTTGGCGTCGGTCTCAAAGGTCGAGATATCCCGGTCCCAGCCTTCGGGCAGTTCTCTGCGGCGCATGAGGTCGAGTTGGTGCGCCAGTTTCGGATACTCCTTCCTGTACTCGTCGTACTTCCTCTGCCACGCCTCGCGGAGTTGGCGCCCGCGCTCGCCAATCCCCTTGCGAAAGTGTGCGAGCACTTCCTCGGGAACCCGAAAATGTTCGTTCTCGGGCCAGCCGTACGACTTTTTCGTGGCGCGAACCTCATCCTCCCCGAGAGGCGCGCCGTGCGCGCTGTGCGAATTCTGCTTGGTGGGAGCGCCCCAGCCGATGATGCTGTGGACGACGATCAGCGTCGGCCGATCGTCGCTCCGTTTGAACTTCTCGATGGCTGCACGCAGCGAGCCCAGATCGTTGACGTCGTCGACCTCCAGGACATTCCAGCCGTAGCCGGCGAAGCGCAGCCGCACGTCTTCGCTAAACGCCAGATCGGTCGACCCTTCGATCGTGATCTTGTTGTCGTCGTAAATCCAGCAGAGATTCGAGAGCTTCAAGTGGCCGGCCAACGAAGCAGCCTCGCCGCCGACGCCCTCCATCAGGTCGCCATCGCTGCACACGGCGAAGACATCGAAGCCGAACAGATCGAAACCGGGACGGTTGTAGTGGCTCGCCAGCCACCGCGCGGCGATCGCCATGCCCACGCTATTGCTGATCCCTTGCCCAAGCGGCCCCGTGGTCGTTTCCACCCCCGTCGTGTAGCTGTACTCGGGGTGGCCGGGGCAGCGGCTGTGGAGCTGGCGGAACTTCCGGAGGTCCTCCATGCGGACAGCCAGCTCCCCAGTCGGGCGGTCTTCCTCGTCAAGTTGCCTCACACCGCTGAGGTGGAGCACTGAATAGAGGAGCATTGAGGCGTGGCCGCAAGAGAGCACGAAACGGTCGCGGTCGGGCCAGGCCGGCGACTCCGGATCGTAGCGCAGCACTTCATTGAACAGGACGTACGCGACCGGAGCCAGGGCCATGGGGGTGCCCGGGTGTCCACTCTTTGCCGCCTCAACCGCGTCCATCGACAGGGTACGGATCGTGTCGATTGCCAGTCGTTCGATATCGGTTGTCGATCCAGGCATGCCTCTGAATTCCTTGCAAGAATGACCGCCGCGTTCCTCGTCCGGGAGGAGAACGCCGAGCCCGATGAACCACTCAGTCTAGGGATTGGAATGCAGTTCGTCAACTCGGCGCGGGCAGTTCGTATCCCTTGCGGCGCGGCCGCGCGCGGAGCGCGTTGGCCTCGTCGTCACCAGGGAACTCCTCCTTGACAGGATCCCATTGCAGCCGTCGGCCCAATTCCCGGCAGAGGTTGACGAGGATGCAGATCACCTGAGTCCGGTGGCCGATCTCCGCGTGCGCCGCGGGCTTCTGGCGGCTCCGCATGCAATCGACCCAGTTCTGAATATGGCGTTGAGCGACGCTGGCCACCTCGGAACGGTCGTCCGGTTCCGGCGCATCCTGCACCAACTCCGGGGGATTGCTGGCCAGGCGATTGCGATTGATTTCGATCTTCCCTTTGTCGCCCACGAAAATCGCGCCCAGCCCCGGCCCCTTGCCCTTGGGGATCGCGAGCTTCAGGAGCGTGCCGCTGGGATACCGGAGCGTGACGGGGCAATCCGCGCTCCGGCCTTCCGGCCAGACCTCGACGGGGTCGGTGTCGTCGGTACCCAGCGCACGCTGCACCTGGTCGAAGGCGTGAGCGCCCCAGCCCGTTACTCCCCAGCCAAGCCCCCCGCCATCGTAATCGCGCCAGCGGCCCCATCGGCCCAGGCCCGGGTGCAGACTCGGCGAGTACGGAATCAGCTCCGTCTGATGGCACCACTGGTCCCAGTCCATTTCGGGCGGCGTCGGCTCCACGGGCAGCGTCGAGGGCCGCAGTTCGGGCCCGATGAAATTCGGGCAAAGGACGGTGTGGACGCGCCCGATGGCGCCGCCTTTTACCAGATCGCTGCCGAAATTATTGATCGGAATAGACCTTTGCTGCGTCCCCGTTTGGAAGACTCGCCCGTATTTCTTTTCCGCACGGATGAGGTACTGTCCCTCCTCGATGGTCAGAGTGAGCGGTTTCTCGGCGTAGACGTCCAGTCCGGCCTGCATGGCGTGCAGACAGATGAGCACGCGGCTGTGCGTGGTGGTGGCCACAACGACGGCGTCGAGTTTCTCACGGTCCAGCATTCGGCGGTAGTCTTGGTACGCCTGGCAGTTGTCGGCCAATCTCCCGGGCAGCGTTCCGTCGGTCCACTTTTTGAAAGCTGCAACCTGACGCAAATCGCAGTCGGCCAGCGCCACGTAGTCAATGGACCGGGGGCTTTCCTTGATGAGATCGCGAGCACGGTGCCCGGGACCAATCAATCCGACGCGGAGCCGATCGTTTGCCCCGAGCTTTCCCGACGCCCCGAGCACAGCCCGCGGAATGACGAGCGGCGCTGCCGTGCCTACACCGAAGATGGCGAGAAACCGGCGACGGCTACATGATGGATGCGACATCAGTGTTCTCCTTGAAAGTCCCTCACAACTGGGCAGGTAGCTAGGTTACTCCAGCTCCCCCGCCATGAAACGATTCTCCGGCTCCACGCGATCGTACTGCCGCCGCGCCCGCTTCGGTCACGAGCCGCCCTCAGGGCCTCTAGCAGAACGAAAGCGTTCTCGGAGTACGCATGACGAGGTCGCCCCGCGCGCCGCCCTACGGCGTGGCTCGCTCCCACGGTGCGAAAACGAAGATCGCCCCGAACGATATTAGGGCAAAACCGACGAGGTAATTCCACTTCAGCGGCTCTTTGAGATACCACATCGAGAACAGGCAGAAGACGGTGAATGTAATCACCTCTTGGATCGTCTTCAACTGGGCGGCTGAAATACCATAGGTGTGCCCGAGGCGGTTCGCCGGCACCTGGAAACAGTACTCGACAAAGGCGATAAGCCAACTGATCATGATGGCGGCCCAGAGTGCCGTTGTCTTGTACTTCAGGTGGCCGTACCAGGCAAAGGTCATGAAAATGTTCGAGATCGTCAACAGAAGAACCGTGGTCAGCCACATAAGTCGGCCTGCATTTCCATTGAATTCCATCGACCGTCGGGAAGGAGGACCGAAGCCTGGAACGGGCCGAGGAATTCTGCAGCAGCCGTGCAGAAGCTCGCTTCGGACGAGCCGGTGCTGCCGGTGAGTCGCGAGTAGCGGGCGATGACAACGGTTTCCTGAACCTGCGTGCAGAATTCAACCCGATGCGCGGCCGCCCACCTCATGAGGTATCAGATTGTAACACGCCGGACAGGCGTAGGGAGTTCAAGAACTAAGTCTAAGAGCCTCTCCAAAACCGTTTCGGGACTGGCTCGTTTTGGAGTCTCCGGACCATCATGTGCCTGTCCCAGTCTTCTGACGCGATTTTGGAACAGGCTCTAAGCGTATACACTTGTTGATCGGCTGCCAAGCCCTTGGGTGATAAAAAACAACCACCCGCCAGAACATCAAGCAGCCCGGCTGCTACCATCGGGTACCGGCCAGATGGCACGAGAATGGGATGGCCAGCAGCCGGGCTGCTTTGCTACTTGAATTCTTGGCAGGTCGCTGTAAAAAAGGGCCGGCTCCGCAAGACTTCTTCGCTCCCGGCGACCCGCTATTACTTGCATTGTCCGCCCCTTTTTTCCATTAGGCCAGCCAAGCCTTGGCGTTTCCAATCCTGAGCTGCACCTGCGACGCCTGCCGAAAACATGGCTCCGCCCTCCGCAATGTCGATATAACCGCTACCGCTCACCACACGAAGAGACGTTGGCGACGAATCTCGACGAAAATGGCAGCGCATCGCCAATATCTGCGGTTAGACTTGCCTTGGAAGCCCGGCCTTCCGGCAGGGCAAACAACCAATTTCCCGCCCCCAAGCGCGCCCGCCCGCTCAACCACGCCTAAAACGGGCATGGAGGTCAGAAAAATGCTCGTTCTCGCCAGGAAGCTCAACGAAAGCATCGTCGTCGGCGACAACATCGTCGTGACTATCGTCGACATTCGCGGCGACAAGGTCCGGCTGGGGATTGACGCTCCCCGGGAAGTGACCGTACACCGCCAGGAGGTCTACGACGCTATCAAGCGATCGCAGGGCCACGTCGATGAAAAAGAGCCCAGATCGTAACGCGATTCGCTGATCACCGCCGGAGACGATCCGCGCATCGTCCTTCCCCGATGCTGCTGGTGGGATCCCGTTCTGCCCACGTCCCTGCCCCATGCTGGTCATTCTTTCCTGCTGCCGTGGCGGGGCTTTTCTTCGACTGACTCATGCATTAAGATCACGGCCTTCACGGGTCTGTTATCTTTTCAGACCGGAACCGGCGCCCCGACACCTGCCGTTTTGCCATGCCTTCCCGACTTCCACCCATCTCCGAGCGGATTTCCCGCACTGATCATTCGCTGGTACCGGTCGCAGCTAAACAGGGAGCCAAGGGGAATGAAGCTATTCACATGCAAAGAGGGCGAAGCGATCGTTATTGACCAGGAAATCATCGTTCAAATCGCGGAAATCGGCGACGACGAAGTGTTTCTGGAGATCGACGGAGCGGCAGACGAGCAGGTCTGCCTGGGAGAGAACCTCGACGCAGTAATCTGAATCCGGCCGTGTCGATATCGGTGCGAGACCTGATGGGCGAACGTCTTGCCGGGCTCGATCCGGGCAACTCGCAGTACGCAGTTCAGGTGGTGGATCGGGTACTTGCGGCGGGTCGGGAGTTGGGGGCAAGCGATGTCCACCTCCAGCCTGCCGCCGAAGGTCTGGAGCTCCGTTACCGGATTGACGGCGTGTTGCAGCCGGCTGGTCTGTTCCCCACCGCGGTCGCCCCGAACATCGTGGCCAGACTCAAGGTCCAGGCCGACCTGCTCACCTACCGGACCGACATGCCCCAGGAAGGCCGCATCCGCGCCCCCGCCGGCGACGTCGAAATGAGGGTGAGCACGTTTCCCACCCTCTTCGGCGAGAAGGCCGTCGTCCGGTTCTTCGCCGGATCCGGCCAATTTCGGCGACTCGACGACCTGGGACTGCCCAATGACGTCCTGGCTGGCCTTCGCCAACTCCTCGCAGAAACTTCGGGCGTCCTCTTCGCGACGGGGCCGGCAGGAAGTGGCAAGACCACCACGATCTACGCCTGCCTTCGCGAACTGACCACGCAGGGGCTCGGACGCAGCCTCGTCTCCCTCGAAGACCCGATTGAAATGCCTGTGCCTGGAGTCGCCCAAGCTCAGGTCAACGCAAACGTCGGATTCGATCTGGCCACCGGCCTCCGCTTCCTCATGCGGCAGGATCCCGAGGTCATTATGGTTGGCGAGGTCCGCGACCGTGATACTGCCGAGGCAACTTTCCAGGGAGCACTTACCGGTCACCTGCTGCTGAGCACCTTCCACGCCGGAAGCGCAGCCGAGGCGATCGGCCGTTTGTCGGATATGGGAATCGAACCTTACCTGCTCCGCAGTGGGGTTCTGGCAATCCTCAACCAGCGGCTGGTTCGACGGCTCTGCAAATGCAGTCGCGCGAGCGACGACCCCGCCGATCGCCTCGGGCTCCCCGTCGAGCACGTACGGCTTCCGGTAGGCTGTGAAGTGTGTGGCGGCACGGGCTATCGAGGACGCGCTCTGCTCGTGGAGATGCTGATCCCCGGACGAACCGAGTTGGGCCGCGCTATCCTGTCGCGATCCGACACCGCAAACCTTGAGAACCTTGCCATCCAGACTGGAATGACAACCCGATGGAACAGGGCAGTTCGTTCCGTCCAGGCGGGCGAAACAAGCTCCGCGGAAGTCCGGCGTGTCCTCGGCTTTTCCGACGCCGTTTGACCAGCGGGCTGTGGTATGGCCATGGGTGGGGTCGCACCCGCCCACCGCTGGCGCGATTCTCCCGAAATTACCGACGAGGACCACCGTTCTCCCCCCCGGCAGCAAATCTTTTTCGCCCGCGCTCTTGACTGTGTACAGTCGTATATTGTACGATTGTCCAGGAAGAGTGGCATGGTTCAGAAACGGGGACTGGCTCCGAGTCAAATCTCCGGGATGGCCGCTTGAAAACGCGTGTTGGCGCGCTGTCTGTCCCAGTCTCTGAACCATGCCGGAATCGTTTCGGCCAATCTAACACCAGTACCAAAGGGGGAAACATCCAATGGCCGCCACCGAACCGCTCACGAGGAAACAGACCCTCGTCTATCGTTTCATCCGCGACAAGATCAGAAACCGCGGATACGGCCCCACCGTCAGGGAGATCGGCGAACACTTCGGCATCAGGTCCCCGAATGGGGTTATGTGTCACCTCAAGGCTCTGGAGAAAAAGGGTCTGATCACCCGCGAGCCGAATATGTCGCGAGCCATCCAACTGGCGAGCGAGCCGATCAGCAACCGCGGGCTTCCGCTCGCCGGCCGGGTCGCCGCCGGTGTGCTTCACGAGGCGGTTGAGCAGCGAGAGAAAGTCGATTTCCAGGAGATATTCGACAACTCCACCAAGGATCTCTATGTGCTTGAAGTGCAAGGCGACTCGATGATCGATGACCAGATCGCCGATGGGGACTATGTCGTAATCCGCAAGCAGGATGTCGCCAGCAAAGGCGATATCGTCGTGGCGATGACCGACGACGCCGAAGCGACGCTCAAGCGATGGTATCCCGAGAAACGCCGCATTCGCCTCGAACCTTCCAACTCGTCCATGAAGCCCATTTACGTCAAGAACGCAAAAGTGCTCGGGGTTCTCGTCGGTGTCGTGCGACAGGTACGATAACGGTTGTATGTGGCAGTAGCAGACCGGCTGCTTTGCACCGCGCCGTGCCGCCGCGAGACTGCTGAAAAAGAGACTGGCTCTGCAAACGTTGGTGGATTGAATTGACGATTGGTACAGAATCCTGCGGTGCCTGTCCCCCTTTTCAGCAGTCCGCGCGCGGCACGATGCATGCGGCCGGGCCGCTGGCCGTGCGGCCCTCCTTGGCAGACTCTCCTTCGGCGCATCATGGCTGACGAACTCACATCGCCAAATCTCCCTGCTGCGATCGAACAGTGCGGTCGGTTCTATCGACAGATCCGCGACGAGCTCGGCAAGGCAATCGCCGGGCAACACGCGGCGGTCGAGCAGGTGGTCATTGCGCTGGTTGTCGGCGGACACGTGGTCGTGCAACGGAGTCCGGGCATTGGCAAGAGTCGGCTGCTGCGCTGCCTTGCCGAGGCTTTCGAGTTGCGGTTTCGCCGCATTCACTTCACGAGCGACTTGCTACCCGGAGAGATCACCGGTGAGCAGTCGCTCCGCGAGAATCCCGATACCGGCCGCCGCGAGTATCTGTTTCAACCCGGCCCTCTCTTCGCGAACCTGGTTGTCGCCGCCGACGTCGATCAGGCATCGCCGAAGGTCCAGACCGCGCTGTTTGACGCAATGGAGAATCGCCATGTTGTGGTCGGCGGCGAAACACACCCGCTCCCGGTTCCATTCTTCGTCCTGGTCTCGCAAAGCTCGACGGAACCCGAGAAGGGCACTCCCCTTTCTCAGGCGCAATTCGACCGCTTCCTCCTCTCGGTTACTCTCGATCACCTCAGCGGTGCGGACGAGTGGTCGATGGCGAGGCACATGACCTCAGGCCAGGGCGAACCGATTCGGTCTGTCATCCAGCAGGAGGATCTGCTGCGGTTGCGTCTGGCGGCGGCTCGGGTAGCAATCAGTGACCCAGTTCTGGGATACGCGTGGGCACTCGTACGCGCCACTCGTCCCACCGGCCCCGAAGCTCCCGATTTCGTCGACCGCCTGGTTGCCCGCGGGTCGGGTCCCCGAGGTCTGATCGCCCTGGTAGACTGTGCCAAGGCTCGCGCGGCACTCGAGGGTCGTGGCGAGGTCGCCATGACCGACGTGGAGGCAATGGCGTTGCCTGTCCTGCGGCACCGCGTCTTCGGCAACTTTGCGGCCGAGTCCCAAAACCTCACGAGCAGCCGTCTTGTCTCGATGATCATGGAGTCTGTTCCTTCCCACGACCACTATGCACCTCCGTGATCGAGTAGGGGTGCCTGGTTCATCGCCGCCTCTTCTGCTGGGGTGATGAAAACAACCACCCGCCAGAACATCGAGCAGCCCGGCTGCTACCATCGGGCAACGGCCAGACGTCACGGGAATCGGATGGCCAGCAGCCGGGCTGCTCTGCTTTTTGAAATCTTGGCGGGTCGTTGATGAAAAAGGGGACTGGCTCCGCAAACATCGCAGCCCTCGCCAGACCTCCCATTTTCGCTTGACCGCGAGGACGGAAATGAACTAGCATACCTCGCCCCTCGTAGCGACTTCACGGACTCCGCGCCTATGAAACCGTCGACCGCGAAATACCTGACGCTCGTGCTGCTGGCGGCCGCGGCGTTGCGGTTGGCGGCGGCCTACGCCTGGCAGGCGCGGTTGGAGGGCGACTTTCGCTTTGGCGATAGCTCCAGCTACTGGCTTTTGGCCCGCAATTTGGCCGAAGGTTCGCCCTATCAATACGGGGAAAGCGGCTGGATCTTCCGCACACCGGGCTACCCGATCTTGCTGGCGCCGCTTTTCTGGTTTGGCGGGCCAGATGCCTCACCGATGTGGGGACGCCTCCTTGGCGTGGTTCTTGGCACGGCAGCGGTTGTCGGAGTCTGGTGGCTCGCGCGGCGGCTCTTCAGCCCCTGGGCCGGGCTGGCGGCCGCGAGCATTGCCGCGGTGTATCCGGGCGCGATCATTACCAGTGTGCTGGTCCTCAGCGAAGCGCCTTTCGGTCCTCTGATGCTGGCCCATCTTGCCCTCTGGATCGCGGCATGGCAATCCACCACGCCCGGCCGGAGCGGGACGCTTGCTTTTCTAGGAGGATTGGCCGCTGGTTTCGCAACGCTCGTTCGGCCGAGTTGGTTGCTGTTCACTCCCTTTGCCATGATGATCGCGCTGATCGTTGCCGGCCAAAAGCGGCGAAACCTTGCGATCGGCGCGGTCATGCTTCTGGGCCTTGTTTTGGCGATGCTGCCATGGTGGCTCCGCAGCGCACGGCTCACCGGACATTTTATCGCAACCACTCTGCAGGTGGGGGCAAGCCTCTACGATGGCCTCAGCCCGCGCGCCACCGGGGCGAGCGACATGGAGTTCGTCGAGCAATTCGTCCAGGAGGAGGAGCGGGCGACGGGCGAACTGCCGGGGGATCGTCCGGCTTCGTTCGAGTACCGCTTGGACCGGCGAATGCTTGGCGCAGCGGTGCATTGGGCGCGAAATCATCCTGGTCGGGTGGCAGAATTGGCCCTGGTCAAGTTCCTGCGGATGTGGAACGTGTGGCCGAACGAGCCATCGCTTTCGAGTTGGCCTGCGCGCGTTGTGATTTTGGGGAGCTACCTGCCCGTGCTGCTATTGGCGATGGCCGGAGCGATTTCGACGATTCGCCGCGGGCTGCCTTACCTCCTCTGCTGGCTTCCGGCAGTCTATTTGACGCTGTTGCACATGATCTTCGTCAGCTCGATACGGTATCGCCAACCGGCCATGCTCGGGCTGATGGTGCTGGCTGCGGGAGTGCTCTGGGAGGTATTCGGGAGTCGGGGCGAAAGTCAGACTATCCCGGGGCCGGACAAGAAACAAGAACGGACGAGTTAGGCGGTAAACGCAACATGGCCGGGCCACGGAGTGTCCCGGCGACGACTGGCTTTTGCCATGGAGGGTGTGGCTCATTCTCAGTGGTCTGATCAACTCCTGTTGGTCGGTCGCAAAATGGGGACTGCTGATCGGCACGGTAACGGCAGCCCTTGCCGTGGTGTACCTCGACCGGCACGTCGACGAACAGATCCGTCGCCGGGTCGAAGCAAAGTTCGCCGACCATTACGCCGGGCTGAAGGTTAGCGTCCGAGCCGCCGAACTGGTCGACGGCGAGGGGATCGAGGTCCGCGGATTGTCGATCGTAGAACCCGGCGCTGAAGGTCCGCGCGCCGAGCTGCTCTACGTGGAAGAGATCTTTCTTTCCTGCCCGACCGATCTCAAGGAACTGGTCGCACACGACCCGCAAATCTGCCGGGTCGTCTTCCGCCGGCCGATTCTCCGGGCGACCCGCCGCCGCGACGGGACCTTCAGCCCGGCAAAACTCCTTCCGCCGCCTCGCTTCGGCGATCGGCCGCCGGAAATCGCCGTGGAGAACGGCGCGGTCGAGATCTTCGACCCGCTGAAAGTCCCGTCGAGCACCCTGACCCTTCGCGATATCAACCTGACCCTTTCGCCCCCGGCACAAGACGCTCCGGGCGGCGACCGCTCACTCCGCCAATTGCAGGCGACCCTCGGCGGCGATTACCTCCGCCAGATCCGCATCGAGGGATCGCTCGACCCGGACCGGCCCCAATGCGACCTGACCGGTACGATCAGCAGCCTCGATATTACGCCGGAGTTCCGCGACGCCCTGCCGTCCACCCTGGCGGCCAGGCTCGGTCCCTTGGGCACGTTCCGCGGACAAGCCAACCTTTCGTTTCGCCTGGGATACAATCCCGCCCAACCGGAACTGTTTCAATTCGACATCTCCGGACAAATGCTCCGCGGACGGCTCGACGACCGTCGCCTGCCGCATCCCCTTACCGACGTTCGAGGCCGCTTCCGCCTGGACAACGCGGGGCTCGTCGTCGAGGATCTCATGGCCCGCAGCAGCGAAGCCACGTTGCGCCTGTCCTGCCGACGAAACGGGTACGAGGAAACCAGTCCGCTGTGGCTGACTGCGGAGATCCGGGAGTTGGAACTCGACGGGCGCCTGATGGACGCGCTGCCGGCGCCGCTTCGCACCCGGTGGCACCAGTATCTCCCGGCTGGTCGGATCGACGCCGATGCGACGCTCTCGTTCGACGGCAAGTCGTGGACTCCGGAGCTCTCGATCCGCTGCCGCAACACCTCGTTCTCCTACGAGAAATTTCCCTACCGCATGGAACATGCCTCGGGAACGATCGATTTGAAGGACGATGTCCTCACGGCCAACCTCACCGCTTTCAGCGGCAGCCAGCCGGTGCGACTGAAGGCCGAAGTCCGCCGGCCTCTGTCGGCCCCCTACGGGCAGTTCGAGGCACGCGGCGACGAGATCCAGCTCGACGAACGGCTCGTCAGCGCCGTGCCGTCGAAGCAGCGCGATTTGCTTCGCTCCCTCGATCCTCGCGGCACAGTCAACTTCCATTTCCGTTGTTGGCGCGACGAGCCTGGACAGTCCCTTCGCCGACACCTGCTGATCGGTCTGAATCGTTGCTCGCTCCGCTACGACCGATTTCCGTATCCGCTCAACAACGTTCGCGGCAAGATCGAAATGATTGACAACCGCTGGACGTTCACCGGTCTGGACGGGACGAACGACACGGGCTACTTCACCTGTGAGGGCGAAATGTTGCCCGGTCCAAACGGTGCGAAGCTCACCCTTCGATTCACGGGCACGGGCGTTCCTTTGGAAGAAGAGCTTCGCGATGCGCTGCGGCCCAACGTCCAACAGCTTTGGAGCAACCTCAGGCCCCAGGGAAGGATCGATCTGACCGGAGAGGTCACGTATTGGTCGGGCGAGCAGCGGCTGAGCGTCGGCTTCCGTGCCGAGCCCCGGGAAGAAACGTCGGTTGAACCCGTTGTGTTTCCCTACAAGATGGAGAAACTCGGCGGAGTGCTCTGGTACCGCGATGGGCTCGTCACTCTCGAACGCATCCGGGCGAGACACGGCGACACGAACTTCTCCTGCGACGGCAATTGCCGCTTTCTCTCCGACGGCGGCTGGCATCTTCAGCTTGAGAGAATTGCTGCCGACCGCGTCCGTATGGACCGTGATCTCGTGCAGGCCCTTCCCGAGCGGCTCAAGAAGGGCCTTCTTGCGATCCGGCCCAGCGGTCCCGTCAATCTTCGGGGAAGCGTCGGCTTCTCGCGGTCCGGCGAGCCCCAGTCGCCGCTGGCCTCCCAATGGGATCTCGAACTCTATTTCCACCGGGCGAGCGTTGATTTCGGCGTCAGGCTCGAAAACATGCACGGCGGAATCCGGCTGGTAGGCCGGCACGACGGGCGGCGACTATTCAGCCGCGGCGAATTGCTTGATGTCTCGCTCACCTGGCAAGGAATGCAGTTCACACAGTTGCTCGGGCCCTTCTCGATCGACGATACAAGCATCCTGCTGGGAACCTGGGTCGACCGCCCTCCCGCGGCGCCGCCCGCCGAAACGCTTGCAGGCTCCCAGCCCGCGCCGCGGGCGGTAACAGCCGAACTGTTCGGCGGCACCACCGTGCTCAATGCTTGGGTCGCTTTGGGCGACGTCCCCCGCTACGAAGCACACGTCGAACTCGCTGATGCCGATCTCGCGCAGGCGGCTCGCGACATGATTCCCGGGCAGCAGACTTTACACGGCAAGATCTCGGCCACGGCCGATCTCCGCGGGGCCGGACGAAACCTCAATACGCTGGGCGGCCGCGGACGCATGGCCTTGCGCGACGCGAACATCTACGAATTGCCGCTGATGATTGCGCTGCTGAAGATCCTGCGGATCCAGCCGCCCGATACCAACGCGTTCAGCAGCAGCAATATCAGCTTCCGCGTGGAAGGCAACCATGTTTATTTAGACCCGATCACCTTCAGTGGCGACGCGATCAGCCTGGAAGGGAGCGGCGAGATGGACTTCCAGACCGCCATCCGGCTGACGTTCCGGGCAATCCTTGGCCGGACGGAGGAACGCCTGCCGCTGATTGGAGACATCCTCGGCGGGGCCAGCGAGCAGATCATGCTGATCCACGTGGCCGGTACGTTGCAGGATCCGCAAGTCAGCAACGAACCGTTCCCCGCCGTCAACCAGGCCCTACAACAGCTACAGGAGGATTTTCAGACCAGCCAACGTGGCCAGAATCGTCCGAGTTGGGTTCCGGACCTCGGCCGGCTCTGGCCGAGAAAGAAGGAATAAGGAGTCGTGAAGTTATGGAGTAGTGGCGGCGTCCGTTGACGATCGATTCTTCCAAGATTCATTCCAATACTCCATCACTCCACCACCCTATTGTCCCATACCCCGTCCCCGCCAGGAGAATCTGTCATGAGCATAGGTCCCATGGGAGGGATCGGCGCCAGTGCCGCCGGCTCCCCGCTGGCTCAGACGAAAGGTTCCGAAGTCGACCGGGCGCAGCACGACACTTCGAGCCAGCAGCGCCGGGTGCAGAACGAGAAGAAAGCCGAAAGCGCGGCCGGAATCGGCGAGACCGATGGCGAGGATCATGAGACATCCGAACGCGACGCCGACGGCCGCCGACTCTGGGAGAAGACCGGTAAGAACAGCACCGCCGGCGAGGAAGACCCGGCCGAACAGCGCCACAGCAAGGATGCCAGCGGACAATGGGGAAACCTGCTGGATCTGTCGGGCTGATGTGGCCAATGCGGGACGAGACATCCGACCTCGTGCACGGTCGGCGCTGCAAGAACTCGCCGCACAACCGCCAGGGCTGAGGATGTGCCGGATCGCGTCGGCGGGTATAATGGGCGTTCTACGCGAATTCCAATCCGCTCACCCTCTGCAAGTCTCTACCCAGCCATGCGTTTCACCAAGATGCACGGGGCAGGCAACGACTACGTCTACGTGAACTGCTTCGAGGAGAACCTGCCCGACGACCCCGCCGGATTAGCTCGCCGCATCGCCGACCGTCACTTCGGTGTTGGCGGTGATGGGCTGATCCTGATCCGCCCCTCCGAAGTGGCCGATGCGCGGATGCAGATGTTCAATGCCGACGGATCGGAGGCGGAAATGTGCGGCAACGGCGTCCGTTGCGTCGCCAAGTACGTCTACGACCACGGAATCAAGCGGTCCGACTCGCTGAGGATCGAAACGGGCAACGGCGTATTGTCGCTCGAGGTGGAAGTGGTCGATGGCCGGGTCTGCCGAGTTCGCGTCGACATGGGCGAGCCGATCCTCGAGGCCGCGAAGATCCCCACCACGCTGCCCGGCGACCCCGTGGTCAGTGCCCCCCTCGCGGTGGCCGGAAGAGAACTGGCTGTGACCTGCGTCTCGATGGGCAACCCCCACGCGATCACATACGTCGACCGGTTGGACGATGGTTGGGTGCTCGGAGTCGGGCCGAAGATGGAAGTCGATCCGCATTTTCCGCGGCGGGTGAATGCGGAGTTCGTCGAGGTGCTCTCCCCGTCCGAATTGCGGATGCGCGTGTGGGAACGCGGGTCCGGTGAGACGCTGGCCTGTGGCACCGGGGCCAGTGCGGTCTGCGTCGCCGGCGTGCTGACAGGGCGAACCGAGCGCCGCGTTCTCGCTCACCTGCCGGGCGGCGATCTGGAACTCGAGTGGTCCGACGCGGACAACCGCGTCTACATGACCGGCCCAGCCGTCGAAGTGTTCCAGGGAGAATGGCCGCATGGTTGAAAAACGGGGACTGGCTCCGAGCAATACTATCGTTGACCCAGCAGAAAACGCCCCGCGGCGAGGTGCCTGTCGCCGTTTTTCAACCATGGCAGAATGGCTGCAGCCGTAGCGGCCTTAACCACTGGCAGGGAGGCCGGCCTCGTGGCAATCAAGAGCCCTTTGCTCAATCAGTTCGGCGGTCTGATGGCGTCGGCGGCTATCCGGAAGTGGATGGGCACGCTGGACTGCAAGGCCGGTTTCTACGATCCGTCGCTCGATCCGGCGTCGCCCGACGGTCTCGAACAGAATATCTACATCTTCTGGCACGAGTATATCCTCCTTCCCCTTTTCCTTCGAGGCCATTGTAACCTGGCGATGCTGATCAGCCGGCACCGCGACGCCGAGATCCTGTCGCATGCGGCCTATTATCTCGGCTACCAGTTCGTACGTGGATCGACGCGGCGGGGTGGCGTGGCCGCGCTTCGGGAACTCGTCCGCCGCAGCCGGCGTATGCATCTGGCGATTACGCCCGACGGCCCTCGCGGCCCGCGGCGGCGGCTCGCCCCGGGAGCGGTGTACCTGGCTTCGAAACTCGGTATGCCGCTGGTCGCCATGGGCTTCGGCTTCGACCGGCCTTGGCGCGCACCAAGTTGGGACCGATTCGCGCTTCCCCGCCCCTTTTCGCGCGCACGTGCCGTCATCAGCCCGCGAATCCCGATTCCGCCGGACCTGGACCGGGCAGGCGTTGAGCACTATCGGGGCGAGATGGAACGGCTCCTGGACCGGCTTACGCTCGAAGCCGAAGCCTGGGCCGAAGCGGGCAGTCGGAAGATCTGCCAAACGAACCTGGCCCCGCGTCCGGCTCCCTTGCTGACTTCTCGCTTATGGGACGGAGAACGCTCGCGCGGCGCCGTGCGGTCTTGCGTTGCCCAATGAAGGGCCCTCATGCCCGCTTATTTCGATGGAGGACCGATCGTCTCAAGCTCCGTGTGGAGCATGTTCAACAGCGCGTGGAAGAAAGCGACCACCATCGGGCCGACGAAGATCCCGACCGGTCCCATGGCCTGAACGCCGCCAAGCACGCTCAACAACGCCAGCAGTGGATGAATGTTCGATCGTCCGTGCAGAACCACCGGCTTGATGACATTGTCGGCCAGTGATACCACGCCTACTCCGTACACGCCTAGGAGGATCGCGGCCACGTAGCGCTCGTCGTGAAAGAAGAGCCATAGGCACACCGGAACCCAGACCGCTGCGGCCCCGACGAAGGGCACCATCGCCAAGAGCATCGTGAGCATGGTGAGGAGAAAAACCATGTCGATTCCTGCCAGGAAGTAGCCGAACCCGGCGAGCAGCCCCTGCGCAGCGGCCGAGAGGAGCGTGGCGACGACCACCGCTCGGGTGATGTCGGAGAACTGGTGGATCAACTGCTCTTCGTAGCGATCGTCCAGCGGTGACAGCCTCATCAGCTTCTGGATCATCCAAGGCCCGTCGAGGAAGAAGTAATAGAGTGCGACGAGCATGACCAGCAGCCCGATCGCGAGATTGCCGGTGAACCTCGCGGTGCTCAAGGCCACGGGGCCGACCCAGGCTTCGAGTTTTTCCCGGATCGTTGCTTCTACGTCTTCCGGCGAAAGAGCAATGCCGAACCGTCCCGCGAATCGTGAGATTGCTTCGGAGACTGCCCGTCGATCGACCAGGGTGTCGGCGAGGCTTTCCGACTCGATGCGGGCCTCGGGACGGGGAGGCTCGTCGGCCGTGTTCGCTGCTCGGTAGAGGGCCACGCCCTCGGAAACGGCCTGCGTGAGGATGCCCAAAAACGGCAGCAGAACGATCAAAACGATCGCTGCCGTGGTCATGGCTGCCGAGAGATGGCGATGTCCGTTGCACTTGGCCAGACACCATCGGTGAAGCGGCTGGAAGATCACCACCAGGAGCACGGCCAGGAAAAGCGGCAGGAAGAAATTCGACATGACCCAGAAGAACAAGCCTGCGATAAGAAGCAGGATGACCACCAGAAAGATGAACGATACCATGCGCGACATGGCAATGGCTCCGGGACCGTGAGTCATATCCGAACCGGCGAGATTTTGTTTTCGCTCGGCAGTTGCGGGCATTGTAGCAGCTCGCACGGCGTCGCGGCAGTTCGTCTTGAAGCCGCGATTGCACTCAGGCAATAATAAGAGAGCGCCGTGGGATCGTTCGCGGCAACGTATGGATTCTGCAACTCGAGGCACGACATGGAGCCGGCTCCATCCAGCCGCAAACGGTGGTTGATTCGAATCGTCAAGCTGCTGGTCCTGGCGCTGGTGGTTTGGGCGGTGCGTCGAACGCTGATCGATGCCTGGAATCAGCTTGACCAGCACCGCTGGCACGTCGAGCCCGTCTGGTTGGCCGCCTCGGCCGCGCTCTACCTGCTCGGCCTGTTTCCCGCGGCGTTGTTCTGGTATCGGACGCTGCGAGTGCTGGGGCAGCAGGCCCGGCTCCGCGATGCGATCCGGGCGTACTACATCGGGCATCTCGGCAAATATGTGCCGGGCAAGGCGATGGTGGTCGTGCTACGCGCGGGCCTCATTCGCGGCGAGCGGGTGAACACGGGTGTGGCCGCCGCCAGCGTTTTTGTGGAAACCCTGACAATGATGGCGGTCGGCAGCTTCCTGGCCGCTGCAATCCTCGCCGTGGGGTTCCGCGAAGAGGGCTGGATCGTCGCCGGCGCCGTGGGCCTGATGTTGGTCTCCGGTCTGCCGACCATTCCGCCCATCTTCCGCCGGCTCGCCCGCCTCGCCGGGGTCGGAAAGGATCCGGCCGTCGCCGCCAAGCTCGAGCGACTCGGACCGGCCACACTCGTTTTGGGCTGGGCCGCTATGACCTTCGGGTGGTGTCTTATGGGGCTGAGCTACTGGGCGGTCCTTCGTGCAATGGCGATCCCCGGACTCGACCCCGTGGCCCAACTCCCCCGCTACGTGGCTGCCGTTTCGCTGGCCATGGTCGCCGGATTCCTGCTGCTCGTCCTCCCCGGAGGAGTGGGGGTGCGCGAGGCGGCCCTGGTCAAGCTGATCATCCCCTATCTCGCACAACGGGTACCACACGCAGAACTGGCCGCGTGGGCCAGTGCCGCGCTGCTGCGGATTGTCTGGCTCCTGTCGGAACTGGGCATATCCGGTATCCTATATATCCTGGGTGTCGTGGATCGCCGCCGCCCGGACACTTCCACTACGCCTGTCGCCCTGCCCGAGAACCACCGATAAAACCCCCGACATGCTTTCCGTCGTCATCCCAGTCTTCAATGAGGAGGAGAGCCTCGAAACCCTTCATGAGGAACTCCGCGAGGTCGCGGTCCGGCAGCAGTACGACCTGGACGTGATCTTTGTTGACGACGGATCGACCGACGGCTCGTGGAACGTCATCCGCCGGCTGAGCGAGTCGGATCCCTCGGTTCGCGGCATCCGCTTCCGCCGCAATTTCGGCAAGGCCTCGGCCCTCAGCGCGGGCTTTGCAGACGCGCAGGGCGAACTGATCATGACGCTCGACGCCGACCTCCAGGACGATCCGCACGAGATCCCACGCTTTCTCGAAATGATGGGCCGGGGCCTGGACGTGGTGAGCGGATGGAAGAAGATCCGACACGATCCCTGGCACAAGGTCGGCCCTTCGCGCGTATTCAACTGGATGGTTAGCCGGATAACGGGGGTCGTGCTGCACGATCACAACTGCGGGATGAAGTGCTACCGCCGGGAGATTTTCGACGAGGTGCGGCTCTACGGGGAATTGCACCGCTTCGTGCCCGTGCTGGCCGCCGCTCGAGGCTTTCGGGTGGGTGAACTGGTGATCCACCACCGCCCTCGACAACACGGCCACTCGAAGTACGGTGTCACCCGGTTTGTCAAAGGTTTCTTGGACCTCTTGACCGTGAAGTTTCTTACCGGGTTCAGCCAGCGCCCGCAACACGTGCTCGGCACGATCGGTTTAGCTTCCTTTCTCCTGGGGGCGATGCTCCTCGTCTATCTGACGATCTACTGGATCGTGGCCCAGGCCGCCCCGCACCTCCACCTGATCCCGTTGCACCAGCGCCCGTTGATGGTCTACTCGGTGGGCCTTTTGCTTCTGGGCGGGCAGCTCATGTCGATCGGGTTCATGGCCGAACTGATTATCGCCTATCACCAGTACGACACCAGGAATTTCTCGGTCGCCGAACGCACCGCCGGAGGCGATCGCATCGTCCCGGATAAGCCCCGGGAACCCAGCACGACCTCGCACCCATGAACGGCACCAACCACGGCTCCCAGGTGGCGCTTCGCCGCACGGTCTACGCGTTGCTCATCGCTCTCAGCACGGGCGCGATGTTGGGGCGGATTCTCGCTGTCGATTCCGTCGGCGAGGTGGGGCTCGAGCAGTATCTGCTCAAGAAGATCCCCGAACAGATCGACCAGCGGCGTGAAGAATTTCGCCAACAGGGGCTCACGCCCGAACAGATCGAGAAGAAGCTCGATCGAGTCGAAGCGGCCCTTCGCGAGCGAGCCCGGCAGCGGCGGCCCTTCCTCAGCGCGAACGACCGCAGCCGATGGTGCACGTTGCGGGCGTTGGTGGAAGAATCGATGCGCGTGCCCGGAGTCCCCTATGCGATCGACAAGGTCATCCAGGAGCGGGGCTGGGATACGATCGACATGGTGAAGCACGACGGCCATCTGTATTCAAGCAAGCCGCCCCTGTTTCCCACGCTCATGGCGGCCGAATACTGGCTGATCCATCGGCTCACCGGAGCCACGCTGGGAACACACCCCTACGAGATCGGGCGGTTCATGCTCGTTACGATCAACGTGCTGCCGCTGGTCGTCTTCTTCCTGGTTCTGGGCCGGCTCGTGGAGCGTTTCGGCACGACCGATTACAGCCGCCTTTTCGTGATGGCCGCGGCGACGTTCGGAACCTTCTTGACCACCTTTGCCGTAGTGATCAACAACCATCTCCCGGCGGCGGTCTGCGTGGTGATTGCTCTGGACGCAGCGGTGCGGATCTGGTTCGACGGCGAACGGCGACTCCGGTATTTTGCGATTGCCGGGCTGTTCGGCGCCTTCGCGGCGGCCAACGAGCTGCCCGCCTTGTCGTTTTTCGGGCTGTTGAGCTTGGCGCTGGTTTGGAAGGCCCCCCGGCAGACGCTCGTGGCTTATGTGCCGGCCGCATTGGTCGTCGTGGCGGGGTTTTTCGTGACGAACTGGATCGCCCACGGGGATCTCGCTCCGGCCTACGCGCATCGCGACGGCGGCGAGAACTGGTACGACTACACCTACGAGCGCAACGGCCGGGTGATCGAAAGCTACTGGCGGAACCGGGTCGGGATCGACCGGGGCGAGGAGTCGCCCGCCGTATATGCCTTGCACGTTCTGTTCGGCCACCACGGCATCTTCTCGCTCACGCCGGTCTGGCTGCTGACGGCGGTCGGGCTGGGGATCTGGCTGGCGAGGCCGGAGGACCCGCGGCTTCGCTGGCTGGGGGCGTTCATCCTGATCCTGTCGCTGGTCTGCCTGGCCTTCTATCTCACGCGCCCGCAGGACGATCGAAACTACGGCGGGATGACCAGCGGATTCCGCTGGATGTTCTGGTTTGCGCCGATATGGCTGGTCGCGATGCTGCCGGCGCTGGACCGCATGGCCGACCGCCGCTGGCTGCGCGGGCTGGGCTATCTGCTGCTGGTCCTCTCCGTGCTGTCGGTCAGTTATCCAATCTGGAACCCGTGGACGCATCCGTGGCTCTTGAACTACCTGCAATATTTGGGCTGGGTGCGGGTCTGAGCCGTCGGGGCTCCTGCCCCGGCAGACACATGAAGTTTTTCTTCCGGCCTCAATCCATAATCGTCGCGCTGAGGAGCATCACCATTTCGATGCGATGCCCTTCCGACTTCTTGGTCATGCCGCCCAGCAGAATCGTCTTTCCACTGGCAACCGTCACCGTGCTTTGAGCAGTGGTGGTCACGATTTCCGACGCGTGAATCTCCGGGCCGTCCTTCATCGAAGAGAGCACCACGTCGTCGTTCTCCCTCACGTCGGACATCTCCAGGTCGATTTCCATGACCACGGTGTCTTCGGCACTCACGCGCGGCGTCACAGCCAGGATCAGGCCGACGTTTTCCAATTGGATTTGGTTAGCCTGGCCGCGACTTTGGACCGTGGTACCGGTGATGCGAGGAACGCGGCTGCCCACTTGAATGAATGCCGGCTGATTCTCCAGGGTCATGATCTGCGGTCGGCCGAGGATCTTAAGACGCTCGTTCTCATCCAGAGCGCGGACTTGCTCCTGCAAGCTCGCGTTTTTTTCGGAAAGATCCAACACGGAGAGATCCAGTTCTCTCCTCACGATGGACACACAGCTTCCCGATACTCAACTCTTGCTTCTCTTCCGCCGGCTGTGCGTTCCTCGCCACACGGGCAACGGTTTCAGCGTCCTCCTCGTTTCCACGCCGGTCCGTCCCGGCAGATTACACGTCGCACACGGCCACGGCCTGCCGGAGACTGGCGGCGGGATCGCGGGTGGGGATGAATTCCTGGCCGACATAGCCCTGGTAGCCGACGTCGACCAGGGCCTTCATGACGGGCGGATAGTTGATTTCCTGCGAATCATCGAGCTCGCCGCGACCCGGGTTGCCCGCCACGTGCACGTGGCCGATCAGGTCCTTGTGCTCGTGGATCCGGCGGATGAGGTCGCCGTCCATGATCTGCACATGAAAAACGTCGAACAAGAGCTTCATCCGGGGCGAGCCCACGCGGCGGATGATCTCGACGCAATACTCCGTATGATCGCCCTGATAGCCGGGCACGCCGATCATGAACGTGTCGACCCGGCTGTTGAGCATTTCCAGGCAGAGATTCACCCCGGCTTTCTCCGCCTGCCCGATCACTTTCTTGTAGCCGGCTACACAGTTCTCAATCCCTTCCTCGGGGTCGACACTCGATCCGCCCTGCGCAGTCGTATCGGCCAGGCCGGTGAACGTAATCACGTTGGGAAAGCCGGCCGCCGCGGAGGCGTCGATCGCCTTCCGCAGTGCGCCGAGGCACTCGTCCCAGTGCGCGGGGTTGTTCATACCGCGGATGAACATGTGCGCCGGAGTCAGCGCGCAGATCAAGCCGTGCTTCTTGAGCACCGGCCAATGCTCCGGTTCGACCAACTCGACACTGTGGCAGCCGAGTTCCGCTGCGACCCGGCAGGTCGTGTCGAGATCCCAGTGCTTCTCGAAGCACCACCGGCACACGGACTGGCGGATCCGCCCCCGGTTTGCCGCCGGACCCGCCCGGCGATCCGCCGCGGCCACCGCCGCGCCCGCCGTCAGCGTCCCGGTAGAAAGGAGCAACTGTCGCCGGGTCATCGGAGCGGCCATGCAAGAAGATTTCCCGGAGGCGCCACTCGTCGAAAATGGTTGAATTGACCCCATTGTCAACCCCCTGCCATAAGCATTTCGAACCGCCGACGCCGGGACACCACCGCAGCCGCCCGGAACATCGCAAGGACCTTTCGCTTCTCCGCCAGTCAGTCTACGCCACGGGGCTCGGGCTTTCCAGATGTATGTAAAGACCTGCGAAGCAGGAGGCCGTCTACGCGGCTGAGCCTGCACGCGCGGATAAATATGTGTTCGTGTGTCCATGTACCAGTGTGGCCGATGCGGCGCATTCTGTCAATGCCTTTCCTAAGTCAAGCGGAAGAAATGGCTCGGCAGGGGGAGGTGAGGAGGGGAGTTTTTCGCCAGGTCGAGATTTGTGCGATTTGACTTGGGCAAGGCTGCTGGCGGGAAGTGGATGAGGCGAACGGATTTACGCCGAAGGGGACACGCGTAAGTGTCCACCGGCCGAAAGTAGGGTGTCTAAAAAGTCGGTCGCAGGTAAGTTCTGCAGTACTGTGATGTCAGAACGGAGTTGGCTGTGGGGCGACTGGTGGACCAAACCGCGCTGGATACCTCCGGCAGTTCTTTTGTTTGGGGTTGCCTGGGTCTCGGGATGCGGTGAGTACAAACCGGCTATGCCGGTGGAGTTGCCGGCGGGGACTGCGCAGGGAGCGGCCGTCGGTGCGAGTGCGGCGACGGCCGATTCAGGATCGGTGGAGCCGGCGTGGAAGACGGCCGGACGTTGGCCAGTCTGCCGAAGACGGTGGCTTATCCGATGCGGATTGTCGGACCGAACCAACTGGCGGTGATCAGCCAGGCGGATCTCGTGCCCTGGACGTTTCCGGAAGACTGCGCCTTTGAATCGCGTTTCCGAGTTCTGAAAACCGAAATCAAACGCCGCTGGCCGCCAGAAATCCCATTCGGGACGCAGTGCGAGGCCGCTCCTGGCTGAGCGATTCGAACGAAAGGCTGCAAAAGGCGCTTGACACCTCGGCGCTTTCAGAATGTCCCTTTTCCTTCCTTGCCCCTTCGTTCAGGTGGCAGGTATTGACTTTCTTGAAATTCTCGCTTACGCTCGGCGCGGGGTCGCTCAGGCGACCGCGTCCATCTGATGGGAGTGATCGCCAACGAACGTGTTGGGATGTGGCTGCTTGTCTGTGTCGGCTTCTCTACTCTTGTTCGGAGGTCCTTGTCATGCGCTCTGCAACTCGTCGTGTCGGCTTTACTTTGGTGGAATTGCTGGTGGTGATTGCCATTATCGGCATCTTGATCGCACTGCTCCTCCCCGCAGTGCAGGCGGCACGGGAGGCCGCCCGGCGCTCGCAGTGCACCAACAACCTGAAACAGGTTGCACTGGCGGTTCACAACTACGCCGACGCATTCAAGTGCTTCCCTTCCGGATTCATCTCCAGCCTCCCGGCACTCCCGACCAGCGCTTCGGCGGCAGAACCGTCGGTCTGGACGTGGGGGGCGCTGGTTCTGCCTTACGTCGAGCAGACCAGCTTGAGTGACATATTGCAGGTTGGAAACCGCACTTTGCAGCAGAACCTGTCGATCCCCGCGGGCCTGGCCGCGCTGCAGACGCCGGTGGCCACGTTTGTTTGCCCGTCGGACGTCGGTCCTGCTTTGAACGATTTTGGCGTCAAGTATGGCGCCACAACTGTGTACCCCAACACTTCAACTCAGTTCACGAGTTACGAGAAGTGCGTGACGAGCAACGGGACCGACCGAATTCCAATCGCGAAGTCCAACTACGTGGGAGTGTGCTCCATCGGCGACAGCATGACACCACCCAGCGGCGACGTCGGTGCGTACGGCGCGCCGGTCGGAGTGTTCTTCTGGAACTCCTCAATACAATTCCGAGATGTCACCGACGGAACGAGCAATACTGCAATGCTCGGAGAGCGGTGTTACAAGCTCGGGAACTTGCTCATGGGCGCGGGGACGGTTTTCGGATGTAGTCCTTTGGCAAGCGGGTACAGCAGCCGCACACGGGCAATTAATAACGCTCTGGGAATCCCCTATTGGGGAATGAACCAGACGGTGACCCAGTGGCAGCATCAAAACCGTGGCTTCAGCAGCGTGCACCCCGGCGGGGCTCAATTCGCATTGTGCGACGGCTCGGTTCGCTTCATTAGCGACACCATTGACTTTCGCGCGAATAGCATAGGAGGCATGACCAGCCCGAACGATGGGTGCGACAGCACCTTTGAGCGGTTGCTGTCGAGGAACGACAATCAGGTGGTCGGGGATTTCTAGGCACTCATTCCGGCAAGGAAGCCGAGGCTTACTGCTGAGGCGAATGGGCAGCCGTGAATCAAGGGACGCACGTCTATTGTGGGAGCCGACGAGGATCGTCGGCTCTCCACGAACACGTCTTGGGTCCGCTTCTTATTTCCAACAGAAAGTGAGGGCGACATGATCTATCCACGCGGGTTGGGGTTTGTTGTGGTCGCTTGCGCGATGGGGCTGGCGATTGCGGGGTGTGGCAGGAGTGATCTGCCCGAATTGGGACGCGTGCAAGGCACCGTCACGCTCGACGGGAAGCCGATTCCCGAGGCGGCCGTCGGGTTCTATCCGCTATCGGGCGGCCGCCAAGCTCTCTCGACCATCGACAACGAGGGCAAGTACGACCTGATCTTCGTCCACGGCGTTAGCGGGGCCAAGACGGGCATGAACGAGGTTACCGTTTTTTGGCCCGACGGGACGGAGCCCACCGCGGCGATCCCGGCGAAGTATAACACGAAGTCGGAATTGAAGTTCGACGTCAAGCCCGGAAAGAACACGTTCGACATCAAGATGGAATCGAACTAGAGACACGCTTGGGGCAATGTTATGACTTTGCTGCGCCGTGCTTCCGTGTTGCTGATCGGCGTGTTGCTGGCAAACATCGCTCGCGCCGATTCGTTTCGTGTGCTGCCCTACGTGCAGAATCCGGCCCCTGACGCGATGACCGTCCGCTGGCTGTCCGGCGCGGGAGAACCGGGTGTGCTCACGCTGAAAACGGCCGACGGGCCGCTGGTGCTCACCTCGACGCCGAGGAAAGCGGAAACCCTAGCCTACAATCCCTTCAAGCCGGAACCGGGCGGCCCGCATCCCGGCTTGCCCTGGCTGCACAGCGTGCGCGTGACCGGCCTGAAACCGGCAACGGAGTACCCTTACCGCGTGCAGCAGGGGACACAGCAGCACGGAGGGACTTTCCGGACCGCCCCGGCCGCCGATCAGGCGATCCGGTTCATCGTGTACTCCGACTCCGAGACCGAGCCCGAATCGACGACCAGCCCGCCGGTGGATTGGCCTGTTGCGCCCAACAGCAATCGGCCTGAGGGCCTCACGCGGTATCTTGTGGACCAGACCACCGGCTACCGTGAGAACTGCCGACTCATCGCTTCGCGGCGGCCGGATTTTCTCGCCATCGTCGGCGATATTGTGGAAACGGGAGGCGAGCAGCGCGACTGGGACGAATTCTGGCGACACAACGCGGGCGAGTACGGCACAGTGGCCAGCAATGTGCCGATCTTGCCCGCCTTGGGAAATCACGAGAACTACGCGGGCCCCGGCGGAGGCTACTCGGCCGAAGGGGCCAACTTCGCAACCGGCAAGTACCTGACGTATTTCGATGTTCCGTCGAATCACGCCGCCAACAACAAGCATCGGGGACGCTACTACGCGGTCGTTTACGGGCCCATTACGCTCATCACGCTCGATTCCAGCGACGGACTGCCGCACCAGGCGGCATCAGATACCAACCACATGCTCGAGGGGAGCCATGCTCCCGACTTCAACCCCGGTTCCGAACAATACCGTTGGCTGGAGGCGGAGTTGGCGAAGGCCCAACAGACGAGCCGTTTTACCTTCGTACAGTTCCACCATACGATGTACGGCTCGGGCCCGCACAGCATTCCTTTCGGCACGACCGGTTTCTCGCAGCAGTCGGGGATTGCCATGCGGGTAATCCTGCCGCTGATGCTGCGCTATGGCGTCGATGCCGTTTTCTCCGGGCACGATGAACTGCAGGAGCGGTCCATGGTGACGGGTGCCGAAAGGCTTCCCGATGGCACCCAGCGCCCGCACCAGATCCATTGCTACGACGTCGGGATGGGCGGCGACGGTCTGCGAGGACCTTCGGAAGGCTTCGAGAACCCGTACAGAGAGTTCCTTGCGCACCAGGACGCGCCGGAAGTCTGGAAGGGGCGTCAACTCGTCTCCGGCGGAAAGCACTACGGCCACCTGGAAGTGAACGTCGCGCCCGGAACCGATGGACAATGGCAGGCGGAGATCACACCGGTGTGTGTGTTTCCGCTGCTCGACCCGGACGGCAAACTCAGCGGCTGGGAGCGCCGCACCTATGATGATGTGGTGACGCTGACCGCGGCAGCCGCCGGAAAAGCCTCTGCGAAAAGGGAATAGAAGACCTCTCAGCGCGAGGAGAAGGGGACAGGCACATTCTGCTCCGAAGACTCCGCAAAATGAGCCAGTCCCCGACGGTTTTGAGACAGGCTCTCAGGACGACCTTTTGAGCCCGGAGACCTTCTTTTTCCTGGCCGCTTTCTTCTTCGCGGGTGCTGCCGCGTGTTCTTGAGGAGTCTCGAAGCTCTGCGCCCGCTGGCACTGGAACGACTTTTTGACAGTCTTGCTGACAAAGCGAGTAAGCTCGGCACGCTCGTAGATGTCGCCGCCCCAGCCTCGGTAGGCGCTTGCGGCGTGCTGGGGATGGCAGACGTAGAGCCAATCGGCGGCGCGGGTGAGGGCGACGTAGAAGAGGCGGCGTTCTTCTTCGAGCTTGTCGGGATCCCACTCGCTTTGCTGCCACGGGATCTTGCCTTCCGCGGCATGCAGCACGTAGACGACGCGCCACTCGAGGCCCTTGGCGGAGTGCATCGTGCTGAGTACCAGAGGGTCGCGCCGCCGCCGATCCTGCGGCAAGTCGGCCGTGCTGGTCGGCGGGTCGATGGCCAGGTCGGCCAGCATGGAAGCGCGGTCGGGGAACCGGGAAGCGATCTGTTCGAGCTGCTCCAGGTCGGCAAGGCGCTGGGGCGCGTTCTCGAAATTCTCCTCGAGGATCGGCTGATAGAAGTCGATCGCCCGGCGAATCTGGCGGCGGAGGTCGCCGTCTCCGTCCCCGCCGAGTGAGGTCATCAGTTCGACGAATTCCGGCCAGATCTCTTTGCTCTTAGCGGGGACTTTCGCTTTCTGCCAGGCGTCGAACCGTCCCTCCGCCGCGACGAGCTCTTCGAGCAGATCGCCGGCCTTCTTGGGCCCGATGCCGGAAAGAAGGCACAGCGCGCGGTTCCCGGAGACGTCGTCGCGGGGGTTTTCCGCGAGTCGGATCAGCGAGAGGAGATCCTTCACGTGGGCCGCTTCCACGAATTTCAGCCCGCCATACTTGACGAAGTCGATGCGATGCCTGGCCAGCTCTCCTTCGAGCAGGATGCTGTGGTGGGATGCGCGGAAGAGGACGGCCTGCTGAGAGTACGGAATGCCCGCCTTCTGATGCTGGCGGATCCGCTCGGCAACGAATTGGGCCTGCTCGTCCTCGTCGTAGCAGGTGATCAACTGCGGCGACACCCCGGCGGACCGCTCGGACCAGAGCTCCTTGGCGAATCCCTCGCTCGATTCGGCGATGACCCGGTTGGTCATCGCGAGGAGGGGCTGGGTGCTGCGGTAGTTCTGTTCGAGCTTGACGATCTGGGCGCCGGGGAACTGCTTGGGGAAATCGAGGATGTTGCGGACCGTGGCGGCGCGGAAGGAGTAGATCGACTGGGCGTCGTCGCCGACGGCGGTCATTCCGCGGCCTTCGGGCGACATGAGCTTGAGCAGCCGGGCCTGGAGGCGATTGGTATCCTGGTATTCGTCGACGAGGACGTAGTCGAAGCGGCTGCGGATTTGGGGTCCGGCCTCGGGATGCTCAAGCAGGTCGCACCATTTGAGCAACAGATCGTCGAAATCGAAGAGGGCCCGTTCGGCCTTTCGCTGGTTGTACGCCTTGAAGAGCTGCGATAGCGGCTCGGCGTAAGACTCGTGCTGGGAGAACTGGGAAGCGAGGACCTTCTTGAGCGGCAGTTCGGCGTTGACCGAGTAGCTGTGGATGGCCATGCAGCCGCGCTTCTTGGGGAAATGCTTGTCGCCTTTGCCCAGGTCGAGATCGCGGCAGATCGCGGCCATGAGGTCTTCCGCGTCGCCCTGGTCGAGGACGGTGAACCGCGGATTGATGTCGATCGCCTTGCCGGCGAGGCGCAGGAGCCTCATGCCGGTGCCGTGGAAGGTGCCGCCCCAGACCTGGCGGCCCACGTCGGCCTGCCGGAGCGCCTCCTCGACGCGGCGGAGCATCTCGCCGGCGGCGCGGCGCGTGAAGGTCAAGAGGAGGATGCGGTGGGGAGCGACTCCCTGTGAGATCAGCCACGCGACGCGGTGCACCAGCGTGGTGGTTTTGCCCGTTCCGGCTCCGGCGATGATCAACAGAGGATCGTCGCCGTGGCGGGCGGCCTCGCGCTGTTGGTCGTTGAGCCGGGAGAGGATCGTGTCGGCTTTGCGCTTGGGCATGGTTTGGCCCTCGGTTTTCTCGATGGGGATTTCTTCGGTGGGAACATGCGGCGGATCGACTCGAAGAGGCCCTGACACGACGGGGACAGGCACCTCTGCAGTTCCCTGGTTTTCAAGGCTTTTCACGGTGGGAACATGCGGCTCATCGACTCGAACGTGCGCATCTTTCGTCGCGACCGTGGGATCGGCCAGGGCCGGTTTGCGGCCTCGCCGTTTCTTCGGCGCGGCGGTTTCTGCGGTCGTTTCCGGCGACAAGACAGGTGGAAGCACCGCGGGTTCCGCCTTGTAGCACTCGCTCGCTCGATAGAGCGTGGCGCGGGCGCCGTCGTCGAGTTCAAAGGAAGTCTGATCGCCGCAGCGGGAAACGGACTCGATCAGCGCTCGCATATAGGCCAGTCCTCGTGCGGCCTCCGGGAGGTCGAGGACTTCGGGGGGCGCTTCCAGCAGGGGCCGCGGCAGGCAGACCACGCATTTCGAACGCGCTCGCGTGATCGCCACGTTCAGACGGTTCAGCCCATAGATGAACTCGGCTTCCTCCATGGCGAACTCGGGGTCGGAGACACCGTAGCTGACGATCACGGCGTCGGCCTCCTGGCCCTGCATCTTGTCGACCGTGTCGACCAGCGGCGGAGATTGCCACATCCGCTGCCGCCGCAGTTCACGCCGGATCGTTCTGATCTGCGCGCGATGGGGGCTGACGACAAACACACCATCGCGGAAGAAGGCCGCGTCGTCGGCAAACAGTTGGCCGCCCTCGCGGCGGAGCGTGGTGCGAAGCGCCGTTATCAGCTTGGCGACGAGTTGGGCCTCCAGGGGGTTCTCCCGCGCGGCCCAGACGCCGTCGAGTACGACGAAGACCAGCGGGAACTGCGGATCGAGACATGCTTCCACAAGCGGGTCGAGACATCGCTGGGGCATGAGATCCAGCCGCCGCGCGGCGATCGCGTCGTCGAAGCTACGGTATTCCGGCCCGTAGAGCAAACCGGCCGCGAAACTCGTGAGCACCTCGTTCATGCGGAAGTTCTCGGTGAGTTGCCGGACGAGAGAGGTGCCGGTGGGGCGGTCGGCAAGCGTCGGAGCGCTCTGCCGGGCGCGGCTTCCTGCCACAGCTTCGAAGATCGAACGGTGCAGCACCGGCTCCTCGGGCGCCGCTTCGGGATACGTGCCGACCACGATGGGCGGAAGCTGGAGATGATCGCCCGCCAACACCAGGCGGCCTTGCTTGCCCGCCAAGCCAATGGGCACGGCCGCTTCGGGCACGCGGACTTGCGAGGCTTCGTCGATCACGACGAGGTCGAACGGCGGCACCTCGCCGTATTGTTTCAAACAGGAGTAGACGGTGGCCCCGACGATCGCCTGCGCGCGATCCGTCAACCACTGGCCCAGATAGCTCTCGTCGACCAACTCGACTGCGTCGGAGGGTTCGCCTTGCCAACTCTTAGCTTTGCCGATGGCAGCCTTCGAGCCGGAGAAGGGGACAGGCCCGTTTTGCTCCGAAGACTCCGCAAAATGAGCCAGTCCCCGAGGGTTTTGGGATAGGCTCTTATTGTGCGGTTGGCAAGTGTCGCGGATTGCCGCCATTTTCCGTAACAGATTCTCAATAGCGGCATGGGTGAAGGCGGTGACCAGCACGCGAAACGGCCTCTTCGCCTGTGCATGGGCATCGGCCAGGATGAGGATGGCGACTGCCAGGAAATGGGTCTTGCCGGTGCCGGGCGGTCCCCAGACGGGCACGACTCGGCGCCGGCAGATCTCGCGAAACGCGTCGGCCTGGCTCTCGGTCAGCCGCATCGCCGGCACCTGTTGCTCCACCGCTTGCATGACATCGTCCGGCAGGCCCACCGGCTCGCTCGCCTCGGACGGGTCTTGCAAGAGGCGAAGAAAGAGGTCGTGGACCTCGGCGCCGCCGGTGCGGAGGAACTCCACGACGCGGTCGGTCGTGAAATCGGTGAACCGCGGATGCAGCAACAGCCGCCGGCCCGGCTGCGGATCGTCGCCTTCAAAAGGGCGGTGGTACTGGACCGTCAGGGCCGAGGGCGTGCCCAGCGAGTCGCGTTCGACGCGGGTCACACCGGCCAGGGCCAAGTCCTGCTGTTTGCGGCCTTGCCAGAGGTGGGCGCGGCAGGCGTAGTCGCGGTATTCGAGCTGGGCCCGGCGGCCGGTCTCGCTGTCGGTGACCAACAACCATTCGGGATAGCCCCCCGGCTCGATCTCCATGGAGCCTCCCACGATCGCAAACTGGTCTGCGGATCGCGCCTCCAACTCCACGACCTTGCCCATCAGAAGCTGCACGGGCCGCGGCTCGCAGCGGATATTGCGGGTTTCCAGGCATCGCAGCAGGCTCTCGTAGCGGGCGAAGAACGCCAGCCGCGAAAGCAACGGGTGGGCAAACTCTTGCCGCGTGGGCAGCGTGAACTTGGACGACCAGGCGAAGATTGCGTCTTGCGCCTGATGCCGCACGCCCTGCAACAGGGCCCACATCCCGTGCAGCCTTGCCCGCGCCTGATCGGCGATCTGGCCGAGGGTGTCGGTCTTGCCGCGATACCAGGCGGCATGGATCGGCTCGGCGCGCATGCCCGGTCCGAGCGGGAAATGGAAGTAGTCGTTCCGCCGCAGGCGGAAGCGGCTTCCCAGCGACTCGAGGACCTCCGGCAGGGTATAGCTGACTTCGACGGGCAGGGCCAGCACGTGCCCCAGCGCATCGAGGAGCACCACGAGCGGGAACGGCACTTCGCGGTCGGGATGGTCGTTGGCGGCCAGGAGCTCGGGCGCCTGGAAGTGGAACAGGAGCGTCATCGCCTCTTCGGCCAGTTGCGGGTCGCGGAGACATTCCATGAGCCACGAGATCACGAGCGACCGCTCTTGCTCGCTCAACACGTAGGCTTGCAGGCTGAGTTGGTCTTTCCAGTCGCGGCCCTGGTTGTACTGGTGGACGCCGACGATGATCTCGTGCAAGAGGTGGACCCACTCGCGCCGGATGCCGTCGACCGCTTGCGGGGATTCGGCCACAAGCACCAGCGGCTGCGACTTGGCGCCGTCGAAGAGCCGCGATTGGACTTCATCGGAGAAGACGGCCTTGCGAAGGTCCTTGCGGACCGTCACGTAGATGCCCGCCAGATAAACCGACTCGCCCAGGGGCTCCTGCTGGAGCGTGAGCAGCAGGCCGACGTTCTCTCCGCGTGAAAGCGAGGGCGAGGCCGCCCCGTGGGGCTGAGGCCTGTTCTGATCCAACGCGGCCACCTGGTTCACGAGCCGGGGCCGGCGGCCGGCCAGCGAGGCACAGCGGGAGAGGACCTCGTCGGCGTCGGGCCGCTCGAGAAAATGGCCCAGTTCCGCGGTGCTCCGCACTCCGGCCCGTTCGTGCAAGAACCGTTTGCCCCAAGGCGTGAGGTGCGCCAAGCGGGAGAGGTCGTCGGTCCGCTGCATTTCGCTCCAGCAGTGGCGGAAGAACTCGCACCATTCACAGCGGAACTGCACGTGCCAGCGTGCCTGATGGGCCTCGGTCCGAAGCACGCGCACCAGATCGTGGCGGAGGAAGCTTTCCAGGTGAGGCCGGAAGTCGCCCAGGGGAAACTCGGTCGCAGCGGCCTGCCCGCCGAGCCAGACGGCCCCGATGCCGAGATCGACGCGGGCGTCGTCGATCCGCTCGTCGCGGAGGATGGCATCCAGTTCCAAGGCGTAAAGGAGCACCTGCACGCGGTGCGTCAACTGCAGCGACTCGCCCCGCTTGAGATCGATCAGCCGCAGGCGGCGACGGCCTTGTTCGTCGCCAAGCGCCTCGATCAGATCGGGATGATTGTCGCTGAGGGTCACCAGCGTCGGATCGATCCCGTAGCGCGAGTAGAACACAGGCGGCAGGTGCAACGTGGGCTGGTAGACGTAGACGCCCGGTTCCACCTTGCGGAGCAGATCGAGTGTCTGCTGCCAATCGAAGCGGCGGGTATGGATCGGCCCGTCGCCGGCAGCGACCAACACGCGGCCGGAGAGATTCTCGGCGAGGACCACCTGCTCCCAGGCGTAGCCGCTTTCGAGCAGTGCTTTTACCAGAGGGCTGTGATCGAACTCGCGCTGGGGAATCCCTTCCTTGCGCTGCAGCTCCGGGCCCGCCGCGTGAAAGCGGAGGAACCGTTCGCAGTCATAAAAGAAGTAGCGTGCAATTGCAGAGGGGCTCGTGCGAAAAGGAGTGTCGGCCATGACGCGCTGCTCGTATCCGTACAACATTCGAAAGAGGTTTGCCGGCCAGTAGCGGCCCGGGGAGGAGGGTCGGAACGCACCTGTCCGGCAGCAAACCGTCTGCTAACCGTAAGTGTAAGCGATACCCGGCCGGGTGGCCTAGGGGGGCCGGGCAGATTTTTCGGATGGGAGCCAACGACCCCGCCTGCCCCCATCCTGCGCACATCGAAACTCGACGCACGCTGTGCGACGAGTGCCAGGCGAGGTGTTCCTTTTCAGGGGCCAGAATCTCCCGGCAGTACCGCGGCCTCGACTGTTGGCGCGGCGCGGGGGCTTTGCTAGCATCGTGACGGGTCGCAAGATCACTTTTTCAGCCGCGCCGGTGGCGGCCAAGGGGGGACGTATGGGTTTGCCAATGCGTGTGTTCGCCGTTGTCGCCAGTATCTTTGCGATCTGGCATGCTGTCGCTTCGGGGGCTGCCGGGACCGAATCGACCTGCGGAGCCCAGGCTCGCGAGGTGTTCGATCGGCTCAAGGATGTGAGGGTGATTAGCATCCAGGATCACGACAAGATCAACGGTATCGACCAGGAAGGCATGGCCGGCGTTTGGGGCGATTCCCCGATCAACGAGTACGATCGCGATTACCGGCGGCGGCTCAAGGAGTCGCTCGGGATCGAACTGATCGTGGTCCGCTCGGAAGAATTGCTTGCGGAGATGGCAAAGGTCGCCGACGAGGATGCCGAACGTCTTGCCGACCTGTGGATCCGCGAAGCGACGGAGGTCAAGAATGTCAAACGAAGTGATGTCGTCCGGCCGGCCCGCCTCTATTTCGCCTTCAAGAAGCTGCTCAAGAAGTACGATGCCGCCGCGATCACCTACGACAGCGCCACGCTCACCCTCCGCCCCCAAAAGGTCAAAGCCTGGACGCCGCTGGCCATCCTGGAGTTGAGCAAGGAACAGATCCCCTGTTGCTGCCAGAGCCACGTGGACTGCCTCGTTACCCAGACGATCGGCAGCATGCTGACTGACGGCCGACAGGGATTCGTGGGCGACGTGCTCAACGACTGGGCGTTTCCCCCGATCGGCGATCGCCCGAAACACGTGATCGTGGTCGGGCACTGCGGCGCTCCGATCACGCCCCTGCCGAACAGGCGAATTCCCTATCTGATCCGCGACCACATCCACAGCGACAAGCCGTGGTTCGGACCGAACGATATTCCTACGGCGACCACCGTGTTCTGGCCTGCCGACGAAGCCGCTACGGTCGTGAAGATGGACGTGTTCAGGAAAAAGATTTCCATTTTCACGGGCACGGTGCTGGACGGCGACATGCTCTTCGACGACTTTGCCAATCGCATCTGCCGCAACAAGATGGTTGTCCAAATCGATCATCCCGACGGCTGCTACTTGTTGCCATCGGACCCAAAGGAAGGCGCGTTCCGGCGCTGGTGGGGGAGTTGGGGATGCCATCAAGTCGCGTTCTACGGCGATCTGGTGGAGCCCTTTCGAGAGTTTGCCGCCCGCGCCGGCTTCGAAGTCGTCGGAGACCGATAAACGATGCGTAAGGTCGCGAAGACCCGGCTGGCCGTGATCGTCGCGCTGGCGGTGGGTGCGGCGCCCGGGGGGCGCTGTTGGCAGGCGAACTCCCGCGGCGTACTCTTGGCGGCCGACCACCGAATCGTGCACGCGAGTCGCTCCATGGCGTCGCGGGAAGAACGCCGCGGCCCGAAGGTCCAAGTCGACGACGAACAGCACCGTTTCGGCAAGCTCGACGTCGGCGTCGCCGGACGCCACGGCTTTGTTTTCGTCAACGTCGGGAGCGAGCCGCTGGTGCTCGGCCAAGACAGGACCACGTGTGGTTGTTGTACATGCGTCTGCGCGGTGCGGCTTCCTGAAGGCCCGGTCGCTCCGGGCAAATCGGCACACGTGACGCTGGAGTGGAAATCCACGCTCTACGTAGGACCCTTTCGCCAGACCGCCACGATTGTGACCAACGATCCGGACCGACCCAGCGTGACGCTCTCGGTCAGCGGGCGTTTCATGGGCCCGGTGGGAGTCGTGCCTTCGCAGGTAGCCTTCAGCTCGATGCGGCAGGGTCAGGCGGCGTCGAGCGAAGTTCGCCTTTACAGCTACTTGCCGGAGCCCTTGAAGATCACGGGCTGCGAACTGTCCAACGCAACAACGGCCGATTGCTTCGACGTGGCTTGGGAACCTCTTCCGACCGGGCACGTGCAACAGGAGGGGGAGGCTCGAAGCGGTTATGTCGTGCGGATCAACGTCCGGCCGGGCCTGCCGGTCGGCGCCTTTCGACAGACGATCCGGCTCAAAACCAATTCGAAAGCGGTTCCCCAAGTCGAGATCCCCATGCAGGGAGCGGTCGTGGGCGACATTTCCATCGCCGGCCGCGGTTGGAACGCCCAGACCGGCGTGCTGTCGATGGGGACCATCACGCGGAGCGAAGGGACGGAGTGGCCGCTGCTGATCGTGGTTCGCGGGCCGCAGGCGGGCAACGTCCGGCTTCAGGCCGCCGGCAGCGTTCCCCGCTGCCTGGAGGTCGAGTTGCAGCCGCTGCCTTCGGCCGCCGACACAGGGCTCAGCCTGACGCGGCTGAAGATCCGAATCCCACCCGGCAGTGAGCCGTCGATGCACCTTGGCGGAGAACGCGGGGAACCAGGCCGGATCACGATTCGGTCCGATCCTCCCTTGCTGCCTGAACTCAGTATTGAAGTCCGTTTCGCAGTGAGCGAGTAACGACAACCGCAGCGAACACGAGTGCGTGAAATGTCCCCAGGGAAAGTGAAAGTCGGAATCATCGGCTCACAGTTCGAGGCGGACATCCAGGCCGCATCGATTCAGATCCTTCCCGAGGAGGCCGAGGTGGCGGCGGTCGCATCGCCCACTCCGGGCCATCCCGAGGCGCTCGCCGCGAAGTACGGGATTCCCAACGTGTACTACGATTACCGCGAGATGCTCAAGCAGCGCGACATCGAGATGGTGAGCATCACCGCGCCCAATTGCCTGCACGCTTCGATGACCATCGACATCGCGCGAGCCGGCAAGCACGTGGTCTGCGAGAAGCCGCTGTGCATGACGCTCGAAGAGGCCGACGAGATGGTCGACGTCTGCCGGCAGCAGGGAGTGCTCCTGATGTACGCCGAGGAACTGCTCTTCACGCCAAAATACGTCAAGGCGAAACAGATCGCCGACGAGGGCGGGCTGGGCAAGGTCTACCTGGTCAAGCAGTGTGAAAGGCATTTCGGGCCCCACTCGCCCTGGTTCTGGGATGCGGAGCAGTCGGGCGGAGGTGCGTTGATGGACCTCGGCTGCCACGGGATCGCCTTCTGCCACTGGTTTCTCGGCCGGCCGAAGATCAAGAGCGTTTTGTGCCAGATGGGGACCTACGTCCATGGCGACAAGACCCGTGCGGAAGACAACTCCGTCTGCTTCGTCGAGTTCGAGGGGGACGCGATCGGCCAGATCGAGAGCAGTTGGGCGCGCCGCGGCGGAATGGACGACTGCATCGAGGTCTATGGCGAGGGGGGCGTGATCTACGCCGACCTGCACATGGGCAACGCCCTGCCGACCTTCAGCCAGTACGGGTTCGGGTATGCCGTCGAGAAAGCGCCCAGTACAAAGGGGTGGACGTATCCGGTGTTCGACGAGCACTGGAACTATGGCATGCCCCAGGAGATGCGGCATTTCGCCCGCTGCGTCCGAGGCAAGGAGGAGTGCATCGTCACGGGCGAAGACGGTCGCGCAGTGCAAGAGGTGCTCTACGCCGCCTACCAGTCCGCCGGGAGCGGGCGCAAGGTGGAACTGCCATTTCGGCCCTCGGGCGTCAAACGGCCAATCGATCTGTGGTGGAATCCCATTTCGCGCAAGAAGGAGGGGACTGGCACATTTTGCTCGGAAGACTCCGCAAAATGAGCCAGTCCCCGACGGTTTTGGGATAGGCTCCAAGGTGAGCTATTGGATCAGACGGGATTCGATGCTCCCGATCTCGCGATTGGCAAACTCGTCGGTGAAGAACCACTCTTGATAGAGACGCTCGATCTGCCGCATGTACCAGTTGACCGATGATCTTGTTAACGTGCGGTTCGCATCTTTGGGCCGAAACTCGTCGGGGATCGGCGGGCGAATGCGAGTGGCCGGCGGTTGATATGCGGGATCGTAGACCAGGACCGGGAGGGTTTCCGCAGGCAACAAATGGCGCCAGAGGAACGCCTGCATTCGGTCTTCGGCCGGTACCGCCTCATGGACGATTTCCCGGTCTCCGACTTTTGCTGTGCCAACGACCGTGACATTGACCGGGCTTTCCATTGCAGCCAGGCTCGTTTTCAACGTCAGGCCCACGACTTCTTTGCTGGCCGCCAGCGTAGCACCCGGCGATTCGAGCCCGGCCGGCAAGTCCTTGAAATTCAGGGCAATCGGCCCGTCGAATCCATCCTTACGCAAGGCGTAGACGGTTACCGAGGCGGCGTTCTTGCTGCGGATCACGATTCTGGAAGGGATCAGGCGCAACTCGAAGTCGGGCTGCGGGTGGCTGATGCGGAGCCGGTAGGCATACTCCTTTCCTGCGCGCCGCGGCGTGTCGCCGATGTGAACGCAATACTTTCCGTCGGCGGGCAGCTTCACCATGAGGTAGGAATCGGCGTGGTCGGTGTTCAACCCCGATGCCGCGTCGTAATGATCGTCGTTCAGGGCGATGATCTTGCCGTCCGGACCGGTGACCTTGACGAACGAGTCCAGCGGGGAGCCAAGCCGGCGGGCATTGACTTCCGCGACGATCGTCTCGCCGGCCTTTCCTTCCACCTCGAAGACGTCCCAGTCGCCCGGGTGATCCATTCGACCGTTGACAATGATGGGAAGCGTGACCTTTTGCGCCTTGGACGGCTCGTCGTTGGGTTCCGCGGCAAGGCACTCGGGGAGCGTGTCCAGGGCAAACGGCACGTCGTTGGAAGCGAACATCCCGTTCGTGGCAGCGATTAGGTGGCGCCCCGGCTTCGTGTCCTTAGGGGGCGGAGCGATCTTGCTCTTTTCCAGATTCCAGCCGTTCATTTCGATGTTGACCGCCTCGCCGACGCGGGCGCCCAATGGGAAGATGCTGGTCACAAACGGCAGCTCACCAATGGTGATTCGATAGACGAAACTCTCGCGGCCGCGAAAAAGCGCCTCGTTGATCGTGAGGACATACTCGCCGGTGGCGGGTACCTCGTAATAGATCAACGAGTCGGGATCGGAACGGAAATCGTCGTTGTACGCCACCTCGTTGCCGTTGGCGTCGTAAAGCTTCAGTACGGCCTGCAACCAGCCGGGAACGCCGTCGGGAACATACGGGATCAGGTCACGAGCCTTCACGGAGATGACCAGGCGCTGACCTTTGCCTGCATGAAAACGATACCGGTTCACCTCGCCCGCGGCGATCTGGCCGTTCACCGTGCACGGAACCGTAACTCGCATCTCCTCTTCTTCCGGCGGCCTCTTGCGCTGAGCCAGATGTTCTTTGCCGAGGACGGGGAGTTGCATGGTCTTCATCGGCTTGCGAGCAACCTCGGGAACCTGCCCCACGTAGAAGGGGAGCGCATTGGAGATTCCCCGTTTGGTGATCACCCGGATCTCTCGACGGCCCGGTTTTGCGTTGGGCGCCACGGTGACCTCGGCAAAGACGAGTTCGGTTTGGGCTCGAACGGCCGGGTTCCGCTCGTCTTCCGCAAAGATTCTTTCAATCCGTTGGATGAGCCTCTGCTTGGCCAGTTCCTTCTCGGTCAGAGGAGCATCACTCGCCGGCTCCTTTTCGCCCGGCTTCGGGGCTTTCGGCTGCTCCAGCTTCGCGTTGCAACTGATGCAGACGGTGGCACCGACCGGATTGACAGCCGCACACACGGGGCAAACCGGACCGGAGACCTCGGTTGGTCCAGCGCCCGGCCCGATCGGTGCGGGGAACTCGTACTGGTTCATCTGGACGGCCATCCCGTCGTCGACAGTCGTCTCCTTCTTCTTCAACTGGTTCAGTTGCTGGCGGAGCAACCCCATTTCCTGGTTGTCCAGGACCCGCTGGTAATTGACGAGCCGAACGGAAACGCCTTCCCCGCTGACCACCAGATCCGAGGCATAAAGGAGCCCCTGGCCGCCCAGGCGAATCGGGAACGTGGTGCCCTGTTGGCCGCCGGCGGGATAGACGAAACCGATGTATTGGTTCTGCGCGGAGACAGAAGATGCCGCGACCACAAGGATGGCCAGCACCAAGATCGGAAGTCGTTGGAATCGAGTCATTGAGCTTCTCCATTTACTGCCATTGCCCGCCTGTGTGGCATCACTTTGGGCAATTCCCCGCCGGCGCCGGGCCGGCGGGGACAGGTTCTGATAGCGTTAGGACTTCAGGTACGGATTCACTGCCAAGCCGCGCAGCGCCGTTAAAGGATCTCTTCCAGCATACCGGCCGACTTCATGCCTTCGCTTTCGGTGTCCAACACGTGGACATCCAGCCCCTCGGGATTGGGCAGTTTTGCCTTTTCGTCGATACCGGCCAACAGATAGAAGGTTCCCAGCAGGTCCGACGGATAGACGGGCCTCTCTGCAACATATTCACCTTTCTCGTCGGATGCCCCGACGACGCGGCCCCCTTTAAGACCACCGCCCGCGACGAGGACGGTGAAAACCGGCCCCCAGTGATGGCGTCCGCCGTTCCAGGGCGGCTCCCAGGAAATTTTGCACGTTCTGCCGAATTCGCCGGTACACCAAACCAGGGTGCTGTCAAGCCGGCCGCGCTCGCTCAGATCGGCAAGGAGCGTAGCCAAGCCTTGGTCCAACTGCGGACACTGTCGCTTCATGGTCGAAAAATGGTTGGAGTGCGTATCCCAACCACCGGGGAAGCTGATCGTGATATAGGGGACACCGGCCTCGACCATCCGTCGCGCAGCCAGGCATTCCTGGCCGAACGTGTTCCGGCCGTAGCGATCTCTGAGCCCCTTGGGTTCATTGTCGAGATTGAATACCTGCTTGCCTTCGCCCAGGATCAGGCCGTAGGCCCTTTCCTTGGCCTCTTCGATGGCAGCAATGTCGGGGACGCCGGACAGGCCATAGCCCACGGTGTCGACCTTCTGGAGCAAGTCACGGCGAGCCTCCTGCCGGGCGTCGCTGACTCCGCGGTTGACGATTCCCTGCACCTCGAAGCGATCCGCGTTCGGATCGCCGCCGGTGGCGAACGGTTTGTACGCAGGGCCCAGGAAGCCTTCCTCGGAAAACCGCCCGGCTGCCTGGAGCATCACGATGTAGGCCGGAAGCAGACCTTTGTACTGCTCCCTCTTGAAGTACGTGAAGATGGAGCCCACGCTGGGGAAGGACAGCCGACCGCCCGGCGCGTGACCGGTCTGCATCAGGTAGGCCGCGGTTTCATGACCGTTGTTGCCATGGGTCATGCTGCGGATCAGGGAGTATTTGTCCGCCTGCCTGGCCAGTTGCGGGAACAGGTAACTGAGCTGGATTCCGTCCACGTTGGTGGGGATGAACTTGTCAAACTCACCCAAGTAGTCGTAGCCCGTGCCCGGCTTGGGGTCCCAGGCGTCGTTTTGCGACATGCCGCCCCACAAGAAAATCTGGATTACCGACTTGATTCGCCCTTTCTTGGCCTTGGCTTTGGCCGCCTCGTCTCGGGTCGCCTTCTGTTTGGCGAGTTCCTCCGGCGAGATCTTCACCGCCTCCGCGGCGACGTGTGAAGCCAATCCGCCGGCCGCCATCATGCCCGCCGCGCCCAAAACGCCGCGTCGCATGGCCTCGCGCCGGGACACGCGTCCTTGGTTGTCTGGATGGTGATTTGTACTCATGATTTCCGTCCTCCTTTTACTCCGAACTTGGAGTGTCATGCCAGGAAACCGACCGCTGTAAATGCCGAATGACTAAGGACGAATGACGAATGAATGACGAATGAATGACGAAAGTCCCAATGACGAATGAATCGCAGACGGGATCAATCCGCTCTGCCTCGTCGATGGGTGCGTCACTGCGTCATTCCTCCGTCACCCGGCCTTTCGTCATCCGTCATTCCGACATTCTTTCGTTATTTGGTTTTTGTCATTCGTCATTCGTACTCCCCCACTGTTAATGCCGCAGAAGAAACTCGGGAGTGTTGATCAGCGCCCAGGTGAGATCGATCCAAAGATCCCGCCCTTTCGCCACTCCGGTGTTGGCGTGTTCCTGTGCGGCCGCTACGTCCGCTTCCGTTGGAAAGCGCGACAAGATGGTCAAGTAGAGCCTTTCGGCGATCTCTTCGGGCTTGCCCGACGAGACTAACGCCGCGAGTTTGGGACCGCTCTGGAGTTTATTCTGGATCTGTCCGGAATTCAGCATATGAAGCCACTGGGGCGAAGCGAGCTCGCTGACCCGCTCGCTTTCCGTTCCCGTGGCACGCGAGGAACGTCCAAACAGGGTAAGGAACGAATCGGTGACGCTGCCGTCGGCCAATTGCACCGCGGACATATCCTTAGGAATATACGTGAAGGGCTCCGGAACGGCGCTGGTGTACAGGTCGGAACTGCCGGTGATCTCGTTCACCGCGTCGATCAACACCTCGGCCTCCACGCGCTGCAAGGGATAGCTTGCGAAGTTGGCAACTGCTTCCGGCGCGTTGGACCTTGGGATCGAAGAAAACTGGTACGTGGTCGACGTAAGAATCAGCCGCTTGAGGTGATTCAGATCATAGCCGCTTGAAACCAGTTCTTTCTCCAAATAGGCCAACAACTCCGGGTTGCTGGGCGGGTTGTCATCGCGAATGTCGTCCGGCTCATGGACAATACCACGGCCCATCACCCACGCCCAGGTGCGGTTGACGATGGCTTTCGCAAACCAAGGGTTTTCGGGGCGGATCAACCAATCGGCAAACACTACTCTCGGATCGCGATCTCTCGGAACCGAGGCCTTCGTGCCGTCCGGAAAGACGGCTTCCAGCGGCCCGTTTTCGGTGATCGGCTCGGCCAACGCCTGCGGGATCTGGTTGGTGACGGTCACCGATTGCGCAACGTTGTCGATTCCCGGCGCGGTGCTGCCGGGAACGGCGGTCGACTTGAGGGGATCCCAGAAGACAATCTCTTCCTTCCATTCGCTGGTGGGCTTGTAGCCGATCTGCGTGAAGAAGGCCGCCATGCCGGCGAGACGGTCTTGCGGCCACAACTGGGGACGCGTGGCCATCAACGCCAGGCCCACGGACGCTGCAATGCCCTCGGGAGTCTTGTTCTGAATCGCGCGGTAGAAGTTGACCGGCCCGACGCGGAAATTGCTCCCACTGGAAGTGAGGAGTTCGCGGGCGAACTGATCGTAAGGCTTATTCCGGGCGATCGATTCCCACACCCAGCGGTGGTAGGCTTGTGCCGCGTTGGGCCAGACCTTCACGGGAAACTCCGCCTTGATTCGCAGGATATCGCTCCATCTCATCGCCCAGTAATCAACGTGCGTATATTGCTCGAGCAGACGATCAACCAGGGCAGTGCGTTTGTTCGGATCCGGACTCCGGATAAACGCCTTGGCCTCTTCCGCAGCGGGAAGTTTGCCGGTCAGGTCCAGATAGGCGCGGCGGATGAACACCGCATCGGAGCAGATGGCCGGTTGAATCCCCATCGCCTTGAGCTTCGCAAACACGATTTCATCAATTCGGTTCGCCGGCTTCGGCGCGTCCGGGCTCTCCATAATGTTTGGCGCTCTTTTGGCGGCGAGCAGCCGGTGGATCTCGGCCTTGGCCTTATCGGCCAGGGCCCACTTATCGTCTGCATTTTTTTTGGCAGCCGTATAGGCCGCGCGGGCTTCGTCCGATATCGTCTTTAGGGGAGGAACAGCGGCTTCTGCCGCCTTGGCGGCCTCTTCGGCCGCCACGTGTGTCTCTTTGGCCGCGGCGATCCGTTTCTTCAGATTCTCCAGGGCTTCTTCGACCGACTTCTTCCGCGCTTCGGCCGAAGCCAGCCTCTGGGTGGCGGAGTTGGCCTGAGCCACCGCTTGCTCAAGCTCCTTTGCCTTGGGGTCCAGAGCTGCCTTGGCCTCGTCGGCCGCTTTGCGCTTGGCGGCGGCATCGGCGGCGGCCTGTTGGCTTGCCTCATCGAGCTGGAGGAGGTCCTTAGCGGCTTCCCGGGCCGCCTGATTGGCAGCCGTGGCGGCGGCGACCTGGTTCGTGGCACTGGCCAGGGCCTCATCGGCCGGTTTCTTCTGCGTCTCGGCTTCGGTCAGCTTCTGCGCGGCGGCCGCGGCCTGGGCCTGCGCCGCTTGTTCGCCCTGCTGCGCCTGAGCGAGAGCGGCCTTGGCGGCTTCGGCCGTTTTGCGTTTGGCAGCGGCATCGTCGGCAGCCTGTTTCTTCTCGGCTTCGGGCTTGGCGGCATCCTCCGCGGCCTGCTTGGCCGCAGCCTCGGCAGCCTGTGCAGCCTGTTCGGCAGCTTGAGAAGCCGTGGTGGCGGCGGCCACCTGGTTCTTGGCGTCGGCCAGCGCGCCTTCATTCGTCGATACTCTTCGTGCTGCGCTTCGGCCAGCTTCGTGCCGGCGGCCGCGGCCGCAGCCTGGGCTTGTTGTTGGGCCTGGGCAGGGTTGAGCCAGCGCGGCCGCGGCATCCGCCGCCGCTTTTCGCCTGGCGGCGGCTTGTACTACCGCCCGCTTCTTCTCCTCAACCGTTTTCGCTGCGATCGCTGCCTGCTCGGCGGCCTGGGAAGCGGCGGTGGCCGCGGCAGCCGAGTTCCTTGGCGGCGGCCAGGGCCCGGCCGGCCGATTTTTCGTGCCTCCGCGTCCGCGAACTTTGCAGCGGCCGTGGCGGAAAGCCTGAGCCGCTTGCTCGCCGAGCGTACATGCCAGCGCTGCCTTGGTCTGTCGGCTGCTTTTCGCTTGGCGGCTGCGTCGGCCGTGGCCTGCTGCTTCTCTGCATCGGACCTGCCGGCACGCTCGGCGATCACCTTGGCCGTGGCCTCTGCGGCCTGGGCAACCTGCTCGGCGGCCTGGTGAGCCGTCGTGGCTGCAGCGACCTGGTTCTTGGCGGCGGCCAAGGCATCATCGGCTGCCTTTTTCTGCGCGGGGGCGTCGGCCAAGTTCTTGGCGGCGGCGTTGGCTTGGGCCTGTGTTTGTTGCTCCGTTTGCTGTGCTTGGGTCAGGGCCGTCTTTGCCTCGTCGGCTGCTTTGCGCTTGGCCGCCGCTTCGTCCACTGCCTTCTTTTTTTCCTCCGGGGACTTGGTCGCATCCTCGGCGATTTTCTTGGCCGCGGCTTCGGCAGCCTGGGCCGCCTGCTCGGCCGCCTGGTGAGCCGTCGTGGCTGCAGCCACTTGGTTCTTGGCTGCGGCCGAAGCCTCGTCGGCTGCCTTTTTCTGCGCCGGGGCTTCGGCCAGCTTCTGGGCGGCCGCCGTGGCCTGAGCCTGTGCCTGCTGTTCGCTTTGCTGTGCCTGGACCAAGGCAGCCTTGGCCGCGTCGGCCGCCTTGCGTTTGGCAGCGGCGTCGGCTGCGGCCTGTTGCTTCTCCGCTTCGGAAACCGGCTTGGCATTGGCCTCCGCAGCCACCGCAGCCTGCTCGGCGGCCTGGTGTGCAGTCGTGGCCGCAGCGACTCGATTCTTGACGGCGGCCAGGGCCTCGTCGGCTGCCTTTTTCTCGATCTCGGCTTGGGCAAACTGCTCGGCGGCGGTCTTGGCTTGAGCGGCCACTCGCAGTTCGTTTTGCTGCGCCCAGATCAAGGCCGTTTTGGCCGTGTCGGCCGCTTTGCGCATGGAGTCTGCCTCTTCCGCGGCCCTCCTGGCTTCGTCGTCGAGTCGGTTGGCGGCGTCGGAAGCGGCTTTCGCGGCGGCTTCAGCCACCCTGGCCGCGTTCTCGGCCGCATCGTAAGCTTGCTGCAACGGGAGCATGGCGGCCCTGGCGTCTTCTACCGCTTTGTCCAGGGCAGGCTTGGCGTTGGTCGCTTCGGTGAGGGCCTGGATGGCGACGGGCACATTGGCCTCGGCCTGCGCCAACTCTTTCGCGCCCTGCTCACCCGCCATATTCGCAGCATCGGTGGCCTGCTGTCGCTTCGTGTAGGCCGCGCCTCTGGCGTTGGCGTATTCCCCGTCGGCCTTTTGCATTGCAGCCCTTACGGGAGCGACCGCCGCTTCCGCCTCCTTGGCCGCCTTCACGGCCGCCTCGTAGTCGGCCCTCGCCTTGGCCTCGGCATCGTTCGCGGCCTGCGCGCCCGCCTGTGCCTCGGCTGCGGCCGACAAGGAGCCTGACGATGCCAGAAGGAACAGGACGAGTGCAACCATTCTTGTTCTCATCACGAGTCACCTCAAACGTGGGCTAAGTTCGACGGACGGCCGCCAGTTCGCCGGGGAAACTGCCCGGTTTGCTCCAAAATCGAGTGTATCGGGCCAAGCATGTCTCGCGCGGTTGACGCCGGCTGCACGGCCGGCAGGCACCGCGGCGCTTCGCAAGGCTCGTCAGGAGGCCCGAAAGCCCCTGCGATCGACGATCGCCTTGCCAGGCAGACTTCTCAATTCTCTTGGCAGGACTGACAGATTTCTAAAGGCAGGTACGGTAGGTAGGACAGATCTTGGCAGGACAAACGCGTTCGGACTCCCTATGGCATAATCCATTTGCGATCGCCTTGCAAGATTTACTTCCCCCCATTGTTGTTAGAAAATAGCCGGTTTGCAACCATTTTGCTGGCATTTCTTTGGGATACCCCTCACCCGAAGGGGTAACTCCAGCCTGACGGCTCTGTAAACCGGCAGGTTTAGTGCAAGGCCCGCTGCGTCAAAATCAGTTTTACCGCGGATTGTTCACTCGCCGGGAAGCAATCGCGACAAAAGCCATCCTCGAGGCAGGTCCGGCGCAAGCACGCGCTCGTTTCGTCCAACGGCTCTGAGCATCGCCTCGACGGCCAGATAGCCGCTCCGCACGGCGCCTTCCATCGTGGCCGGCCAGCCTGTAGCCGTCCAGTCGCCGGCAAGCAGCAGATTGCGTAAGGTTGTCTCCTGGTGCGGCCGGACCGAATCGATGCCGGGGGCGGCCGAGAAAACCGCCTCCGGATTGGTGACGATCTTCCACCGCAAGAGCTTCGCCGAGCGGGCGGCCGGCCAGATTTCCGACAATTCCTTGTGGACCTGGTTGGCAACCTGGTCGCGATCACGGCCTTTCAGGTCGCGCGAAGCGCTGATGACGGCCTGATAATGGTGGCCGTTATGTTCCTCGCCTGCCACGCCCGGAGAAGTCGCACGATTGAAGATCCACTGGCTTAGCCGACCGACAAGCACGGCATGGGGCAGCGCCAGGATCGGGCGATCGTACCAGAGGTGTACGGCAGTTATTGGGGAGGGCTGAAGTTGACGCAGATCTTCCACGTTCGGCATGGCCGACCGCAGGCTTTCTCCCAAGACGCCGGGCACTGCCCGCCAGGGAACCGCGACGACAAAAAAGTCGTACCCTCGCTGCGATCCATCCCGGAGGACGAGTTCGGTCACCGAGGCTGAATTGCTCTTCAGGCATCGAACAGGGGTGCGGAGATGGATTTTCACCCCGCGCTGGCGCAGCCACCGACCGATCCGCCGATCGTAGATTTCCGCCAGCGGGACGCGTGGCACCTCGACTTCGTATGCTCTCGTGGATGCGAGGAGTCCGTCGACAACCACCTTGCGAGCCGCTGCCAGCGACGCCCGTTCGAGTGTTTCGCCCAGGGCACTGACCAACAGGACCGACCAGAATCGTTCCAATGCCTCGTCGCTTTCGCCGCGGCGTCTCAGCCAGGAGGCAACGTCGATATCCTCCGCGCCGGTCTCGCGGGCGACCGCCAGCATGGTCCGCCCGATCCGAAGACGATCGCGAAACCGCAGGTAGCCAAGCCGCATCAGACCCGGCGCGAGGTGCAGCGGGCTGGGGAGGAAGGGAACCGGGGCGAACGGACGAATCCGGCAATCCGGCCCGACAAACCAGAGACGCCGGTCGCGCCGGAAACAGTCGGCAACACCGGTGCGGCGGCAAAAATCAGCCAGGTTGGTGCAGCAGCCCATGGATACGTGCTGGCAGTGATCGATTTCTTCCCCGGAAACCGGGTCGCAAAACGAGCCCGCCCGGCCGCCGAGTCGGCTGCGAGCCTCGAACAGTTCGACGGTGAAACCACGATCCCGGGCCGCCACGGCCGCGGCCAGTCCGGCCAGCCCACCGCCCACGACGGCGACACGGGCAGCGGTGTTGATGCTCTCGGGCGAGAATGCCACGGGGTGTCGGACCTCGTCAGGCAAAGACTGGCTTCGTGGGAGGTAAGAGAATCCAACGGGCGGCGACCCGTGCCTGCCGGAGCCGTGTCAGTCGCACGCGGCGAGCCAAGACCGCGGCCGGCCGGCGGCGAATCTCCACGAACAGCTCGTGGTAGACGCTCGCCATCATGCCGAATACGCGGCGGCCGTCCTGATCCAGCCAGTCGAACAGCTCCGCCGCCTCGCCATAGAGGCGGTCGGCCCGGTCAAACTGCCGTTCGACCAGGTCCAAGAACCGCTCGTCGGCGATTCCCGTGGCGAGTTCGGCAGGGAATACCCGGCGGCGCGGAAGTCTTCCAGCGGCAGATAGACGCGGCCGTGGTCGGCGTCTTCCTTGAGATCTCGGAGGATATTCGTCAGTTGAAAGGCAAGCCCGCACTTATCGGCCGGTTCAAGAGCACGTTCGTCCCGGAACCCCCAGACATGCACGCAGGCAATGCCGACGGCGGAGGCAACGCGCCGGCAGTATACGGCCAGATCTTCGAAAGTCTCGTACTGGCGGCCCTGGAGGTCCATTTCCACGCCGTCGACGACATCGCAGAGACACTGGCGGGGAATCTGAAAGCGGCGAACGGTATCTGCCAAGGCCGGCATGAGAGGATGATTGATCGGCACACCCTCGCTGCGGAGCGTCTCATCGAGCGACAAGCGCCAATGGCTCAGGGCCTTTCGACGAGCGTCCGGCGGCTCTTCGTTGTCGCCGAGGTCGTCGGTGTGCCTCATGAAGGCATAGAGCGCATCCATGCCGCGGCGTTTCTCCCGGCCGAGCAGCAGAAAGCACGGATAGAAATTCGATCCGGATCGCCTGGCCAGTCGGCGGCAGAATGCATAGCTGGCCTCGACGGTCGAGCGGTCACCCTTCATGGTTTCTCCCCAGGGGGCGGTTCTCCGGCGGGCCGCCACCAGCATTTTGCAAGCAACTTGAGCTTCGCGGAGCGGGGCACCACGGGCTGCCGAGCCCAGACGTCGAAATCCTGTCGCCGGATTGCATCGAGGATCGCCAACCCTCCGTGGATGAAGAGCGATACGTCGACACGGAGCTCGCCGGGGACCATCCCGACCAGTGGAAGTCCACGGCGAAGCCACCCTTCCGCCTCGGATACCTCGGCGGCCAGGAGCCTGCGAAAGGGCTCGTTGCACTCGCGGCGTGCGAACATCGTCTCGTCGTAGCCGAACCGGCGGCAATGGGCCATCGGCAGATAGATCCGGCCGCGATCCCAATCGCCCGCCACGTCCTGCCAGAAATTGGCAAGTTGCAGGCCGGTGGTGATGCAGTCTGCCAGTCGGCATTGCTCCTCACCGTGGCAGCGTCCGAGATAAAGTACGAGCCGGCCCACGGGGTTTGCCGAGTAGCGGCAGTAGGCCAGAAGCTGGTCGAACGATTCGTAACGAACAACCTGCTGATCCTGGCGAAAGGCGACAAGCAAGTCGAGGAAGGGGTCGGGCGGAATGTTGAATTGCTCGATGGTTTCCGCGAGGGCGACAAACACAGGGTGCGTGGTATCCCCTCTGTAGCAGTCCTGGAGCTGGCACGCCCACCAATCCAAAAGGGCAAGGCTTTGGCCGGGGCTGCCCGTTTCGTCGGCCAAATCGTCTGCCCATCGGCAGTACGCATAGATATTATAAAAATGCTGGCGCAGACGCCATGGCAGGAGCAGACTGGCGACGGTAAAGTTCTCGTAGTGGCGACGGGCGAGTCGACGGCAATAACGACGGCTGGCCCGCCGCGAGAGCCGTTTTGGCTCCGGGGCCCGGGGACCGTACAATTCCAGTTCTGCGGCAAAAGGGACTGACTGCATCAATGGGCAGAAGGCAGTTTTTGCCAATAGTGATGGTAAGGTGTTTCGAGCCCCGCCCGATCATTATGGTGTTTTTCGCGTTGTGAGCAAACCATGCGAGTTCTTCTTGCCGGCCCCCGCGGTTTTTGCGCCGGCGTGAACATGGCAATTGAAAGCCTTGAGCGGGCCCTGGGACTCTACGGGGCTCCGATCTACGTGTACCACGAGATCGTCCATAACCGCTGGGTAGTCGACCACTTCCGAAAGCGGGGCGTGGTTTTCGTGGACGACCTCGACGATGCGCCGGAGGGTTCGCACCTGCTCTACTCGGCACACGGGGTTTCCCCGGCGATCCGCGAGCAGTCGGCGCGGCGGAGGCTGCAGGCGATCGATGCGACATGTCCCTTGGTGACCAAGGTCCATCGCGAAGCGATCCGATTCGCCGAGGAAGGTTACACGATTATCCTGATCGGCCACGCAGGCCATGACGAGGTGATCGGGACGTTAGGAGAGGCGCCGGGCTCGATTGTCCTGGTTGGCGACATCGAGGAGGTCAACCGCCTGGAATTGCCGGACGACGCCAAAGTCGCATATCTCACCCAGACGACGCTTTCGGTCGATGATGCGGCAGCGATCATCGGGCGGCTTCGCGAGCGGTTTCCCTCGATCGTCGGGCCTCCCAAGGACGACATCTGTTACGCGACACAGAACCGCCAGGAGGCAATCCGTCAAGTGGCTCGGATTTCCGATATCGCTCTTGTCGTCGGGAGCCGGAACAGTTCCAATAGCCAGCGTCTGGCCGAACTGGCCGGGTCGTGCGGGATTCCGTCCTATCTCGTGGACGGCCCTTCCGATATCGATCTGGGGTGGTTCCGGGGCGACGAGACGGTCTTGATCTCGGCGGGCGCCAGCGCGCCGGCGTCGCTTGTCCAGGAGTGCGTGGCGCTTCTGCGCGACCGCTTCGGGGCAACGGTCGAGTCGATCTCGACGCGGACGGAAGAGGTTCGGTTCCTTCTGCCTAAGGAGTTGCGTATCCAGCGGGCCGCCGCGGCCGGCGAGACTGACCGAGAATGAGGAGTCGCGATGGGGAGGATGCCGCCTTCGGATAAGAAACCGTCTTCGGCGGTGGCAATCGCCGACCTGGAGCTTTTCCTGGTCGAGATCCAATGCATCGATCAGGAACTCCCGATCCGCTCGCTGCTGGTCCAGCTTTCCACGGACACGGGTTTGCGAGGGTGGGGCGAGGCGACCGTGTCTTGGCGGCCTTCGGAACTGTCCGCTCGCCGTGACGTGCTTTTGCCCATTCTCGCCGGCCGCAGTATATTCGACATCGAAGAGTTGCTCGGGCTGGAGGCGCTTTGGCTGCCGTCCCTTAGGTGTGCGATTGAGATGGCATCCTGGGACCTCGTCGGCCGCGTCACGGGTCAGCCGTTGTGCCATCTCTTCGGGGGCGGATACCGGCGACGGATCCCTCTGGCCGTTCGCCTTGCTGCAGGGGCTGCTGGTGAGGTGGCCCAGACGGCACGCGAACTGGCCGAGCAGGGTTTCCACGCGCAGATCGTTACGTCGTGCGGACGTCCGGACGACGACATCGAGGCGTTGGCAGCGGTTCGGGAAATTACCCAGGGACGCGCCGACCTCCGTTTCGATGCGGCGGAGGGGTTCGACGTGCAGTCGGCTCGCGATTTCTGCGCGGAGGTTGAAGAGTACGGACTGCAGTTCATGATCGACCCGTTGCGGGGTGGCAGCCTTGACGAGACGGCGTCGCTACGGCGTCAGGCGAACGTGGCGCTTGCCGTCTGGCGTACGATCAAGAGCCCCGCGGACATGCTGTCGTTGGTCCGGTGTGGAGCAGCAGCCGGGGGCATCGTTGACTTGCAGTTTGTCGGCGGGATGGTGCCTGCCAGGAAGTGCGCGGCGATCGCCCAGGCCGTGGGGCTGAATGCATCCTTGGGAAGCGGCCCGTCGCTGGGCGTCGCCTTGGCTGCCATGTTGCAGCTTGCCGCGGCGAGCCCCGCCTTTTCCAACTGCAATGAGTGCGCCCATCATCAACTTCAGGACGATCTGCTCGTCGAACGGCTGGAAATCGCCGACGGGATGATTGCCGTGCCGCAGGGGCCCGGGCTGGGTATCGAGGTGGATCGGGCCAAGGTCGAGCGGTACCTGGTGACGTGAGTTACGCGCTGCTGCCGAGAGGCCGCACGACCGGTCAGCTCTGGATATAGTCCTTCATGAACTGGTTCTCCATCGCGAGCCGATGGAGTTGCGACTTGACGACGTCGCCGATGGAAACGATTCCGACCAAGCGCTTTTCATTGAGTACCGGCAGATGCCGGATGTGGTGGTCGGTCATCAACCCCATGACCGCATCGACCGAATCTTGAGGACTGGCGGTGAGCAGCCGCGTGGTCATGTGATCGGCCACTTTCATGGAGCCGAGCAACCCGTGCGATTTCGCGGTGACGTGCAAGATATCGCGCTCGGTGATGATGCCGACCAGCTTCTCGCCGTCGGAAACGTCGCGATCGCAAACCAGCAAAGAGCCGACGTTGTGTTGAACCAGCCTGAGAACAACATCCTCGAGAGTCGCAGTCGGTTCAATCGTGTGAACGGCGCTTCCTTTGGTCTTTAGGATATCTTGCAGGGTCATGAGCGGGGGGCCCTCGCGTGGGAGTCCGAGAAACAGAGCTGCCGAGAGTGCTCCTAGTTGTACCAAGCCGGGCTGTCAGAATTGCACGATTATACCCTGATGGGGAAGGACGGTCAATAGCCGATTGGGCGCATACCGCATAAAGAGGGGGTTGGAGGGAAGCGATTGCCGTGTGAACCGTGGCTCAAGGCGCGAGTTCGGTGGTAGCCGGCGCTGCCTGGGGCGATTTCCTGCGAGGACAAGGCGTGAGATAGGGGGGGGCTTGGAACAACTGGCCCGCTGCGTTACAAAAGTGGGAGTTTTGCCGGGCCAGGCAGGCCTTTCAGTTGAGGCTCCTGGAGTTCGAAGCGAGGCAGAACCTAACGGAGCCCGGGGCGCGGACGGCGCTGAAGCACCCGCCCGCGTTCGGTGTTCACGGAGATACCACCTACCACCAACGGAGATTTGAGATGAGCGAGTCCGTAGTTACCCAGAAGCTGGCCGTCGACGGCGGGCCCAAGGCAGTTACGAACCAGTTGACGATGTGGCCGAAGTTCGACGAGAAGGCGATCCAGTCGGTGGAGGAGGTACTGCGGTCGGGCAAGGTGAACTACTGGACCGGTCCCAAGGGAATGGAATTCGAGAAACGCTATGCTGCCTGGCAAGGGAGCAAATTCGCCATCAGCACGGCGACGGGCACCGCAGCGTTGCACGTGGCCCTGTCGGCCTTGGGGATCGGCCCGGGCGACGAAGTGATCGTGCCGAGCTATACGTTCATTGCGTCGAGTTTCTCGATCGTCCAGGCCGGCGCCATCCCGCGGTTCGCCGACGTCAACCTGGAAGACCACTGCATCAGCGTCGCTTCCGCCGAAAAGCTGGTGACGAAGCGAACCAAAGCGATCATGCCGGTCCATCTCTATGGCAACGTGTGCGACATGGACCCGATCATGGAATTCGCCAAGAAGCACAATCTCTTCGTGATTGAAGACAACGCCGAAGCGTTCGGCGGTTTGTACAAGGGCAAGAAGACGGGAACCATCGGCCATATCAACGCGTGCAGTTTTTGCCAGAACAAGACCTTCACCACGGGCGGTGAAGGCGGCATGGTGACCACCGACGACGAGGACCTGGCCTGGGAAGCCCGCAGCTTCCGCGACCATGGCTACGATGTGAAGCAGCGTCTGAACCTGCTCGCCCTGGAGCAGAAGCTTCCGTACATCCACAACCGGGTCGGGTGGAACTATCGCATGACGGAAATGCAGTCGGCCATCGGCCTGGCGGAACTGAACCGGATGGACAACTGGAATATGCCGGCCCGCAAGCGCAACGCGCACATCCTGATGGACATGCTCGGCGGGTTGCCGCAGGTCAAGTACATGCCGATCGATACGGAAGATCGCCAGAACGGCTGGTTCGTCTGCGCGTTCTCGCTCGACATCGAGAAGATGAAGTGCGACATCGGGCAATTCGTCGCCGCGGCCGGCGCAGAGGGTGCTCCGTGCTGGAAGGTCTTCTGGCCGCAGTGCCACGTGGAAAAGGCCTTCACCCATCGCAACGGTTTCGGCAAGTCGGGATTCCCCTTCACGTCGAAGGAATACACCGATCCCGAATCGGTCGACTACAGCAAGGTCGAGGTGCCCAATGCCCGCTGGCACGAATCGCATACCTTCACCTGCTTCGCCTATCCGACGTTCACCGAGGAAGACATGAAGCAGATCGGCAATGCGCTGGTGAAAGTGATCAAGGCGTATTCGTAGTCTGCAAAGTTTCCGACGGGCAGGCGCGGCTGCTCGGCGCAGCCGCGCCTGGTTCCCTCGTGACGGGGACATACCGAGGCCGCACTTCTCCTGAACCCCGAACCTGAACCCTCGAACCCTCCTCACTCCATGTCCAATCTCCTCGTCGGAATCGCCACGGTCGACTGCACGCCGCGGTCCGGAGTGCCGCTGTTGGGCAATTTTCGCGACGACTACGCGGCCCGGGGCGTTCACGACCCGCTTTGTGCGAAAGCCGTCGTGATTGCGGACTCGCAGGGCGGCAAGGCGGCTTTTCTTTCGGTCGACGTGTGCATGCTCGACCGGCAGAACGTCGCCCGAATCCGCGAGGAGATCGCGGCCGGCTGCGACGTTCCGCCCGGGCACGTTCTCGTCCACGCCACGCACACGCACAGCGGCCCGGCTACGACCGGGGTTCTCGACTTCGGCGTCGATCTGTCGGCTTTTCGCCAGGATATCGATGCCTTTCTGTCCCGGGCGGCTTCGGCCGTAGTCGACGCGAATCGACGACTGACACCGGGCTGGCTGGCGGTCGGCTGCGCGACCGAGGAGCGGATTTCGTTCAACCGGCGGCTCCGCCGTATGGATGGGACGACGCAGATGAACTGGGAAGCCCTCTGGCCGGACTTCGACCCGGACGAGGTGGAAGGGGCGTGGGGCGGCGTCGACCCGCAGGTCGTTTGTCTGGCAATCGAGCGCGACGGGCGACCGGTGGCAGGCGTGGTCAATTTCGGTCTGCACCCGGCCATTCTCGCCGGCGACAACTGGCTTTTCTCGGCCGACTACCCGGGCCAACTCGCCGAATCGCTGCGCAGGACCGTGGACGACGAGTTCACCTGCCTTTTCGCCAACGGCTGCTGCGGCAATGTGAACCACGTCGATTATCGCGACCGGTGCCAGGGCCGGGGCTACCAGATGACCGAACGGGTCGGCTACATGCTTGGCGCCGCCGCGCATGAAGCGATCAACCGGCGCTCGACGGTCGAGGCGGATGGCGTGGCCTTTTCCAGCGAGCGGGTGTCGCTTGAGCGGATCAAGATCTCCGATGAAAAGCGTCGCTGGTGCGAGCGGGTCCTGGAGGATGCGCGTCGCAATCCTCCCAAGGGTTGCGTCGACGGGCTGCCCGATTCGTATTATGCATCGACGCTCCTGCAAATGTACCAACGACAGCACGAACCGGATGCCGTGGAAGTGGCGGTTCTCCGCGTCGGAGAGGCAGCGCTGGTCGGCCTGCCCGGAGAATGCTTCTGCGAATTGGGGCTCGAGATCAAGCGGCGCTCGCCCGCTCGATTCACGTTGGTGGCGGGGCTGTGCAACGATGCGATCGGATACATCCCCACTCGGGAATCGTTCTCCCAGGGCGGCTACGAACCGCTGCCCGGAAGCACCTTTTATGAACCGGGCGCCGACGAGCGACTCGTCACGTCGGCGCTCGACCAGTTGAACCGGCTGTTTGCCGTATAAGGGGTCCTGACAAAACGGGGACCGGCTCCGAGCCGGGCATTGGTGAGCCCCGGAGAATGAGCGTTCCGGCGAGGTGCCTGTCCCCATTTTGTCAGGACATTTAAGAGAAGGCCATAGCAAAGGAGAAACACGATGGCGGACCAGGTCAGTTTCGGCGTGATCGGCGCGGGCGGGATCGCTCGGCGCAAGACGATTCCCGGCATGCTCCAGGCGAAGAACTGCAAGCTCGTGGCCGTGATGGACGTGGCGAATATCGATGCGATCGCCCAGGAATTCCACGCGAAACCGTACACGACCGAGGCCGATCTGCTGGCCGATCCGAACGTCCAGGCGGTCTATATCGCCTCGCCGGTCAACTGCCACGTCGAGCAGATCAAGGCGGCCGCGGCGGCGGGCAAGCATGTGCTCTGTGAAAAGCCGCTGTGCCTCAACGCCCAGGAGGCGAGAGATGCCGTCGCGGCCTGCAAGAAAGCCGGCGTCTTCCTGCAGGAAGGCTACATGATGAAGTTCCACGGGGCCCACCGGAAGATCAAGGAGTTGATCGACCAGGGCCGGCTCGGCAAGGTGGTGTACATGCGGGCCCAGTTGTCGTGCTGGTATCCGCCGATGCAAGGTGCCTGGCGGCAGGACCCGGTGCAGGGCGGCGGCGGAGCCCTGATCGACATGGCGACGCACCTCTACGACCTGCTGGAATACTTCGCCGGCCCGGCAAAGCAGATCGCTGCGCTTGCCGAGAATCTCGTGCACGGCTACAAGTCGGACGACGCCTCCACGACGCTCCTGAAGTTCCAATCAGGCGCCCACGGCACCGTCGATTGCTTCTTCTGCATCCCGGACGAGGCCAGCCGCACGCGTCTGGAAGTCTACGGATCCAAGGGCGCCATCCTGACCGAGGGCACCATCGGCCAGAGCCAGGGCGGAAAGGTCGAAGGCTACTTCGCAGAGGCGACCGGCGGCTACGACGCCGCGCAGAACAAAGACGTCGTTCGCCAATTCGAGCCGATCGCTTTCGAGGAGGTCAATCCGTACACGGCGGAGTGCGAGTACTTTGCCGACTGCATCCTCAAAGGCCGGGCCCCCGAGATCAATAGCGGCGAGCACGGCGTGCATATCATGGAACTGACCGAGAAGGCATACGGCTCGTCGCGGGCGTCGAAGATCGAGGCGGTTTGACCAAGTCACGGCGCCTCGTGCCGGATAATGGCTCCCTGGTCGGCTGACTCCGCCAGACGAGCATATAAGGCCAGATAGCCCCGCTTGACTTTTAGGGCGGGACGCTCCCACTGGGCAAGCCGCGATTGGATCTCTTCGTCTGAGAGATCGACGTCGAGGCGGCGCTGGTGGACGTCGATCGTGATGCGGTCGCCGTCGCGGACGATCGCGATCGGACCGCCTTCCGCCGCCTCGGGCGAAACGTGGCCTACAAAACATCCGTTGTTCGTGCCGGAAAAGCGGCCGTCGGTTACCACCGCCGTTTTCAAGGCAAGGCCGCGGCCGTAAAGCAGTTTCATCGTGGTATACATCTCCCGCATCCCGGGGCCGCCTTTCGGCCCTTCATAGCGGATCACCACCACTTCTCCCTCCCGGACATCGCCGTCCAGGACCGCCTGGATAGCGGCTTCCTCGCAGTCGAAACACCGTGCCCGTCCCGAAAAGACGTGCTGCTCCGGCGCGATGGCCGCCGGCTTGGTGATCGCCGTCCGCGGCGCCAGATTGCCCCGCAGCACGGCCAGTCCGCCGCCGGCGCTCCAGGGATTGCGCAAAGCTCGGATGATCCGCCGGTCTCCCTCCCGCGTCTCGGCAAGGTTCTCCTCGAGACTCTTGCCGGTGACGGTCATGGCGTGGCGATGCACGAGCGGCAGGATCTCCTTCATCGTTGCCGGCACTCCGCCGGCAGCGTGGTAATCCGGCACGTTCGCGGCCGCGGCCGGGTTCATCTTGGCGATGTGCGGGGTGGTGCGGGCGATTTCGTCGAGGACATCGATGGTGATTTCCGGACTCTCCGCTTCATAGGCGATCGCCGGAATGTGCAGCGCAAGGTTCGTCGATCCGCCGATTGCCGCGCCCAGGCGGAAGGCATTTTCGATTCCCTGGCGGTTGATGATCTGCCGGGCGGTGATCCCCCGGTGCACCAACTCGACGATCTGCCGGCCGGACTGCTGCGCGGCGCGGAGCCGTGCGGCGTGGGTTGCCGGGATGGTGGCCGAGCCGGGCAGGCACATGCCCATCGCCTCGGCAACGCAGCACATCGTGTTCGCGGTGCCGAGGAAGGAGCACGATCCGCAGGTCGGGGCGACCTCGTCCTCCAGCCGCCGCAGGGCCGCTTCGTCGATCTTCCCGGCCGCGTACATTCCCAGGCCTTCGGTCAGCGACGTGATATCGGCCGTGCGGCCGTCGAACTGGCAGCCGCCCTCCATCGGCCCGCCCACCACCAGGATCGCCGGCAGGTCCAATCTTGCGGCCGCCATGAGCAGGCCCGGGACGATCTTGTCGCAGGATCCGAGCAGCACCACGGCGTCGAACTGGTGGGCCTGGACCATCATTTCCACGTCGTGGGCGATCAAGTCGCGGGTCGGCAGAATGCAGTGCATGCCGGCGTGGGCCTGGGCGATCCCGTCGCAGCCCGCGATCACGCCGAACTCGACCGGCGTTCCGCCCGCCTGAAAAATGCCCTGCTTTACGTACTCCGACACCAGCCCGAGATTGTAGTGGCCCGGCACCACGCGGTTCCACGCATTGGCGACCCCGATCAGCGGCCGATCGAGATCGTAGTCGCTGTAGCCCATCGATTTGTAGAGCGACCGCTGCACGGAGCCGTGCGGCCATCGAAGCACGCGAGCGCTTCGCAATTCGGACGACGAGGAGTCCATGGGTGCTCCATCAGTTCACAGGCGTATCCACCAGCCCGGCTGCGTCGGGTTCAGTCTGGGGTTGTTCACCAGCTCGGCTGCTCCAAGCAGCCGGGCTGCTATGGGTTCACTGCTACGGGTTCACCAGCCCGGCTGCTTCGAGCAGCCGGGCTGGTGCAGTCTCAGCTATTTTCCCATCTTGCGAAGGTTCTGCAGACACCGACGGACCGCGTCGATCGCCTCGGCCCCTTTGCGGGTCTCGTCCTCGACGATATACCACGTTGTCCCGGCGGTCGACTCGCAGATTCGGAACACTTCATCCCACTTGACTTGGCCCTCGCCCAGAACGCCGTTCGGCGGGGCACCGTGTTCCTTCAGGTGCACCGTGATGCCGCGGCCGGGGAACTCCTTGAGCATCGCCAAGTAATCGCCGCCGCCCTGCAAGCAGTTGCCGACGTCGAGTTGCATGATGACATCGGGACTGCTCTCGTGGCCGAGAACGACCCAGGGGATCTTTCCGTCGACCGCCTTGAAATCGCCGGCATGGCAATGGTAACCGATTCGCATGCCGTGGGGTCGCAGCTTTTCCGCCAATTGGTCGAACAGATCCGCCGTCGCGTGCATGTTTTCGACCGATTCCATGCTCTTCTTCGGCACGGAGGCGAGGATCAGGTAGCGGTTGTCGAGCGCCTGCTGGAACTCGACCATCCGTTTCAACTCATCGCCCTCGAGCTTCGGCAGCGTGGTGTGCATCCCGCAGCACTTCAGACCGTTTTTGTCCAGGAGTTTCCGCCACGCCGGGCCGTCGAAGCCGTAGTCGTCGTGCGCCAGTTCGACGCCCTGGTAGCCCATCTCAGCCACCGCCGCAAGCACGGCGGGCAGATCTTCCTTGCACTGCTCGCGGACCGACCAGAGCCCCAGTCCGATCGGGATCTTCCCCGGCGACGCTTCCGCCCGCCGAATGGTCTTTGCTCCAGTCATCCACAACACGCCGGCGCAGGCGCCGGCTTTCAGCATCTCTCTTCGTGTGATTCTCATAGGTTGTTTCCTGGAAACGAGGGATCAGGAGAGGCTCCAGTATAAGCTCGCCTCCTGCCGCAATGAAGAGGGGCGAAATGGATGCGGAACGGACCTCGATCGCGAGAATCCCTCGCGAATCCCCGCCGCTCCGTCCCGAAGCAAGCCGCGGATTATCATCAGCCGGACTGCCTCTGAGGAATTACCATCAGCCCGGCTGCTTCTGAGCAGCCGGGCTGATATTCGGGTAATGCCTCACCGCTCGATTTCGACGATAGTCCCGTCGCCGGGCGCAAGGACCACCCGGGCTGAGCGGCCGCCGTCGGCAGAAACCACCTCTTCCATCTTCACCTCCGTTTGCCGGACGATGTCGACAAGACGCGTTGTCCCCGGTTTGAGACGGATCTCGGCGGTGCGCTCGCGGTGGAAATCGTCGTTCACGACAACCACGTAATGCCGGCCGGTAACGGGATCGCTGAACGACTGCGCTTTCACCGGCGGCTCCGCGTCCGCAGTCACGCTGCCGGATCGTTTCCACCGGCGGACGAGCGCTTTGTGAGGCCCAAGGCGCTTGTGCGCTCTGCCGATCTCTTCGAGTTGGGGCGTCGGCGACCCGTCGGGGTTCGTCAGGGCGTTAGGCCCCAGGTCAGTTGGTTCGGCCGCGAGGACGATCTTCTCGTTCGTCTTCGCGATCTCCGGCGGCGGGAGCGACTCGGTTTTCGGGTTCGGGGCCTCCGGCGCAAGCGTATAGAACAGGATTCCCTTGCACCCACTGCGGATCGCCTCCCAGATCTGCCAGCGGATCTCCGCGAGCGTGGGGCAGCGCCAGTGCATGTAAGCACCCGGCAGCGCGATCAAATGGCCGCGGGCGTCGTAGCGTCTGGGGCCCCAGATGTCGCTGAAGCACATCGGCATGATCCACGGCACGACGTTCTTGTCGCCGATCGCGTCGACCATCCGCTGGGCATTGCTGCGGAAGAAGTGGCGGCTCGCTCCATCGGTGTGCGGGCCGTTCGGATCGCGGGGACCGAAGAACGGGTAGAGATCCACGCAGACGACCGGCAGTTCGGTCTGTCGCGGAACCTCCGGCGTCTGCGGCCACATGCTGACCACCAGGCAGAACCGATCGGGATCGGCCTTGCGAAACCGTTTTCTCAGGTCCTCGATCCGCGGCAGGATCGCCTCCGACGGCTCGTCGCTCAGCACCCAGCCGGCAAGCGTGTCGGACTCTCCAGCCAGGGCAACGACTCTCGGGATCACCTCATCGTAGTATTTCCCCCCGTCGTGCCAGCGCCAATCGAGCTTCCCCTCGATACTGCCCATGCTCACCACGAGCCGGATCCGCCGTTTTTCACAATCCCCGATCAACCGCGGCAGATCCGCCTCGGCCATGTTCGTCACCCAGAGCGTATCGACGTGGTTCGCGGCGATGGCATCGAGGCGTTTCTTGACATCGTCCCACCGGTCGATGCCGAAATGCTTCGCACAGGCCCCGGTCCGCTCCCAACTCAGGTAAACGCCCAATGGCACCATCTCCGGAGGACGGTCCGCCGGCACTTCGCTCTGGCCGGGCGACCGGGAGGGGGGCAGGGCGAAACCGATCACGAGGATGAGTACCGCCGATCGGGTAATCCAAGACATCGTTGAGCCCTCCAGGTTGCCTGACAGCAAAGCGAGTGTTTCACAAAAGTTGCGGTCGTTACGTCTGAAGACACATGGTACCACAACGAGCACTGCTCGACGCGGTGAGTGTGGCTGTCAAAGCCAGCGATTTTCCGAAATCTCCTGGCCCCTCACCACCCGGCATCCATGGAGGGGGAAAAGAAGGGGGAAGGCGAGAGGGCTGGACTGAAGCTTACCGGCGAGGGAGTGTGGCCACCAACGCTGCGATTTCTCAGAACCGAGGGCAGTTGGTGGCCACTCGCTTCTGGCTGGAGAGGGAGCCGCTTTGCGGCCGTGCGAAGCCTCGCTGGAGGCCACCGGATCGGATGCCACCGCGAGCCTGGGCGCCAGCGAACTGCAGCACAGAAGGAGCAGTTGCCGTGAGAGGCTGAAAACCGTGTTGTCAGAGATTTACGAGGCAGGAGGGCGTCGACGCCGTTGGGTCTGTCCCGTGGGCAACCGATAGCATATGGGCGGAACTGCTGGTAGTGAACGGGCAGTCAAGATGCCCCACGCGCGGCTGGGTCGCGCCCTTGTTAATCTAGAGATGGGTGATTACAATACTTGGGGAATTGTGCCGGTTCCGTAACGCGTACTTGCCGCCCGCACAACGCCTGGGGAGTTGAAGCAGCCGGTTGTAAATGACGGGGATTGGCGATGAGCGAAGCGATGGTGACGGTTGAAGAGGCGGCTGCACATCTCGGCGAGTTGGTTGAACGTGTGCATGCGTATCGAGAGCCGGCGATCATCGTCAAGGAGGGCCGCGCGATGGCGTGGATCGTTCCTGTCCCCGCAGCGGGTGAAGTTGCGGAAGACCTGGTTGGATTCCTCCGCCGTTGGCGATCAGACCATCCGGACCCCGATGACCAGCTTAGCGAATCTATCGACGAAAGCCGGCGGGCGGTGCAACCGCCGCACGATCCATGGGAGTAATGCTGGATTCGTCCGTGCTGGTTGCCTTTGAGAGGCGCCGATTCGATTTGGAGCGGTTGCTGATCGATCGTTCACCCTCAGCCATTGCAGCGATAACCGCGGCCGAGTTGCTGATCGGCGTTGAACGGGCCAATACACCGCAGCGCCGTGCCCGCCGCGAGTCGTTTGTGCAAGGCCTCTTTGCTCGATTGCCGATCGTTCCATTTGACGTCAGCCAGGCTAAGCTCTTTGCTGTCCACTTCGCCGACCTCGCTCAACGCGGAGAGATGATTGGTGATCGGGATTTGCAGATCGCTGTCACCGCACTGAGCATGGATTACGATCTGGCGACACTGAACCTGGGCGAGTTCCATCGCGTGGCCGGCCTTCGGTTGCTGGATGTTGCCAGGTACACATCCTCATAGGCCAAGGCAAGCACAACATGACGTGGCATTATCCACAACTCCGGAGATGGTGCACCATAGCACTTTGACAGGACATTCTGCGTTTGGTTTGATCAAACAGCATGTCCCGCTGAAAGGCTTCGATTGGATGTATTGCCAGGTCGCGTGCTTCAAGGAGTTGTGGTCTCTGTTTCCGACGACGGACGGTACCAGAACGAGCGCCAGTATGCCTCGTCGGTTCGGTACGGATCGATCGAACCGGTCTCCCCGCCGGAGTCCGCGGCCAGGATGCCGTAGCGCTGCAACTCGCGCAAATAGAGCGGGCTGGGCTTCTCGGGCGTACCGCCGCTCATGATGGCGTAGGTGCCATTTGCCGCCGCGCCGGAGTCGAGCCAGAGTCGGACGATCGCGGTTTCCTCGGGTGAAACAACCGCGTCGTAGTGACTTCCATCGATCCGCGTCATCAGTTTGCTGCCCGAACTGCCCATGCTCCGGGGCGGCCGGTTGCCGTGGGCGTTGCGGCCATCGGCCACTTCGCCCAAGCGGCGAACCAGCGCCACGTACGACGAAAACACCCGACCTTGGCCGTGCGAAGGCATGCCCGGCGCGGCTTCCAAGCACAGTTCGCCGTCGGCCTGCTTCGTGTTATGGCAGCGGACGCAATGCTTGTCGAGAATCGGTTGAATGTGGCGACGGAAATCGACAATCTCGGGGACTCCTTCGACAGGAGTGATCCGGCGTGGCGGACGCCTGAGGGACAAGAGCGTCGGACGGCCCGGGTTGGCCGGGGCCGTGGTCCGAGTTTCGTGGCAGCCGACGCAACTGGTCGTCTCGCCCGGCTGCACCGTGACGAAGCTCTGCATCTTCTTCACCGCCAGATCGTTCTCGTCCAGGGCGACGAAGAACAGGCTCCGCATGGCGGGCACCTCGAAGCATGCCGAACCATCGGGCTCGACCGGCACCGTCCCCAGGATGCGATGCACCGAAAACGTGCCCCACAGGCTGATGCCGTCGAACCCCGGGCTATTGTGAAACGGGCCGGGGAGCTGTTCCAGGACGAGCAACTTCTTGATTTCGCCCTGCTCGACTCCGGCCATGTTGCGGCCGGTCGTCACGTCGGCGAGGACGAGCTTGCCCGTGGCATCCGCGGGGTCGCTGCGCGCGGCCGTGAGCGGCTCGCGCTGCCGCGGCCGAAGCGGCGACGGCTCATGCAGCATCATCCCGGCCGGTGCGTCCGGCAGGCGGTGCAGGAGCCGTGTCTTGCCCGCGGCGTCCATCAGGTGGAGTTCGTTCGCCCGCGCCACGAGGAACTGGTCGGATCCGAGCGGGTAAGGATCGCGCCAGTCGCCACCCGGGTGAATCCGGCGGGCCGACGGCTCATGGTCGGGGCCGCGCCGCGGATCGATGACCGTGACGAAGCCCTGGTGTTCGCGGCGGCCGTGCCCCGGCGAGAAAATCGCCACGACCTCGCCGGTGCCGGGAATCGGCTTCGCGTCGAGCATGGCCACCGCACCGGGCACATTATTATACCGAACTTCCTTGCCGACCCGCTGCGCCAGTTTGTACTCCATGCCGATCGGATGCATATTGCCGAAAAAGGCCATCTGCCCGGTGCCGTCGGCGTTGACCGTCCACAGGTGATGGTAACAGAGCTGGCTCCGTTCGACGTATTCCCAGCGGGTGTAGAGCAGTCGACCGTCGGGCAAAACCGCCGGCGTGTTCTCGGTCACCGCGTTGCTGCTCAGCATCCGGATATTGTTACCGTCGGCGTCGCAACGGTAGAGGATCGCGACGGGCACTTTCCAGCAAAGGACCCAGCGATTGCACCGCGACGAGCAGAACACGATCGAGCCGTCGGGCATATACGTCGGCTCGATATCGTCGAACGGCCCGTCGGTCAACTGCCGCAGGCCCGTGCCGTCGACGTTGATTTCATACAGGTGGTAGTGTTCGCCGCCACCCTTGCGATAGGAGAAGAGGATCTTCTTTCCGCCATAATGGACCTGCGGATCGCGAACGCCGCCCGCGGGGTCGTCCAACAGCGTGGTCACCTTCGAGGTCCGCAGGTTCAATCGCCGCAGCGAACCGCCACCTTGAGAATAGGCCTTTTCCGCGGGGTTCAAGCAGTAGTAACCGAAGTTGGCGTAGTAGTGCCCATCGGGGCCGTACGGCCGCACGGCGAACACCACGTTGTCGCAGACCGGCTCAGCCGCCGCAGCAGGACGCAAGGGGCTGACAGACAACATGCAGCAGGGCACTGCGAGGATGATTTTCAACCACCGGGGGCAATCGCGAGCTGGCAGGGGCATGGTGATCGTGCGAGGGGGGCAAGTCGAGGCGGGAAACATACCCGCGATTGTAGCCTCCGGGACCGATGCGAGTCAAAGCGTCTCGCCACGCGTGTGCGGCAAGATTCTATGGCAGCGGAGATCGACGGCATCAGCTCGGCTGCTCGGAAGCAGCCGGGCTGATGGGCCGCTTTCAGGCCGCCACGCCTCTACTCCCAGCGCTGCACGTACAGTATGCCGTACTTGTCGGCCAGGTAGGCTTCCACTCCCGAGCGTTCGCCGTCCGTGAGTTTGCGGTCGAAGATGATGACCTCGGCCAGGTCGCCCGCGCAGTTGCGGTTCCCGCTCCAGAACGGCACGGCCAGGTTCCCGCCGCTGCCAAACTGCTCGACGGCCGGCAGGCCGCTGACCGCTTCGCTCACGGCGCCGTTGCTCGCGGCGCTGATCGTATCCTTTCCGTCATGCATGAAGACCGAAACGGTCGGCCCGCGCGAGGCCGGCCGCAGACCAGCCGGTTTGTTGAGCTTGTCGTAATGAAATCCGCTCCGCTGCATATAGAGACGAGGTTCGCCACCCGTGCCCCAAATGCCGTTGCCGCACATGCCGAAGGCGTCGTCTTCGGATTGGGTGACCATGAACACCGTAAAAGATTTGCCCGCCAGATACCGGTTGGCAAAACCGCGGATTGCCAGGGAGTCGTCGACTCCATCAAAGCGGACCGCAGGGCGGCCGCGCATGGCGTCGGCGACGAACGTGGGCGGCTGGGTGAGAACTCCACCGAAGGCTTTGTGCGGTTCGGCGACCGCATCTTCTCCCACAATGGCAGGCCAGGTCGCAACCGGCGAACCGTCGGCGAGAGCCAAGGCATCGGCTTTCAGCCATAGCTTCAGGTTTTCTTTGAAGCTGCGGCTGTCGGGTGAAATTGGCTCGGGACCTCCGGAAAGCCGCCGGAAGCACGACGAAGCGATCGAACTCGTCCGACCGTCGGGCCGCACGGCGATGGCCTGGACCACGGCCGTATCGGTCAGTGCGATCGGCTCGGCGTATCGGTCGGACGCTGCGGTCGGGCGGCTCCCGTCGAGCGTGTAATGCAACTTCGCGCCGGGTGTGGCGGAAGTGAGCGAAACACGGAGCGTTTCACGCCAGCGCCCGCCCGGCTCCGGCACGATGGACGGCTGCCAGACTCCCTCGCGCGTCGCCTCGCCGGGCTCGAGGATCAACAGGCCCCACGGGTTCAAAGCCGGGATCTCGACGGAAGTGACGTATCCGCTTTCCAGCGGAATCGATTTGCTTAGCCCTGAGTACGAACCGGTCGTCTCCGCGCTCCGATGGAGTTGGTCGCCGTAATCCGCCGGAACGAGCAACGTCATCTTGAGCGGCCGATCGCCGAACAGCCGCACGGGATCGAGTATGAGCACGACCGCTGTAGAAGCCTCGGACCAGCCGACCAGGTGCACGACGACCGGAGCTTCCGGTTGGCCCGGAACTGCCCGCACGACCGCGTAGGTCCCGCTTTCCTCCGGCAACCGAACCGGCGGACGGTCGCCGTAGAATTCGCAGCGGATATCCCGCCCGAACGCCCCGGCATACTCATAGCCGTCCAAGTAGCGGCTGTTCGCACGAATGAAGCCGTAAAGGTCTGCATAGTGGCGGGGCTCCCCGAAATAGCGCGGTGCATCGCCTGGCATATAGACGTCCCAGGGGACCATCGCGTGGCCGCCGCAGGCGTAGGCCATGGCGATCGTCTGCCGGGTCAGGCGGCGCCAACCGTCCGTCTCCTGCCAGTCGCTCCGCTTGGGCATCGTGATTACCTGGCAGCGATCGAGGGAGGCGCCCTGCCGGATGGCATCGTGGATGAAGTCCGGCCGGGCATGGCTGAAGGAGAGTTCCCCGAAAGCCCAGTCGAACTCCATTTCGATCGGCGTCCATCTCCGGCATCCGTTATTGCACGAGAAGGGAACTCGCCTGCCGGCGTATTGATCCAGCGCCCGGCGGGTTCGGTTGTGGAAAGCAACGGTCGCGCGGGTTTGAAACTCAATGAACTGCTGCTTGAGCTTCCCGCCGTCGAATCCCCGGAAGGCATCGCCCACCGGTGCGCCCTGAAGCTTGAGGTGTTGGCGGTAATCGAAGCTGCCGAGGTCGCCGATGCCGAATTGCCGGCGATCCTCCGGTGAGGTCTCGCGTTGCAGGTATTCGCGAAACTGGCGCATGCAGTGCTCACAAAAGCATCCGCCCCAGTGAACGGCGTTTTCGTTGCCGCCCGGTTCGTCGCGCTGCATGACTTCCGCGCCGGCGTCGAGGCAGGCCTTCAGGTAATCGAGATACGCCCGTTCCACCGCAGGATTGTTCGCGCACATCCAGAGATTGCCCGGCGGACGCCACCCGCGTTTCCAGGTGGGAATCACCGGCTCGCCATGGAGATCGACGCACGCCAAATCGGCGTAGTCCATTCCTTCCGGTTTGACGATGTGCGAAAGCGCGGACGATGCCGCGCCGCCGAAGAATCGCCCGGACGCACGGACTCGCTCGATGAACCGCGGATCGACGATATAGGCCCATTCCAGCCGGGTAACGTGGAATTCCGTCAGGGCACGAAACGTATCGTGCTGGTCCGGCCGCTTCGCCACCCTCAGCGTCAAGGATCGCATGATAACATCGCTTGCCTTCGGAGCGCCCTCGGGCAGGCGTCTCGGCTGCGCCACTTCATGGACGCGGCGCTCCGGGTCTTCCTCTGCGCCAAGCATCGAACAGGCCAGTGTGATCGATATTGTCAGCAGGGCAAGCAAACGAAGGGGCTTCACGGGGTGTGCTCCTGAATATCTGCCATTCGAGGGCCGCACAGACCAGACGGCGGCTGCGTGGCAATGCGGCGGGAAGATCAACTCTGCGATCAGAGTAGAATGTTCTGCGATGCCATGCAAGGCTTCCCTATCGCCCTTGGTGCATCGAGTGCGGGGCGACGCGAGCCCCGAGCGTTTATCGCCGTCCCAAGTGGCTCTTCACCGGCGGCCGAGCCAATAGATAAGGACGGCGATCGAGATGGCAAGAAAGGCCACAAACATCCCGCCATTGACCGCGGCTTTGAGCATTTCGACACTCATGATCTGCTCCGGCTGATTCGCAAGAGAACTGCCGAATCAACGGCCACCCATCGCACAATTGTAGGACACGAGGCCCTCGGGAGCAAGAATGGAGAAAAAGAAGAACCCTGCCGGCGGGGCAGGGTTCTGATTCTGAAGGTTCTGACGATGTTTCCAATTATCATTCGCTGAGGTGCAAACGCGATGCGCCACGCCTCAGCATACGCCAGCCGGGGGATCTTGCATGCGCTGCCCTCCTAGCGGTCTCGTGAAAAATCACGTCTTTGTCCGTTCCATGCCCAATACCAGTAATCCTCAATGAACTCGAAATTCTGACTGTGTGGGTCCACCTCCAAATCAACGAGAGGAACTTCCACGGCTCCGCCGCCGAGGATGACACGGCAATTTAATCCCTCTGCCTCGGGGTAGTTGTCGGGATCGACCACCGCTACGACAACCACCGCATGCGAAATATCCTCAAGCGGACTTACCGGCTCATGATACACAGCTTCAAATGGGAAACTGAGCATCCGGTTCAGGAACTGCTGGTACCGCCGCAAGGTCATGGGCGCTACTGCCGGAAGCGGTCCGCGCGACGTTCCAAGCGCTGCGCAAACGCGCTCGTCCGTGCCTCGACGCTCCAATCGGTCAAAAGCTATTGGGGAGCAGCGGGAAGTCAGGTGGTGGTCCATGGGAAGCCGCCTCGTCGCCATGCTGAACCGCTCGAGCGCAAGCCTTGAGCAGTTCTGCTGGAAGGTTGTCTGTGCTTGGCTTGGAAGGATAGCAGTCCGCGTGCCATAGCGCCCGGATCGAGCGTCACCAATGCGGTTCTGGCAGCGCAACTCCCAACTGGGCTTAGGCTTCTGAATCGACATCGAAGCGGCGACTTTTGATGGCTCCAATTGAGTTGCTACGCTTCAGGCAGAGCATGCCCACGAGTCGGGCATCGCGCGACCCGTGGGCACCTTTCCTCCGGCCATCGAATTCTGCCGCAGCCCGGGCTTCATCGCGCTACGGCGTCAAGAAAGGCTGTCCCGGACGCCAGGAACCACTAGAAGGTGGTGCAAATCCGCCCAAGTCTGTGTGCGGCCGATGACGGGTTCTGCTCGCTGGTGTAGGATGAACAGACCGCTGCCCTTAAAACCTCCGCAGGGCAGCAGCTTCACGCCCCAAGACAGACCCGCCCGGAGCTACCAATGAGATCTTGCGTTTTTGCTCTGACCACTTGCCTGCCCCTGCTCGTTCCAGCCCGTGTGTCTACGGAAGAAATCCCGTCTGCAGTCGTGCCTGAGGCGTTGGGAGTGAATATCCATTTCACCGATCCAAAGCCGGGCGAGATGGAGATGCTCAAGGGGGCCGGATTCCGCGTCATCCGAATGGATTTCGCATGGAGCCGTACGGAGCGAGAAAAGGGAGTGTACGATTTCAGCGCGTACGACCGGCTCATGGCGGCTCTTGAGAAGCATGGGATGCGGGCACTGTTTATCCTGGACTACGGGAACCCGCACTACGACGGAGGTCTGGCGCCGCACAGCGAGGAAGGACGCCAGGCGTTTGCCCGTTGGGCGGCCGCGGCAGTGGAGCGCTTTCAGGGTCGCGGTGTTCTCTGGGAGATGTATAACGAACCGAACATTCGCTTCTGGAAACCGGAGCCCAACGTCGAAGACTACGTGAAGCTGGCACGCAAGGTCGGCAAGGCGATCCGACGTGTCGCTCCGAACGAGCTTTATATCGGGCCGGCGACGTCAAGGATCGACCTGGAGTTTCTCGAAGCCTGTTTTCAAGGAGGGTTGCTGGAGGATTGGGATGCCGTTTCCGTCCATCCTTATCGCCAGAACGCCCCGGAGACGGTCGTGCCCGAGTATGCAGAGCTTCGTGAGCTGATCGAGCGCTACGCCCCGGAAGACAAACCGATTCCGATCCTGTCGGGCGAATGGGGCTACTCGTCCGCCTGGCACGGCATGGACGAGGAAAAGCAGGGGAAGATGCTACCGCGTGAGTGGCTGATCAATCTGGCATGCGGGATTCCTGTCTCGATCTGGTACGACTGGCACGACGATGGGCGCGATCCGGAGGAGCCGGAGCACCACTTCGGCACGGTGCTCTTTCCATATCACGAAGGGCGCGAACCGGTGTACACACCCAAGCCGGCTTACCTCGCCGCCAAGACCCTCGCGAGGCAACTCGATGGTTTCCGGTTCAACAAGCGGCTCGACACGGGCAGCGCCGATGAGTACCTCCTGTTGTTCACAAGGGACGACGAGGTCCGATTGGCTGCGTGGACAACGGCGGCCGAACCGCGGACGGCAACCGTTCCAGCGAGTCCGGGATCTTTCCGCCTCACGGGACATACCGGCGAGGAATTGCCGAAGACATCTGCCGGCGGGAATGGGCTGGCAATGACTCTCGCCGACGCTCCCAAGTACCTTGTGCCGGAAGAACCCAACGACCTGCTGCGGCTGGCCGCGGCCTGGGAGCAAGTGCCGGGCACGATGGCGATGCGAGCACAGCAGGACGCGACAATCTCGCTCTCGATACGAAACCCGCTGGGCCGGACGATCCGTGTTTCAGCACGCCAGGGGCAGCCGATTCAGCTTGAGCCGGGAGCGTCTGCAAAACTCGCCATTTCCATCGATCTGCAGCGGACCGGCGAACCGGTCGACCTGGTCTTCCCATGCAACATTGAAGGCATCGGCCGGCTGACTCAGCGAACCTGCGTGACTGTGACAAACCCGCTGCGGCTGGTGCTCGGACCAATTGGCGGGAAGGCACTGCCGGTCCGAATGGAGAACGCATCGGGCGAGCCGTTTCAGGGCAAGCTCCGGCTGACCGACGTGCGAGGGATTCAGCCGGTGCAGGCTGAAGTTCCGTTGCGATTTGCCGAGGGTGAGAAACAGACGGATGTCGCCTTCCCGCTGGCAGTCTCGCCGGAGAAGTTCAGGGCAGGATTCCACGTCGAGGACATCCAAGGCCGACCGGTCCTCGAAGTGCCGCCCCGTGAAATCGCCCTCGTGGATGATTTCCGTCGATATTCCGCGGAGACTCTCGATACCGCACTCCGGATCGTTCCCGACGGCGATCGGAAGATCGGTTCGGAGCAGTCGATCGGCTTGGCCGATGCACCGGCGGGGCTGCCGGGACCGGTCTTGCGAGTGCTCAAGATCGGCTACCGCATGGAAGAGGGCTGGAAGTTCCTTCGGCTGGTTCCCCAGTCGGAAGCTGTGAAACGGATCGACGGTCGGCCGCGGGCGATGGGACTCTGGGTTTACGGCGATGGATCAGGCAACAGCCCGCGGATCCGTTTCGTCGATGCCACGGGCCAGACTCACCAACCTTCGGCCGACCCGATCACCTGGTGCGGATGGCGGTACATCGAGTTTCCGTTGGACGGCTCGCGGTCGGGGCACTGGGGCGGTGCGGACGACGGGAAGGTGCATTGGCCGATCCGCTTCGACACCCTCTTTCTGCTGGACGGGCTGCGCAAAGCGACGAGTGGGGAGATCTATCTCGCTTCGCCGGTCCTTCTTTGGTAGGCGCGATCCGTGGTCTTCTCCTGGATGAGAAAACGCCGGCGGCAACGGCTGCTCAGGGAGCCGTTTCCCGATGCTTGGGAAGCGATCCTCATGAGGAACGTGCGGCATTATCGGTACCTGCCTGCGGAGTGCCGCGCACGGCTTCGCGACGCGCTGAGGATCTTCGCGGCGGAAAAGGAGTGGGTAGGCTGCGGCGGGCTCGAGATGCGCGACGAGATCCGCGTGACGATCGCCGGGGCTGCTTGCCTGCTGGTCCTTGGCGTGCCCGGCTTCTACTTCGACGGAGTGAAGAGCATCCTGGTGTACCCCGAGACGTATGCACATCCCCAGCAGCGTCAGGCTCACGGCATTGTCGAGGAAGACGTGCCGATTTCCGGAGAGGCGTGGCACCGCGGTCCCGTGGTGCTGGCTTGGCGCGACGTCCTCCGCGGCGTGCGAAACCCGCACGACGGGCACAACGTGGTGCTCCACGAATTCGCCCATCAGCTCGACGGTCTGGATGGCGAGATGGGCGGTTCGCCGCCGATTGCCGACCGCGACCTGGCGGCCCGCTGGGAGCAGGTGTTTCAGGGGGAATACGAGCAGCTTGTCCAGACGGTGCAATACGGAGGGCCGACGCTTATCGACGCCTATGGCGCCACCAACCGGTCGGAGTTTTTCGCGGTTGTCACCGAGTGTTTCTTCGAACTGGCGGAACCGCTTCGCGACTGGCATCCGGAACTCTACGATCTGCTCAAGGCGTTCTATCGGGTGGATCCTGCGTCGTGGTTGTGAGGGCGGACCCGGCCTTCTGCTTGGGCGAGCGGCAGATGAGAGTTTACCCGCATATCAGGCCGGCTGCTTCCTGGCAGCCTGGCTGATGGCAATCGTGAGGGGATGCGATCATCTGCCGCACGCCTTACCCACCCCCGGTGCCGCGGTCGTATGCGTCTTGTTCGCGAAGGTGAAGCGCAAGCACCGCCTCGAACGTCTCGGCTGAAATCTTCCAGGCGGGGTTTTCGTCGGTATGCGCATTCGTGTGGGTCACGAGCAACCGGTAGAGGAACTTGAACAAGTGTCGCGGTACGCGCAACGAGCGCATCGCATTGACCAGCCGATGGTGATCGATCGAGTCGTCGAAAAGCGCGCCCAGGCTCGGTGAATGGCCGTTTTCCGCGCAGGCCTGCAAGCGCGCGTTGGCCAGATCGTACAGCGACTGGCCCGTCCATTCCAGCGAGCGAATCAGGTTTTGCTTGTCCAGTCGGGCACGCTGATGGAACTGCCGGTCCTCGCGATCGATGTAATAGGTCAATTCCGCCGGCAGGAGAAGCTTGAAACCGAGACCCGGGTGCTTCAACAGCTTGTTGTCGAGCATCGGCCAAAGCAAGGTTCGCATCCTCTCCGCCGAGCCATTGATCAGATAGGGCTCATCGATGCGGTCGATAAGCACGATCGTTCCGCTGAACCCGAGCGTGCGAAGCACGTTCTGCAGTTTTGCCATCAACTCATAGCGATCATCGGTGCGTGCGTGTGCAGGCAACGGCTGCTCGGCAATCCGGCCTTCGGGAATGCGCATGAACCTCCGCCGCAATGAGGCTGCGCTGTGCTGCAGGGTGCGGGTGTTTCGCGAGATGGACCATGCCTTCCACCACCACCTGGCCATCCGCGCCAGTCGCGGAAGCCATCCGGCAAGGATCGCGAGATAGAGCCAGGGTCCGGCAAACCACTGCCATGCCTGCTGCCAGACCACCAGGCCGAGAACGAGGATCGTGACCATGACGCCCAACGCGATATCCCAGTAGGACATCCATGTGGGAAACCGAAGCTTTCGTCGGAGCTGCCGCCACCGCTGGTCCGGCGATTCGGCCGTCGACTGGTCGTAGCAGGCGGCCAGCAGGAGCACGTCTCTCGCCTGCGTACGGTCGAGACGGTCGAGTTCGAGCGGCTGGTGATCCAAGGCGGCCGGATGCGTCTTCTGTCGCGACTGCACAATCAGGTCGACCAGTTGCGTCACGCCGAGTGAGAGGAAGGCGTCCATGTGGTCCCAGAGCTTCCATCGCTCCAGGGTCCGATCGACGCGCCGTCTCCGACCGGAGAGCGTGTCGCGGAAGCGGTCGAGAAATGGATTGAAATCATCGTACTGGACGACAAACACGCGATTGTCCGGATGATCCGCGTTGTACTCCGCCAGATGACGGTCGATCTGCAGCCGTATCGCCGTCTTGCCGGAACCTTTTTCGCCGAAAACGATTGCCGTCGCCGGCTCCGCGGGATTCCCGTAGATCTTGTCCCAGGCGGGGTGATAGCAGTTGCGGATGCAGAAACCCTTGAAGACGAGGTCGGTCTGGGCGTCCTCGTCGGCGAAGGGGTTGTCGGCGATCCCATGGTGTTCGAGGAACTGGCGGATCTTCATCGAGGTTATCTCTCCGGTTTGGCGATAGACGGCACCCGCCGGCCAAAGCCCCGCAGACAGATTGCTGCGAGGACGACCGGACCGGCCGGAACCCTGGACATGGTCTGCAATTCAGGGCCGCTGGTCAGCACCCAGAACAGCACGCCGAGCAAAATGATCACCGCCACGGCAAGCAGAACAATGATGCCGATGTTTGTGCGCTTGGAGCGGCGGTGAGTGGGACCATGATAGCTGCCCGTGTGGGCGCCTGGCAACGGGGGAGTCTTCGCGGTGATCGCGGGCAGGGGATTCTTGTCGCCGGATCGAAGCTCGGAGAAGATGGCCCAGGCCGATCGCCAGTCTTCCCAACCTTCACGCCAAACGAGTGCATCGGGAGGAACCCGTCCCTCGGCAAGCCAAGTCCGCATGATCGGGCCGGAAGCTGGACCATACTGTCCGCCGGCCGGAGGCCGCACATACCAGACCATCTCGGGTGCTTGGGATAATGGATCGCCCGGCGCAAGAGCACCGCTCGAAGATGCCGCAGCAGAAACCGGCTGTTCCGGGGCAGAGGTCGCCGCATTGACTGGCTCGGTGGCTCGCGTTTCCAGCTCAGCAGGCTTGGCAACGGGGATTGCCCAGGCGGAATCCGACCCAGGCGTCTCACTCTTCGATGGAGAGGACGGGGCAGGAAACGCCAACTCCAGGGCCGGTTCCTGAGGGACAGCACCCGGATTGGCGTCGGATTCTGCGACTGCCCGGTTTGCCTGTCTTGAACTTGGTCGCGTGCTCTGCTCGGGAATCTGGACCTTGGCACCGCAGGATGGACAGATCCCCCTCTGGCCCGCCTGGAACGACTTGACGTTGAGTTTGTGCCCGTTCGGGCAAAAAAAACGAATGCCCATGGTTTGCCGCCCAATTTCTCCAAATTCTACCTCGATAAACCCCGGCTGTGAAGCGAGGCAATCTACAGGGGGCCGCATGTGCGGATGATCCAGATAGGAGGGGCTTTTGGGGCGTCCGAATCGTTTGTTCCTGGTACTGGGGACCCATGGACTTGTCCTCCGCGAAGAATCGATATGGGTTTGCAGGCGGAATTGTGGTACTCTTCCACGCCTCTGGCCATAACTGCGGTCGCTCGGGAGTGGCAGCGCTTCGAAGCGTTCCTCCGAGCTCGATGGAGATGGATCTCATGCGGTTATCTTGTTGGACCGGTATTGTATGGGCAGCCATCATCGTGGTCGGCACTGTGACCATGACTGGTTGCGGTAGCCAGGCGGAGCTGGCCTGCGAGTCGGCGAGTTGCGATTCCGAAACAGACGAGACGATGCCGGCAGCCGAGGAATCGCCGGCGCCTGATTTGCCGGAAACGGCAGAGAGTATGGAACAGCCATCCATCGATGCCGCCGAAATCTCGATGGAGCCTCGAGATGCCACGATTGATCTACGAATGTCCGACGCGGAAGAGCTGCCGGCCGCTGAGGAACCGTTCCCGGACCCCGTTGCCGAAAGATCGAGCGTTCCGAAAATCCGTATGCTGGCGGCGCCGAGATTGGCGGCCCCGGAGATGGCCCCGGAACCGGTAGAACCTTTGCTGGAAAGCGGCGAAGTCAACGTCCCGGCGTCCTCGCCAGCCCCTCCGCCGCTACCCGCGCCTCGATTGGCAGATGAGTCGCTCGGCGCGGCAGAACGGCCGGCTTCTGCATCTTCTGACACACCGAAGACCACCCAGGCCCCGGCGCCACAGCCGGAGCGAGAAGACTACACGACGGTCAGCGTGTTCTACGGCACCGACCGCCTTGCGATCGATGCGGCTGGCGCCGGTGGCGCATCCACGGCGGGCACGCTGCTCGCCCTCGGCATCGTTGTGGCGATGACGCTGGCTGCGACTGCCATTGCGGTCAGACTCTCGCGGCGCCGTCTGGCAATTGCAGTCTTCGCTGCCGGGGCTCTTGGCTCGGTCGCCACGGCGATCCTGCCGACGGTTCTCCACCACCCGTCAGGAACCGCCCACGGGGGCCCGACTCGAACCTACGGCAACCAGCGCGGCGAGCTGGAAATGGGCATTTGTGAGGTTAGCATCCCGAAGCGGCATGAAATTGGACAGGTGGAGCGCCCATCCGTTCTCCGTCTCGAGTTCAAGGAAGACCCGACCAGGCACGTCGTCCTCATGGACGTGGTCCCGGAGCCCGCAGAATCGTTTCATACCAAGCTCAGCGAGCGGATCGGGCAATCGGTGAAAAGGGAAGCGTTTGTCTTTGTGCACGGATTCAACGTAACCTTCGAGGCGGCTGCGCGGCGAACGGCGCAACTGGCATACGACCTGAAATTCGAGGGAGCGCCGATCTTTTTCAGTTGGCCGTCGCAAGGAGGACTGCTGCAGTATACGGTCGACGAAACCAACGTCATCTGGGCGGTGCCTCACCTGAAAGAATTCCTCCTGGGGATCGTCGAGCAGAGCGGTGCCCAATCGATCCACCTCATCGCGCACAGCATGGGCAACCGGGCGTTGACCGCCGCCCTTCAGTCGATCGCCTACGAGTTCCGCGACCGCCCGCCAATGTTCAACCAGGTGATCCTGACCGCGCCGGACATCGACGCCGACGTCTTCCGCCGCGATATCGCGCCGCCAATCATCAAGACTGCGGGCCGCGTAACTCTCTATGCTTCGTCGAACGACGAGGCGCTGGTTCTCTCCAAGCAGATCCACGGCTATCCGAGGGCGGGCGATTCCGGCAACGGACTGCTGGTCATTCCGGGCATGGATACGATCGACGTGTCCACGATCGATACTTCGCTGATCGGCCATTCCTACTACGGCAGCAATTCGACGGTGCTCGACGATCTTCTCGATCTGTTGCACGAATCAAAACCGCCCGAGAAGCGACCCTGGCTGCATCCGATGCAGCTTGGCCGGATGATGTATTGGGTGTTTCTCGCGGAGAAAGCCCGATTGGAATCGGCGGCTGCCGGACCGGCGACGCGAACGCAGTAGCCGGTAGGTCCCGCTTGCCGAGATGGATGCTGGTTGGAAACTGCCAGGCTTTGGCCGCTCCCATCGGAAAAATCGGCTGAACGGCTCCTTGTCGCCAAGCTTGGCGGCCTTCGGATCCACCTCCAAGGCGGGAGCAGGAGCCCATACCGGGCTGGTCCGGCGATCCAGCCCACACAGCCGTCCCAATCTGAATTCCCCGGGTTTGAGCGTTGTTCGGCTTATGGGCTGCCGAGCGGTGTTCCTCTCTGCGTCGGGTCTGCCACGATCAACGTTTGTCCGGTACGGCGCCTCGATGGACCGGTTTTGGAATCGCCTCGACAGGCTCCAAACGGTTGCCGACGCCGACCTCAATGGTCTACAATCAGGCGCATCCGAAGGCGTGGCTTGGCGGCGGACGGGCATCTCGGGAGACGTTTTCCCGTGAAACGGAAAGACCCTCGTTCGAGGCGCGTGCCCGTTCTCAAACCATCCCCGGCTGTGAGAATCTCGACCCTATCTTGGAAGGAGTCCTTTCTTGGCTGAGCCGAAAAAGCTCCACATTATCGGTATTGGCGAAGACGGCCTGGGCGGGCTGACCGAGGCCGCGCGCAGATTGATCGAAGATGCCGACCTGATCCTGGGCGAAAGCCACTGTCTGGCCCTGGTTCCCGACACCGGAGCCGAACGGTTCGTCGTCGGGACGAGTCTCGAGGAGGGGCTGGCGCGGCTTGAAGAGCCGTCGGTCGGCAGTGCGGTGGTCCTGGCGATCGGAGATCCGCTGTTCTATGGTGTTGCCCGCTACCTGGGTGACAAACTCGGCAAAGACCGGATCGAGGTCATTCCCCACGTCAGCAGCATGCAATTGGCCTTTGCGCGGGTGAAGGAAAGCTGGGAAGAGGCTTTTCTCACCAATCTGGCCAGCCATGGCGTGGAAAGCGTGTTGGAGCCCATTCGGTCTGCCGAAAAGGTGGGGCTTTTTACCAGCGACTCGTATCCGCCTTCAGCCGTGGCGCAGATCTTGCTGGAACATGGGCTGGACTACTTCACCGCCTATATTTGCGAGAACCTGGGATCTCCAGACGAGCGAGTGACGTGCGGAGAACTGGCGGAGATCAGCCAGCAGGAGTTTTCGCCGCTGAACGTCATGATCCTGGTCCGCAAACCGCACATGCCGGACCGCCCCAGCGAGGCGGTCGGGCGTCGGCTGTTCGGCAATCCCGACGAGGTCTTTCTCCAGTCGAAGCCCAAGCGAGGACTGCTGACGCCCGCCGAAATCCGTACGATGGCCCTTTCCGAGATGGATCTGGGACCGGCGAGCGTGGTTTGGGACGTCGGCGCGGGCAGCGGGTCGGTCGCCGTGGAGGCCGCGCAGATTTCTACCGACGGAACAATCTATGCCATCGAAATGGATCCGGAGGATTACCAGTTGATTGTCGAAAACGCGAGACGATTCAAGGTGATCAACCTCGTGCCGATTCTCGGCCGGGCGCCGGACGCCTGGCGCGATTTGCCCGACCCGGATGCCGTTTTCGTCGGCGGCAGCGGACGCGGTATCTGGCGGCTTGTCGATGCGGCCTTTCGGCGGCTGCGCCCCGGCGGACGCCTGGTGGCAACCATGAGCAGTGTCGACAACCTCGCCGAAGTCCACCGTGTGCTCCGCGGTCACGGCCCGGACGTGAAGGTCTGGATGATCAATGTCGCGCGCGGCAACTACCAACTCGAGCGGATGCGGTTCGAGTCGCTCAATCCGGTCTTTCTGGTCTCGGTTGCCAGGTCGAGTTAGCCCCGCATGGACCAGGAACCTCTCGATGTCATCGCCGTCGGAGCACACCCGGACGACGTAGAAATCGGCTGCGGCGGCACGCTCGCGAAGCTTGTCGAGCAAGGGTACCGGGTCGGCATCGTCGATCTGACCGACGGCGAGCCGACCCCTGCATCGCCCGGGCCGGAAGTCCGGCTGGTGGAGGCGCAAGCGGCGGCGGAAAGGCTCGGGGTGCATAAGCGAGTCACGCTTGAGTTGCCCAATCGCCGGCTGTTCGACGATTTCGAGGCTCGCCTTGCGCTGGCGAAAGAGCTCCGGCGGTACCGGCCGCGGCTGGTCCTCGGCCTTGGCGATCGCACTCCCATGGCTTCTCCGGATCACTACCAGGCCATGCTGATCACGGAAGCCGCGGTGTTCTACGCCAAGCTCACCAAGTGGGACGAACACTTCGAGGATCTGCCGGTCCACGTGGTTTCCGCGTATATGCACTTCTTTCTTGCTCTCCGCTCGCTCTCGCCGGTGCAGTTGGGCGGGATCGTTGTCGACATCAGCACAACGCTCGAGACCAAGATCCAGGCGGTGGCTTGCTATCGCAGCCAGTTTCCGCCCGAGAAGCACCACGTGCTCGGGCGGATCCGGGCATTCAACCAACAGCAGGGAATGGCGGCGGGTTTCGCCGCGGGCGAAGTTGTTGCCAGCCCCGCGGCTCTGGGAACGCGGGATTTGATGGGACTGCTGTTCGGGTAGGTATCTGACAACGCTTGGCGTGCGACGAGTTCTGAGCCAAGCCAGAAGAGGAAGAGGCAACGAACAAAGGCGAGCAGACTACTCCGACTCGGCAGGTTTCGAGAGTCTCTTGACCAGCGCTGCGAAGCCGACGAGCAAGGGCGCTCCCAGCACGACAACGGGCAGGCAGCGGGGCATGGCCACCATGGCACCGCCGGCTGCGCCGCTGATCGCGCCTAAGAAGCCACCCAAAAGGACATGGCGGAGCCGGTGCGGCTGCGCGACCCCGAGAGCGACGCCGACAATGGCACCCACCACGAGGCCCGATACTCCGGCAACCGCGATCCATTCCTCGCTGGCGCCGCCCAGCGTAGCAGCAGTCCGCAATCCCGCCAGAATAATCGCCACGAAAGCCGTGACCAGGAGGACGGACGCCATGGAGAATCGGAACCGTCCGCCGGCCGGGTGTTGCGGTCTGTTGGCTTGCTGGCTCAAAACGGTCGCTCCTTGAGGAGTCTGCCGTCGGCCCGGTGGCCGAGTTGCCGGTAAACGTCCAGCGCGATGGTGTCGGAGATCGGCCGCACCGCTCCGTCGCCGAAGAGGAAGTTCGTCACACCGACGTGATACGAGCTGAACCCGCCAACGACCAACTGCCACTCGTCTCCTGGAACGGTCGCGGGCTGAAAACCCTCTTCCTCGGGTTCGGCGATCGGTTCCGATTCGTCGGTCCAGAACATAGGGCCGTAGTTGCGTTGCTCGACGTCTTTGACCCAGTAGTTGCCCCAATTCGTATCGATCGCGGTCGTATTGGGCGGATTGCCGGTATTCCGCAGCGTTGCCATCGTCCCCGAAAGCCATGTGGTCTCCCTTGCATCCACCCGCTTCTCGCCGACAAAGATGGTATGCGCCAATCCGTCGGGAATTTCCTTGGAGCAAATCGCGCTGTTGAGAAAGAACACGCCATGGTTGTCCAGGTCGATTGGAGCCTCGAGGTCGTGATGGCAGGCGGCGTAGCTCGTCAAAGCCGGTGCACGGCCGTAGCGGGAACCATCGGACGGGCAGGACAGCACATCGATTTGCACGTCGCGGACCGGCGCATTGTTCTTATGGTAAGCGCCGACCGAGAAATCGATATGCCGATAGGCGATCGTCTCTTCGAGGAAAGGGAGCAATTGCGGGATCCAGCCCATGTGGTAATTCTCAGGCCTGTTGCGGATTGGCCCGCTGGTGTCGACGACTCCCGGCGGCAGCACGAAATGGGCGGCCTCATAGTTTCCCAGGGCAATGCCGATCTGGGTCAGATTGTTGACGCACTGGTTCCGCCTGGCCGCCTCCCGGGCCGCCTGCACGGCGGGCAGCAGCAGTGCAATCAGAACGCCGATGATCGCGATGACCACCAGCAGCTCCAGGAGCGTGAATGCCCGCCTTCGGGTCGTGGGAGACATCGTTTCGGTGCTCCTCGGCTGCGACGTAGACACGTGTCAGAAGCGCTCTTCGATCAGCTTTCCGTCGGCCCGGTGGCCCAACTGCTGCCAAACCTGGGGCGCCATCGTTTCCGAGAAGAACCGAACCGATCCGTCCCCCTGCACGAAATTCGCGCCACCCGGGTGCCACGAGGAGAACCCGCCGACGTACAGAGCGGGGTCGATCTTCTTGCCGTCGGGGCCGATGGTTTCCTCCTCCTCTTCGACGGTTCCGGCGAAGAAATTCGCGCGAGACGCGTTGATCGGTGAACCGGTGTTGCGCAGGGTCGCGCGCGTGCCGGACATCCAGCCGAGGCTGTTCTCGTGAATCGTTTTCTCGCCAACGAACAGGGTATGGGTGCGGCCGTCGGGGATCTCCTCCGAGCGGATGGCGCTGTTCAGAAACAGTACCCCGTGGTTGTCCGCGGCGACGGGAGCCTCGACGTCGTGGTGACAGCCGGCGTAATTCGTCGGCGCCGCCGTCAGCCCAGATTGGCCGGGGTCGGACGGGCACAGCAATGTGCTGATGCGAATGTCCCGCACGGGCGCGTTCTCCTTGGAGTACACGCTCTTCGAGAAATCGACGTGCTTATAGGTGACGTCTTCTTCAATGTAAGGGAGGATCTGCACGATCCAGCCCATGTGGTAGCCGATCGGCTCGCTGCGAATCGGTCCATCGGGATTCACCGTGCCGGGCGGAAGGACGGTGTGCGCGGATTCGTAGTTGTGCAGGGCAATTCCCAATTGGACCAGATTGTTGGTGCACTGGATCCGCCGGGCAGCCTCGCGCGCGGCCTGCACCGCCGGCAGCAACAGCGCGATCAGAATGCCGATGATCGCAATCACCACGAGCAATTCGACGAGCGTGAATCCAGCCTTCCAATGCTTCGGCATGGTTAAGATTCTCCTTGTTCGATGGAAAAGACCGTCTCGCGCATCCGGCGGGCACGGTCTTGCGGATCGTCTGGATAGTCGGCTTGAATGCGGATCCGACGCTGCGACGGTTCCCTGCCGACCGCTTGGACGTCGATAACGACCTTGCCGCCATGGCGGCCGTCGAAGAGTTCGGCGGGAAGCGTCCATGTCTCACCCTGGTACGCAGGGTCGTTCTTTATCCGGGCGGCGGCGCGGTCGAGTCCCGACTCCGCCAGCCATGCCGCCTGGACCTCCCAACTCTCCATCCGCCAGGCGGTGCGGTCCGTCAGCGCAAGTCGCGCCACCGACACGAGGACCGCGGAAGCTACGATCAGCGCGACCAGAACGACCAGGATAATCGCGCCGCGAGGGCGACGTCCGGCGACCGCCCCTACAGCATGGCCGCAGTCAAGAAGCCTCACGGCGACACCTCCGGTATTCGGGCAAAACGGTTGTTCATTCCCAGCCATGCTTCGATCCGCAACGCCCTGCCGCTCTCGGGCGTCTGAGCGGCGGGAGACAACCGCAAGGTCACAACGTTCCCATGCTCAAGCACTCGCTCGAACACCGCGGACGTCTCTTGGGGCAGGCGGAACATTTCGCGCTTGGGAAGCTCTCCGCCGATCCTTTCTTCACGGAGGATCCGGCCGGGCTGCGGCGTGTAACGAACCTGGTGATCCGGAGCGATGGTGAACTGCCACGGCGAGTCGAGGCTCGACGGCTCTCCGCCAGCCGGGCCAAAACCGTCGGCCTCATGGGCGTCGGAGCGGAACTGCCGGGCCAGAAGGCTGACGGCGGCACGCGTCTCAAGGCGCTCGCGAACGGCAGATTCCGTTCGCAAGACGGTGTGGATCATCGCTACAGCCACCCCGACCACCGCCGAGCCGACGGCCATCACGGCGAGCAATTCGACCAGACTGGCTCCCTTTCGGCGGTTCATGCTAACGGCCCGTCTCTTCCTGTGTTCGGACGAGATACTTCCAGGCGACCAGACGCACGTGTTCAACCGGCTTGCCTCGCGACGGCTCCCACCGCACGTCGACGGTGATCCGTTTCGCCTCGGGGATTTCCGCCAGATGCTGCACGTCGACCGCGAGGATACCCCCCGGCAACGCATTTCCAGCCTCCGGCGAAAGCGAGGTGCTTTTCATTGCCTCGGGCGTCAACTCGTCCCATCGCACAGCGGCGGCGCGTTCCATCGCGTTGGCCGCTTCCTGCAAGGCAATCTCCCTCAGCGAGGCAGTCCTCCGCTGAGCGGCGGAGACGCCGACAAGCTGGAGGCAGAGCGTCGTCAACGCTGCCAGCATCAGACAGCTCACCAACGCTTCCACCAGGGTGAAACCGGGACGTGTGTTCATCAAATCAAATTCTGAATCAGGGTGACCAGCGGAAGGAAGTACCCGACCACGTAAAAAGCCACGAGCAAGCCGATGCACAAAATCACGACGGGAAAGAGAATCTGGATCCAAACCAGTGCCCGGTATCCCCAGCGCCGGCGGTTGCTGTCGGCCAGTTCCCGCAGGGCCCAGGGAAGATTGCCAACACGCTGTGCCGCGCCGATCACGGCCATCTCCGGGCCGCGGATCAGATTGTGGCGCCGGAGGCTCTCAGCCCAATCAGCCCCTTCCTCGAGTTCGCGAACGACCCGCCACAAACGGATTCGGACGTTGGCGGCGGGAAACGATCTGGCCAGGCTCGCCAGGGCGTCGGGCATCGGCCGCTGCCGCTCGGCCACGAGACTGAGGGCTTCCAGCACGGCCGCCGTGTCCAGTCGGCGGCTCACAAAGCCCGTGCCCGGCACCCGCCATGGAAAGCAGCCAATATAGCGCAGCAACGAATAGCCAATGGCGAGGACCAAAGGGATCAGAATCGGATAGAAAATGTACCAGTAGTCTGCCAGAGCATAACTGGTTGTGATGAGCGCTTGCGTAGCAGCCGGCAGTTCCGCATCGAAGTCCTGAAAGATCTTCTGCATTGCCGGCGTGATCTTGAGCATCATGAAAATGGTGATGAGTGAGAAGCACAGGATGATCCCGGTGAGATACACGGTTCGCGTGAGCACCTGGTTCCAGATCGTGTCGCCGGAATGGCGGGTGGCCGCCGCGGCGCGGAGCCCTGCGGCCAAGGAGCCCGTTTCGTAGCCGGTGCGAATCAGCGGAATCGCGTCGCTCGGCACCGCACCGCGACACTCGGAGAGCGCGTCCGGCAGCGAATAGCCCTGGCGGAGCAGTTCGACGAGATACTGCGCGCGAGCCCCCATCGTCCCGGGATGCTCGCGGGCATACGCTTCCACCGCCGGGATGAGCGGCATCATCCGCGCCGCAGTTGCGGAGAGCAGAGAAACCAGTGCGTGCTGTTGAGCCTGGCGCGTTCGATACGCCGCGCGCGCAATCACGATCGCCCCGATTGCCGCTCCGACGGGACCGGCAAAGACGAACATCTCGGCGAGAACTCCGGCGATGATCAGCACCCATGCGACCACCGACAGGCCCGTGTGACCCAGATCGGAGTGCAGGTCCCGTTGGTCGGCGAGCAATCGGATGGCCGTCAGCAGCGCAAGCCCCAGGGCGATCGGGGCCAGCCCTCCGAACATGATGGATGCCATGTCGACAACGTTCATGGGATCGAACTACGTAAGGTTTTGGATGAGACTGATCAGAGGCATAAACAGCCCGAGAATCATGAAGAAAGCGCCCGAGAGGATCACGACAAGCGTGAACGGCAAAAGAATGGCTTCCATCAGCACGACGTCGCCCTCGGTGCGTCCCTCGAATGCCTCGGCGGCTGCGCGGAAGGCCTCTGGCATGCTGTCGTGCGTATCGCCCCAGGCCACGAACGGCCCGAGGGTGGGCGGAAATTGCCGGTGCCGGGCCAGGCTCTCCGCCAGTCCGCGGCCGGATTCGACCTCCGCGGCAACCTTCCGGCATCCGCCAGCCAGATAGGGCTCCTGCAAACCTTCCGCGCAGACACGCAGTGCTTGGGGCGCCGGAACTTTCAGGTCAAGCATCAGCTCCATCAGCCGGGCGAGCTGGCTCATCCGAGACCATCTCGACATCGGTCCAAGCATCGGCACATGGTACCAAAGCCGAATCGCCACCGAAGGCGCCAGCAGTTTCAGAAGCAATGCAGACAGGAGCACGCCCCCGAGGGCCGCCAGGACCAGCCAGACTCCGTACCGCGACACGGCCAGGACCAGTTGCGTGATCGCCGGCAGCTCAGCGCCGAAATCCTCGAAAATCTTGCGGAACTGTGGGACGATCGACAGTGCGAACAGCGCGAACATCGCCAGCATCGCGCTGACGAGCACAAGGGGGTATGCCAGATTGATCCAGATCCTCCGCCGCAGTTCTGCCCGACTTCGTTCCAAGGCGACGAATCGCTCGAGCACGGCGGCAAGCTTGCCGCTGCGGATGCTGGCGACCACGAGCCCGCGGAGATGGGCGGGAAAGCTCGTCTGCTCCGCCTGCATAGCGGCATCCAAGGTGGCGCCGGCGTCGATCCGATCGGCGATGCGGACAAGCACCTGCGACGTCCGGCTCCGCGGAAGCTCTTCGGCCATAGCCCGGAAACCGGGCGAAAGCGGCAACCCGGCGCCGGCCAGCCGGGCGACATGGTCGGCCAGATCCGCGGTATCGGCGGTCGAAAGCCGGGGACCGTTTCCGGTGGACTCGGGCGGCACAGGATTGCTTTCGTTCATGGCAGTGCGGCTCCGACAATGGCCCGCAAGAGGGAAGCCCACGACCCGAAGACCAACGCGGCCTGCATCAGGACCAGGCTCCCGCCGACCAGCACGGTAGCGAGTACCGGCACATAGAGCCTCGCCGTTTCGGCTTGGCGCTCGGCACGGCGGCGGTAGGTCTCGGCCGCTTGCCTGAGGGCGGTCAAAAGGGTGCCTCGCTGCTCGCCGGCGGCCAGCAGCCAGTGGATCAAAGGCGGAAGCCGGTAACCGACCCAACCTGGTTCCGCGTCGACGGGCTCTCCGCGGCGGATCGCCTCGGCAAGCCGCCGCGATGCCTCCATCATCTGCCGGTCGCCGGATGTCTCCGCGGCGAGCTCCAGGGCCTCGGGCAGAGGGACCCGGTGCTCGACGAGCGTGGCGAGAACTTCGGTAAACGTGGCCATGCGCAACGATTTCAAGACCCCTCGCATCCAGGGGACCCACCCCAAGGCCGCGCCCGCCCAACGCGGCTGAACGAGATTCGCACGCGACGAGACCAGCCACCACATCGCCACAAGCGTCAAGACCACCAGCGGCACTGCCGGCCCCCAATACTCTGCCGTCTCGCCCCAGGAGGCAACCGCAGCCATGAGGACGCCCCCGAACGCCCGGAAGAGGTCCATCGATTCGGCCAGTCTTGGTGCGATCTGGAGGACGAAAAAGACGAAGAACCCCCAGCCAATCAGGAACAGAACCAGCGGATAAACGAGCGAGCCGATCACCATGCGGCGGCAGTCGGCAAGCCAGCGGGTGCTTCGCGCGACCGACTCCAGTGCAGCCGACAGGCGGCCGGTCCGCAGGCCCGCTTCGACAACCGCGCGGTATACCGCCGGGATCCGCAAAGCAGGATCCGCGAGGATTCGATCCAGCGCAGCGCCTTGTTCGAGCTGTCCGGCAATCCGAGCCGTGATTCCGCCAAGCCGGCCGGGGAGATCGCCGGCGAGTTGCCCCAGGCCGAGTTCCAACGGAACGCCGGCACGGACCAGCGAGGCGATTTCGTCATTCAGGGCCGCGAGTTCTTCCAGGGAAATCGAGCCGGCCCGGGGCGATTCGGATGAGGTCAACGGACGAGTCCTCCGGTACGACAAGCCCAGCGATGCCCATCAGCATACGGCTCCGCTGTACGGCTGGCAATACGCACGGTGTAAAGGGCCGGTCCGGGCGAGGGGACTTTTCGGCCATCTCGCTTTCTTCCAATCAACTTGGACGAAGCGCTCGGCCATAAGTAACGGCGGCGGCTGGCCTTAGAGCCTGTCCCAAGACCGTCGGGGACTGGCTCATTCTGCGGAGTCTTCGGAGCAAAATGTGCCTGTCCCCTTCTTCTCCGAGAGGTTTTGGGACAGGCTCTTAGCTTAGCCCGGCGTATCCAGATACGGGTCTTGTCCCATCTGGGCCTGCATTTTCTTCCGTTGCTTCTCGAAGTACATCAGGGCCTTTCGGTCGCGGAAGTGCTTCCGCTCGACCTTCTTCTGAGCCCTGCGGAAGATCGTGCTCAGACGGTCGAAGCTGCCGTTGCCCGATGCTCCCAGCGTCTTGTAACGCTTTGACTTGTCCGGGCCGAATCCGGTGAACAACAGCTCGTCGTCCAGTGCGAGATACTGGCGGAAAGTGCCCGGGTCGCCCTGGCGGCCGCACCGGCCGATCAACTGCCGGTCGATTCGTGCCGAGTCGTGCATTTCGGTGCAGATGACGTGCAGCCCGCCAAGCTCCTTGACGCCGGGCCCCAGCTTGATGTCGGTGCCGCGGCCAGCCATGTTGGTCGACACAGTGACCTTCCCGGGCAGGCCCGCGCTCGCCACGATGTCCGCCTCTTCTTCGATGTGGTTGGCGTTGAGCACCTGGTGCTCGATCCCTCTCTCGGCCAGCAGCTTGGAAAGCACCACCGACTTGTCGATCGACCGGGTACCGATCAGGACTGGGCGGCCCTCCCGGTGGAGGTGGCACACCTCGTCGACCACCGCCTCCCACTTGCGCTGCTCCGTGCCGAAGACGGCATCCGGGAGCCGCTCGCGAATCACCGGCCGGTTGGTCGGGACCTGGATCACGTTGCAGCGATAGATCTTCCGGAGCTCGCGGGCCGAAGCGGCCGCGGTACCCGTCATGCCCGCCAGCTTTTCGTACCGGAGAAAGAAATCCTGTACGGTCACGCGCGCCGCCTGACCGGTCGCCACGGTGACCTCCACGCCCGCCTTGGCCTCGACCGCCTGGTGGATCCCTTCTCGCCACTTGCGCCCTTCGGCCAGACGGCCGGTGAATTCGTCGACAATTACGACCTCGCCGTCAAGAACGACGAATTGCCGGTCCTGGATGAATTCTCTCTGCACCTTGATCGAGCGTTCGACGTACTGGTAAATGTGGAACATGCCGACGCTGTCCAGCGCCTCGGGCTTGGGCATGGTCCGCACGCGCTGGCGGCCTTCGCGGGTCAGCTCGACGCTCTTCTTGTCGTAGTCGTATTCGTAATCGACGTCCTCGGTGAACTGGTCGCAGACCGACGCGCACCACTTGTAGCACTCGACCTGAAGCTTCTGGGCCTCGGTCGGCAGCGCGCTGATGATCAGCGGTGTTCGCGCCTCATCGATGAGGATGCTGTCGGCCTCGTCGACCAGCGCAAAATAGGCCTCCCGCTGGACCGGCTTGTCACCGCCGGAGCCCCCGCGTTGCTGGCCGAGCATGTTGCCGATCAGGTCGCCCTGCCCCTCGCTGATCCGTCGCAGCAGAAGCCGGTCGCGGAGAAAATCGAACCCGAATTCCTTGGCCGTTCCGTAGGTTACGTCGCAGGCATAGGCCGTCCGCCGTTGCGGCTGCTGCTGTTGCGTCTGAATCACCCCGACTGACATCCCCAATGCCTGGTAGATCGGCCCCATCCACTCCGCGTCGCGGCGAGCGAGATAGTCGTTCACCGTAGCCAGGTGACAGCCTTTACCGGCCAGGGCGTAAAGATACATCGGCAGTGTCGCCGTAAGCGTCTTTCCCTCGCCGGTCTGCATCTCGACGATCGAGCGGTGGAACATTGCGATCCCACCGAGGATCTGGACGTCGAAATGGCGCATGTTGACGGTTCGGCGCCCCGACTCGCGGACTAGCCCGTAAGCCTCCGGCAGAAGCTTCACCAGCGGTTCGCCGCTGCGGGCCCGGTAACGCAGCGACAGGCTCCGCTTGCGGAGTTCGTGGTCGCTGAGCTTCTGCAGTTCCGGCTCCATCGCCGCGATGCGGGGGAGATGCTGCGCCCAGCGGGCAAGCTTGCCCCTGGAAGTCACACTAGCAACCGACATGATTTTGGCCGTCAGGCCCTGCGGAATCGCTCCCAAAACGTTGCCACCTCGCAGAATACTTCCGAAGAGGGGAGAAAGCGGCCAGGCGGGCCGTCGCTCTTCGCTTATTATACGGTACTACACGGCAGACGGGACTGCTCGGCCGATTGCAGGTGCCGAGACCTTCTTCCGCATCGGCGACATGGACAACTCACTTGCCCAGTCGGCGGATCTCGCGGATCTCGTAGGTTCCGGCAAACGTCTTGTCGCCCTTTTCTCGCGAGGTCAGACGCCCGTGCACCTCAACGAAGTCGCCCCGCTCGTAGCCGCTCAGATGTGCCGTATTGGATAGCAGCACGCTGCCGCCGAATTCGTCGGTCGTGCCGTCGATCGGAACATAGCGGAGCGTCCAGGCTTGATCCACTTGCGAAAACTCAAGACGCCCCCGAAGCCAGTGGTACTCGGGCTCGAAACCGTATTGGCCCGGCGGATCGGCCTGCGTGGACGGCACGACTTCCGTGGCGGACGTCAGCAGAATGGCGCTCTTGTCGCTTCGTCGACCCGGCTCGGCTGCCGCGCTGGATCGGCGGACCTCGGGCAGTTCGGTGATGTTGACCGGCTTCTGCCCGGGAATGCTCAGTTTGCGAGGCTCGGTCTGCGAGTTGATGCCACCCGAGTTGCCCCCCGCGGCCGCCGGAGCGCCGCGGGCTTGCTCGGTTTGCGGCTCGATCACGCGCACGATTCGTTCGCGATTGGCGAGGACTGCCGCTTTCCCCTCCTGGTAGAGACTCTTGCCCTTCTGGTAAACACTTGACGCCATCTCGCGTGCCACATCGTAGGTCGATGTCTCTTGGGGTTGCGAAGCGGTCTGCGATGCGGGCGTCTGCCGACGAGCTTCGACCGGAACCGTCACCAGGTCACCCTTTCCCTGGCTCTGGATAGGAACGGAGGAAGGCGCGGCACCGGGTTGGGAGACATTCTGCAGACGAAGGCCGCTGTTCGGGGAATTCGAGGACTCGGTCGGCTGCCAGCCGGCCGAAGCGGAGGGCGCCGGGTTGCCGCCGGTCCGAGGTGCCGCCGCGACCTGCGGCGCGCCCTGCTCGGCCGTGGCCGAGTAGTAGGGATCGCTGGCGCGCGGCGTTGCGATCGACCCGGTGCGCGGTGGTTCGATCCGGGTGCGACCGAAGAATGGGTCGACAGGAGCGCTTGCCGGCTCCGGCGTTTTGCATCCGCAGCACAGCAGGATCGCGACGATCACCACGATCGGTCGCCTCATCGCACGAACTCCTTTCCGCCGGTCGACCACTTCTTACAAGTCTACTTGGAGGGGATGGTAGATTAGCGATTTTCGCCAACCTGTCCAGAGCGATTTCCCAGCAGGCGCTGCCTCGATCGCTTGTGGGGATGGTCGAGGCGGCCCAGCGCCGCAGTAGCGATCATTTGGCGGACAAGGACCCCGATTTTCCAAAACTTCTTGCCCCGGACCACCCGGTCACCATAGAGGGGATGGAAGCTGGGAGCGAGGGGCGAGGAGCAATGATCGGACGGGAGCGAACTACCGTGCGGAAGGAGCAGTTGCTGCGAGAGGCTGAGAGCCATATTGTCCAAATTGTCAAGGATCTGCGAAGACAGGAGGCTATCGAAGTTGTTGGGCCTGCCCTGGGGGCAGATGTGATCATTTGTCCACATACCATTGTGGCCAATGCGCGATATGTCAAGACGGTTCTTTGAGCTGAAACGGAGAGCATTGCGGGCTCGGAGGGGGTTGGACAGGAAGATCGTGGTTGTCGATCAGCCTGGTTGCGATCGGGTTACCATGCAGACCGTGCCTACCAAAACAAGCGTTGACGCCACTTTTCCGGATCACGCGACGTGTGGAACACGCAATACACGGTCACCGTCTCGCCAGCGTACTCGTAGAACACTGCGTACGGAAACCGCCTGACTAATGCCCGACGATACCGCTCACAGACCACGGCGTGCATTTCCGGCGTCCGACAGATTCGTTCGATGCACGCGTCGACGCAACTGAAGAATTCTTCCCCTAAACCCCGGCGCGCTGCTCGTACCAACCATATGCATCAGCAACATCTGCGCCGCTTCGGAGCGCAATCACAAGCTTAGCTTCCATCGCGGCTTCGCACTCTCGTTTGACTTCCTCCCAAGAAAGCCCAGACGCGGGGTTACTCATCAGGTTGGCTTTTCGTTCGCGCCAATTCCTCCTTCTGCCACTCGTGGACAGGAATCCCGAGGGATTCGCCGCCAAGTCATCCCAAAGATCCTCAACCAACTGCAGCTTTTCGGGCGGACTCAGATCGAAAACAGAAACGGCATTGGGCTCCATTGTCATCCCTTGTGAAAAATCGACCTGGTTCAGGACCGCGGACAGACAGACCTGATCTTACCGATTCTTTCACGTCCCGGTATCACCGTCAAGCCACACAATAGACGGGAAAGGGCAACAGCGACGAACGAGCGCGTTTGTGAGCAGCCGAGCGCGCTGACACGAGCAGGTGCACCCCGGCATCATCATACACGGTCAGCGGGCGCCTTTGTGCGACACTGCTGCTCCGAAAATGGTGAGTAAGCACGGTGGCGATGACCGATGCGGGGCCGGTGTTCCAGGTCTTCCGTCGCGAGGCGATCAACGACGGCAAGACGGGGAGAAGTCGCTGGCAGCGGTTGCACGGCAGACTACCTGACAGTCCAGACCAGCGACTCGATCCCGACGACTACGTTACGGAGAAGCCCTTGACTGCACCTATTAGCATTAGAGCCGATCCCAAGACCTCGCGAGGAGAAGGGGACAGGCAAATCTTGCTCCGAAGACTCCGCAAAATGAGCCAGTCCCCGACGGTTTTGAGATAGGCTCGTAGTATTGCAGGACTCCTTTCGGCAATGGCGCCCACTTGACGGGCGCCGACGAGCGGCAGTACGATCGAGCAACGGTTGTGTGCCGTGATGGTGGATTTCGTGCAAGTGCGAACAAACCTTGAAGAGGGGACTGCCATGCGATGGATCTTGACGCTCGCCGTTATGGCCCTAGGTGCTCTCTGCGGCTCTGCCGTGGCGGAGGGCTCGAAAGATTTACGCCCCAATATCCTGTTCATCATGGCGGATGACCTCGGCTGGGGCGATTTCCAGTGCTACAATCCGCAAGGCAAAGTGCCGACGCCCAATATCGACCGGTTGGCGCGCAACGGCATGCGATTCACCGATGCGCATACACCGGCCGCGTTGTGCGCGCCCACGCGCTACACGGTGGCTACCGGCAACTACACCTGGCGGGGGCGTGTCGCGGGCGGCACCTGGGGTTGGAACCAAACACCTCAATTTCTTCCCGGCCAGAAGACCGTTGGCCACTTGTTGCAAGAGGCCGGCTATCGAACCGGGCTGTTTGGCAAACTCCACTTCGGCGGCGAGTTCGAATCGCAGGACGACGGGCGGCCCGACTTCACGAAACCGATGAAGACGGGGCCGGTGCAATGGGGCTTCGACTATTCCTACGTATTGCTCGGCGGGCACCAGGCCCCGCCCTATCTGTTCTTCGAGAACAACCGGGTCGCCGGCGATGCCACGCAGGTCACGCAACTCCCGGCCGGCCCGCTCAACGGCGGGATCGTCCCGCGCGCCGGGCCCGGGCTGCCGGACTGGGACAGCCGGCAAGTCGGCCAGGCGCTGGTGGAAAAAGGACTGGCGTTCATCGATCAAGACGGCAATAAACCGTTCTACATCCATCTGTCCACCGACGGCGCGCACGGCCCCTACACTCCGCCCGAAACATTGCTGGGCATCCCGGTCAAGGGCCAGTCGAAGATGACTCCCAAAACGGACATGGCTTTTGAAGTCGATGTCGTAGTCGGCAAGTTCGTCGAGGGGCTGGAAAAGCGCGGGCTGATCGACCGGACGCTGATCGTCGTAACCAGCGATAACGGAGGCATCCCCGCGGACCGCGATCACGGCCACGACGCCGTCGGCGGCTTGCGCGGCGCGAAGTCGCAAATCTGGGAGGGCGGCCACCGCGTGCCGTTCGTCGTGCAATGGAAAGGCCACATCCCGGCCGGCACGGTCCGCCATCAGGTCATCGGCACACACGACATCGTTCCGACGTTCGTCGACCTGGCAGGCGGCCGGTTCGAGCCGGATCAGATGCTCGACAGCGTCAGCCTTGCGCCGGTGCTGCTTGACCGGCGCGGCGACGAGCAGCCGGTACGTCAGACCCTGTTGATCCAGAGCAGCCCGGGCCGCGACGCCCTGACCGAGCGCGATCCGGTGCTTCCGAAGCCGGCAAAGCGGGCAGGCAAGAGATCTTCGCAAGATCGCCAGGCGGCTCGGAACAAAGCCTTCAACGAGATTGCAAAGAAGGGGGCCAAGTCCGGCAGCGACGGCATGGCGCATGCCCTGCGCGAGGGCCCGTGGAAACTGGTGTTCGACATCGAACACGATGGACCGGCAGCGCTCTACAACCTCCCTGACGACCTGACCGAACAGAAGAACCTGATTGCGGATGCCGCACAGGCGGAGCGGATCCGACGGATGGAGAGAATCTACCGCGAGATCCGCAGTTCTCGGCGAAGTGTGCCCGTGGTCCAATCCGAGCTCAAGCGCAATACCCGGTCTCCTTGACCCTGTTGGGACGGAGAGCGTGGCGGGCCCGGAGCGATGGGGTGAGGCGAGTCGCTTGTGCGGCCCTCGCGTACGCTTCGGGTTAGGATGGGGATGTGAATATCCGGGCTAGGGGCCTATCGCAAAACCGCGCGAGGAGAAGCGGACAGGCACATTTTGGTCCGAAGACTCCGCAAAAGAGCTAGTCCCCAACGGTTTTGCACAAATCTCGCCAGGCCCTTCCTGACAATGGCGTCAGCCTCTTTTAACTGCTGGCCTGGAAAAACAGGCTGCGGGTCCTGGAAAAGGCGACCGTTTGGGCACGCAAAATGCTCTTTCGCACGCAGGGCAAGGAAGTTGCGGTCGAGTGAAAGTCTATGGTCAGGAACTTGGCGAGCGTGATGATAGGTGTGCTGTTGGCACTCGTTAGTGTGGAGGTGGACAGCTCGGTTCTTAAGCGGCGGGAACAGATTCCTCGAAAGCTCAATAGGAGTCCTATCCGACTCAAGGCGACAGAGTTGTGGCAGTGGCGCCGCTTTGAGAACGGCCGGGAGCACGATGCTCCTGTCGACCGTTTGGAATACGAACGACGAGAAGCCGATTATCGGCCCTACCGCTACTACCCCATGCCGGACGACGTCTTTGGGTTCGGCAAGTAGATTGCGGCGCCGTTTTCGATAAGAGCAGGCCCGCCGGACATGGGTGCGAGCGGGCCTGCTTTCGTTTATCGGAATGGCAAAGGTTGTCATGGTGCGGGCGATCGGCAGTTTTGGTGTGTATCGAGTGTTACTGCGGTCATTGGCCGTGATGCCGTCGAACGCGTTGGCAATTGGCGACCAAAGGCAGATTCCTGTTTAGTACACGGCCGCCGCGACCGCAAGCGTTCCCCTTAAGGCGTCTCCTGATAAGCAACAGGCGAAACATCTGATATGCGACACCCAAGATGGTCCTATGATGGACTATTCAGGCTATCCCCTTCCGTTTCGCTCAAGAGGTGCAGGAGCCATGCCTGGTCTTCGAGATGTATCCAGCAATGCGCAAGACATCGACACCAAATCCATTCTCGCCGCCCTGATCGCCTTGAGGAAAGGCGATGCCTCGGTACGGCTCCCTGCCGATTGGACGGGAGTGGGTGGCAAGATCGCCGATGTGTTTAACGAGATCGCCGAACTCAATGGACGCACTTCCCGAGAACTGGAGCGGCTCAGCCGAGTGGTCGGCAGAGAGGGTAAGCTGAACCAGCGCGGTTCCATCGGCGATGTGGAGGGCTTCTGGCGCGACTCCCTGGATTCGGTCAATGCCGTCATTGAGGACCTGGTGCACCCGATCAGCGAGACGGCTCGCGTCATCGGCGCGGTGGCTCAGGGCGATCTCTCCAAGAGTGTGGACCAGGAGATCGACGGCCGGCCGCTGCAAGGTGAATTCCTCCGCACTGCCAAGACGATCAACAAGATGGTCGAACAACTCGGGTCGTTTGCCAGCGAGGTGACCCGCGTGGCCCGCGAGGTGGGCACCGAGGGAAATCTCGGCGGCCAGGCGGACGTCAAGGGAGTTGCCGGCACTTGGAAAGACCTGACTGACAGCGTCAACTCGATGGCCGGCAATCTCACCAGCCAGGTCCGCAATATCGCTGACGTGACCAAGGCCGTGGCCACCGGCAACCTGTCGCGCAAGATCACGGTCGACGTCAAGGGCGAGATGCTGGAATTGAAGGACACGATTAACACCATGGTCGACCAGCTCAGTTCGATCGCGGATCAGGCTGAGCCGCGGCGAGCGATACCCGTGGGACACGAGGACAAGAATATCTTTGACACCGACGATGCGTTGGCCAAGTGCTATGGCAACCGTGAAATGATGTCGAGGATGATCGCGTTCTTTCTTACCGACTCAACCGATTTGCTGGCAAAAATGCGAACCGCACTGCGTAACCGCGACACTGAAGAAATCGCCAACGCTGCCCACCGACTACGGGGAACCGTGCTCTACTTGGGCGCGAAGGCCGCCGTGGACGCGGCGAAGCGGACGGAACAGACGGGCAGATCCGGCGATTTGGCCGCCGCCGCCACGGCCGTCGAGCAACTCGAAGACGAAATCCGTCTCCTCGCAGAGGCAATTGTGGCCTCCGGAGAGGGGCAAGACGACGAAGATCCGATGGTCCTTTCCTCACCGCTCGCACGGTAACGGAAGTGCCGTCGAGTGAAGACGCAAGACCAGGAATCTGGTGATACATGCGTCGGTAGCCCTGCCGGCAGGGGGGCAGCTCGCAGCAGCGAAACGTCCGGCTTGATGCCGACCTTGTACATCGCAGTCTCACAATGCCCGCGATTTCCGCGTGACATGCACTATGGCGAGTTGACGCGTTTAACACCGCCTCCAGGTTGCGGAATCGCTGAAATTCTGCGATATTTGCGGTGACAACCCTAGGCCGCCCGGCGGTGGTACTGTACGGCAGCAATCCTTCTTGGAACGGTCTGGGCGGAAGGAACGGGCAGGAAGCAGAACCATGCCGGCGAAAAAAAAGAAGCAACTCGGCTCGTCCGAGTTTCGTACGGTTGCAGGCGAGGCGTTTCGGGGAGTGGTCAACAGCTCTGACACGGGCGAAAACACGCGATTCTGCGAGGGTCTCGCTGGCATTTGTCTCCCCGATAGTAAAGCCTTGCTAGCCATGCGCGAGCGATACCTGGCCACCGGCAACGACGAAGCTGGGGTCCGCCCCGTCGTGCTGGAGTCGTGGCAGCGGTGTCGAGCGCATGGCCTGAACCCGCGTGTCCTGTGCAGGCAGAGTCCCGATCGAGAGCTCCTCGCTGTGGCCCGCCGCGAGAGCCACGCTTTACTTTCCGCTGCCGAACCTCTGCTGGCGCTGGCGCACCAAACCCTCGCAGATCAGCCCCATTTGCTCGCCTTATCGGATGCAAACGCCCGTATCCTGCGACTCTGGACCGATCCTCTCACTCAAGGCGCGGGCAACGAGGCCTGCAATCTTTTCGAGGGCGCAAGCTGGAGCGAACGCGACGTGGGCTGTAACGGCATCGGCACGTGCCTGCACGTCGCGGAGCCGGTCATTCTTATCGGTCCAGAACACTTTCAGGAGGAGTACGTTGGTTGGACCTGCATTGGCGTCCCCTTGAAGACTTCGGACGGCTCGGTCATCGGAGCACTGGACCTGTCCGTTCCCAACCCTCACGTCCGCCCCCACACCTGGGGCTGGATTCTCTCGGTTGCCGCGACGATCGAGGTCGCAGTGGCAGCTCAGGACGGCGGCGACGCTCCGGCGCTGCTCCCGCCCGATTTGGCCAACCCGTTGAACACCGTGCGCGGCGTGTTGGACCTGCTGGTGCGGCAACTGCGGCTCTCTCCTCCCCACTCGCACTTTGTCGAAGAAGCCCGACGCGATCTCGACACGGCGGACCAGGGCCTGCGCCTGGCGATGAGCGCGCTGGCGCGTACCCAGCAGGAGCTTGTCCAGCAGCGCGAAGCCTTGGCTATGGATGTAACCGAGCGTAAGCTGGCCGAGGAGTCGCTGCGCGAGAGCGAGCGCAGGTTCCGAGAGGTGCTCGAGAATTCGCTCGATGCAGCCTACCGGCGCGATCTCCGAACGGACACCTATGACTATGTCAGCCCCGTAATCAAAAAAGTATTCGACATTGAACCGGATGTCCTTCAGTCCATGTCGGTTGCGCAGCTTATCGCACGCATCCATCCTGACGATCGTGACGACGTAACAAGTGCAATTGAGAAAGGCATCGCGGCGGGGGCGGGCCGGGTCGAGTACCGATTCCAAGGAGACGACGGGCAATATCGTTGGCTTGCCGATCACTTCACCGTCCAGAAGGACCCGGACGGAAAGCCGATCTCCCGCGGCGGGATTGTGCGGGAGATCACCGAACTGCGGAAGGCACAGGACGCGCTGAAGGAAGACGACCGCCGCAAGGACGAATTCCTCGCCATGTTAGGTCACGAGTTGAGGAATCCACTGGCGGCGATCACCACCGGACTGCGGCTCCTGCGGTCTCCCAACGCCCAGCAGCACGAATGGGTCAAGGATTCGATCGAGCGCCAGACGAAGCAATTGGTCAGCCTGGTCGACGACCTCCTTGACATCTCTCGAATCACCCGCGGCAAGATCCAGTTGCGCTCCCAAATCATCGACCTGCGGACGATTGCCGACAGCGCTGCCGAATCCACGGCGGATCTCATGGCCGAAAAGAAGCATGCCTTCACAGTCTCTCGTCCCGAGCGGCCGCTCTGGACCTTGGGCGACCCCACGCGTTTACAGCAGATCATTGCCAATCTCCTGAACAACGCCGCCAAGTACACTCCTGACGGCGGGCGAATCGAACTGACCCTGGCTCGAGTGCACGACGAGGCCGTGATCACAGTCAAAGATAACGGAATAGGCATTCCGGCCGACATGCAGGAATCGATTTTCGAGCTGTTCGGCCAGGTCGATTCGGAGGCCCACCGCCCGCAGCAAGGCCTGGGCATCGGATTGAGCCTGGTAAAGAGGCTCGTCGGGCTTCATGGCGGACGGGTGAGTCTTGCCAGCGAAGGGCCCGGAAAAGGCACGGAGTTCACGGTGCGTTTGGCAATTGCCCAAGGAGCGGAGAACCTCGCGCACGATGCCCGGTCGCATGAACCGCCCGATGAGGAACCGCTCGACATCCTCGTCGTGGAGGACACCCGCGAAACGGCCCAGTTTCTGTCTGCGATTCTTCAGGACAAGGGCCACACGGTGCGCGTGGCGGAAACGGGAACCCGAGCTACGGAGCTGGCTGCCGAACGACAGCCGGATCTCGTCCTCCTCGATATCGGCCTCCCAGACATCAGCGGCTATCAGGTGGCCGAAAAGCTTCGCAAGGAGCTCGGTTATCACCGTACGCTCATCCTAGCCGCGACCGGATATGGGCAGGAAAAAGACCGGCAGCGGTCCCGGCGGGCCGGCATCGATCATCACCTCGTGAAGCCGATTGAATACGAAGCAGTCGCCGTGCTGGTGAGAGAGTGGCGGAGAACGCCTCGTGGCGGTCCGCTGCCGGATGGCCCAAGGCCATCCGCGGAAGCAAGCTCTCCGGGTCCCGTGAGATCCGCGAGAATTCTTATCATTGATGACACGCGTGCGATTGCCCGAATGATGCAACAAATGTTGCAGGCGGATGGCTATCAGGCGGAAGTCGCGTTTGACGGTCCAAGCGGCGTTGAAGTGGCAGGGCGGTTTCGGCCGGACCTCGTCTTGTGCGACCTCAACCTGCCCGGGGCAAGCGGATTCGACGTCTTGAAAGCCCTGAAGTCCGACGCGGCTCTCAACGGTACTCTCGTCGCGGCGATGACCGGGTATGATGGAGACGAATACAGGGAGCGAACATCTGCGGCAGGCTTCGACGCTCACCTGGTGAAGCCCATCGAAATGGAGCAAATCCAAGATTTGATTCGCCGTCTGGAGTCGTCAACGGTTGTCTCCTCCGGATACGGCCCCGGAAGGAAAGGGAGGGCTCCGGGTCGAAGCTATCCGGCGGGCACACGGAAGAGAAGGCCAACGGCATAGCCCACCAGTGCGCTGGCCATCTCGATGGCAGCCAGTTCCATGCCGTCCGGCACGGGGCGCCCGTTGGTCATTCGCGCCTTATATGCTCCAAACGCGACCAGGCCTCGGACCTGAAGTTTGTCGCCAATAATCCGGGCGACTGGACGATGCACTGCCATATGGTCCACCATATGATGAATCACATGACGAGAAGCCGGCTACATCATGTGGCTGGCGTGAGATTGGAGTCTCCTTGGGGGTGACTCAAGAGTACCATCTCCATCTGACGGTCAAGCACTCGATGGCATGTTGAGCACATGGTAGCGAATGGACTGAACAGAAGTGAACAAAGATAACAGAGATGATCTCTCTGTTACCTCTGTTCTCTCCTGTTCCATCAGATCGGCTTCCGGCAAAAGCTCGCTTACGGTGTGGGATCAACAAAGACGTGAATCGCAGCAAGGGCCAGAGCAAGAATCCCTGCAAAAATCGGTACAAACACACTCGAGCGAACCTTGAGCAGTCCCGGCAGCGTCAGTTCCCCTCGATTTCCCCACGGCTCGACATTCCGGCTGAGCCAGGCCGAAGCCTCAGCAAAAACGTACGATCCGGCCATCAGACCGAGAATGACGGCGATCGCGTCGTAATTGCCCTGGCCCAAGGCGGTTGCGGTCGTGCCCGGGCAGTACGCCGCCAGGGCAAAGCCGATGCCGAAGACGACGCCGCCCAGGACATTCGCAGCATAACGGGTGGGTTTAATGTGAAGCTTGACCAGCCCGCGGCTGTGCATCCAGGAGATGCCGAGCATTCCCACGACCACGGCCGAAAGCATCACCTTGACGACCGTAAAGTCCTCCAGCAGCAGCACACCGATGAGGACTTCGTACTTGCCCACCCCGCCTTTCTGCAACAGGAATCCAAAGATGATCCCGAAGAGCAGTCCCAGGGCGAGTTGACCCGTGCGGGTCGCGGGCGGCCCGGCAGGCTGCTCGCTAGGTTGGCTCGCTCTGTCTTCCGTCGCTTGTTCTGCCATGATCCGCTCTGCAAGCTTAGAGATAAAAAAGGAGCATGGCGGTGGGCACACCGCCAACAAAGAATCCGATCAGGGCAATCCAGGACCCGAGTGAGAGCTGCAGGGCTCCGCTGATCCCGTGGCCGCTGGTGCACCCACCGGCCAGTCGCGCTCCGAAGGCCATGACGCCGCCGCCCAAGAAGCCGACCGCTAGCCGCAGCCAGACGCTCTCGCCGAATCGCTCCACCCACAGCGGCGGAAGCCAGCGGCCGGTGATTTGTCCACCCGAGAGTGCGGCCAGGAAAGAGCCTGCCACCACTCCTGCGATCAGCATCACCTCCCAGCCGATCTTCGGCTCCTTCTTCGCGGCGTAGAATTGCAGCGATTTCGTGTGGCGAGGAGCCACCGCTTCGCCGATCAGCCCTGCCACGCGGGCGTAGGCCGTCGAGGCGCCCAGCGGCTTGTCGCTGAAGTAGAACGTGAGCATGCTCAACACGCCGATCAGCGCGCCGACCAGGTAAGGCGACCAGGCAGGCCCGGTCGTACCCGGGTCGACTGTCCCGGTCTGGGCCATCGCCGAGAGAGGCACCAGCGCGATCGCGGCGGTTGCGCTCGTGATGAAAACTGGTCGTTTCATTCTTACTTCCCATCTTCCACCGGGAATCCGGCGTTGGTCCATGCCTTGTAGCTTCCCGGGATATTGCGAACGTCGGAAAAACCGGCACGCTGAAGCATGCTGGCAGCGAGACTCGCCCGGTATCCGCTGGCACAATAGGTTGCCACCGGCTTGCTGCGGTCGATCTTGGGCATCTCTTCTTTGAGATCACCCACGTAATGGTAATGCGCCCCGGGAATCCGGCCGCTCTTCCATTCGCTGGGGGAGCGGACATCGAGCAGTTGCACGCCGTCGGCCTTTTCTTTCACTTCATGGACGGTCATCTGAGGGGTCTTCTGCAGCGGCAGCCCCGCGTTTTGCCACATCTTCATGCCGCCGACGAGATAGCCGGCGAATCGGGTGAACCCGGTTCGCCACAGCAGTGCGACGATTCGCGGAAGCTGGAAATCCTCCTCCAGCACCAGCAGGATCGGCTCGGCCGGATCGAGCATGTCGCCCGCCCACACGGAGAGCTCGTTGCGGGTGCCGCCGATGTTGATCGCCCCGGCAATGTGGCCGCCCCCGAAGGCGTGCATCGAGCGGACGTCGAGAATCTGCACGTCGTCGCGCCCTGCCATCTTGCGGAACTGCGCGGGGGGAAGCCCCGGGCAGGCCGGCAAGTGGCCGATCAGGGGTGGGCCGGCGGAGTTGACTTTCTTCAACCGCGGATAATGGGCGGGCACCGGCGGGGCGCCTTCCTTGACGAACTTTTTGAACTTCTCGAAGTCGTCGATCTGCAAGAAGTCGTTGAAGCGGCGTTCGTATCCTATCGTGCTCATGGGCCGATCGCCGATATCGGCCCCGCAGGCCGAGCCGGCCCCGTGGCACGGGTAGATAATGACGCTGTCATCGAGCTTCAGGTAGAAGTCGCGCAGGGTATGGAACAACTGCTTCGTCAGTTCCTCGGTGCTTCCTTCACCGAGCAGGTCGGGGCGCCCGGCGGAACCGACGAACAGGGAGTCCCCGGTCAGCACTCCCCACGGGCGGTCTTTGCGGTCCTTTTCCGCCAGGACGAAGCCGACGTGCTCGGGCGTGTGTCCGGGCGTGTGCTGGACCTTGACGATCGTATCGCCGAAGGTGAACTCGTCGCCCGCGCGGATCCCTTCCTGTTCGAAGCCGTATTCGGCCCCGCCCTCGTGGCTGCAATAGACCTTCGCCCCCCCGAGCCTCTCGGCCAATTCGAGCGAACCGCTCATGAAGTCGGCGTGGATGTGTGTCTCGAAGATGTGCGTGATCGCGAGTTCCCGTTTTTGCGCGGCTTCGAGGTACACGTCGACATCGGGCCGCGGATCGATCACCGCCGCGGTCCCCATGCTGTCGTCGCCGACCAGATATGAGAGTTGCGAAATTCCGTCTGCAAAATAGCTTTCAAACACGAGGCCCATGGGTCCACCTCCCTTTTGAGACTTTTCATAATTTCAAACATGACCGCCGAACCGGCGCCGTACCAAGTCCGAATCGGCGCGCGGCCCGTTGGGCACAGCGGTTAAACGATTATCCGGACGGCTGCTGGTGGCCGCGTACGCGAGGCCCTGCCCCCGCGTATCCACCCGGTCCGCGCCAGGCCAGCAGGAGAAACATGATCCCGACCACTGCAGCCAAGATCGCGATCCATAGCCAGGACGAACTGCCCGTGACCTCTTGCAGCGTGAGTTTGCCGTAGTCTCCCCAGTTGCGAATCGGCTTCAGCCACGGGTGTGCGGCGACGAAGATGCCGGAGCCGACCAGCCCGCCGAGCACGCCGAAGATCGCGTCGCGCCGCCCCTCGCCGCAGGCGGCCACGCTGGTGCCGGGACAGTAGCCCAGCAGGGCCATGCCGATCCCGAACAGCGCACCGCCCAAGAGCACGCCTCCGAGCAGTAACGGCCTGATGTGCAGGTTCGCCCACCCGGCCGGTTGCATCGCATAGACTCCGATCGCCCCGACCAGGACGGCCGTAGCCATGATCTTCAGGACCGTGAAGTCCTTCAACAGAAACTGGCCGATGATCACGCGGTATTTTGCCACGCGGCCTTTCTGCAACAGAAATCCGAAAACGATTCCCGTCACCAGCCCCAAGAACAGACGCGGAAGCGGCTCAAACATGGCGCCGGCTCTCCTTCCCATACAGTGCGAATACGGTGATGATGCCGGCCACAACGAAAGCCGCGCTGAACACGATGCTCGAGACGGCCAATTGCAGGTTGCCGCTGATGCCGTGCCCGCTGGTGCAGCCGCCCGCCAATCTAGCGCCGAAAAGCATCACCGCCCCTCCCACCGCGGCCACGAGGATCCGCTTGCCGCGGCTGCTGCCGAAGCGCGTCTCCCAAAGCGGCGGGACCCAATAGCGCTCGCGGTCTCCCGACATCCGGGAACTCAGAACGGCCCCCAGGAAAACCCCCAGCACCAGCATCCATTCCCAGTCGACCTTGGGACTTTCCTCCTGGAAATAGCTATGCCCTGCCGCCCAACCGGGCGCGACGGCCTTCATGACCAGTGCCGAGGTATATTCGAATGCGGTCGTAATGCCCAGCGGATGATCCGCCGTGGCGAAAGCGAACCAACTCAGCACACCGATCGCCGCGCCGACCGCGTACGGCGACCAGCTTCGAGCAGTAAGTGGATTCATAAAAACCTCCGGATCGTTTGACGGCCACAAATGCCGATGGTGCCGCTGGTGGCCTATTCGCGCCGCCACCTGCATTTAAGCGAATTCCGTGCCGCAACGGCCGGCCTGCGGACCCTGTCCGCCGCTGCGAGCCTGGATTCGTCGAATGCTATGCAAGTTGCTTGCCATTCTGACGCCCGGAACGACATTCTGTCCTGTCGTCGTTTCGAAGATATCGCATGAGATCAGGGCATTTTTGCCAATCGCCTTTGCGATAAACCATCGCCTTCCACGCTTCGAGTCTTCGCAGATCGTCTCGCTTGGCAAGTGCTGTGCGACGCGGACTTGCGACGGTGAGGCGAATGGCACTGGCCATCCGCTGTTGCTTCCCAAGCTTTCTCCGCGAACAGCCGATTCCAAACGGCCTTACGCAGCCACAGGAATGGAGTTTGCGGTGAAGCACTGCGAGACTTGAATGGCCGCTGCCCTGGAAAGCGGCTTCTGCGGGTCGCCTGGGACTTCGGAATTGCCGGATGAACTACGACGTCATCGTCACCGCAAGTATTCTCCTGGCAGCGATCATTTTGTTGGCGTCCGACTGGATTCGGGCCGACGTCGTCGCGATCCTCGTGCTCGCGCTGCTGGCGATCACAGGGCAGGTGAGCACCCAGGAAGCACTTGCCGGCTTCAGCAACACGGCCGTCATCTCCATCGTCGCCCTCTTGATTTTGTCTGCCGGCATGGTTCGCAGTGGTGCGGTGCGATGGGTGGCAACCCGGCTCGAGCGAATCGCCGGCACGAGCGGTCGTCGGGTGCTGTTGACCAGTGTCCTCCCACCCGCGGTCCTCTCCGGTTTCGTGAACATCGTGGCCGCCGTCTCGATTTTCATTCCCGCGGTTCTCCACCTGGCCCGCGAAAACGGGATTCCGCGGTCCAGGCTGCTGATGCCGATGGCTTTTGCCAGCCTTGCCGGAGCCAATCTCACGCTCATCGGTGCCGGGCACAACCTTGTCGTGCACAGCCTCCTGCGCGATGCGGCCGGCCAGGGCCTCGGCTTTTTCGAGCTGACACCGTTGGGGCTGATCCTCATTTCGCTGCTTACCCTTTACAGCCTTCTTTTTGCCGGCCGCGTGTTTCCCGGAAAGCGTAAAGACCCGGGGCAATCGGAACAGACGCCAACGGATGATCTTGTCGCGACCTATCATCTTGCCGAGCGCCTCTGGGAGATTTGGGTTCGTCAAGATGCGCCAACCGCGGGAACGTCGCTCGAGAAGATCGGCATCGGGCGGCGCTACGGCCTGAGTGTGATCTCGCTCTTGCGCGACTCGCGGCAGCAACCGGTCGACGAGGTCGAGTTCCGCCTGAAGAGCCGGGATGTCTTGCTGGTCGGCGGCCGGCGAGAAAGGGCCGAGCAACTCTGCCGCGAGAACGAAGGCTTGCTTTTGGCCGGGCCTCCTCAACCCCAGACGCCGTTTCCTTCCGGCGAGGCGGAATTGATCGAAATCGTCGTTCCGCCGCGTTCCTCCGTCATCGGAAAAACCCTTCGCCAGATGCAGTTTCGCGATCGAACGGGACTGATCGGCGTTGCGCTTTGGCGGCATGGCCGGCCACAACGCACCGATGCGCGAGACACGCCGCTCGAGCCAGGGGACGGCGTTCTCCTCTTCGGATCCCGGGCGCGAACGCGGCACTTCCAGCCGGCTCCCGATTTTCTTTGGCTCACGTCGCCTCGCAGCGAGGCCAGCCCACCCGAGTTCGGAAGACAGGCCGTTGTCGCGGCTGCGATCTTAACGACCGTCATCGCCGTGGCTGCCGCGGGGTGGCTGTCGATCGCGATTGTGGCATTGGCGGGCGCGGCGGCCATGATCCTGCTGAAAATCCTTACGCCGCAGCAGGCCTATTCGGCCGTTGACTGGCGCACGATCGCCTTGATCGGCGGAATGTATCCCCTGGGCACGGCACTGCAAAACAGCGGCGCGGTCGATCTTGTCTCCCGGTTGCTGACGCAAAACGCCGGTCCGCAACTCGCCCTTTGGGCCATCGGCCTGCTGGCAATCCTGCTGACCCAACCCATGCACAGTGCCGTGGTTGCCGTGATCCTCACGCCCATGGCGATCGGGGTCGCCCAGACTCTCAGTGTCGAGCCGCTGCCGTTCGCGCTGGCCGTGATCGCGGGAGCTTCGGCCAGCTACCTGCTGCCCGTTGGGCATCCCGCGCCTATGCTCGTCCAGGATCCCGGCGGATACCGTACTGGCGATTACCTTCGCTTCGGCCTCGGGCCCGTCTTGATCGTCTGGGCGGTGATCGGTTGGGGCATTCCGATGATCTGGCCGCTCGGCTCGGCTCAGTGAGCTTACTGTGAAAACTAAGGACACACCGCGTCCACGCCCGCCGCTTCGATCGCTTCGGCCAACGCGGCCCGATAGCGATACACGGCATCTGGATCTCGCGTGTAGACGGTCAAGCTCTCCACCACGTCCTCGGGCACGGCGAGTAGCGACCTGGCCCGCGTGAGCCAATCGGACCGTTTCGCGCGCAGCTCGGCCGACGCCTCCACCTTCGCCACGGTTGCCTCCAGCGTGCGGAAGTAGGCGTAGTCTTCCAGCCCGTCGCGGAAGTTCTCCAGCCGGATCGTCGCCAGCGGGGTCCCGCCGGGCCCGGCGCAGGTCCATGAGCCGTCGCCGTGATAGGTGGTCCAGCTTCGCGGGTCCCAAGTGGTAAAGGGCCCGGACTCGATCGGCCGCTCGGCATTCCAAATGCTGATCTGGTAATAGAGGAATCCGTCGGGCCGATATTTGGCCGTCATCGCCCCCATCAACAGTCGGCCTTCGATCGCCGGATACTCGACGAACATGTTGGCGTGGGGATGACGCGGTCCGCAGCAGATGTACCACCAGACCTCTTTGCCCCGAGCCCGTGCCTTCGCGGCCTTCGCGGGATCGAAACGCGGCGTGAGGGGACACCACGCGTCGACCGAGGTGATGCCCGAATCGAGGCCGTAGCTGTGATCGTAGGTGGTGGTCATCACCGGGACGTCGGGAAATTCCGCTTTGATCATTGCTGCGGTGCGTTCGACCTGGGGAAAGACATCGGCCGGGTTTTCGTCGCACCCGTAGATGTAGGCGTGATCGAGAAGGCCCAGTTCCTTGGCCTTGCGATAGCGTGGACGGAGAAAGGCCATCCACTCGGCGGCGGCTGCGGGTTTCTCGCTGAACTTGTCGTAATAGCCGAGGTTGAACCGCCCCAGCCGGCCCTCATCATCCAGCCGCTTGAGGATCGCAAAATCGGGTTCCCAGTTGCGGTAGCCGTACAGGCTGTCGTACGTGAGGTAATAGTCTGCCAGGAAATCGGCCCACTGGTCCTTGTGCTTTTTCCAGGCGTTGATCGGATAATCCTCGGACTGCCGCCAGGCCGCTTGCTTCTCCTGTGTCTGGGCCGTCGGGTGATCATGGGGCGCGAAGGTGATCGCCAGCGGCAACGGCGAGGCGTCGGGCACTTCGAACCCGTAGACGCGAACCGCCAGGTCGAATACCAACAGCGGCGTGCCGTCGGCGACGACCTTCAACTGGCCTTGATACACGCCCGCCGCTTGCGATTTCGGCGCGTGCACGCGGACCCAGAACGCCTGTGCATCGCCTTCGGCGACGTCGACGTCCGTGAGGAAACCAAGGATCGGGTCGGGCCACCATCCGACGTGCGGCGACCCGTACGGCGGTTCGGCCTTGGTCTCGACATAACCGACCGGCGCCACGGCGATGTGGTCGCCGCTAAGCACCGTGCCGTCTCGGGCTCGCAAGTCGCCCACCTGGACCTGCACACGTTTCAAGCTCCGGCCGAAGGGGACGACGATGGTCTGGAAGCCTTCCTTCTCGTTCCGGGCCAGCGCCAGTTCCATGCGAGACCGCACCTGGAAGCTGGGCGAACCGGCCCGCGGCAGGACTTTTTCCATCGAACTGACAAACCCCACCGCAATGTCGTCGGCCGCGGACGGGGTCGCTTGGACCGTCGGCCGGATCTTTTCGAATTCCACTCGCAGCGCCGTCAACGATTCCAGGGCGGCCGATTCACCGCGGATCCGCGCGAGTTGACGAGGCATGTCCAGCACGAAGCGTTCCTGCTGGTCCTGGCTCGCCTGGTAGCGCGAGAGTTCTTCGCGAAATTGTGCGACGGCCGTGGAAGCCCAGCGGGCGACTTCGGGTGCACCGGCGGCCGACGCCTGCACGCGCTCGCCCGCGGCATCGATCGCCTTGCGGACCGCCTCGATGGCAGGGGCCTGAAGCATCACGAGCTGCTTGAGATACTCGGCGGGTAGTGGCGGCACCTCCTGGCCAGGTTCCAGCAGCAGCATCCGGTCGATGAACACGGTCAGATCGACGGGCGGATCTTCCGTGTAGAAGTGCATTACCTGGATGTCTCGCGCGTCCACCTTTTTCTGGGCGAATTGCTCGCGGATCGGCACGATGAACCGTGTGTGGCTTTCCGGCGGCAGCCGCTCGGAATGCTGCGCTCCCTGGCGGGTCGGCTTCTTGGAGTCGGTAACCAGCAGCGCCAGTTTCTGCTCCGACGGCGTCGTGTTGACGACTTCCATGACCAGCCGATCGAACTTCGACCAATCGGTAAGCGGCGGCCTGCCCTCGAACGCGGGCCAGCGCTGCTGGCCGCCATGCTCCTCTGGCCGCCATGCGGGCGTCTGAAATCTCAAGGCGCAGTTTCCTGATGCGGCAAACCGTTGGGCCTGCTCGAGCCGCTTGTCCTTGCCCAACGTCGCGGCGCGTTCATCGTGCCAGACGGACGTCTCCTCGTGCGACTCGAAGTCGAACAGGGGCACGGCTGCCCGTGCCGGCTGCAATCCGATGCTGCCCAGACAGAAAACGGCAATCAGACACACTCGCATGGCGGCTGGCTCCTATCGGTTGTTGCATCACCTCGTGTGCTTAGAGCTTACCCCAAAACCGCGCAAGGAGAAGGGGGCCCGATGGTTTGGCTTGCATGCGACTCTCTCTGGATAAATCGCGGGCCCCCTCTCACCATTCTGAATAGAATACCGACGGCCGTCGGTTGGCGAGTAAAAGGTGCGGCCGCGTTTCCGCGGAGGTTTACGCTGCGGGGAACAGGCACCACCCTGTGGGGCCATCATGAACCATACTGAAACTTTTGTCGTAGAACTTAAAGAAAACGAACGGACCGGGCGTCCCGCTCGGCGCATGACGGCTCGTCGATCAACTCTCCTCGGCGGCGGTCGTCGTCTTACTCATCTCGTCATCTTCGGGGCAAGCCGTTGCGGCAGCAGCGGCGTCGAAGCGGGCCCGTCGAGGCGTCGCGCAGGGCTGCAATTCGGCGGTCGTTGGACACGTCCAGATAACACGTACCCGATTCTGTCAGTCGAATCGGCGGCATCCTATGGACCCGTTTGAAACCTATCTCAATCAGATCGCTGATATTCCCCTGTTGACCCGCGACGAAGAGATCGCAGTCGCACAGCGGATCGAACGCGCCCGCGAGCGCTACCGTTCGACGGTGCTATCTGCTGGCTCCATAGTGGCAAATGCCGCGGGCATGCTCGAGGAGGCTCGTCGTGGACAGCGATCGCTTTACGACCTTACCGATGTCTCCCTGAGCGATTTGGCGCACAGGCAGCGGATTCGAGGCTTGCTTCCGTCGAACGTGCAAACATTGCGAGGCTTGCTTCGAGAGGATGAGGCGGACTTCAAGTCTTTTCTGCGCGCGGCCCGATCGGCGAGGCGTCGGCGGAGATTGTGGCGGAGGATCGTGTCGCGACGCCGCAGGGCCGCAAGCCTGATCGAGGAGGTGCGCCCCCGCATGTCGCATTTTCAGACTGTCCTGGAGCGACTATCGCACACTTCCGAAAAGATGAACCGTTTGGAGAACGCGCTGCGAGGAGGGATTGCAGACCCCGGCCGGTTGAGGGACGTTCGTAGCGAATTGAGGGACCTGATGCGGGCGACCGGGGAGACGCCGTCCACCCTGCGCCGTCGAATCGCCCGCATCGTGCGTTTGCGCCAGCAGTGGGAGAGCGGCCGCCAGGAGCTATCGCGGCGGAATCTGCGGCTGGTGGTCTCGGTCGCCAAGAAATACCATCGTCGCAGCGCGAACCTCCAAGACTTGATCCAGGAGGGGAGCATGGGGCTGATGCGGGCCGTGGACAAGTTTGAACATCGGCGGGGATTCAAGTTCTCTACGTATGCCACGTGGTGGATTCGTCAGGCGATCACGCGAGCGATCGAAGAGAAGGAGCATGTGATCCGCCTGCCCGGACAGGCGGTGAAGAAGATCGGCAAGGTGCGGGAAGCGACGGAGCAGTTGATGCAGATTGGACAGCGGGAGCCCACCGTAGAGCAGGCCGTGGAGGCGGCCGGGTTCACCCTGGCTGAGGCAAAGCTGGCGCTGACCGGCTACGCCCGGCCCTTCTCGTTGGATCAGCCTGTTTCCCGCGCAGGTGACGACACTTGCATAGAACTCCTGCCGGACCAGCGCGAGGAGGATCCTCGCGAGAGGATCGACCGCGAGTTGCTTCGGTCGCGGATTGGCGAGGCCCTCGAGATGTTGAGCTGGCGAGAGCGGTCGATCCTGCAACTGCGTTATGGATTGGGCGACGGCCAAACCTACACGCTCAAGGAGATCAGCCAGGTCTTCGGCATCAGCCGCGAGCGAGTTCGCCAGATTGAGAGGAAGGCGTTCGAGAAACTCCAGCAGCCCGAATCGTCCGAGAGGCTGTCGAGTTTGATCGAATCGCCGAGACCGGTTGTTCCCGAGGTGTTCGGTCCGTTGACGACGGACGGCGCAACCACCTACACCGGGAGCGCATGACAACCGCTCATCCCGAGAGTCGAGTTACGTCGCAATCCGCCCGATCGTGCCAAGCAGCGCGTGGAGGATCGTCAAGGGGTGCGGCGGGCAGCCGGGCACGAAGACGTCGACCGGCACCACCGAGGCCGCGCCGTTGTGCGTTTCCGGATGGTCGGCGTACGGCCCGCCGGAGATCGCACAGGCGCCCACCGCAATCACGATCTTGGGCGACGGCACGGCGTGGTAGGTCTTCTCCAGCCCGAGCCGCATGTTGTCGGAGACGGGCCCCGTGATCAAGAGGCCGTCGGCATGGCGGGGCGACGCCACGAACTGGATGCCGAAGCGGCCGAGGTCCCAACCGACGGTTCCCAAGACGTTCGTGTCGGCCTCACAGGCGTTGCAGCCGCCCGCGCTGACCTGGCGAAGCTTGAGCGAACGGCCGAGGATCCGTTGGATCGCCCCTTCGATTGCAACAGGCGGCAGCGGCGAACCATCGGCGACGACAAGATCGTCGCGCGAAGAGGCCGCCAGCCGGAACTCGCGTGAAAAGGCGATCGCTCCGACCTCGCAGACGCGCTCACACTCGCGGCAAAAAAGACAGCGGCCGGTGTCGAGATGGAGCTGCCGGCCGGCCGGTTCGTGCTGAATCGCACCGGTCGGGCAGACGGAGCTACATCGCTCGCAGCCGGCGACGCATTTTGCGCTGTCGAGCTGCGGTCTGCCGGTAAATCGCGCGGGCAACTCCGGAGGCGCGCCGTCCGGATATCGTATGGTGCGGTAGCCTTGCTGCCATCGTGCCTGGAGCGTTTTCAGCATCGGATTCTGCCCGTTACAGATCGTGTCCGCAGTAGGAGAGGTTGAAACTCTTGTTGCAGAGGGGGAAGTCGGAAATCTGCTCATTGCGCAGGGCCATGGCCAGGCCGAACCAGTTGTGGAACGACGGATCGACTACGGTGTAGCGATCGAAACGCCCGGCGGCATTGGTCGAAACGACGTGGCAGATTTCTCCCCGCCAGCCCTCTGCCAGCGTGACGACCGCATAATCGGGCCGCAGCTCAGCGATCGGCCGCAGCACCGGCCCCGGCGGCAGAGCGCCGAGTTGCTCTTCGACAAAAGCGAGCGACCGCTGCACTTCCAGCCAGCGGACAAACGCCCGTGCGAAGACGTCGCCGGAATCCCACGTCGAGATCGGGATCTGGGCGAACCGGTAAATTCCGTAAGGGAAATCCCGCCGCACGTCGCGATCCACCCCGCAGGCCCGCGCCGCCACTCCAACCAGCCCGATCCGTTCGCACGTTTCGCGCGACAGAGTGCCCGTGCGGTCGAACCGGCCCATGACCGAAGGGCTGTCCCACAGCAATTCGACGGCGACCTTGGCGTCCTTCGCGGTGGTCCGGACGCGGCGTTTGAGCTCGTCGACGGACTGCGAATCCAGGTCCAACGCGACTCCGCCCGGCCGGACCAGGCCGCGCCCGAAGCGGTTGCCGCACAAGACGGCCGTCATGTTGAGCACGTCGCCGCGGATCCGGCCGCAGTAGGACATGGTCGGCAGGTAACCGACGTCGCCCGCCAAAGCCCCCAGGTCGCCGATGTGATTGGCGACCCGCTCCAGCTCCTGGGCAATTCCCCGAATCACCTGCGCCCGGGGCGGAATGCGGGTCTCGGAGAGCGATTCCACGGCACGGCAGTAGGCGCTGGCATGGGCGACCGAGGTGTCGCCGGCCAGCGTCTCGATGTAGTGGATCGTGCGCCGATCGGGCCCACCGACGAGCGCCCGCTCGACGCCGCGGTGCTGGTAACCGAGCGAGATCTCCAGGTGGTATACGGTCTCGCCGTGGCACTGAAAGCGGAAATGCCCCGGTTCGATGATCCCCGCGTGGACCGGCCCGACGGCGACCTCGTGGACCTCTTCTCCTTCCATCCGGAAGAAGTCGGCGACGCCGCAAATCGCGTGCGGGTTCCCGGTCGCGCCATTGGCCCCGTGCGGGAGAAACCGGATCGGCTTGAGAAAAGGATGCCCGACAGGCTCGATGCCGTGCTGCTCCGCCATCTGCCGCTCGAACCAATGGGCCTGAGGGCAGTCGGAGGTAAGCGAAGGATACACGCGGTCCATCCAGGCGGCCAGGATTCGAACCGACGACTCGTCGTCGAAAGCCACCACGGCGGTCATCTTGAACCGCGACCCTTCGCACCGGTCGGCCACCAGCGCCGCGATCCTTCCACCCGAGCCAACCGCTCGCGTCAATTCCTGCCGAAAAGTCTCCGCTCCGAGCAGAGTGGCGTCGGAGAGAGGAAAGGCCTGGCCGTTACGCATGCGGAGAGCTTCCATCACTCGGCTCCTACGGCAAAGGCCGCCTGGTGCAAGAGGTCCGACAGCCCCGGCGGCAAATACACGCCGAGCAGGAGCACGCCCATCCCGAGAACAAACGGCGGCACGACGGACCACCATGCTTCCGTCGTCATCTCGGGATCCATCGACGCGGACGCCGGTTCGGCGACGGGCGGTCGGCGACTGGTCTGTTCTTCGGCAGTCAGAGCCGTTTTCGCCGGAACGACGCCGTCCGAAAACATCGACTTGTCCCCTTCTTTCCCGCCATAGACGATAGGGAGCACCACGGCCGACATCCCGACGAAGACCGCTCCCAAGGCCACGAGATAGCCGATTGCCGCAAGCGAGTGTCCACCGTCGACCATTCCTTTGAGAACCGTGAACTCGCTCAAGAACGTTCCGAAAGGCGGCGATCCGGTGATGGCCAACAAACCGGCAATCCAAAGGCCACCGGTGACCGGCAGGACCCGCAGAGTGCCTCGCGCGTCGGCGGTCGACTTCGTATGGAAGTAGGCGAGCGTATTCCCGGCAGCCAGGAAGAGCATCGCCTTGGTGAGCGAATGATTCACGGCGTGGAACATGCTTCCGAAGCCGGCAACACCGCCGATTCCCACCCCCAGGGCGAGAATGCCCATATGTTCAATGCTCGAATAGGCCAACAGCCGCTTGTAGTCGGCCTGCCGGATGATGAAAACCGCGGCCGTCAGCATGGATACCAGCCCGAACAACATGAGCAGTTCCCGGCTGAAGTCTCCCAGCCCGGCTTTCACCAGCAGCGAATGCCCGCGAAGAATGGCGAGGAAAGCGCAGTTCAACAGCACTCCGGAGAGCAGTGCGGAGACGATCGACGGGGCCTCGCTGTGGGCGTCGGGCAGCCACGTGTGCAAGGGGGCGAGCCCCATCTTCGTACCGTAGCCGACCAGGAGCAACAGGAACGCAGCCTGCAGCCACAAGGGATCGAGAGAGCCGGCGTGCTGCTCCAGATCGGCGATCGAGAGGTGCAGCGGCGATTCGGCCCCTCGTGCGGCAACGGCCAGGAAGAAATTACCCAACAGCGCCAACGCGATGCCGACCGAGCAGATCACCAGGTACTTCCACGTCGCTTCCAGCGATTTGGGATAGCGATGGAAATAAATCAACGGCGCGCTGGCCAGCGTTGTCGCTTCCACCGCGACCCACATCAGCCCCCAGTGGCGGCTGAGGATCACCAGCGTCATCGCGGCGAGAAACAGCAGCAGACAGCCGGTGAACACGGCCTCGGGGAAATTGACGAATGGTATGTCCTCCTGCGGCGACGCGTCGCGTCGCCGTTCACGGGTCAGGTAACCGACGGCATAGACCGACGTGACGAGGAACACCGCGCTGGTGATCGCCAGGAACAACAACGAAGCGGCGTCCAGCCCGATCCAGCCGTGGAGAACCGGGTCCGGAGGATCGGCGATCGCGGCGGCGGAAAGGCCGCCGTGGAGCCCGGCCGACGCGACCAGCAGCGCCCGCCGCGGCCAGTTCCAGGGCAGGGCAAACGCCGCCAGGGCGGCAACCGTCGGCGCCGCGATAAGGAGCCAGAGCATGGTTCAGTCCTTCAAGGATGCCAATTCGTCGGTTTCAATGCTGTCGAACTCGCGGCTGAGGTGGTGGATGGTGATTCCCATCACGAACACGGCCACGAAGACGTCCAGCAGAACCCCCATCTCGACCAGCAGAGGTTCCTCGATCGCGAAGGCCCAGCCAAATACATAGATGCCGTTCTCCAGCCCCAGGTAACCGATCACCTGCATCACCGCCGTGTTGCGGCTGACGATCAGCAGGAAGCCGCAGAGAACAGTGAAGACCGCCACGGGCACCAACAGGGGCGACAGCCCCGGCACCATTGGCAGCCGCCCCGCGATATGCGTGGCCATGCCCCACAGCGCGATTCCCAGCAACAGCGAGGTCGTGAACCCGACGAGCGGCTCGACTTCGTTCCGCACGTTCACCTCGCGGACGGCCCGCCGCAGCAACACCGGGAGAACCAGGGCCTTGATCACGATGCTCACGATGGCGACCGCGCCGAGGCGGAGCGTGACCTCGGGCCATTTGGACAGAATCGGAATCAGCCCCAACAGAACGCCCTGCAGGGCGACCGCCCGGATACACGCCTGCAGCCGGCTGGAACCCAGGAGCCAAAGGCTGGTCAGCATCAGCAGGACCAGGACCGCGTCGAGCCAGTTACTCACGCTTTTCACCTCACGACGAGAACCAGGGCCACAATGGAAAGGATCGACGCTCCGATCAGAAACTGCGGAACCCGCAGCAGCCGGAGTCGAGCCATGACCGATTCGACAACTCCGGTCGCAACCGCAAGCAGCCCGAGCCCCGCGATCCCGAAAGCGAGGTCTGCAAGGAAAAAACCGCTGCGAATGGGGACCAGAGCACCGGCCAAGAGCGAGCCGAGGATCCACATTTTCAACGCGGCGGCATACTGGATGGCGGCGAAGTCCGGCCCGCTGTGGTCCAGGACCATCACCTCGTGGATCATCGTCAGCTCGAGATGGGTGTTGGGATCGTCGACCGGGATCCGGGCGTTTTCCGCGAGGAAGACGATCATCAGCGCCGCGGCGGCCAGCAGCAGCGCCGGCCCGGCGCCCGAGAGCAACGCTGCGGCGTCGATGCTCGCAAAGATGCCTGCCAGCGAGAGTTTGCCGGATAGTGCTGCCAGGGTCGTCAGCGCCAAGAGCAGCGCCGGTTCGGCCAATGCCGAGAAAAACACCTCCCGGCTGGCTCCCATACCCTCGAAGCTCGAGCCCGTATCGAGTGCGGCGGAGACCGTGAAGAACCTCGCCAGGCCGAGCAGGTAGGCGACCAGCAGGAAGTCGCCGGAAAAAGAGACGAGAGGATTGCAGCCGGCCAGAGGAACGAACGGCAAGGCTGCCAGCACCGCCGCACAGCCGACGATCGGGCCGGCGACAAACACGGGCGTTGTCGTGCGGCTGTACACGGCGCCTTTGTGGAGCAGTTTCCAGAGTTCGCGGTAGGGCTGGAGCCAGGGCTGGCCGTGCCGGCCGGCGAAGAGGGCCTTCGTCCGGTTGATGATGCTGAGCATCAGCGGAGCCAAGATCAGCCCGACTGCCAGTAAAACCAATCCCGAAGCCCTTACCATGATTCAGCCCAGTTTCCAGACCAGCAGAACAAGAATCGTCAGCGCGATATAAAGGACATACATTTGGATGCGACCCTGCTGCAGCCACCGCAACCGTAAGGCGGCCCAGGCGATTGCGGCAAAGGCGGGGGCGAACAGGCGCTCGCGAAAAACGTCGGGAGTCTCCGAGGCAAAACTCGCGCGGCTCGGGAAAAGGCCCTGCGGCGCGTCGAGACCGATCCGTGGTCGGAGAAGGATCCGGAACAGAAGGACCAGCGGGCTGGCGTAAGAGGAGGCCGTGTATTGCATCCTCGGCTCGGGCGCGACGTAGCCGCAGTCCCATGTCCCGGCCCGCTCGATCTTTCGGCCGGCGAGGAGTCGACTGCGCCCAAGTGCCAACAGCCCTGCAGCCCCAAGCAGCATCCAGGACGATGCGCAGACGATGACGAGAGGCCGCATCGCCTCCTGCGCGGCCGACGAGGCGGTTGCCTGGAACGCGGGTGGAACCAGTGCGACGGCCGCCGGCTTCAGCAGTGGCAGCCAGGCCGGCGCCGTCAAGCCGATTACGAAGCACGCCCCGGCAAGCGTCACCATGGCCGCTCGCATCGCGGGGCCGACCTCATGGGCATCGCGACCCTCTTCGCTGCGGGCTTCGCCGAGAAACACGCAACCGAAGGCCTTCGTAAAACAGGCGGCAGCCAATCCGCCGATGAGCGCCAACCCGCCAATGACGAGCACGCACAGCAGGGCCCAGGCGACACTGCCGGACCGCTGCGGGTCGGCGACGCCGGCCAATACACCCAGGTAGATCAGCAGTTCGCTGATGAAGCCGTTCAGCGGCGGCAAGCCGGAGATTGCGCATGCCCCCACGAGGAATGTCGTGCCGGTGACGGGCATCTTCTTGAGCAATCCGCCCAGCCGATCGATCTCGCGTGTCTTCGCCGCGTGCTGAACGGCGCCGGCTCCAAGGAAGAGGAGGCTCTTGAACAACGCATGATTCAGAACGTGCAACAAAGCCCCGATGATTCCCAGGATGGCCATGGCGGGGATTCGATAGGCAATCCCGAGAAGCCCGGTTCCCAGGCCGATCGCGATGATCCCGATGTTCTCCACGCTATGATATGCCAGCAGCCGTTTGAGGTCGTGCTGAGCCAGTGCAAACAGCACTCCGATGATCCCGGAGCTGACGCCGATACCCAACAGGGTCCAGCCCCACCAGGATTGAGTTTCACCGAGGAATGTCAGCGTGCGGACCAATCCGTAAATGCCGGTCTTGATCATCACTCCGCTCATCACCGCCGAGACGTGCGAGGGGGCGGCAGGATGCGCCTCGGGCAGCCAGACATGGACGGGAATGAACCCCGCCTTCGTCCCAAATCCCACCACGGCCAGCAGAAACATCCCTCCGGCCAACGCCGGTTCGGACGACAACCGGTCGAAGTCGAGCGAGCCCGACTCCCGGCCGAGCAGCAGAAAGAGCACCAGTAGCAGGGCGGTCCCCATGTGCGTGGCAACCAGGTACGTCCAACCCGCGCGCCGCACCTCTTCGCGATCGTAATCCGTCACTACGAGGAAGAATGAGGCGAGCGACATCACCTCCCAGCAGACGAGAAACACCAGCCCGTTTCTCGCCGCCACGACCAGGAGCATCGTCGCCGCCAGGAGATTGAAGTGGAACCACGAAACGGCAATGGTGGACTCTCTCGACGAATGCTCCAAATACTCGCGTCCGTAGATCGCTGCAACCGCCACGACGATGGCGATGGGGAGCACAAACGCGCATGATAAGGGATCCAGCCCGAACGACAGGCTGCCGAACGGCACCTGCCACGCCCACCGCACCGCAGCCGCATCTCCGGAAACGAGGACCTCCGCCGCGCCGGCCATCGCCAGCAGGCTTCCCGCCACCGCAGTCGAGCAGGCGGCCGTCGCGGCGCTCTTGGGGCTCTTGCCAAGCAGCAACGACAAGAAACTCCCGCCAATCAACAGGCTTACGCCAACGCCGAAGAACCACATAGTGCAGAATCTCTTTCAGTCGTCGGAGGAGGCCGTTGGGATGCGGGCGTCGACGGCCTCGCACGCCTGGAGAATTTCTTCGCGAGATCCTTGCCGCCGGATGACTGCCGAGAATTCCGGCTGCCGCAGCCCGTACGAAAGGCAGGCCAGCGTATGCAGGTGGGTGCGAACAGTCGGGCTCAGCAGGGTGAAGAGCGTGTGGACGGGCAGACCATCGAGGGCCCCGAATTCCACCGGCTTGTCCAGAAAGCACAGGGTGACCATCGGTCGCGGAACGTGAAGTACCACGGGATTCCGCACGTGCGGCAGAGCGATGCCGTTGCCCACTGCCGTGGAGCCGAGCGATTCGCGCGCCAGGAGCACCTCCAGCAAGAATTGCCGATCGACCTGCTCCGGCAGGGGCATCAGTTCAACCACCGCATTGAGCACCTGCCGCTTATCGCTGCCACTCACCCGATAGTAGATCCCGCCGGCGCGAAACGCCTCGCTCAGCCCAGACGCCGGCACGCCATTATGGGGCTCGGCAAAGATCTGCGCGGAGACGTTGATCCGCTCCGAGGTCGCCCATTCGAGCAGTTCCGCCCGATTGAAGCGATACTGCTCGCTAACCCGGTAGGCGGGCAGCCGCCCCTGCTTGATCCACCGGTAGATCGTCTTTTCCGACACGTTGAGCAGGCGTGCCGAATCACGTACGCTCAGTTCCATTCCGACCGATCTGCCGTTTTGCTAAACCGTGGACAAGCATTGGACATCTTTGGACAACCGAAAAAGGATATCCTCGTAAGTCCAAGTTCGCAACGGCAAATTGGGTGACTGTACCACAAAAAACCGGGGGCCGATAACAAGACACGACCAACAGACCGCCATTTCTTTCGGCGCCCAGGCCAAAAAACGCGGCTCGGTTGTCACCCGTAGGGGCGGACTTGGGTACGGAGATAGAGGTCGCCCCTGGGGCCGTTCGGCTCGGCTGATTTGCCGTACCCACTCAGGCAGAGCACGGCGTGTGGAAGATGATCGCATTCCCTCACGATTGCCATCAGCCCGGCTGCTTCCCGGGTAACCGTTCACGGAGCGGAAGAGAGGGGGACAGGTCCATGTTTTCGGCCAACGTCTTTGACGCCAAAACACTCGAATGGGCCGAAAAATGGACCAGTCCCCGGCCGCCCCGTGAACGGTTACCTTCCCGGCAGCCGGGCTGATATGCGGGTAAATCCTCATCTGCCGCTACGGCTTGCGGCGGGGTGGGAATTCAGCCCATAATGCGCGCCGATTTCTTTCAACAGCGAAGGAGAGGCCATGGCTAGGACTCGAACGGAAAATGTACTCGGGCTGGTGTTGCTTCTGACCATCTCGGCGGCTGCAGGGCTGTCTGCCGAACCTCTGGCTTTGCACCCGCAGAATGGCCATTACTTCCTCTGGCGCGGCCGTCCGGCGATTCTGGTCACGTCGGGGGAGCATTACGGGGCGGTGCTGAATCTCGACTTCGACTACACCCGGTACCTGGACGCGCTGGCGGCCGACGGGCTGAACCATACGCGCGTGTTCTCCGGCACCTACCGCGAGATTCCAGGGTCGTTCAAGATCACCGACAACACGCTTGCGCCGCAGGCGAACCGCTTCGCCTGTCCCTGGGCACGGAGCGATCGGCCGGGCTATTTCGACGGCGGCAACAAGTTCGACCTGGGCCGGTTCGACGACGGTTACTTCCGCCGCCTCAAGGATTTCATGGCCGCCGCGGATCGTCGCGGGGTGGTCGTCGAATTGACACTCTTCTGCCCCCTCTATAACGACGAGCTATGGAAGGCCTCTCCGATGAACGCGGCCAACAATGTCAACGGCGTGGGCGACTGCCCGAGGACGGAAGTGCTCACGCTGAGACATCCGCGGCTGGTAAAGATGCAAACGGAGCTGGCCGAGAAATTCGCCCGGGAGCTGAACGCGTTCGACAACTTCTATTTCGAGATCTGCAACGAACCCTATTTCGGCGGCGTTACCGAAGAGTGGCAGCACCGGATCGTCGACATCCTCGTGGCGGCCGAGCGGGACTTGCCGAAGAAACACCTGATTTCGATGAACGTCGCCAATGGCCGGAAGAAGGTGGAGAGCCCGCACCCGGGAGTGTCGATCTTCAATTTTCATTACTGCGTGCCGCCCGACGTGGTTGGCATGAACTACGGCCTGGGCAAGGTGATCGGCGAAAACGAGACCGGCTTTCGCGGCAAGCACGACTTTTTGTACCGCAGCGAAGGCTGGGATTTCCTGCTTGCCGGAGGCGGGCTGTACAACAACCTCGACTACTCGTTTACGGCCAAACATCCCGATGGCACCTTCCGGGATTATCAGTCGCCCGGCGGCGGGAGCCCGGAGCTTCGCAAGCAGCTTTCCGTGCTCAAGCGTTTCCTGGAGGGTTTTGATTTCGTGCGGATGAAGCCGGATCCGGCGGCGGTGAAGCGTGCGTCCGGCGATCTGGCGGCGAGCGTCTTGAGCGAGCCGGGACGAGCTTATGCCGTCTATCTCCACGTGCCGATTCCCAATAAGCCGAAGAAGATCGAAGAGTTTCTGCGGGATCGCGTGAAAGCAAATCTCGACGTCGACTTGCCCGCGGGCAGATACCGGGCCGAATGGGTCGACACCAAGACCGGCGAAATGGTGCGCGGTGGAGAATTCCCGCACGGAGGCGGCGAGCGGTCGCTTCAGTCGCCGGTATTCTCCAACGATATTGCATTGCGAATCGTCGCAATTGAATAGGAGGAGGAAATGAGACAGTCTCACCAATGGACACGGCGGGGATTTCTGAGGGCGGCGGCCGGCGCAGCCGCGGCGGGATGCGCCGGCAAGGTTGCCGCGACGGAGAACGACGCAAGCGTCGCAAAGCAGCAGATACCGCTGAAGATCGGCATTCGCGCGGCAAGCATGCGGATGGTCGGCGATTTCGGCGTCATCAAGACGGCGGCGAGCATTCCGGGCATTCTGGGCGTGGAGCTGCAGGCCACCGGCGGCAGGATCAATCTCCGCGACTTCGACGCGGTGCGCCACTACAAGCGGGAAGCCGATCGGTGGGCGATGCGTATTCCGTCGCTGGCGGGCGTATGGGACCGGGGCGTGCAGATTCACAGCCCCACCGCCATGGATAGCGTCGTCAAGTCGATCCGCGCTGCGGAGATGCTCGGCTCTCGCGTGCTTCTTCTGGCGTTTTTCCGCGAGAATGCCCCCGATATGACGCGGGAAGAATCCTTCGGTCCGATCGTCGCCATGCTGCGGGAGACAGGGCGCCACGCGGCGGATGCGGGCATCGTCCTGGGGCTGGAAAACTCGCTGAGTCCGGCCGACAACAAGAAACTGGTCGATCTGGTCGACTATCCGGCCGTGGGCGTCTATTATGATCTTCACAACATGGCCCACTACGGCCATGGCGACCAGGCGATCCCGGGCGTCAAGCTGCTTGGCAACGAGCGGATCTGCATGGTGCACGTGAAGAACGGGAGCGAACTCTTGTCGGAGCCGGGGCCGATCGACTGGGCGGCCACGTTTCGCGCATTCAATGAAATCCAGTACGACGGCTGGTACGTGTACGAGACGGGGCACGAGAGCACCGAGGACTGCATCAAAGACACCGGGAAGAACAATGAGTTTCTGAAGAAGCACGTCGTAATGCCGAGCGCGTAAGAATCGGCCGATGGTTTTTTCGACGAGCCTTGGGAGATCGACCGTGAATACTTTGCCACGATCCCGTCGCCGGCCCGTGGTTGCGTCGGCCGGAGCACTGCTGGCAGTGACGGCTTTCTTTTTGAGTGCGACCGTCGCTTTGGCTGCGGCGAGCGACGAGGGAGAGGACGAATCGGAGTTTGTATCGCTGTTCAACGGGAAGAACCTGGACGGCTGGCAATTGCGGCGGGCGGAACGCAAAGGCTACGTGGTTGAGGACGGGCTGCTGGTCTGTCCCCGGGGCGGCGGCGGCTACCTGTTCACCGCGAGAGAGTACGACGACTTCGTGCTCCGGTTCGAGTTCCGCATGGAAGAAGGAGCCAACAGCGGAATTGCGATCCGCTGTCCCTTGCTCGACAAGAAGCCCGCCTACGAAGGCACGGAAATCCAAATCCTGGACAATCCACGCTACGCAGGCAAGCTGCGCCCTGCGCAATACCACGGCTCGATCTACGACGTGGCCCCGGCCAAGGTTGGCGCCCTGAAGCCGATTGGCGAGTGGAATGAACAGGAGATCGTCTGCGACGCGCGGCGGATTACGGTGCGAGTGAATGGAGAGGTAGTGGTCGACGCCAATCTGGATTCCATCCAAGCCCCGGCGGTTCTGCAAAAGCACCCGGGACTGCAGCGGGCAACCGGTGTGCTGGACCGCTGGATCGAAGAGACCAACGATCAAGGTCGATGCCTCGAGCCGCCGGAACTGGTTCAGCGTTGGATCGGGGTGATGTACGATCGCTGGGGCGGACCGCCGGGAGTCTTGCGGCCGCCGTACGTGTACGGCGAACCGTATTGGCCCCTGTCGGAGGCCAGCTCGCCGCGGTGAAGCACGAGGCCGGTGATGACGACCTCGGAAACGGCCTTCATTTCAAGAACGGTGTTGATCCGCTGCTGAATCTGACGTTTGAGGTCACCTAAGGTGGGATCCTCGAAGTCGTTGCCATGCGCTCGTCGGAGCAATTCTTCAATGGCTTGCTGCATGCGGTGGTAGCGCAACGTCGCGAGCTGATTTGCCGCCGGGACGACGCCGTTAAGCAATGCGGCATGGAGCGAAAACTCGGCGCCGGTGATGTCGGAGTCGCCCGGCCGTTCGGTAATAAAACGGTAATCGCCCAGCGGTAGCTCGACGGGAGGCACATCTGTGGCGTCAGCGGCTGCGAGTTGAATGTGGCGGACCAGAAGCAATCCGTTGAGGAGGATCGAACAGCCCAGCAGAGCCAGGAGCACTCTCCGGCCGGAGACCCAGCGGCGCCAGGTGGGCAGCGTGGGCGTCGCGGCATCGCTACCACCCGGAGTCTGTTCGGCTGATTCAACTCTTACAGCGGTCCGGTTCGATGGATCCGGCATGACTGTTCACCCTGCCATAACGAGCGTTGAAGATACCCACCCCGACCGGTCAGACGAAAAAGTGAGGGAAAAGGGTACAGACACCGCAAGTGGTAACAGGCGAACGGGGCCGGCGGAGCTAAGTCCCCTTTTCATCATCCACGCTCCAACTCTAGCTTGCCGATCGTGCGGGGGCTTCCCAGCAACGCGTGGAAACCGGAGAATGCAGCCCGCCGACGGAGACGACAAGTCAAGCTACGTCGCGACCCGGTGGCAGAGGAGCAGCTAGACTTTCCAGTCCCAATGGGTGGGTCATATCCGCTGTGGGCCCGCTACGTGCGCAGCGGCCGGTTCGATGAGCGCAAAAAAAAGGGGGCCTCTGGCGAGTCGCATTCCACAGCGACCCAATCGGGTAGCAAGGGCAAGGTAACCACCCGATCCCTATTCGCCAGGGGCCCCACGGGCCAGCTTCGTTTGAGGAGGCTGTCATTTGCCTCCAGCGTTCGGAGGGAGCATATCACGTGCCATGACGCTGCGGGGGTGCGAATGCGTGACAGTAGATCGCGTAAAGTCTTGCTAGTGAACACCTTGTGGCGATGATTTCCGCCATGGCCGTGCAGGCGCGGAAGCCGCCCGCTCCTGTTCGATTTCGCTGCACGCGGCGCAATTTCGTGCAACACTCCCCGATAAAAGAGTTAGGTTGTGTTAGATCGCGGTTTGAGCCACGCTGTTGCTTCTGGCGATGAACCCAAGTGGCGGCTCGCCAGGCTGAGAGACCATCCTGAAAGGGGAGCTGGCTCCCGGACGTTGTGGATCAGCTTTCACCATTGCACAAGATATTGGGTGCCAACCCCCGCCTTCGGATAACATCTGAGTGCCCGCGACAAGTGAGTGCCGGACAAATGCATCCCCGAGAGAAGTCCCCGCCATCATCCCAAGTTATCCAGACCCTTTCAGGGGGAGCGCAACGGGTTCTCGTCGCCGTGAACCCCCATGCGGGGAGGCGATCTTCGATGGATCGCGCAGGTCATTTGGCTGGACTGCTGAGGCAGCATCGGTTGGAGGTCCACGTGCGGCAGGATCTCGATGAGATTGCCGATCTGGCCAACCAGTGGCAGGAGGAACGTGTGCTCCGAGCCCTAGTGGGGATCGGAGGAGACGGGACGGCTGCCGAGCTTGCCAACCGCACCAACCCCCGCGTACCCATTACGCTGATGGCGTGTGGTACCGCCAACCTGCTGTCGAAGCACATCGGGCTGTGTGATCGGCCTGAAAAGCTGTGCGAGACGATCCTTGCCGGGAGGATCCTGCGATGCGACGCGGCGCGAGCGGGCGAGCGGCTATTTCTGGCGATGTTCGGGTGCGGCTTCGATGCGGAAGTGGTCCGGCGCATGCACCATTGGCGGAGCCGGCGCGGGGCCGGTCACATTAGCTATCTCAGCTACCTCAAACCGATCTGGGAGTCCCTGCGTATTTACGACTATCCGGCGATCCATATCGGCCGCGGCGATCGCGCGTTGGAGTCAGAGGAGCATGCGATTGATGCCGCGTGGGTGTTCATTTTCAATCTGCCCAGGTACGCTTGGGGGCTGCCTTTGGCACCCGAGGCGGCTCCGAACGACGGTTTGTTGGACTTGTGTGCGTTCCGGCGGGGCTCATGGTGGGCGGGCATGCAGTACTTGGCAGCGGCCCAGTTGGGGTATCACCGTCGACTTTCGGATTGCCGGATCGAGCGCGGACGGCGGTTTCGGATCACGTCGGATCGGCCCGTGCCGTACCAGTTGGACGGAGATCCGGGCGGAGTATTGCCGGTGGATGTCGAGGTTTTGCCCGATCGCTTGACGCTGCTGGTGCCGCCTTGTTGCCCCGCACTTGGCGGGGCCCCCGCGAAGACGGTAGCAAAGTAGGGAGGTGGGAGTGCCCGAAAATCCAGCCACGATCGGTCCTTATCGCTGCGGGCGCGGCCAACCGCTGATGGTGATTGCCGGTCCTTGTGTGATGGAGGACGAGTCGTCGACGCTTGGGATCGCCGAGCGACTGCGAGGGCTCGCCGAAAGCCTATCGCTTCATCTTGTGTTCAAAGCCTCGTTCGACAAAGCCAATCGGACGAGCCTGACGTCGTACCGCGGGCCGGGGCTCGAGAAGGGGCTGGCCGTGTTGAGCCGCGTTCGACAAGCGACGGGCTTGCCGGTAACGACCGACATCCATGAACCGAACCAGGCGGCACCGGTCGCCGAAATCTGCGAGTTGCTGCAAATCCCGGCCTTTCTCGCCCGACAAACCGACTTGCTTTCCGCTGCCGCAGCAACCGGCCGCGCGGTGCACGTCAAGAAGGGGCAGTTTCTCGCACCGTGGGATATGAAGCACGTAGTCGGCAAGCTCGAGGCCGGCGGGTGCCGGAACATCCTGGTCGGCGAGCGAGGAACCTTCTTCGGTTACGGCCAGTTGGTAAACGACATGCGAGCCATTCCGCAGATGCAGGCGCTGGGTGTGCCGGTGTTGTTCGACGCAACGCATAGCGTGCAGCAGCCCGGCGGTTTGGGCAGCGCAACGGGAGGAAACCGGGAAATGGTCGAACCGCTCGCGCGCGCCGCCACGGCCATCGGGGCCGATGGCCTGTTTTTCGAGACCCATCCTTCGCCCGAGACGGCGTTGAGCGACGGCCCCAACATGGTTCCGCTGGATCAGTTCGAGCCTCTGCTGCGGCGGATTCTGGCGATTCGACAAGTTGTGGAGAAGCTTTCGTGAATACTTGCTTGCCTTTGCATCTCGGTGGCAGGAGCCCGGAACGAATCGCCGTTTTCCGCTCGGCACTGGGGCTGGCGGCAGTTGCGGTGATGCTGTCGGTTTTCGGCTGCAACGGGTCGTCGGGCGTTGCCGATTCGCACGATCAACATCGCGTAGGCCGTGCAAGGACGAGGATCACCGATGAACTGTTGCATCACGCCATCGATGCGCTGTATCGACAGGAGGAATTCGACAGCGGAGAGATGCTTCAGCGGACGATGGACCGCTTGGATCAGTGGGTGCGGGAGCAGAAGCCGATTCCCGGCTGGACGCCGGATCCGATGATCGCGACGCTTCCCGACCCGCTACGGGAACTCCCCGTGGTTGCGAATCTGGGCAAGCTCGAGTTCCACCGTTCGGACGGAACCTTATTTCAGGAAGCCGTCTGGCTCCGCGACGTTTCCAATTGGGCTCGCGGAGAGGACGTCGAAGACGTGGCCCGCGCCAAGAGCCTTTTCGACTGGACGGTCCGAAACATCCAGCTCGAATGGGATCAAGCCGCAGGGCCCGCAGGGTCGCGGATTGTGCAGGTGCCCTGGGAGACGCTTTTGCAGGGACGAGGCACGGCATTGGAGCGGGCGTGGGTTTTCATCCTGCTGGCGCGTCAACAGGGGTTGGATGCAGCGCTGCTGGCACTGCCAGGGCCGGATAGCTCCGCGAAGGACTCGATCAAGCCCTGGCTGATCGGTGTACTGAGCGAGGGCGAAGTCTACTTGCTCGACCCCGACCTCGGCGTTCCGATCCCCGGCCCGGATGGAATCCGGCTGGATGACGACGGCCGCCTCGAGGTTCAGCCGGCCACGCTCAACCAGGTGGTTGCCGACGAATCGTTGCTGCGAAAGCTTGACTTGGACGAAGGGCATCCATATTCCGTCAACGCAAAACAACTCTCCGGCGGCGTGGTGGCGCTGTTGGAGGCGTCTCCGGCGTACCTCGAGCAACGGATGGCGATGGTGGAATCGAGGCTTACCGGCGAGGAGAAGATGGTGCTCACCGTGGATCCTTCGGGTCAGGCCCAGCGTTTTCAAAGAAGCCCGCACGTGGCCGATGCTCGCCTCTGGACCATGCCTTACGAGGTCGTCCAGCAGAGAATGCGGCTTGGCCCGCAGGTCGCCCGATGGCAGCTTGTTTCTCTCATGCCATTTCGGGTCGGACAGTCGCCGGCGCTGTGGAAAGGGAGAATTCTGCACTTGAAGGGGAATTTCTCGGGCGAACCCAATGCGACCGTCTACTATCAACTCGCGCGGCCTTCAGATCGGGAGCTTGCCTCGGCCGACATTCCCAACGAGCTGGCGATGATGTATCAGCAGGCGAAGCAGAACGCCAGCTATTGGCTCGGGCTGATTGCCTACGACCAGGAGAACTACCGTTCGGCGACCGATTACCTGTCGAATCGGACCCTGGAGGCGGTGGAAAACAACCCGTGGACGCGGGGCGCCCATTACAACTTGGGGCGGATCTACGAGGCCGACCGGCAGTACGATAAGGCTTTGACGGAGTATCGCACCAAAAGCCCATCACCAGACCGGCATGGCAACCTACTCCGCGCCCGATGGCTGGAGGGCCTCGTGGCGCCCTCCCAGACCGAAGGATCGGACCAGGAGAGAAAGAAGGGGAATACCCCCGCCGAGAGTAGTGCCGCGAACTGAGCACCGGCGGCTGGGGACTTGGCGCTTTGCGTCAGGGGATGGGGCAGATCGCACGGCCTGGATACCCCTCGTTCGACCGGTGCAGGGCGCGCGATTTGGCTAACCTTGTAGAGCGGGGCGGACAACGGTACCATTAAAGGTTTCCACCACCTCTACACAATAGCGACAAGCAACGGCAATTCGGCTCATAGCGAGGTTCTCATGAAAGAAGGCATTCACCCGAAATACGTGGAGACAAAGGTGACTTGCGGCTGCGGCAACAGCTTTGTCACTCGCAGCACCAGGCCGGAGTTGAAGGTGGACATCTGCAGCGCTTGCCATCCCTTCTACACCGGCAAGCTCAAGTACGTCGACACGGCAGGCCGCATCGAGAAGTTCAAGAGCAAGTTCGCGCAGACCGGCTACGCCAGCGTCGAGCGTGCACGGAAGAAAGAAGCCGCCGCTGTCGAGCCGGCCGAGGCTTAGTTCTTGGATTCAGATTGAAGGGGAGCGGAAAATCCGCTCCCCGTTCGTTTAGGGGTTGTCTCCGATGGACAAAGATTGAGGCCGGCCGCGAAGGGTATGCGCAAGCTATTGGACGAAAAACTGCGCCGTTTTGAGGAGTTGGAAAAACAACTTCTCGATCCCGAGGTGCTCGCGTCGCCGGCGAGGATGTCTGCCGTGATGCGCGAGCACGGATCGTTGGCGAAGCTGGCGACCAAGTACAGGCGGCTGAAACAGCTCAACAACCAGATCGCCGAGGCCAAGGAGATGGCCCAGGGGCGCGATCCGGACATGCGCGAATTGGCGGAGGCGGAACTGCTCGAGCTGAAAGTGCGGCGCGATGCCTGTTGGGATGAATTGCTCGACCTGACGATTGGCGGCGAAGACGCCAGCCGGAGCCGGTGCGTGATGGAAATTCGGGCCGGCACGGGTGGCGACGAGGCGGCGCTGTTCGCCCGCGACTTGTACGAAATGTACAAGCACTACGCTGAGGACAAGGGCTGGAAGCTCGAGATCCTCGACCTGAACGCGACCGAACTGGGCGGGTTCAAGGAGATTATTCTCGGCCTGGAGGGGGAAGAAGTTTTTCGGCAACTGCAATACGAAAGCGGAGGCCACCGGGTCCAGCGAGTGCCCGAAACCGAGGCAAAGGGGCGCATCCACACTTCCGCCGCCACGGTGGCCGTGATGGCCGAGCCCGAGGACGTCGAGATCGAACTGAACTCGGAGGACTATCGGGAAGACGTTTTTCACTCCAGCGGCCCCGGCGGACAGCACGTGAACAAGACGGCTTCGGCCATTCGGCTGACGCACTTTGAGACCGGGATCGTCGTGCAGTGCCAGGATGAGAAGAGCCAGCACAAGAATCGGGCCAAGGCCCTCCGGGTACTCAAGTCGCGTATTTACGAGCAGCGGCGGGAAGAGGAAGAGCAGAAACGCTCCGCGGAACGCAAAAGCAAAATCGGCTCCGGCGACCGCAGTCAGCGGATCCGAACGTACAATTTTCCCGAGAACCGCGTCACCGACCACCGTATCAACCTCACGCTGTACAAGCTCGACAGCATCCTGGCGGGCAACTTGCATCCGGTCATCGAAGGCCTGCTCGATTTCGAGCGGCAGGAGCAGCGAGCGGCGTTCGGGAAGATGGAGTGATTGTCGGTTGTTGCCTGAAGGGACGAAGACGGAGCCGACATGACCCCGACTGAAGTGTGGACCGTCGGCCGGTTGCTCCAGTGGACGACCGACTACTTGAAACGGCGTGGATCCGAGACTTCGCGCCTGGACGCCGAGGTTCTCCTGGCCGAGTCGCTCGGCTGCCAGCGGATCCAGCTCTATACGGCGTTCGACGAGGTTCCGCCGGAAGACAAGCTTGCCGCCTTTCGCGATCTGGTGCGGCGACGGGCGGAGGGGACGCCGGTTGCCTATCTCGTCGGTCGCCGCGAGTTCTATTCTCTCTCGTTCGCGGTTTCACCCGCCGTGCTGATTCCTCGGCCCGAGACCGAGTTTGTCGTGATCGCCGTTTTAGACCTTGCCAAGCTGCAGTCGTACGACAGCCAAATCGAGGTCTGCGACGTCGGTACCGGTAGTGGGGCGATTGCGGTAAGTATCGCCAAGCATCTGCCGGGCTGCCGTGTGACGGCGCTCGACGTGAGCCCCGACGCGCTGGAGGTGGCGGGCAGGAACGCCGCCGCGCACGGAGTAGACGACCGGGTGGAACTCGTCCAGAGCGATCTGCTGTCGGCGTTGGCGGCCGACCGGCAGTTCGACTTCATCGCGAGCAATCCTCCTTATGTGAGCGAGGACGAAGCGAAGAATCTGCCCGAATCGGTGAAGACGCATGAGCCACGACAAGCCCTGGTGGCCGGCCCGCGGGGAACCGAGATCATCGAGCGCCTTGTTGTCGAAGCGGCCCCGCGACTCCGGTCGGGCGGACACCTTCTGATGGAGATCAGCCCGATGATCCACCGGGCGGTGGTCGAGATGATCGACGCGGATCATCATTTCGAACCGGCGCCGACCATCAAGGATCTCGCCGGCCTGCCCCGCGTCGCTCACGCGGTCCGCAAAGGGCCGGGCGAAAGCGGCTGATCGGGAGGTCAACATGTATGACGCGGCTCGGTTCAGGATCGTTGGAGGAAAGCCGCTGGGCGGCGTGGTCCGCGTCAGCGGCTCGAAGAACGCCTCGCTTCCGATCATGGCTGCCGCCATCCTTGCGAAGGGGCCGGTTCGGCTCGCGTGCGTTCCGCGGCTGGCAGACGTGGAGACGCTCTCATGGATCCTGGGCAGGTTGGGCGTCGAAAGCACGCGCACCGCGGATGGAGCATTGCGACTCGAGACCGTCGACGAATCGCCGATCCGGGCGGACGATGGACTGGTTCGACGGATGCGCGCGGGTTTTTGCGTACTGGGGCCGCTGCTGGCGCGGCGAGGACGGGCGATCGTACCGTTGCCCGGCGGCTGTAACATCGGGCCGCGGCCCGTCGATCTGCATCTGAAAGGGCTCGCTGCGCTGGGGGCGGATCTCGAGGTGGTGGACGGTTGCGTCGTTGCACGCGCCGATCGATTGCGCGGAGCTACGATCGATCTCCAGGGCGCCCGCGGGTCTACGGTTACCGGAACCGCCAACGTGCTCTGTGCCGCGGTGCTGGCTCGCGGCGAGACGATTCTTCGGGGCGCGGCCATGGAACCGGAGATCGTCGATCTTGCGCGGTGCCTCAACGCGATGGGAGCGAGAATCGCCGGACTCGGCACGCCGACGCTTCGAATCCATGGCGTGAACGAGCTTCGCGGGACCGACTATCGCGTCATTCCCGACAGGATCGAGGCTGCGACGCTTGCCATCGCAGCCGCCCTCACCGGCGGTGGTGCGACGATCGACGGCGTGGTGCCGGACCATCTGAGGGCGGTGATCGAGCGGCTCAGGCTTACCGGCTGTCAGGTCGACCTCACTGCCGACCAGCTCCAGGTTGCCGCCACGCGCCACTTGAAGCCGGTCGACATGATTGCCGAGCCCTATCCGGGCATTCCCACGGACGTGCAGGCCCAGTGGATCACCCTCATGTCGCAGGCCGAAGGGCGCAGCGTGGTGCGAGACTGCGTCTTTCCGCGTCGTTTTGCCCACGTGCCCGAGTTGAATCGGCTGGGCGCCCGGATCGCCATGGCGCCGGGGGCGGCGGTGATCGACGGCGTCGCACGGCTTCGCGGGGCCCGGGTCACGGCCTCGGATCTGCGGGCCAGTGCGGCGCTCGTACTTGCGGCAGTGGCGGCCGAGGGCGAGACGATCGTCGACGAGATCCTCCATTTGGACCGGGGCTACGAACGATTGGATGCCAAGCTGCGCTTGCCTGGGGCCCGGATCTGCCGCACTCCCACCGCGGCGGGACCGTCGACTCCACAAAAGCCATCCGCTGGGATGGAACGACGAGATCCGGCTGCCTACCAGCGAACGGTGACCCCGGCGAAAGGTCCGTGGTAGACGATCTCACCCTCGTCGAAGAGTTGCGGCGGGCCAAGTTCCAGGATTTCAGGATTCGTTTGCATATTCTCGGCCGCCAGCGCCAGGCCGGTAATCCAGAGCGAGCGATAGCCGACCTCGAGCGTCACGTTGCACGAACACTCGCAGATGAGCGATAGCGACAGATCGCCCACGAAGGCGGTTTGGTTGTCGTCGTTGGAATGAACGAAGGTTCGTGTCCCGGTCGCATCGGCAATCGCATAGGCCGAATCCAGTCCGATCTTGTTCTGACAGATCGCTCCCATCGCTCGGAAGTCGATCCACCAGCACGGCTCGACGTGGAACTCGAACAGCCCGCCGACCTGCAGGCCGAGCAGACGGTTGTCGGTTTTGGTGTTGACGGCGTTGGTGGCGACGGCCGATTGGGTCAGGTAATCGAACGACTCCTCGATCACCATCGCCCGTCCGCCAAACAGAAACGACGTGTTCAGCCGGATCGGCGGCATGGGGAGCTCGTGACGCAGATTCAGTTCGAAGTTGTTCAACCGCGAGTAGGAGCGGACCCAGGCCAGGTTGTTGTTGTCGAAGGCGATAAGTCCGCCGTCCGGATCCGTCCCAAAATGGCTGAACGGCGAGAAAAGATTGCCGTCTGCGTCCCGCACGGCCGCCGATTTCTCCCAGGAATTGATACCGAAGTAGGAAAACTCAAGGTAGTGCGTGGGCACGATCATCCGGCCGACGAGAATCTCGCCGCCGCCCGAAAACGCGGATTCGAGGTCCTCGGTGCTCAGGACAACGTCGCCGGGGATGGGGACGTCGTCGGCGAGGCCGACGCCCTCCGTGGCAAATGCGATGTCCCGGTCAGCGTCCCGCTTGAGGATCAGAGCCGATAGGCGCCCATACCACACCGGAGGAGGGCACTCGGGGATCGGGTCGCAAGGAGGCGGGCAGCCCGGCGGTTTTGCACAGCGGTCGGCCTCCGGGCCCAGCGGTAAACGGGGAACCGCGGCTCCCGGTCCGCTGGGCGCGGGCACCGCTGGTCCGAGGATCGTCGAGTTGGCTGGGGCAACTGTAGCGGGCGCGAACGCAGCGTCAGGTTCTGCCAACAGAGCCGATGGCAGTAGCACCCACACGCCCGACAACAGCCCTATCAACCGCTTTCGAACTTCCCCGCGCATGGACCGCTCCGTTCCCCAAATGGTAGCCCACTGAAGATACACCATCTCCTCTGATGATTTCGGCTACTGCGAACGGATTGATCAGTTTATTCCACAAATCCGGTACAATCGAAAAAGTCCGACGTACAACTCGGCAAGCCGGACCTGCCTGGAACTCGCTTCCGCCCCGTGAACGGTCACGTTTTGAGGTGGAGCCTTTAGGGTGGTTCGGAGCCGGTTGGGATTGCTGAGGTGGTCGGCAGTTCCAGGTCCCGCTCGGCAAGCTCGGCAAGCGGGACCTACCCGGGCATTGCCGGCCTATTGGACTTTCAGCTTCTCAAACAGCACGCGAAACGCCTCGGCCATTTCAGCCGGCGGCTTCTCGGCATAGGCTGAGCGGAGCATATCCATAAGCACCTTGCGCCGGACCTCGGGTGGGTTCGGCACGATATAATAACGCTTGTAGCCGTTCAACCAGAACCGCCGGATTGCCGGCGACATCTTCGAGCCAAATTCGGTTTCAATGTGGCGAGCCAACTCGTCGATCGACATCTCATTGAGACTTCGCTTGGCGGGCGGCGCATCAGGCCGGGGCGTTTTCACCTCGGCCGGCTTCCAGCCGGGAGACGGTTCGCCGCTCGGTTGCGTTGGAGCCGGCGTCTGTTGGACCGCGGAACCGGCCGGCGAACTCGGCTGAGAGTCGGTCGCGTTGTCGGCGTTTTGGCCATTGGCGGGCATTTCGGGCAGCGTAGGCGGCGTCGAACCGCCCGCCGAGCTTGGGCCGAGATCCGGCTGCCCGGTTACCGCCGTTTTACCTGGCGACACTGGGTCTGCCGGTTCTGTTTTCTCCGGCGATGGTGTATCGGATTGCTGTGCAACGGACGGCGCCCCGGAATCGCCCGGCCAATCTACCGTTTCTTCCCATACTACCTGTTCCTCGCTAACCATCCAAACCCGAAGCTTACCGGGCTTTTTGAATGCATCGGTCAGGTCGAAGTCGGTCAGCGCGAAATGGAGTACTCCCTGTTCATCGGCCCATCGGTCGAGCAGGTAGCAAATGACGGGTGAGCCGGCCTGCTCGTCTACGGCGTACGCACTCGCTTTGCCAAGGAGATTCTTCCGTCCACGGACGGTGATCAACTCGCCATTGCCCCGGTCGAGGAACGTCACGGAGTGCTCGACCAACTCCGGGGAGGAAGGGTAAACCGGCTTGTTGAGCCGCGCAACCTGACTTCGCCACAATTCTTCCGCCTGCTGGTCGTCCAGCGGTATCGGCTGCGCCGGCTCCCCGCTTTCTTCGACTCTTGCGATCTGGACGGAGGGGCGCGACAGCTCGCGCCACGCATAGCGCACCTGAAGGACTGGCTCGCCGGCCGCCGTGCTTACTTCGATTTCCCGCCGGGCATTTTCGGCGCCCGCAAGGGCAGCCTCGCCTGACGGATCGGTCGACTTGGAAACAACCGGCTCGGCAGGGAGTGACGAAACAGGCGGATTGCCGCGCGGGGCAGAAGCGATATCACTGCTCGGAACTTCGGCATCCATGCGAGGCTGAGGCAGCGGCAATTCCACAGGCACCTCTTCCACAGGCGTCCGAGCAGCCTGCACCGAGTGGCGCGCCGCAGGCGGTGGCTCTTCAACCGATAGATTCTCCGGCAGCGGTTTCGCCAGGGGAGGCTCGGTCGCCGACTGGGCGGCGATCTGTTGCCCGGCAGGCGCCTGTTTTTCGGACGGGGAGGGCGCGTCAGGGCTCGCGGCGCCAGTAGCGGAATCCGCAGGAGCCTCGGCGACCGCCATCGGCTGGCTCTGGTTGCCACCTACTTCTTCCGCAACATCCCTCGACGAATACGTCTGACCTCCGCAGCCCGTTATGAGTACTGTGGCAAAAAGGAACACGAAAAGGCGAGATTTCATCGTCGGTCTTCCTCAAATTCCGCCGGACTGGCGAAGTTCGCGCAATCTAGCCACCTCTCTGGGAGGGGGCGAGAGCAGCTTCGCGACTGCCACTTGAGATTCAATCGGCCATTAGCCCCCCGAGCGGCAGGAATGTCGTAGGCGACGTAGTATCCGCGCTAACCGTCATTGTATGTTACGTTGGCCGTAAATGCATGGTTGCCGCGGGAGAAGAAGGCCGGGCGACCTCCCTGCTGTCGAGTAGAAACCGTTGCGCATTTCGCCCAGGGGGATGCTGAAAAAGGCGACTGGCTCTGCGACCAGGTGGTGGTTCAGCTTGAGGGTAGATGGAAGATATTGCGGTGCCTGCCCACTCACCCCCAAGACTTCCGGTCAAGCCCGCGGAAACAAAGATCCGAACTGAATAGCAGGTCATCGCAGGACGGCTGCTACCGCGAGTATCGAGAATCGCCATGGGTGGACCGCGCCGCAAACTCCTCAAACCTAAGCCGCCCAAGCCGCAGAATGTCTCGCGTGTGTGGCTCGATGCCTTCGTTGAATACGCCGCGGGAGAATGTCACCTGGCGGAAAACACCGTGGCTGCATACCGCCGCGATCTGCGAAAGTTCTCGGAGTGGCTGGCAGGCCGGAGTATTCCATCGCTCACGATCCAGGACCTGGCGGACTACACCACCTGGCTTCACGCCAGGCGGCTTGCCCCCGCATCGCTTGCAAGGCATCTGGTCTCGCTGAAGGTTTTCTTCCGGTACCTGCAACTCGAGGGTGTACTCAAAGATAACCTCGCGGAACTGCTGGGCAGCCAGAAGCTCTGGCAGCGGATCCCCCAGGTGCTCAGCCCGGAACAAGTCGACCGGCTCCTGGAAAGTCCGCAGCGCTACGATCCGTTCTGGCGCAGAGACCGCGCGATGCTTGAGCTTCTCTATGCCACCGGCTGTCGTGCGTCGGAACTGTCCAATCTGGCGATTCGGGACATGCATTTTGACGAAGGCTACTGCCTGTGCCGCGGCAAGGGAAACAAAGAGCGGCTGGTTCCATTGGGTACCGGGGCCATCGAGTCGGTCCGGGCCTATCTCGAACACGAACGGCCGCTGTTGGTCGAGCGGGCTGCGTCGCCGCCGTCATGGGTGCTGTTGTCGTATCGGGGCCGCCGCCTTCGGCGAGAGAGGATCTGGGAGTTGCTCAAGCGCTACGTCCAGCGGATCGGCGCACCGCCCTTGGTAAGTCCCCACACGATGCGTCACAGCTTCGCCACCCACATGCTTGCCGGCGGCGCCGATTTGCGCCGGGTGCAGGAAATGCTCGGTCACGCCAGCATTGCCACGACGCAGATCTACACGCACGTTGATCCTTCGCGCCTGAAGAGCGTGCACAACCAGTTTCACCCGCGGGCATGATCGCGACGCTACCCCAGCGTCCCCTTCGTGCTAGGCACGCCATGAATGCGGGGGTCTTCTTCGGCAGCCATGCGCAGGGCCCGGGCCGTGGCTTTGAAAATGCCCTCGGCAATATGGTGGCTGTTGCGGCCGTGGTGCAGGAGGATGTGTAGATTGCACAAAGCGTTTGCGGACAGCGCCTGCCAGAAGTCGAAGACCAGTTCGCTGTCGAAGTCGCCGATCTTCTGCGTGGGGATCCGGGCCTCGAAAACGAAATAGGGGCGCCCGCCGAGGTCGACTGCGGCGGTAACGAGCGTTTCCTCCATCGGCAGCGTGAAGTGGCCGTAGCGGCGGATGCCCGCCTTGTCGCCCAGCGCCTGGCGTATCGCCTGGCCGAGACAGATGCCGGCGTCTTCCACCGTGTGGTGCTGATCGACGTGGAGGTCCCCCGCCGCCTTGACCACGAGATCCATCGCCGCGTGTTTGGCCAGGAGCGTGAGCATGTGGTCGAAAAAGCCGACCCCGCTGGCGATCTCCGACCGGCCGGTGCCGTCGAGGTTCAACTCCAGTTCGATTTGGGTCTCGGCGGTCTTGCGTTCGATTCGGGCGGTGCGCGACATGGTCTGTTGTCCGTTGTTCTCTGGCCGCTGGGAGAGGGTTTCCGCTACTGTCAAACCATAGCCCGCAGGCGTTCCAAACAGGTTTGCACCTCCTCATCGGTGCCAACGCTGATCCGCAGCCCGTCGCCCCACCCCGGATAGTCCATGTATCGGACCAGGACCCCGGCCTGTTTGAGCTTCTCGTAGAGCGGCTTTACGGGTTGTGACGGATGTACGTTCCAGGTGAAGTTGGCCTGCGACTCGACCACGTCGAAGCCGAGCTCGCGCATCCCGTCGGCGAGCCGTTTCCGAGTGGCGAAAATCCTGTCGCGGTTTTCGGCGAGCCACGCCTGGTCGCCGATTGCCGCGGTGGCGGCCGCAATCGACAGGGCGTCGCAGTTGTACGAGTCCTTGACCTTGACGAGCTCGGCGATGACCTGCGGCTGTGCGACCACGAAGCCGAACCGCAGTCCGGCCAGAGCGTACGACTTGCTCAAGGATCGCGAAACGAGAATCTTCTCGTTCTTTGCGACCAGATCCATGCAGTTGAATCCCGCGAAATCCGCGTAGGCCTCGTCGACCAGAAGCGGACACGGCAATCGCTCGGCCAGTTCCAGAATCGCCTCGCGCGGCACCATTGTCCCCGAGGGGCTGTTCGGGTTGGGAAGGAAAACCAGACGCAGATCTTCGGTTGAGTCTCCAAACGCAGCCGGCAGCGACCAGTCGCGCTGGAAATGGATTTCCTCGCTGCGGGCCCCTTGGATCTGTGCCAGCGATCGGTAAAGAATGTAGCTTGGGTACGGCAAACGAAGCATCTGCCCCTGTCCGACGAACGCCCGTGTGACGATCGTCAAGATATCGTCGCTGCCGTTGCCGCACAGGATCCACTCCGGCGCAACGCCCAGGACCTCGGCCGCCCGCCGCCGGAACGCGCCGGACACGGGATCCGGATACTTCTGGAGCCCTCGCCGCAAGGCTTCCGCGACGGCCGTGGAAACCGCAGGCGACGGAGGAAACGGATTCTCGTTCGTATTCAGCTTGATGAACCCCGCCGTCTGCGGCTGTTCCCCCGGCACGTAGCCGGCCATGGCAAGAATTTCAGGGCGAAAATAATTCATAGTTGTCAGTGATCAGTGATCAGTTATCAGTTGTCAGCCTCACTTCAACACTCTCCCTATGCGCCGTCAGCCCTTCTTTCGTTGCCAGCACGTGAACGTCTTCGGCGAGATGGACCATCCCGTCTTTCGTGAAATGCAGCACGCTGTTGGTGCGCAAGAAATCGTTCGCCGACAGGCCACTGGCAAAACGTGCCGTGCCGCTGGTCGGCAGGACGTGCGAAGGGCCGGCTGCATAGTCGCCCAGGGCGACGGGCGTGTAGTTGCCCAGGAACATCGCCCCGGCATGGCGAATCTTTTCGGCGAGTTGCTCGGCGTTCTCCGTGGCAATATGAAGGTGTTCCGGTGCGATCTCATCCGTCAGGGAGCACGCCTCATCGGCGTCGCGCGCAAGGATCACGGCGCCGAAATCTTCCAGGCTCTGACGGGCCAACTCTCCTCGTTCGACCTGCTCCAACTGAAGCGACAACTCCTCGACGGCCGCGTCGAGCACGTCCTCCTCCCAGCCGATCAGCACGCTGGCGCCCGGCGCATGCTCCGCCTGGGCAATCAGGTCGTAGGCGGTGAATTTCGGCCGCGTCGAACGGTCGACGATCACTACGACCTCGCTGGGACCGGCAATGGAGTCGATATCGACGTCGCCGTACACGAATTTCTTCGCCAAGGCGACAAACAGGTTGCCGGGGCCGACGATCTTGTCGACGCGAGGCAACCCTTCGACCCCGTAAGCCAGCGCCGCCACCGCCTGGGCTCCACCAAGCCGGTATACCTCTTGGACTCCCAGTTCGTGGCACGTCGCCAGCAGGCTGCCGTTGTACGCGCCGTATGGGGTTGGCGGGGCGACCACCGCCAGCTCGCCGACACCGGCTACTTGTGCCGGCACGGCCGTCATGAGCACGGTCGACGGATAGGCCGCGGCTCCACCCGGCACACAGATCCCTACGCGGTCCAACGCGCGGTAACGCTGGACTAGATACCCCCCGGGCCGATCAAGCCGAACATCACGGTGCAGAATCGCCTCCTGGAACTCGCGGATGTTCTGAGCGACGCGGCGAACGGCCGCAAGAAGTTCCGGATCGGCTTGCGCGTGCGCCCGGGCGAGTTCGTCGCGGGAGACCCGGAGCTTGTCCGGCATGAGCTCCGCCTTGTCGATGCGGGCCGAGTAGTCGAGCACCGCAGCGATCCCTTTCTGCTCGACATCCCGGCAGATCCGCCGCACGACCTCGACGGGCGAAAGCGGCTCGCCGAAAATCTCGATCGTCCGCTGACGGCCCTGCTGGCTGACGACCTCCCCTCGCGGGCTGAGCCGCCGGCGGAGTTCCGCCATCGCCGCGCGGATGTCGTCCTTGCGGCTGTCGATCCGAAGGATGTTCAGCTTGCCTGCCATCGCTCTACTCCAGTATTCATCCAAGACACACGAATCCACTATTTTGTTCCCTCACCCCCAACCATGGAAGCCCCTCGCCCGGTGGCCAAATCTGCGGAGCCAACGAACTCACCCCTTCCGCATAGCGGCATCGTTCAGCCGCCCCGGTAGGTCCCGCTTGCCGAGCGGGACCTGGAACCACCGTTTTCGCCCGGCGCCGCACGGGGCCAGTTCGATGGCCTCGTCGCCAATCGACACGGGGTGCGCGGCAAAATCTCCTGGCCGGAGGTTCCGCCCGCCGAGTTCGTCGTTCTCCGCACCCGGGGCCCCCCGCGGACTCGTTGCGGGTGAACAAGGTTCAGCAGCTTGGCCTAGAAACGCTACTTGACAATGCGCACCGCATCGCTGGTTTTGGGACAGTCTTCTAGTACTCCGACTTCTTGTTGAGTCCCGGCATGGGAATCGGATACAGCCCATTGGCGTCGGCCTCCACGGGCGCGGGCGAGTCCATTGTGAATTTGTCCACGCCGGGGGCGTACTCTTCCTCGGAGTTCAACATCTCTTCGTACGTGATCTCCTGCGCCGTATGCGCCGCCTTCCGACCTAAGGAACAAACGAGACTTGCCTCGACGCTATACCTCACCTCGTTAAAAGGCTTGTCGTTGCGGATCGCGTCGACCAGATCGTTCCACTCGTTCTGGAATGGATTCGCTTGGCTGCTATCGACCTCCGACTGCCAGATCATCTGCGATGGATCCGGCTTCTGGCCGCGATACGTGCTGGAAGGCGGCCCGCAATCGCCGTGCTTGGAGACAATCGCCGAACCCTTCGTGCCATGCGCGTAGCTGGAGTAGAACTGTGCCGCTCCCGGCATGCAACGTCCATCCAGAAGGAGGACGGAACCATCGTCGAACGTGTATTCCACGGCATAGGAATCGAAGTTCTGGTCGACGCAGAGGGTGCCATCCGGACTCTGGCGATAATGGCGTCCGCCCAGTCCCTGCGCTTTGACCGGCCAGGCGTTTTTCATCCAGCAGCAATGGTCGACAACGTGGATATAGAAGTCGTTGAAAGCGCCGCCGCTCGCCCAGAGGAAACCGTGGAAGTGCCGGAGCTGCCACTCCAGCTCACTCTGGCCCTCGGGGCATCTTTTCGTAAACGCCGACCCGACCGGACCGGTCATCCGATAGGCCCGCATCGCGGTGATGTCGCCGATTTCACCGTCCTGGATCCGGGCGTAGAGCTGCTCAAGGTGCCGGCTGTGGCGCGACTTCAAACCCACTCCCACCTTGAGCCCCTTTGCGACCGATTCATCGGCCTGGGCAAGCATCCGGCGGGAAGTCGGGCCGTCTGCCGTCAGCGGTTTTTCCATAAAGACATTCAGCTTCTTGTCAATCGCATATTGGAAGTGAACCCAACGGAAGGCGAGCGGTGTCGCGAAGATCGCGATGTCCCCCGGGTTCAGGCAGTCCATCGCCTTCTGGTAGGCATCGAAGCCCACGAACCTCCGGTCCTCGGGCACGTCCATCTTGTCGGCGCACCTCTTGCTCAGTCTCTTGTAGCTCGATGCGAGTCGATCTTCGAACACGTCGGCCATGGCGACCAGCTTGACCGGGCCCTGATCGACCGACACCGCATCGACCGCCGCACCGGAGCCTCGGCCGCCGCAGCCGATCAGGGCCACGTTGATCGTGTTGTTTTCGCCTGCGTGGACGCGCGGAACGGCCCCGCCGAGGACCGTCGAGGCCGCGGCGAGAGTGCCGGTGGTTCTCAAAAACTCCCGCCGCGACGTGCCGCCTTTGTCGGTATCGCTCATCGAAAGACTCCTCGTGGCAATAGGTGCTTCCTTGTGAAACAAGGAAGCCTTGTGTGTATTGTGCTATCCGGTTGAACGTCGGACGCCGAGAATATCCGATAGATTAGTACTTCGCGGCGTGGTGTGCAACCACCGCCCCCCTCGCTGAGGCTTCGCGTTGCGAGAGGGAGGGCCGCAGTCCTCGAAACCCGAAGCGTCAGCGAGGAGAAACAAGGTGCGTCTCCCGTGTTCCTGCACGCCGATCGACTACTGCCCGAGTAAAGCCGTGTATCACGGCAGCGCGTCCGTTATGGATAGCAGTTGGCGCAGGCTCTCCCGCTCACCGCTGGCCGGCAGAAGATGTTGGTACTAGAATCAATGGCTGATGGACAAGATACCCTCTCTCCATGAGGAATCAATAAGCGGGTCGTGGCGGATCGTTGAAAAGGAAAGGGATCACCATGTCGCAGGACCTTCTGTTTTTCCAGCAACTGTTTGGCACCGCCTCGGGCATGGTCCAGGCGACACTGCTTGCCGGCCTGTTGGTGGTCCTCGTTTTTCGCCCGGACAAGATCCGCAACCGGGCGCTTTTCACTTGGGCCTGCTGGTGTATTGCTCTGTCGGTCCTGCTCCCGCCGCTTCTTAATCTTTTCTTCGTCACGTTGGGCAGCGGCGTGTTTGGCGGCATGGGCAGATCTCCGCTGGTAATGCTTGGGTCGACCCTTGGCGGCCCCGGGCTGCTGGGGCTCAGTCTTCTATTCACCCTGCTCTCCCTGATGCCGGGTCCGCAAGGCCCATTTCAACCGCCCAGGCATCCTTTGGAATGACGCCTTATGCCCGCCGGCCAACAGAGGATCGTATATGTTCAGCCGCCAAGACCTCTTTGCCCGCCGGTGCGTGCTGGGGCTCGTCCAGGTGATTGAGCAGGTCCCTTCGCGCGCCGCGGCTCGCATGCCGCAAACGCTCGACGCCGCTTCAGCCGGCATGCTGCTGCTCTGGACGATTCTGCGTTGGGAGCGAACCTTTCTGCTGGTCTGTCTGGAAGAACTGGGCGTCGACATGTGGGCACTCACCCGCGACCTCGACGACCTGATCCGCCATCGGGACTCCTTCGGTGCCGCGGCAGATCGGAGGGCAGCCGGCCGGGGCGCCAGGTTGGCTTTCTCCTGGAGCGCCCTGGATTTCTACGTGGCCCAGTGGCTGGATCGGACCGCGCAAGAAGCGGTGAAGTTGAACCATCCTTACCTGGGAACCGAGCATCTTCTGCTGGCGATCATCGCCGGGGCGGATCCGGAATTGGCCGATCTCGTGGCCCGCCACGGTATCGGATACCATCGGGTCAAAGATGCGGTGCTTGCGGCGTTGGCGCGAAGTCCGGCGTCGCCGCCGGAGCAGCCCATCGCGGCAACGGTCATCCGAGAAGGCCCGCTTGGCGCCGGCTGGGACACCCCGGCGATCGGCGTACCCCGCCGTTTCGGTCTGGGGATCCTCATGTTGATGATGACCTTGTTCGCCATACTCTTTGCGGCTATGCAGGTCCTCGGCGCCTCGCCGGAAATCTTCATCATCGTCGCCGTTCTTGTCGTCGGCGTCGGACTGGGACAAGCGGTTCTTTACGGCGGGAAGTACCCTCGCGCGGCTTCGATTTGGGTAGGCGCCTGCCTTCTGCCGGCGGAGATCCTTGTCCTGATCGTCCATCCCGCCGCTGAGAAGGGCTCGCCGGGGGAAATGGCATTCCTCTTGATCCTCTCGCCGCTTCTGGGCGCCGGCTTGGGCTACCTGGCCGGCGGCCTGACAGCGGGCGTCTTCCTGCTCATTGACAAGTATCAAGCGCGGGGCTGTTCTCCATCGGAGCCTGACGAAGAAGATAACGCGCAGAAAGAGTTACCTGTCCGATAAGCGGCGGCAGCACCTCCGCCAGACCGACAACCCGGCCGATCGCCCGCGGTTTTTGGCCCAAATAGGCGCTCAAGGAGTCCATCATGATACCACCAACCTGTCCCACCGCTTTCTCCTGCACCCCCACCGCCAAGACCCTCCGTATTCTCCTTCCGTTGTTCCTGGCAGCCCGATTTGCCGCAGCCCAAGCAGACGTACCGCCCCTCGCGGCAGACAAGATCGCCGACGAAATCACCATTGGCGGCCACAAGATCCTCCCATCCAATCCGCCGCCCGGTCTTGCCTTGCGCAAGCAGCTCGGACTGCTCACTGCCGCCGCGGTCGATGGGCAGATGGTCCATCGTTCCCGTAAGCCCGGCGCCGACGTCTATGAGACCCGCGCCGTCATCACTCCCGCCGGCGATTTCCTCTTGATGTTTCCCGAGGGCAAGCACTACGGCCACAGCAAGGGCGGGAAGGTCAACGAGATGATCGCCTATCGCTCCTCCGACCGTGGCAAGACATGGACCGGACCGAAGTCCGCTTTCGATATCGACTACAACCAGCACGGGTTCGTGCCTCTCGTTCCCCGCGGCACGAAGCGGATCTACGCCTTCGGCACGCAGCCGATTCGGGGCAAGTGGTTGCCGGAAAAGGGCCAACACGAAAACGCCCCCATCGGCTTCCGCTGGTCGGATGACGACGGACACACGTGGTCCGACGTGCGACTCATCGAGCCGGTGAACGATCCCGGCTTCAAAGGCATGTCGGTGATGCGAATGTGCGAAACCGACGCCGGTACCTGGCTCATCGGCTCGCACGAGGGCGACTGGTCGGTCAGACCGCTGGCGACGCGGCAATACATTCTTCGCAGCGAGGATCAAGGCAAAACGTGGACCGTGCTCCCCGGGCCGCGCCCGAAGGGCTGGTACGTGAAAGGTTTCGGCCGGATGGACGAGGGCCGCCCGATCAACCTCGGCGGCGGCAAAGTGCTGGCCATGTTTCGCACGCCCGAGGGGCACCTCTGGTCGACCCGCAGCGTCGATGACGGGAAGACTTGGACCTCGCCGTCTTCGACACCGCTGGTCCATCCCGACGCGCCGCCGATGCTCTTCCACCTCGGCGACGGCAAGACGCTCGTCGCCTTCCATCACAACCGCCACGCGAAGAGCCAATACGTCGGGCTCTCAGCAAATATGGAAGGTCAGAAGGACCGGTCGGAGCTGTGGGCATCCACCTCGACCGACGGCGGGCTGACCTGGAGCGAACCTCGGTTCGTCCTGGCAAACGCGTTGGCGCCGAAGCGGAACGTCGCCTGGTACGACCACCAATGCTCCTACGCCGACCTCGTCGTAGACGGCGACGTTTTGCACCTGTTTCTGCCACACCGATGGGAGCGGGTGTTGCACTTACACTTTCTGGCGAGCGAGCTGGCAAACCTGCCGGCGCAATCCGACCTCGCACGTGCCCTCCCGGATTGACATCGCTCCCCAGATCAGCGCCGCATACGCGAACGGCCATAGAACGGATTGAGCCACACGTCGACGCGCGGCGTGTCCCACGTATAGGGCTTGGTGACGATATCCGGCCTGCCGTCGCCGTCGACGTCGGCCACGCGGGAGTCGTGATTGCCGATGCCGACGGAGAGTTGCTGGACTTGGAAACCGCCTCGGCCGTCGCCGTACAGGATCCAGGCGGTGCACTTTTCCTTGGGGCCGGGTGTGTGCATTTCCCCACAGAAGATGTCGAGGTTTCGGTCGCCGTTGATGTCGGCCACTTCCAGCGAGTGGCCGGAGAGGACGTCGCGGTCGAGAAGCCGGCGGCGGGACCATGCCTTGGGATCGGTCGGTTCACCGCGGCACTCGATGAACCACAGTGGGCCATCGCCGTCGCCGGGCGCCAGGACGATTTGGGCCACGGGGCCCGGTTGGAAATGGCCCGCCGCGATGCGGCCCGGATGATCCGCGATCTGGATGGGCTGGAAGTCGGTGCCGCCGCGGTGCTTGAACCAGTAGATGCCCGCCAGGAGGTCCACCTGGCCATCGCCGTCGATGTCGAACGCCGCCATCCCCTCCTGCTTGATGGCGGTCTTTACGCGCGAGGTATCGAGGATTTCGGTCAGGGGCCAGCGATCCGCCGTGCGCGGGTTTTCCGGGATCTGGGCCATGAAGAGTTTTCTCGCGCCCTGGTTCCAAAACATGAGCTGCGGTTTGCCGGTGCGCTGGAAATCGGCGACGACGTGGTCGTGGTGGGCCTTGCCGCCGCCTTTCTTGATGATATGCCGTTGCCACGGGGTCTGCGGATCGAAGTTCGGCGCCGGGTTTTCGTACCACCATAGCTCGTCGCTGCGGCTGTCGCCGCCGAGGATCAGGTCCAGGTCGCCGTCGCCATCGATGTCGTGAGGCCAGCCGCCGGCCTCGGGCCGCTGCCGGGTGTCGTCGATCACGAGTTTTTCCCAGCCGGCGCTGGTGCGGCGGAGCCAGACGACGGCGGGGGCTTGTGTCCGTTCGGCAATGACGATGTCGGCCGTGCCGTTGCGGTCGACGTCGAACGCGACACAGGCGGTCTGCTGGGTGCCACCGTTGGGCTGCGGCAGATCGCCGGTCTTGCTACAGAGATGTTTCCAGGCCGGCAACGGGATGTCCGCTGCGTCGGCGGCTGCGCTCAGAAGGGGCCAGGAGCACGCCGTCAAGATGATACGACAAAGGAACCGGTTCATAGGCTCGACTCCCAGGAAAAGGCTTACCGCTGATACTGGATCAGCACCATGATACCCGGCCAGTTGACCTCCATGCCATGCACCATCATGCTCTCCTCAAGGAGCCGAACGAGTCGGCGGACGGATTTGCAGCGTTGCTTTTCTGACACAGAAGTGGTCGTCGCCGGAGAAGACAAGATAGAGGGTGCGACCGTGCTGGCTCATCCACTTGGAGGGAAAGTCGCCGTGCTCGCCTGGGCCGGTGTCCCACTGCTTCGTGAAGAAGGCGGTCGTCCATGGGCCCCAGGGTTCCGGAGCATCGTAGACGCCGAACCCGCCTTCGAACCGGGTGTCGCCGCGATCCTTGTGGCCGGGCGGTTGCGGGATCGCCTGCCACCAGAGGTAACGCCGGATCGCGGCGTTGTACGTGATGGCCGATCTCAGGCAGGCGTCGCGATGCTCGAAGACGGCGCCGCGCTGGCGGACATCGTGCGACCAGATCGGAAGGCCCTGATCATTCCGGCGGACGAAAAACTGCCATGACTGGCGGTCGGTGATCCGGTCTTGGGGGACACGCATGAGGATGAAGCGATCGGCGGGACCGTCGGCTTTAGGGCCGTCGTGGGAATAGGCGTAGACGAAGGCGTTGCGCGCGTCGGCGTAGTCTTTTCCGAAGTTGATGAATCCGACCAGGCCGAACTGTTCGAAACGCCAATCGGCGAAGGTCCACGTCGCTCCATGGTCACCGGACCAGGCGAGTTGAGCTTGCCCACCGTTGCGATCGGCGTGGCCAAGCCATAAGTACAGGACGCCTTTCACCGAAAGGATTCCCCAGCCTTTCATGCCTTTGCGGCCGCCGCCGTACTGTTCGATCGAGTGGGAGCGGAGATTGGTGCCCTGAAAATTGTGCGGCATGCCGGTGATCCGGGCGAGTCCCAGGCTCAGCTTAACGGGGACGAAGGGCTCGAATCCGAAGCCGTCGCCGTAGGTGGTGTAGAGCGCGTCGTCATCGCTCCAGGTCAGCGGGAAGTTATCGCTCCCTTTGGCGCGGCGGACGACCGTTTCCAACGGGGCCCAATCGATGCCGGCGATTACCGGGCTGGGCGGATAAGGGGGCGCGGCGATTTGCTGCGGGAGCCGAGGGGCGTCGGCAGCCGAGGTGGGAACGGTCCCGATCAGCCAAACGAGAGTCATTGCCAAGAGACCAGGCACGATCCTGGGATAGCCGGTTTGAGTGTGGCACTGCTTGTGATTGGACGGACCTACCATATCGCAGGACTTGCCACAATCACAAGCAGTGAGAACCGCCGCCCTGGTACTTGCACCGCACTGCTTGGAATTGTGGACCGGATTGGTTCGGGCGCCGCACTGCTTGGAGTTGTCGACCGGATTGGTTCGGGTGCCGCACTGCTTGGAGTTGTGGAAAGCCCTCTCTGAATGGAGAATCCATTCAACTCCAAGCAGTGGCACACGCGCACGATTTAGGGATTCCCTGTGCATGTGATGTTAACCTTTGGGGGCGGACGGCGTTCTTTCGATCAGCACGGCCCAGTCGGCGCCGGGCTCGCGAGGCGGTTTGCCAAGCGGAACCGTTGTGCCGCCGGACAGGTCGACGGGCGGGCCCTCGAATTCGCCGGTTCGCGGGTTGTACCAGCGCAGCCGGTACTGCCCTGGGGCATCGGATAGATCGAGCGCAGCGCGACCTTCCGCCTTGGGCAGATAGACGGCGTAGATCTCTGGCAGCTTCGAGAAGACCTGGGCGCCCATGGAATAGGTTTTTCGGCCGCGATTCTGCGTGACGGAGATCGTGGCTGCGCCGGTGACGAGCGGGTCGGCGGGCTGCATCTCCCAGTACGGCAAAGCCTCGAGAAACTTCCGCGCATAGAGGACATAGGCCCACAGTTTCTCGCGTTCGGGCGTCTTGAAGCTTTCGGTCTCGAGGAGGTCGCCCAGGATGAACTCGATGTTGCCGCCGGAGAGATACGTGGGCCAGAGCTTTTCGACGCGCCACCGCCGGGCATCATCGACCGGGATATGGCCCTTGTCTTGGCCCTTGTCGAGCGTGAACTCGTCCATCGACACCGGCAGCGGCCGGCCGGCCTTGGCGGTGGCCTCTCGGAATTGCTCGGTGAGCGAGTCGATTCTGTTCTGGCCAAGTTGGATCGAGGTGAGGCTGAACCGCGGGTCGCCGAAGGTGAACCGAAGAGCTTCCAGCGGGTTTCCGGCCGAGTGAACGGTGATGGGATGGTCGTACGGATCGATCGCCTGCACGTACTCGGCAAAGCGGCGGACGCGATCGGGACCGAGATCGAAGCCGAGGTTGTACTCCTCGCAGAGATTCCACTCAAGCGCCAGGTGGTGGCCGAAGCGGGCGATCAACTCGCGATAGTAGAGCATCCGTTCCGTGCCGAGTTCGCCGTCGTCCAGCTCCCGCTTGTTGGGCGCTTCTGCCTCGTTGAATACGAAATGCAGGAAGAGTCCTTGCCGCTGGGCATGGGCGAAGACCGTTTCCCACTGCCGCAGTTTGCCAATGTCGTAGTGGAGGTTGTCGTTCTTCGGGCTTCCCTTGGGATCGGGCGAGCCGGCCCAGGGCCAGACGTTCTTGCCGTCGCCGCCGATGTTGTGGGTGAGGAAATAGACGCTGTTGACGCCTCGCGAGGCAAGATAGTTGAGGGCTCCGATGATGCCGCGGCCCCTTGCCTCGCCCCAATCCGGGTCGCCGGGACGCCAATCGGACACGTGGTCGGCGTAGCGGTGGCTGGGCGGAGTGCGATCGAAGCCGGCGTAGGCCAGGAAATCTTCGGGGCTGTCGGTGCCTCCGCGGATCCAGTACGGCCCCGAGGCGAACTTGAGATAGTGGCCGCCGGCGTAGCGGAGCCGGCCCCACTTGAAGAAGCCGGAGGCGCTGGGATCAGCCGGCGCCACGTCGATGCTGCCGCGGGCTCCGTCGAAGCTGCCGGGGCGGCCGGCTTCGGGATCGAGCGAAACGGCGATCTTGTTGCCGGTCCGAAACGACGCCCGGTAGGACCAACGGCCGGCTTCGTCCGGAGTGAATCGCACACACCAGACGCTGCCTAGGCCGCGGCCGCAGCCGTCGCCGTCGAAGAAACCGGAGACGTTGTACGATTGTCCGGACGGGCCGGTGAAGACGACTTGGAGGCGAAAATCGAGGAAGGGGTTCGGCTGGTTGTCGATCTCGTTTGCCTTCGGGCCGCGGAAACGAACGGTGAGCGGATGCCAGACGCGCTGGTGCCCGTCGACGACGGGATCGAGAATCGCCTCGCCGACCATCCGCAGGAACGTGTTGTATTCGTCCGCCGTGATGGGATCCTCTTGTTCGTCCAGGCCGAGCCGGACGGTGACCATGTTCCAAGCGGGGATGACGAAGAGGTCGTTGTTGTTGTAGCCGCTGCGGCAGTAGGTGCACCGCGGGGCGTCGGGCCATCGGCGGCGGCCTTCGGGCGTGACTCCGTTGGGCCACCAGTGATAGCCGTAGACGCCGGCGCCCTTGCGGGAACTGCCGGGCAGGGCGTTGGGAATCGAGGCGGGAACCTGTACCCGCGTGGCCTCGTCGACCCACTCGGCGGCGATGAGCCGGCGGCCGTTCCAGTTGCCCCGGTTGAGATAGAGGAGCCCGAATCGAGCGAGGTCCTCGGCGGAGATCTCGATGCCGCCGGTCCAGTTCAAAACTTTCCCGGTCGTATCGAGCTTCCAATGAAATTGGGTGATGCCGATGGCGTCGAGGATTCTTTGTTTCAGATAGTCGCGGAGGGACTGCCCGGCGATCTGCGTCAGTGCGTAGCCATAGTGCTGCGTGGCCTCGTCCCAGTACATGTACTTCGTGCCGGGCGGAAAAAAGGGCGGGAGCGGCTCGACCAGGGCGTTCTGATCGCCGCGCCGCCGGTCGTCGAGATCGTAGCTGCCGCCGACACCGTCCAGGCCGGAGGTCATGGTGGCGAAGTGGCGGAGCGTGGCCGTCGGATAGTATTTTTCGAGGGACGGATCGAAGTCTTTGGCCAAGGTGTCGAGGGTGCATTTGCCGTCCTCGATCAGCAGTCCGTGGGCCGTGCTGGTGAACGCCTTGGTGACCGACCAGACGCCTTGCCGCTTGTCCGCTTCGGGGCCACGCCAGATAACGCGGCCGTTGCGAACGATGACCATCCGCTTGACTCCGTCGCGTCCAGCCGCCTCGGAGAGGTATTGCACCGCCGCATCGAGCTTCGCCGGATCGACGTTCTGCGACTCGGGCGTGGCCTCGTCCCAGCGGTGTCCGGGAAAGACGCTACTGCTGGCTGCTGCGGCCCAGCAAGGAACGGTCGAAGCCAGGGCTATCGAAAACACGAAGCATGGTTGTTTCGTGGTCATCATTGCTGTGCCTTCCGGGTTGCCATGGGAGATGCCGTCACGGTCCGCGACTGGCCTGCTGCGGTTTCGTCGCAGCATTGAGCAGTATACCGCGGAATGCCACCAGCCGGACCATGGGGCGGTCGGCGGAGCAGGCGGCGGCAGCTCCGGATTTCGAAGCCGATGAAAAAGACGCCCGCGGCGGTATAGGTGGCAAGAAGGAGCCAGACGATCGGCGGCACGGGGCCCTCGAACGGGACCCGCTCGGCGATGGCCGTCGGACGGGTCATGGAGAAGAGAATCGCGACCTCGCCGAGGCTCCAGCTTTCGGCTGCCAGGCGTCCCATGAGGCCGGGAATCAGCAATCCGAAGGGCGTCGGCCACGAGCAGGCGACGATCTCGAGGGTTAGCGGAGCGGCGTGGTCGTACCGCCCGATCGTCTTGGCCGCGCCGATTCCGAAGGCCGTCGCCACCGAACCGCAGCCGAACACCACAGGGCCCGAATCAACGTCCATGAAAGGCTCGTGCCAGTCGCGGGGCATCTCGGTGAAACCGACGAGCCAGCCGGTGTCCTTCCAGAAGTTCGCTTCGTAGGCGCCATACCACCGGACGGCGACGTCGGGGTCGAGTTCGGCTGCGAAGAGAAGCAGGCCCGAGTTGGCACAACCGCGGGCACCCTGGATCATTCGGCCGGACCGCGAGTCCGCCTGAAAGGGCGGCAGGCCTTCCGGCGCCTTCAGCGGTCCGTCGAATGCGGCGATCAGGCTGGCAGCCAATGCGTCGTGGCTCGCGTCTTCCAGCCGCGCGGCGCGCTGGATTGCCGCGACCGCCCACAACATGTCCGCCGGATAGCATTCGTTCGGGTAGTCATCCCGAAGATGCAAGTTGGCGTTGGCCAATTCTTCGGCCAGGGTGGTTCGCTGGGTCGACATCAGCGAGCGATAACGCGGATCGCCGGTAATTCTCTCGTAGGATGACAGCCCCAGGATCACGAGCATGCGGTAGAAGACGTTTTCTTTTTCCAGGTAGCCGTCGCCCCATTTCGTCTTCACCCAGGTCGCCGTGACCGGCGATGCGACGATCTCGGCCGCCTTCTCCACGGCCTCACGAATCGTTCCGCGAGTCGCGTCCACCTTGCCCTGGCGCTGGAGATCTTCGGCGGTGACGAGGAAGAACACCGAACCGAATATGGGCCATTCCGTTGCGGGAATGTCGTCGTGGTAGAGCGACTCCGCGTAGTTCGTCTCGAGGTACGTGTTCGCCCACGCAAGATACCTGCCCGCGGCAGAGCGGAACCATAAGGGAACGAGCCGGCTTTCTCCGGTCTCGTGGAGTTGGGAGTCGAACAGTAGAATCGAGATGGTGACCGCCGGGTAGATGAAGAGCATCAGCGAGAACACGATGACCACGGCGGAGACTGCAAAATGGAAGGCGAGTCTCGCGTGTTGCCATTTTCCAAAGTGGGATGCAGACATCGACATGGAACACCTCCTTTGCCGCCGGGGATTGGGCGGCTGTCGTGAAAAGCCGTTTCGGTGCACGAGGAGTACTTACGCAACCGCATTGGAAAGTCAAACTCGAACCACGGCCGTCCGGCCGCCCGAGAGAATTCCCATGAACCTCGAAAAAATGCCAATCTCGCGACGTCTTCGTTATGCTCGCCTCCTGTTGGTCTTTTTCATCGCAGGACTGGTACTGAGCGGGCTCACTGCCTTTCCGCTCACGTGGGAAGTGCAGGTGCTCACGTCCTGGTTTGGGCCCGGCACTTCCGTCGGGACGTGGCTTCCGGGGCTCGCACACTGGCTGGCGTACGTCCGGGAGGGCCTGGAAACCATGGACCGCGAGTATCCGTTCCTGGGCTATGGCACTGACTGGCTGGCGTTTGCTCATCTTGTGATCGCCATTGCTTTCTGGGGACCGCTGAGAGACCCTGTGCGGAACGTCTGGGTCGTTGAATTCGGCATGATTGCCTGCCTCCTGGTCATTCCGCTTGCTTTGATTTGTGGGCCCATCCGCGGTATTCCGTTCTGGTGGCAGGTCATCGACTGTTCGTTTGGTGTGATTGGGATCGTTCCGCTGGTGATGGCGAGAAGGCTGATTCTGAGCATCCCCGCTCAAGCGGCTGAAGGCTGATCAACGTTTCGTCGGGGCGCCGATAGGTATCTGGCATTAATGCCTCCGCTCCGTCGAACGACGTCCACTCGCTTGCCGCAGCGTTCGGCTGGCTCATTTCGCTGTCCAACGATTGCTTCGCACGAATGGGTCCGGATTCAGTCAGCCGACTTGCGCGTGTTGTGCTCAACTGGAGAACTCGCTCGAAGATCTGCGTAGCCAGCGGCATGAGGCCGCTGCGGATGATGGCGACCCAGAGCGGATCCATTCTCGTCCACGCCACGTTGTAGGCAATCCGCTTGAGAGCCCCCGGCAGGCCCAGCGAACGAAGGAGAATCGATCGGGAGCCAGCAAACTCGCGTTTCGCCCGGCTGTAGCCATCCTCCAATTGCTCGGGGGTCATTCCTTTCGGCCGGAAGACGGCGTGGTAGGTGTCATAGAGCGTCCAGTTGCGATGGAGGAGCCGGCCTTCGGCGTCGAGGCGGGCGAACGCCCGCGTTCCAGGCAATGGGGTGAGCACGTGAAACGAGGCTGTAAGAACTTTGTTTTCGATCGTAAACTCGAGGGTGCGATCGAAGACGTCGGGGCCGTCGCAATCGAAGCCGAACACGAAGCTGCCATTGATCAGGATGCCCGCGTCGTGGAACCGCCGGCAGACCTCGGCGTAGTCGGCAGCCGCGTTTACCGGCTTGTTGTTGCCTCGCATGTTGGCGGGCGAGAGCGACTCGAAGCCCAAGAAGAGGCTGCGGCAGCCGGCCTCGTAGGCCTCTTCGAGGTAACGGGGGTCGCGGGCCACATCGAGCGAGGCCGCCGCCTGCCACACGATGCCTGAACCGCGCAGCACGTCGAACAAGGCACGGGCGTGGCGGCGGTTGGCCAGCAGGTTGTCGTCGAGAAAAAACACCAGATGGTCGTCGATGCGGCTCAGCTCGCGCGTGACCTCGGTCATAGGGCGCGGCTCATAGTAGGCAGGCCCCCAGAAGCTGCTCTTGTAACAGAAGTCGCACGCATGCGGGCAGCCGCGGGAGGTGACGATTGTGTGACGGATCAAGTAGGCGCGGGGGTTCATCAGGTCGCGCCGGGGGAGGGGCACCAGAGCGGCGGATCCTTCACTGCGGCCCCGATAGAACTTCTGGAGCTGCCCCCGCTGGTAGTCGTCGAGGATTTGACGCCAAACCGTTTCGGCCGGGCCGATGCAGACGGCGTCGGCGTGTTGGGCGGCCTCGTCGGGCATGCTCGTCGGATGCAAGCCGCCGAGCACGACCTTTGCACCGCGCTGTTGCCACCGCCGGGCCAGTTCGTACGCGCGGGCGGCCGACGAGATGTAGCACTGGATCCCCACCAGATCGACGTCGCCGTCGACTTCGGAGGATTCGACATGTTCGTCGCGAATGGTAATGTCCCAGTTGTCCGGCGTGAGGCCGGCGATGGTCATCAAGCTCAGGGGTGGAAACTGCGAGTACTTGATGAGACGGAAGTGGCGGTCGCCGGGCCGCTGAACGGCGGCAAGAATCAGCAAGAGTCGGCGTTTCATGGCTTCTCTCCAGCAAAGTACTTTGCGCTGCAAAGTTAAGGGTCAAAAAATTTTGCCCGGCGCGCCGGCGGTCAAGATGAGTCGTTCATGGCCTGGTCTCCTCGGTCGACGATTTGGCGCAACATTTCCAGATAACGCTCGAAAGCCTTTCGCCCCTTGGGCGTCAATTGCATGGTGGTATAGGGGCGGCGGCCTCGAAACGACTTCTCGACAACGATATAGCCGGCCTCCTCCAGGGTTCGGGAATGGGCGCTCAGGTTGCCGTCGGTGAGTTCGAGCATCGACTTCAGTTCGCTGAAGCTCAGTTGCGGCGACACGGCCAGCGCGGCCACGATGGCCAGCCGGACGCGCTCGTGGATGACCGCGTCGATGTCGTCAGGTTTGACGGGTCCGCTCATGCAACCACCGTCTGACGTCGTTTCCGGAGGACATAGACTCCAAAAAGGATGTGAAGGAAACCGAAAGAGAGCGCGGCCGAGACGACACCATATCCCGGGAAAGCCAAGAGGGCGACAACTCCCATTGCCAGAAAGACGAGGCCCAGGACACGGGGCGGCCGGATCGAAAAAAGGCCGGCCGTATACACGCCCGTGCCGTAGAGCATCATCCAGACGGGTACGATGTACTGGATTTCTTCCGCCCGCGGTTCCAGCGGGATCAGGAACTTGAAGGTCAGCACCACGGCCACGAGCACACTGGGCGTGAGCGAGAACGCCGCGACGCGCATGGGCCGATGGGCGGGGACGAGTTCTTGCCGTCGAGCCGCCCGCAACGTGAGGACAACTTCCAGCAGGAGTGCGACCACGCCGATCAGAAACCACATCACGCAGAAGGCAGCCTGGCTGTTCAGCGGCAGGAGAAGAATGTCGGCGAAATCGAGGGAGCGGAACATGGCATAGCTGACGGCACAGCCGACCAGCACCAAGATTCCGCCGAGGACCGCCGACATGCCGGGCAACAGGGTGAAGAGCGTTGCCCGCTCCATAATACGCTGGATTTCCTGCATGCGAGCTTGGGCTTCGTTTGAATCCATGGCGGAACTCCCGGAAAAGCTTTGCTACGCAAAGTAGTTTACCGGAACGAGGAAACCGAGTCAAGCCCCCTGAAATGGGGGGAACGCGATTGACATGGGGTCCTTCACCATCAAGACTCTGAGCACACCCACGTCGCGCCAACCTATCTGGCGCTGGCGCACAGCAAGCGCGTGTGGTGTGCGCGGGCATCGCATGAACGGAATGCCCGACCTCGCTCAGCGATACGAGGCAACCACAGCGGCCTTGAACGTGGCTGTCAGGTGTTGTTGTAGATCCGCTGCGTTAGCGGCCGACCTCGATGCAAACCCGCCGTGTCCCTAATCCCGGTCTGGTCCCAGTCTTCCCCACTCACTCCGCGGATTCAGAAGCGTGGGCGTCGAGCCATGCCTCCAGATCGTCCAGGGTGCGGAAGGCGAGCAACTCCTTGCCCAACGCCTCCAGTTCCGGATAAGGCAGGCTGCGAATTCGTCCTGCGATCTCTTCCGGTAAGGGGCCACAGATGCGCCCCAACTGGGCCAGCAGGACGCCCGCTCCACCCTCGGTCAGACCCTCGGCTTTACCCTCGGCTTTACCCTCGGTCAGACCTTCGGC